>JBAQJX010000109.1:0-8882 GCA_049641765.1 Candidatus Acidiferrum sp.
GCGCACGGTTGAGCTCCCAGCGCGCGCTTTGAATATCGTGGAAAATAACGGGACTCTTTGGGTGTGCGGGGCAGACGAACTAATTGCTGCCTCTGCGGACGGGGCAAATACCTGGACAACCAAGCACGTAACAAGAAACGGAAGCCTGCTATTGACGGTTGGATTCAGCGGTGAAGAATTTGGTTATGCGGCCGGAACGGGTGGTCAGATGCTCATTACAAAAGATGGCGGAGGTACCTGGAATTCGATCGCCGTCCCGAGTGAGGTGGTCTACGAAGCTTCTTTCTCCGATGAAAACCACGGAATCATCCACGCGCAACGGGGCATATATGAGACCAATGATGGAGGGACAACTTGGGTTCCAGTCCCCATCGACTTTTCCGGCGAGGATTTGAAAGGATTTTCCAACGTCCTGTCAGTTGTGGCCCTTGATGTGAAACATTTAGCCATCGTTCTTGGTGAAGGGAACTCTAGTGCGTATGACTACAGATTGTTACTCACCGCGGACGACGGTGCGAAGTGGACTGTTTCCATGATTCCCAGCACTGGTCTAGGGAAGCTATCCGCGCATGATGGCGAGTATTGGTTCGCAGGCATGGAGGTGATTGAGAAAGACAAACCCGGAGGCGGTTACGGAGTTCCTCTGGTGATGCACTCGGCGGATGGAGAAAAGTGGACTCATCTGCCGAGATGGTCAAAGAACGAGTTCTCTGAGTGCAGCATGCAAGGGTGCCTATACTGGGACGGTGCAGGCGTACAACTTCCGCCGACAGATCCTGTTGGCTTTTGGACTTTTGCACCTGAGAAGGCTGTTACTGCGAAGTGGGCAGTGGCGAAACGGACGATTTGCGCTGTGGGAACAGGCTTAGAGTGCTCGGCGGTGACGACAACACAAGCTATGCCTCCGTACTCCAAAAGCTCGTCTCCCATCACACCTCCGGCTGCCGCTCCCCCTCTCGATGTTCCACCCGCCCAGGGCCTTCAATGCATCTCCTGTGACTTCGAGAGAATTATGGTCACGCCTGATTTTCAAGGAGTAGCTGAAGTGCAGCTTAAGTTGCACGTTGGTGTGAACGGACTGGTAGAGCAGGCGGAGATAGCGCATGCCACGAATGCTGGAGTCGGCGAAAGGATTGCGGCGTCCGCTCGAAACTGGATATTTGTTCCATTTGTTAAGGATGGCGTAGTACATCCAGCGAATACCGAAGTAAAATTGCGCGTGCAGGCAGTCAAGAGCAAGTAGAGACGATTACACTCGTTGATTCCCGATGGGTACGATAGTTGAGTGCGACATGATCGGCCGCGAAGGTTTGGAGGAATGACATGGGATGGTTGGGCAGAAATAAGGTGCTGCTGTCTGTGCTTGGTGTGATTGGGGCGTTGTGCGCTTTAGGCGCGCTCATGCCGGTGCGAAGCCAGCCGAAGGCCGCGATGGCGGCGGGCGACGCATGCCCGAACGATGACAGTGGGCTGAAGCTGCCGGCGGGTTTCTGCGCGACCGTGTTTGCGGATGGAATCGGGCACGCGCGGCACATGGTGGCGGCGTCGAATGGCGTGCTTTACGTGAACACCTGGTCGGGGCGGTATTACGGAAACACTGCGCCGCATGAGGGCGGATTCCTTGTGGCGCTGGAAGACAAAGCGGGTGCGGGAAAAGCGGATGTGGTGGAACGTTTTGGGGAAACGGCGCAGAGCGGCGGGCATGGCGGGACGGGAATCGGCCTCTACAAGGATTCTATTTATGCGGAGAGCAACGACCGCATCGTGCGGTATGCGATGGCGAGCGGATCGCTTGTGCCGAGCGGAGCGGCGGAGACGATTGTTTCGGGAATGCCGCTGGGCGGCGATCATCCCATGCATCCTTTCATTATCGACAAGAATGGCGAAATGTATGTGGACATGGGAACCGCGACCAACGCCTGCCAGGAGAAAAACCGGACGCTGCATTCGCCGGGAATCACTCCCTGCACGGAGCGGGAGACGCGGGGCGGGACCTGGCGCTTTGACGCGAACAAGACGGATCAGACATTTTCTCCGGCGGAACGATACGCGACGGGGATTCGCAATGGGGAAGGGTACGCGTTCGACGATGAGGGCCGGCTGTTCGTGACGCAGCACGGACGAGATCAACTGCATGCAAATTGGCCGGAGATCTACAAGCCGGAAGAGGAAGCGACGCTCCCGGCAGAAGAAGTGATGTTGCTGAAGCAGGGCGGAGATTATGGCTGGCCGGAGTGCTACTACGACTCATTCGTGCGGAAGCTGGTGCTGGCGCCGGAATACGGCGGGGATGGGAAGAAAATTGGAGTGTGCGCGGAGAAGACGGAACCGGCCGCGGCGTTTCCGGCGCATTGGGCGCCGAACGACATGACGCATTACGACAAGAAGGAATTTCCCGCGCGTTACCGCAAGGGCTTGTTCATCGCGTTCCATGGATCGTGGGATCGAGCGCCCTATCCACAGCAGGGGTACAACGTTGTGTTTCAGCCGATGAACGGAGAACATGCCGCGGGGCACTGCGAAGTGTTTGCGAGCGGATTCGCGGGAGCGGTGATGTCGCCGGATGGAGCCGAGCATCGTCCCAGCGGGTTGGCGGTGGGGCCGGACGGAGCGCTCTACGTGGCGGATGATATCCGCGGGCGGATTTACCGGATTACGTATCGCGGCGGACCATTCGATGAAAAGTCGGTGACGGCATGCGAGAGCGCGACGGCTTCGCCGGGGGAGATCGCGGGAGCGAAGGCGCGGCCGCCGGAGGGGACACATGCGAATGCGGGCGCGGAGGCAAACGCGAAGGTTGCCGTACCGGAGGGTGCGACGCGGGAGATGGTGTCGCTGGGCCGGCAGATTTACCGCGGACAGGTTGGTGGTGCGGCGTGCACGGGCTGCCACGGAATGAGCGGGCAAGGATCGACGCTTGGGCCGCCGTTGAATGGAAAGAAATGGCTGTGGAGCGATGGAAGTTTTGAGGGAATTACGAAGACGATTAACGACGGAGTGTCGCAGCCGAAGAACTATCGCAGCCCGATGCCGGCGAAAGGCGGGGCGCAGTTGACGGATGAGCAGGTGAAGGCGGTGGCGGCGTATGTGTGGAGCTTGGGCCACCGGTAGCGCGATGGTTTAACACGGACCCCAAGGCCGAAACGTAGGAACCTGCGCATCTTTGACAATGAGACTACGGTCTCCAGTATTTTTCTTTAGATGTTAAGATTTGACTGCCTTGCCTCTTAAAACTGAAACGATTGAATTGCGCTTGCTGACGGAGTTCCGGAAGCTCTTTGAAGGGCGCGCGTACCTTCACCGAGCGTCGAATCAAGGAGATTTCGTGGCCATGCATTTGTACGAGGATTTATTCTCGATCGACAGGTCACCTAGACTCGTCCGTGACATTGCAGAGCGCAGATGTGTTCTCAACGTCGGGAACAAGAGACACGGAGTTAAAGCGAGACGAGGAGACGGCACGTTCGGAGAAATTGTCCCTGGAGAAGCCGCAATTTCCGATGAGAGCTTTCGTGTAGCGAGAGGGTTAATTGCGACAGTTGAGGTCGGCGTAGAGGTGAAGATACTGGCAAAGGCGATGATCAAACAAATTGATCGGGTGATCAACGATTTGCGGAATCAGGTCGTTGAATTTAGGAAGGGCGGAGGGAATCCGATTTGCGTTGGCATTGTGGGCGTGAATAGCGCGGAGAGATACGTCGGATATGAGGGAGAAGCGAGGAAGTATCCGACTACTGGCAAAGGCGGATTTCTGCACCCATCGCAGGAAGCTCACGAAGCGGAGCGACGCTTGCGCGACTTAGCAGCTCCTCATTTTGATGAATTTCTTGTTCTTCGATTCAGAGCTACCAACGAGAATCCTTTCCCGTTCGAATGGGTGGATCAAGCGGAGACTGTTAGGGACTATGCGTCGGCGCTAGTACGTATTAGTAGCCGGTATCAAAGCAAAGCGTAAGCGAAAGGCTCAGCGAGCGGCGCGGCGTTTCACGACGTATGGACGTAGTCCGGGAAAGAGTTCCTGGGGCTGGGATTCGAGGCGAGATTTGGCATCGCGCAAATAAGATTCATCGATTTCTACACCAATCCCGTGGCGGTCGCAGGTCGCAGCCGCCAAAAGAGTTGTGCCAGTGCCCATAAAGGGGTCCAGAACAGTGTCGCCCACGAATGAGAACATTCGGACGAGCCGGTAGGCAAGCGCAGGAGGATAGGGAGCTGGATGCCGCCTGGTGGACTCCCCTGGAATGGTCCAGACCTGCTGGAACCAATCGTGATGTTCTTCTTTTGTGAGGCGCGAAGCGTCCCGCTGTTCCTCGGTCGGCTGGCGATATCCGCCGGGTTTGCGCAGCATTAAGATAAATTCGACGTCATTCTTGATAATGGCATTGGGTTCGTACGGTTTGCCGAGGAAACCCGCTCTGCCATTTTCAATTTCGTATTTGGCATTCGAGATCTTGTACCAGAGGATGGGAGTGAGATTGTCGAAACCGATCTTGCGACAACGAACCACGATATCGGCGTGCAGGGGCATGACCATATGCCGACCGTGGAGCTTTCTTGAGAGGCAGACGTCACCGACCACGCAGACGACGCGACCGCCAGGAACCAGCACTCGCATACAGTGCCGCCAAACGCGATCGAGTTCATCGTGGAACTCGTTGTAGTCCGAAATGAAACCTAGCTGCCCTTTGTGCTTGGGATACTCCTTAAGCGTCCAGTATGGCGGCGATGTCACAACAAGATGAACGGATTCGTCAGCGATCCAGTCTAGCTCGCGAGCGTCACCGCATCGAAGAAGCTGATTTGTTTTCTTGATTTTAAGCGCAGTGGAATGCATTGATGAAATCATAGGGTATGTGGGGCTCAATTCAAAGCAAGGTCTTCGTCGGCTGCAAACGAGTAATCGATCGAGCTGATGTGCGTGCAGCGCTGATGTCTATGAGCAATATCCGTGCCAACTCTTCGACGCAGGAGGGCGGGTGTTCGGATGCAATTCGTGTGCGAGGCAGAGAAGAGAGACATATTCGTTTCAGCCCATATCGTCGGGGGAGAATTGGGAGAAGGCGTCGGGGGCGGCTTCTTCGAAGCGCGTGAATTTGCTTAGGAAGCGGAAGCGGACGTTTTCGGTGGGGCCATTGCGCTGCTTGGCGATGCGGAGCTCGGTTTCTTCGCGCTCTTCGGGGCTGGCGCCGGCTTTGAAGAAGTGGGGACGGTAGATGAACATGACGACGTCGGCGTCCTGCTCGATGGCGCCGGATTCGCGAAGGTCGGAAAGCTGAGGGCCGCGGTCATCGCGCTCTGGAGCGCGGGTGAGCTGGCTGAGGACGAGGACGGGAATCTGCAGTTCCTTGGCGAGACTCTTGAGGCCGCGAGAGATGCTGGCGACTTCTTCCTGGCGATTGCCGAAGCGGCCACGCGCAGTGATCAACTGAAGATAATCGACGACGAGAAGCGTGAGACCTTTGTCGCGCTTGAGGCGGCGGGCTTTGGCGCCGATTTCGAGGACGCTGATGGAGCCGGCGTCGTCGATCCAGATGGGCGAGGAATAAATCATGGCCAGAGCGTCGGTCATGCGGCTCCAGTCCTCGCGGGTGAGGCGGCCGGTGCGGAAATGGTGCGCGTCAATTTGGGCGACGGAAGCGACGAGGCGCTGGAGCAAAGATTCCTTGGACATTTCGAGGCTGAAGAAGGCAACGCCCTGTCCGGAGCGAATGGCGATGTTTTCGGCGAGGTTGAGGGCGAGCGCGGTTTTTCCCTGAGAGGGGCGCGCGGCGAGGATCAAGAGCTCGGAAGGCTGAAAGCCGGAAGTGAGGCGATCCAAGTCCGAGTAGCCGGTGGCGACGCCGGTGATGCTCTTGCCCTCGCGGAAAATCCGTTCGAGGCGCTCTCTGCTCTTGTCGATGATTTCCTTGATGGGAGTGAGGCCGCCTTTGGCGCGGTCTTCAGCGAGAGCGAAAATGGAAGATTCGGCGGTGTCGAGAATGGCGTCGGCGGGATCTTCGGCCTCGAAGGCCTGCTGCTGAATGTTGTGGGTGGTGTGAATAAGATTGCGAAGGATGGCTTTTTCTTTGACGATGCGGGCGTAGTGCTCGACGTTGGAAACTTTGGGCATGCCGTCGGCAAGAGCGGCGAGATAGGGAGCGCCGCCGGCGGCTTCCAGATCGCCGTGGCGGTGAAGTTCTTCGGTGAGAGTGACGAGGTCGATGGCATGCTGTGCTTCGCCGAGAGCGATCATCTGGTCAAAGACGCGGCGGTGCTGATCGAGGAAAAAGTCTCCGCTGCGGAGATGCTCGATGGCGGTGTTGAGCGCATGGTTATCGAGCAAAATGGCGCCGAGGACGGAACGCTCGGCGTCGAGATTGTTCGGAAGCGGCCTTTCGAGGACGGGATCAGCAGACATAGCGTACCTTCATTATTCGCCTTTTCTTCGCTTTTGTATCATGTTGTCCGCGAGAGGGCAAGCGCGGAGTTTCCGATGCAAAATCAAACGATTCTTGATTCAAATTAAAATCAAATCACATCGAGTCACATTCAAACTGGTGCGGCATTGTGCGCGGAAGAGAGCCGAGCGTCAACCGGGAAGCTGTGCATGGTTTTGGAAATCGGTGCAAAAGTTTTCTTGTTGCGTTCGACGAGAATGAGCAAAAAAGAAAGGGCACGATGTATCGTGCCCCTACGAGGAAAACTTCGTCCGATCGCGTATTGGAATTATTCTTCTTTGGCGACGTGGACCGTAATCTGAGCGGTGACGTCGCGAAAGACTTTGATGGTGACGGGATATTCGCCGAGGGCCTTGATGGGATCGGGGAGCTGGACCTGGCGCTTATCGATTTTGAAATTTTGCGCGGCGAGGCCTTCGGCGATGTCGGCGGTGGTTACGGAGCCGAACATCTGATCGTTTTCGCCAGTCTTGCGCGTGAAGTTCAACGAGACGCCGTTGATCAGCGCCGCCTGTTTTTGCGCGGCGTCGAGCTCGTTGGCGGTTTTTTTCGCAAGAGAGGTACGAATCCTCTCGAGGGCTTTCATGTTGCCGACGCTGGCTTCAATAGCGAGCTTGCGAGGCAAAAGAAAATTGCGAGCGTAGCCGGGCTTGACGGTGACGACTTCGCCTCGGTGGCCGAGTTTTTCGACATCTTCCTGAAGAATGATTTGCATGAGTTCTCTCTAAGCTCCTGTTTCGCGTGATTCGTGTGGCAAAGGCCCGAGCAAGGTCAGGCCTTCGGCGCTTCGGCCGCGGGGGCCGGTGTCGGTGGCGCAGGTGGTGCAACGGGCGCGGCGGCAGGCGCTGCATGAGCGGCCTGCGGTGTGGCGACGCGAGGGGCCTGTGTGCCAGCGGCGCTGCCCGCAAAGGGAAGCAGGGCGATGTTGCGCGCGCGCTTGATGGCGACGCCGAGCCAGCGCTGATGGCGCGAACAAACTCCGGTCATGCGGCGAGGGAGAATCTTGCCGCGTTCCTGGACAAACTGGGAAAGAATGTCGGCGCGCTTGTAGTCGATGAAGTCCATCTTCTCGACGCAGAACTTGCAGACTTTCTTTTTGCGAAAATACTGGCGCTTGCCGCGCGGACGGCCACCGGGGCCACCCGGACCTCCTGGGCCACCGCCCGGTCCACCTTCGCGGCGCGGACCACTATGCCCGCCTGGTCCGCCATGGCCGCCACCACCTTCGCGACGCGGCGGTCCACTGTGAGTCTGTGCTTGTTTCGGTTCCTCTGCCATACCATCCTGCCTTTCTCTCTTAACTCAAAAACTTTGTTTTAGCTTGCGGCCGCAGCCGGTTCCGGAGGTGCAGCGGGAGTCGAAGCTGGAGCCGCCGCGGGGGCGCTGCGGCGGGGACGCCGAGCGGCACGCTGTTCGCGCTTACCGCCGAGCTTCTTCTGGCGCTTCAAATCCTCGTCGAGGCGCACGGTCAGATACTTGATGATGACGTCCTGCACACGGAGGCGGCGTTCGAGTTCGGCGATGAGCTCGCCGTGGCTCGTGCGAATCTGCTGGTAGACATATATGCCCTCGCGATGCTTGGAGACGCGATAGGCGAGCTTGCGGGTGCCCCAGTGCTCGGTCTTTTCGATCTTGCCGCCCTTTTCCGCGCAGGTGTGCTCGATGCCGGAAAGGACTTTCTTGATCTCGTCTTCCGGCGTGGCCGGCCGCGCGATGAAAATCAGATCGTACAAACGCTCTTCCATGATGACCTCTTTCCTCTTTGCGCCGATGGCATCGGCGACACTGCAAATCCGTTGCGAACCGCGGCCGGAGTAACGGCTTACGTTTTTTCCGGCTCGCCGGCTTCCGGCAGCTTTCGCCGGTTGAACTTGTTCATCGCCGCGTCGATGCCCTGCGTGAGAAGCATCTCGACGGCGTCGCCAGCTTCGGCGACCATCTCGGCGGCGACTTCGAGTTCGGCTTTCCGCATAGGCCGCAGAACAAATTCCCTGCGGCTACTGAGCGGATGATCCGGCCCGAAACCTAAACGAAGGCGCCAGAAATCCTGCGTGCCGACGGAGCTGATGACCGAGTTCGCGCCGTTGTGGCTGCCACCGCTGCCCCTGCGGTCGATTCGAATCGTGCCGGAGGGCAACTGAACTTCATCCCACATCACGAACAAATCTTCCGGGCCGAGCTCGTATTTTTCGAGCAGCTCGCGCACGGAAATGCCGCTGAGATTCATGTACGTCTGCGGCTTGGCGAGGAGGACATCTTCTCCTACGAGTTTGCCGCGGCCGACGAGCGCCTTGGCTTCGGGGCGCTCGACGCGAATCGAGCCACGATTCGCGAGCTCATCAACGGCCATGAATCCGAGGTTGTGCGGCGTCCATTGGTACTCCGGATCAGGATTCCCAAGTCCAACAATGAGCCGCATAGGCCTCTGTTTGGCGGCTGGCGTAC
>JBAQJX010000124.1:0-157730 GCA_049641765.1 Candidatus Acidiferrum sp.
CGCGCTGAACTATGGACTCGAGAGAGCCTGCGGGGAGATTGTGGCTCTCCTAGACGCGGATGATCTATTTCTTCCGGGGAAGCTTGCTTGTCTGGCCGACATTTTTGCCAGCGATCAAAGTTTGGGGATGGTCTATCACAAGCTGCAGGAGTGGCACGCAGAGACGGACCTAAGGCGAGAGTGGCCCTTTGTCGAGATTTCGGGGGACATCGGCAACGATCCGAAACAGATCAGTCTGTTCCTGCCGGAACCGACGTCGGGAATCGCGTTTCGCCGGAGCCTGTTGAGGCCACTACTTCCCATTCCCGGGCAAATTCGGATGTTGGCCGATTGTTTCCTAGTGTCTTTAATGCCCTTTCTGGCTCCCATCCGCGCCCTACCAAAGCTATTCACCGTGTACCGAATCCATGGCAAGAATTCGTATACGGCCCGCGAGCCAGAGGCGTCCCGCGGCGATAAGGCGAAAAAATACATCATGTGGAAGATTCTGATCGACGCCATGATGGACTGGCTTACAAAGAATGGTTACATAAGAAAAAATCGCGCCGCCCGAGTTTTTCGGACACTGTGGCAGTACAACGTTGAGGTCCTGCGAACTGATTCGCCCGGCAGGCTCAGGTTTTTTCTTCTGGTGCTACGGCAGAACCATGCCTATGCTCCGTTGCAAACTTGGAAGCTGACTGCCTTTAATTACTTCTTTGCTCCGTGGTCCCTGATCCTGGGATCAAAAAGGGCAGATCGATTCTACGAGTGGCGCGGCGCCTTTATGGCGAGCGCTCAAAGAGCGTCGAACTCGATGATGGGAATGTCCCGAGATTCGAAGTGACCAGCCACTGATGAAGCGAATCATTCATTTCGTCATGGCAAAGCTGGGGTATCGTATCGTGCGGATCGAGCATGATTCGACGGCGAGCGAAGGTTTACGCCCATTTTTTGCGCTGCTGAAGCGGCTGGGATTCGCGCCAAAACACATTCTGGATATCGGCGCAAACCACGGCTACTGGACGCGCGACGCGATCAAATTTTTCCCCGAGGCGCGGTACACGCTGGTGGAGCCGCAGGACAGCTTGAAGTTCGAGGTCGAAGACCTGATCGAGGCGGGATACAAAATTCAATGGGTGCATGCAGGGGCGAGCGACCATTCGGGGACGATGCCCTTTACGATTGCAAGCCGCGATAGCGGGAGCACGTTCGTGCTCACGGAGGCGCAGGCGCGCAGCGCAGGCCTTCAGCAGATCACGGTCCCGGTGAAGACCGCCAATGAGATCGTGGCCCAGGCAGGCGGTGAATTGCCTGACATGGTGAAAATCGACGCGGAAGGCCTGGACTTAAAGGTCCTCGCCGGGGCCTCCGAGCTGCTCGGCAAGTCCGAGGTCTTTCTGGTGGAAGCCGTTTTCTGTGCGCGCGACTACGAAAACACGGCCGCTGAGGTCGTCAGGTTCATGGCCAACGCAGGGTACCGCCTCGTGGACATCACGGACGTGAATCGCAGCCCAAAGCACGGCGTGCTCTGGCTTTGCGAGTTTGCCTTCTTGAGGGCCGAGAGCAGGCTGCTCGATGGAGCCAATTCCTACGAGTGAGGGGTGAGCATGCTACCACTGAACTCCGGGGTAGAGGCTCGGAATGCGCATCGCCCGGTAAGCATATTGCCCTGTGATTTGCATATGCCAGACAGTTTGCGGAGTCGAGGTTTGTGTGACCTCAAAGATTGATGCGTTGTCTCCCGCGATTGACCCGTCGGAACACTCGTCGTATTCGACGTTTTCATTGGCAAGGACTTCGGCGTTTCCCCCGAAGAAAGAATAGTCCGGAGTCGTCGGATTAATCACAAAAGTTGCGGTTTTAGCTGTTTCGTCGATCGTGAAGACGGGAACGGTGCTGTAGCAGTCTGGCTGGCCGGCGACGCCACAAGTCCCACCCGCGACGACGGCAGCGCCACGGTCATCGCCATTATCGAAGAGGGTGAGACCGAATTGACCGCTTGTGTTTGTCGTGGTGAAGGAGGGGCCGTGCTGTGCGAAGAACCAGTCGGTGGCGGTGGTGTCCGGCGTGCCGTCGGCGTTCAAGAGGGTAAAATCGGCGACGTCCGCGCCCGTGTCGCCAGGGAGTACGGCGCCCATCTTCCAGATGATGTCTCCGGCGCCTGCGCCATTGTTGTAGTCAATCTTGACGAGCCAATTCTGGTGGCGGATGGAAATGACTAGGTTACCGTCGGTCTTGGAGTAGATGACGGCGTTTGTGTGAGTCCAATCGGGGTAACTGTAAGGACGCCGGTTGGTGTCCAACTGATTGAACTCATTCCAGGCCCACACGGGCTGTGGCGTGTGATTGGGATTATTGCCGCCGACATTCTCCATGTCGCCCAGATCAATGATTACGTCGCCGGTCGGCGTCGAGCCATCGGCCAGGGTCTTCGTGGTGCTGGCGATGACGATCAAATGCCCGTTCGGGAGCAAAACGAAGTCGTGGTGCGTGCCGATCACCGTGACATTACACTCGGTGCAGCTCGCAGGAGCCGCGGCCAGAGCGGTGTTCAGTTGTGTGGGCGTCATTTCCCAAATGAGGTTTCCCCCCAAGTCCACTTCCTGAAGTGTCGAACCCACGCCGTCGGGGGCGCCGAAGGTGGTGGTCGTGTAGTCAATAAGCAAATGCCCGTTAGGCATGAGTTTAATGGGGTTTGGAAGGTTCGCGGTTGTCAGGGGGTTGTAGTATGTCCAAATCACGTTCCCGGCAAGATCAGTCGCCGCGACCATGTTGGAAGCAGCTGGATTGCTTGTTGCGATTAGGTCGACCATCTCAATGCCAGGCTGCGGGGTCATGCCGACAGTTGTGCTGGTGGTAACGGTTGGCACCAGGTTCGCGGGAAGCGTGCCGGTGGTGAAGGTGAAGTCTTCGTCGTTGAGGGAGGAGCCATCGCCGAACTGGAGGACGCCGCGCATGTGGTAGGGAGTGGATTGGGTCATGCCGGCGACATAGAGAGGAACGGAAGGAGGGCCGCCGAGAGAGCCGGTGGGAACGGTCCAGGTGGCGAAGCCGTAGGAGGTGGTGAGGCCGAACTGGACGCTGATATTGGCGGGAGAAGGTGCAACGACGGAATACTGGGCGACCTGGACGTTGTTGGTGTTGACGAAAGTGCCGGGAGCGACGACGTTGACGGTGGCGGAGGCGGAAACGGCGGGGTTGGTCTTGCTGGTGGCGGTGACGACGACGTAGATGCTGGGCGAGCCGGGCGGCGGATTGTAATTGCCGGAAGCGTCAATGGAGCCGGGGGCGGCGGCGGTGCCCATGCCGGAATTGGTGAAGCCGGCGAGAGAATAGGTGACGCCTTCGGCATCGCCCGTGGCGGAGAAGGTGACGTTATTGCTCGTGCCGATGGCGGAGGCGGGCGGGGAAACGTTTAGCGAGATGAGATTGGCGGTGCCGCTGGCGGTGATGACCTGGGGAGACATGGAAGCATTGTCGGCGAGAGAGATGGTTTCGGAGAGAGCGCCGGAATGAGTGCCGGCGGGAGAGAAGGTGACGGAAATGGTGCAAGTGGCGTTGGCAGCGAGGGAGGCGCCGCTGCAGGTGTTCGTGTTGGTGAAATCGGCGGGATTGGTGCCGCCGATGGTGACGGAGGAAATGGTCAGCTTGCCGGCGCCGGAGTTGGTGACAGTGACGGAGGTCGGGCCGCTGGTCGAGCCCTGAATGGTGGCGGGGAAGGTGACGGGATTGGGGCCGATCATAACGGCAGGCGCGGCTGGCGTGCCATTATTGGAACAGCCGACAACGGAAAAAAGCAGAACGAGGACACAAAGAGAGCTCGAACTTCTTCCCAAGAAGCAGTTTTTGGACACGAGAGGTTTCCTTCGAGAGCGAGTTTGGGAGGAACTGGGACCCCGAATATAATTAACACAAACCGAGGGAAAAGTTCCAAACATTCGAAACTTTGCAGACTTTGCAGACTCTGCAAGAAATGCGGGCGCTATCGAGCGGCGCAACCAGAGAGTATCCAGAGAAAGGGCGAAGGCGGAGCACATGCTGTTGCCTGAGGAAGCTGCATAAGAGAGACTGAGAAAGAAGAAGCAGGCGAATGATCACCTTTTTTTCGACGGCGAAACCGTTTGTGGGACACAACGGGATCACGCAACGCAACGCGCTGGCGAGCTGGAAACGAGTGCATCCGGACGCGGAAGTGATCCTGTTTGGAGACGATGAAGGCGCGGAAGAGGTGTGCCGGGAGCTGGGACTGCGGCACGAACCCTGCCGGGAGGAAGGCGCGGAGAGAGTCAGGCGCGCGGACTTCATGTTCCAGCGGGCGCAAGAAATCGGGCGAAACCAACTTTTTTGCTACGCGAACTGCGACATTGTGCTGATGTCGGACTTCCGGCGGGCGCTGGAAGCGGTGAGCGCGGCGGAGGCAAAGTTTTTGATGGTGGGACGAAGGTGGGACACGGAGATCGGGGAAGCGATCGACTTCGGGGATGCGCGGTGGGAAGAGCAAGTGCGGAAGCGCGCCACGGCGGCACGTGGGCAACGCGACGGCGGGTGGATCGACTACTTCGCGTTTTCGCGGGGCGTGTATGGGGCGGACTTTCCGGCGCTGGTGGTGGGGCGCGTGTACTGGGACAACTGGATGGTGTGGAAAGCGCTGGAGGATGGGTGCGCGGTGGTGGACGCTTCGAGAAGCGTGATGGCAGTGCACCAGAATCATGACTACAGCCACCATCCGCAAGGGAAGCAGGGCGTCTGGGGAGATGACGAGGCGAAGCGGAATCTGGAGCGGATCGGCGGATGGAAACATCTGAGGGCGATCGAGGACGCGGCGCTCGTGCTGCGGGCGGATGGGCTGAGAAAGAATACGGGGCGGCACTGGTGCCACTTCAAACGGCAAGTGGGCGGGATGCGCAGATGGCTGGTTTGCTACTGCTGGCACCCGGTGTGGTTTTTCTTGCTGGACGTGTCCAGGCCGATGCGGACGGCGCTGGGGCTGAGGGGGAAGTCCGCGGGACCATCGAAATGAATGCGCGGGCGGCGGACCGGATGCTGCGCACACGAGGCTCGCTGCGCAGAAACAAAAGGACAAAGTGAAAATCGTTCACGTATGCGCGCATCAGGATGGCGGCGCGGGGCGAGCTGCGCTGCGGCTGCACGAAGGGCTGCGGCGTATCGGGCAGGATTCGATATTTTTTGCGGGGAACGTGGTGCAGGAGGGCGAGGGGATTGTCGCGTTCGACGGGAGAGCAAAAGTCTTTACGCGCGTAAGGCGGAAGCTGCGGCGCGACCGAATTGAAGCGGATTTGAGGAATTACAGCAAGAATCGGGGCAAGGGGCAGGAGTTTTTCAGCGATGATCGGAGCGAACTGGGGCCGGAGGTGCGGCTGCAGCTACCGCCGTCGGATATCGTGCATCTGCACTGGATCGCGGGATACGCCGATTATGTGGATTTTTTGTCGATGGTGCCGCAAAAGACGCCGGTGGTGTGGACACTGCACGACATGAACCCCTTTACTGGCGGGTGCCATTACGACGAAGGGTGCGGAAGATTCGCGGGAGCGTGCGGGGCATGCCCTGAGTTGGGATCGAAAGTGGAAGAAGATCTTTCGCGGCAAATCTGGGAAAGGAAACGAAAGGCACTTAGGGCAGTTCCGCCAGGGTGTTTGCAGATTGAGGCGGACAGCGCGTGGCTGGCGTCGCAGGCGAGGAAAAGCTCCTTGTTCGGGAAGCTGCGCGTCGGGGCGATCCACTATTCGTTGGACGTAGAGAAGTTTAGGCCGCGAGGACGAGCGGCCACGAGGACTGTGCTGGGCGTTCCCTCGAACGCGAAGATTGTTTTGTTCGTAGCGGATCACCCGGAAATCAAGCGAAAAGGATTCGCCACACTGGTTGAGGCGCTCTCGGGGCTTACGGAAGTGCGCGGGCTGCTTTTGATGTCGATGGGGCGCACAAAGCCAGAGTTCACGGAGCGGTTCGAACACCTGCATCTGGGCTACGTCATCGAAGAACATTTTCAATCGATCATTTACAGCGCGGCAGACCTTTTCGTGATGCCATCGCTGCAGGAAGCGTTCGGGCAGACGGCGCTGGAGTCGATGGCGTGCGGGACGCCCGTGGTGGGTTCGGACGCGGGGGGGATTCCTGAGGTCGTGCGCGACGGCACGACAGGGCTGGTGGTTCCGGCCGGCGATTCGAAATTGTTGGCGGCGGCGATCAAGAACCTCTTGGAAAAGGAGGAGCAAAGAGCGAGGATGGCGGCCGAATGCCGGCGGATCGCGGTGGAAGAGTACTCACTTGAGATTCAAGCGAAACAGTACGTGAAGGTCTACGAAGGGATGCTTCGAGGAAAATGAGGAGCATTTCCAGGTGGGCGCTCAAAGGAGAGCGCAGCAGATGAGTTTTCCCGGGCTAACGATCTGCGCGGTTGCAAAGCCGTTCCAGGGTCATTTTGGAACGATCCAGCGGAACGCGATAACAAGCTGGACGAAGCTGGAGCCGAGGCCGGAGATTATTTTATTCGGGACGGAATACGGATCGGCGGAGCTGGCGCAGGAGTTGAAGCTTGTACATGTACGGGAAGTCGCACGCAACAGCCACGGAACCCCCCTTCTAGCGGACATTTTTACAATCGGAGAAAAGCTGGGAAAGGCTGAACTCCTCGCGTACGTAAACGCGGACATTATTTTGCCGCGAGAGTTTACGGCGGGCGTGGCGAAGGTGAAGCAGAAATTCGACAAGTTTTTGGCCGTGGGGCGAAGGACGAACCTGGATATTCGGGAGCCATTGGAGTTTGAAGCGGGCTGGGAAGACAAACTCAGAGAACGGATGAAGAGAGAAGGAAAGCTGGAAAGCCATACGGGGATCGACTTTTTCGTGTTTCCAAAAGGGACCTATTCGGAAGTGCCGCCGTTGGCGATTGGGCGGGTGTGGTTCGACCAATGGTGCATCAAATACGCACGGAAGAGGGGCGTGCCGGTGGTGGATATCACACGGTTTTCACCGATTGTCCACCAGATGCATGACTACAGCCACGTCGCGGGGGGGAAAGAACTGGGAGCTTACGGCGGCGTGGAGGCTGACGAAAACTTGAAGTACTACGGCGAGCGTCCTCAAAGGTATACGATCCTGAGCGCGACGCACGTAATGACTGAAGACGGCACAATTCGAAGAGTATTTTGGCGGCAAGAGAGGGAGCGCGCTAAGGAGTTTCTCTGGGAGATTTTTGTCCACAGGACGCATGAAGTGAGGAAGAAACTGGGTTTGAGCAGTAGCGCGGGTCACTGAAGCGGACTTCCGTGGGCGCCGGAATCGTCTCTTCACCTTGACTGTTCATCGGCCGGCTGGTTGGAGATTTTACGGCCTTCTTCGAGCTGGGAATAAAATCCACAGGTATACTTTAGTGTTAATAAATCTTCTTGCTTTCTTCTGTCAACATGATTACCATTCGCCTACTTTCCAGTCAGGCTATTCCATCAGAAAAGATTCTTAGGTTCGGCTAAGGACGGAAAGGGCTTTCGCGGCTGCGCGCGTCTTGAACGCGCCAGATCTGCACAAGCGCTCGAAGGTTCGGCAATCCCGGAAGCCCCCACCGGGGAAACGCCGACATGGAGTCCAGCCCCATGTCCGTAATGCATCGTGTCCCGTCCGCACAAGCGGAAGCCGTCGCCCCGCGCATCAACGCGGAGTTCACACTAAAACTAACACCCTTCGATCAGCGGCACTACCGCAAGCTGATCGTCGCGCGGGCGGAAACTATCCGGCAGGTCGTCGAGCGATTGAGACCGGTGGTTCCGATGGAAACGGCGCTCGATGCGGGTTGCGGGGTGGGCTTTTTCTCAAAGATACTTGCAGACACAGGGCTAAACGTGTGCGGCTTTGACGGGCGAGAGGAAAACATCGCCGAGGCCCGCAAACGGTTCCCCCGCCTGCCGTTCGAGACAGCGGACATCGAGGGCATGAACGTTCGCGAGCTTGGACGCTTTGATTTCGTGCTTTGCTGCGGATTGCTCTACCACCTTGAAAACCCCTTTCTGGCCATCCGGAATTTGCGCGCACTGACGAACAAGTGCCTGCTACTCGAGAGCATGTGCGTTCCCGATGAAAGGCCAGCGATGCTCTTGCGCGAGGAATCACGGGCAGACGACCAAAGCTTGACGGACATGGCTTGCTACCCGAGCGAGGGCAGCCTGGTCAAGATGCTTTACCGCGCCGGATTTTCGGCAGTCTACCGGGTGATTCCGCTGCCCAAGCACGATGATTTTCGCGAGACGCCGGAACACAGGCGCAAACGGACTGTCCTGCTGGCAGCGACCTTGCCGGTCGATGTCGCGGGGTTCCGCTTGTACCCCGAGCCGCTGGAAGCGCACGATCCGTGGAACAAAATTGTTGTGCAACAAGCGACCGTGCCGCAGCGTGTCGTCCGGTTCCTGGCGAGTCCCGCACGCAGGCAGTACCTCTCGCTGGCGATGCGTGCCCGCCGCGTCTTTCCGCAGATGCCCATCCCGTGGCGCTTGCCGTTCGGCGCATGGTGGCTTGCAGAAAAGGGCGCACTCGATCACGAGCTCATTTACCACGGCTTTGAGGAGACGGAAGTGCGTTTTGTCGAACGGTTCCTCCGGCCGGGAATGACGGTGCTCGATATCGGCGCTCATCATGGGTTGTATACCCTGCTCGCGTCAAAATGCGTGGGGCGCAGGGGAAAAGTGATGTCGTTCGAACCTTCGCCACGGGAGTTCCGACGACTCTCGAAGCACGTGCGCGTGAATCGCTGCAGAAATGTGAAGACGGAACCCTGCGCACTGGGAAACGATCATGGGGACGCCGACCTGTTTGTCGTGGACGGTATTCGAGACTGGGGCAACAGCCTGCGGCCACCAGACGTGCCAGAGCCCACGCGGCGAGTGCGCGTGCCGTTGCGGAAACTGGACGATCTACTTGCGGCTCGCGGGATCGAAAAAGTGGACTTTATAAAGCTGGACGCGGAGGGGGGCGAGCTTGGGGTTCTGAAGGGGGCTCGCCGATTGTTGCAAACGGCGCCGCGGCCCGCGATTCTGGCGGAAGTCCAAGACATTCGGACGCGCCCCTGGGGGTACGCGGCGCGAGACATCCTGCAGCTTCTGGCGCGCTGGAATTATCGCTGGTACGCACTGAGCGAGATTGGCACGCTGTATTCGGTGTCGCCCGATGACGATTCCTACGATGCAAATCTCGTGGGATTTCCGCAAGAGCGCGTCGAGGAATTTCAGAGCCTATTGGAAGAACCGCCGGGCGGAGAATCCGAGCAGACACTCTGATATGGGTAAAGCCGCACGCAATTTATCCGCAGACAGAACTTTCAAGTGCCAACCGACGGATCTGCTCCCCAGCGGAGTTGCGCACTCGTTTGCCGGCCAAGCCTCCCATATAAAGAATCAGAGGGAGAACACCGTTCCCCGTTTTGTGGTCCGGCCTATACAATGAAACGGTATCTGAAAATTCAAGTCTAGATGAGGTACTTGGGGCCGCGCGAAAAAAAGAGGCTTGAAAGATCGCCCATAAAACGCGCACTCATCTCTGGAATTACCAGGCAGTACGGTTCCTATCGTGCGAAATTGCTACTCTCCAAGGGCTGCGAAGTCCTCGGTACTGAACATCGGAAGGCGATGCGCGCGGTACTGTCGCGTAAATCCGCGCACCTGTTGAACACAGCGGGCACGATCTTGCTTCGTCTGAATTGCATGCCAATTTGAAACAATCGGCGAAGGCGCAAGCAGCACTTGGATTCCAAATTCAGGAGCCGAGCCGCTTGGGATATTTTCAGCACTTGCTGCGATACCCGTGCATCTACGGAGAGTTTATGCCGGTGCGGCATCGCCCCATGGTTATCTTCGGGTCTTTGCTGCTTCGGCGCTGGAGTATGATGGTGTTCACCGGGTCGATGAGTTTCGAAGAGCGTACAAAAATCTGTTTGGCGAGCCGTTTGCAGGGGATTTGCCGCTGGAAGGTCGCAAAGGAGAGGCGACAAGGGCTAGATGACCGCACTGTCACAAAATACTTCCAGCACACCAGCGGCCACGGCGGACTTGGCCAGCCGTGCGGCTGTGGGGGCTCCTTCAGCCGTGTGTCCCGCCTGCACGAGAGCCGTACAGGACGCCGCCATCGAACACTGCGGAAGGTACGAACTCTTTCGCTGCGGTGCCTGCGATTTGCACTTTTGGGAGCCGCGCCTGATGCCGGACGCGAGATGGTATGAGCAGATGTACGGAGGCCGGGACGAGAGGCTGTTGCCGCTGGAGCCGGGCCATCGGTACTTTCTGAAAGATCCGCTCGCGCCTGGAAGCGGGGAGCTGCTGGATATCGGATGCGGCACGGGAAACTTTCTGGCTGCGGCGCGTGCGGCGGGTTATGCGGTGAGCGGCACGGAACTCGATAGAAACGCCGCGCACTTCGCAAAAGAGCAACTTGGTTTGCCTCGAGTTCTTGGGCTGACGATTTCCGAGTTTGCGGAACAATACACGGAAGAGAAATTCGACGTTGTGACTTTTTTTGAGGTGCTGGAGCATCAGGCCGCTCCAGTGGGGTTTATCCAGAAGGTCAAGGCGTGCCTGCGGCCGCGCGGCTACGTCGCGCTGAGCGTTCCCAACCGCGAGCGATGGCTTACGGGGCCGGACGTTTTGGATTATCCGCCGAACCATTTTTTGCGTTGGAATGCCAGAGCGCTGCGAAGTCTGCTGAGCACGCAGGGATTTGAAATTCTAAACGTGAAGGAACAGCCGGCCGGAATCGGACATACGGCGCAGATGATTAACATGGCGCTGCGGACTGGACTGATGCGGAAGGCTGCGGGAAAAGCATCGGCCAGTTTCCGCGATGTCATGCAGATGGCGCCGGAGGAAGCTGCCTCGGCGCTGCATGCCGCTCCGGCATGGCAGCAGCGAGCAGTGCAATTTCTTGGACGCATCAAATACGCAGCGTGCTTGCCGGTTGCGGCCGCGGCATATCCATACGTCAGGTTGCGCGGCTACAAAGGAACTTATTTGTATTTTCTGGCACGACTCGTTAGCTGATAACGCAATTTAAATGAATAACTGCAAACGTGGTACTTGGGGCTGCGGGAAAATAAGAGGCTTGAAAGATCGCATATGAAACGCGCACTCATCACTGGAATTACCGGGCAGGACGGCTCGTATCTGGCGGAATTGCTGCTCTCGAAGGGCTATGAGGTTCACGGGATTATCCGGCGGGCCAGCACGTTCAATACGAAACGCATCGATCATATTTACCAGGACCCGAATGAAGCCAGCACGCGGCTTTTTCTGCACCATGGGGACCTTTCGAGCACGGAGTGGGTGCTGAATCTGGTTTACAGCTTTGCACCGGATGAGCTCTATCACCTGGCGGCGCAAAGCCACGTGCGCGTGAGTTTCGACATGCCGGAATACACGGGCGATATTACCGGGCTCGGCACCATGAGATTGCTGGAAGCGATCCGGCGCGCGGGAAGCAAGACGCGTTTTTATCAAGCGTCGAGTTCGGAGATGTTTGGCGCGGCAAAGCCGCCACAGAGCGAAACGACGCAGTTCGAACCGCGCAGCCCTTACGCCGCGGCGAAAGTATACGCCTACTGGATGACGCGGATTTACCGCGAGGGATATGCGCTTTTTGCAAGCAACGGGATTTTGTTCAATCACGAAAGCCCGAGGCGCGGCGAGACGTTTGTGACGCGGAAAATCACTCGGGCAGTTGCGGCGATCGTGGCCGGGAAGCAGGACACTTTGTTTCTGGGCAATCTCGACGCGCGCCGAGACTGGGGCTACGCCCCGGAATATGTGGAAGCGATCTGGAAGATGCTGCAACGGGAAACGGCGGAGGACATCGTCATCGGAACGGGCGAGGCGCACTCCGTGCGCGAGTTCGTAGAAGAGGCATTTGCGTACGCGGGGTTGGATTGGCGGAAGCATGTGAAGAGCTCGGAGCGGTACATGAGGCCGCTGGAAGTGGATTGCCTGATTGCGGATACGAAAAAAGCGCGGGAGAAGCTCGACTGGGAAGCGCGGATTGGATTCAAGGAATTGGTGGCCATCATGGTCGACGCGGACATGGAAGCGGCAGGCCTCACGCCCCTGGGACGGGGGAGGACGATCCTCGAGAATAAATTCAGCCACTGGAATCACTGGCAAAACTCCGTTACACGCGTGATGAAAGCGGTTGAAGGGCAGGCCTCACAGCACTAAGGAGCCGGGAATGGGATTTTGGCAGAATCGGCGTGTGGTCTTGAGCGGCGGGAATGGATTCCTGGGATCGTTCGTCGTGGAGAGATTGCGCGCGGCGGGTTGCCGGGAGATCAGCACACCTCACAGCCAAGAATACGACCTGCGTGAAAAATCCGAGGCGATACGGCTTTATAAGGACAAGCGGCCGGATATTTTCATCCACCTCGCGGCGGTGGTCGGAGGAATCGGCGCAAACCGGGCAAACCCCGGAAGATTTTTCTATGACAACGCAGTGATGGGAATCAATGCCATCGAAGCGGCGCGCATTGCAGGCGTCGAGAAGTTCGTATGCGCGGGGACGATCTGCTCGTACCCGAAGTTCACACCCGTGCCGTTTCGCGAAGAAAACTTCTGGGATGGATACCCGGAAGAGACCAACGCGCCTTACGGCCTGGCGAAGAAAATGTTGTTGGTGCAGTTGCAGGCGTACCGGCAACAGTATGGGTTCAAAGGGATCTACCTGACGCCTGTGAATCTTTACGGGCCGAGGGACAATTTCGATTTGGAAAGCTCGCACGTGATTCCCGCGCTGATTCGCAAGTGCTGGGAAGCGAAGCAGGAGAGGGCGCCGGAAATCGTGGCGTGGGGGACGGGAAGCGCTACGCGCGAGTTCCTGTACGTGGAGGATGCGGCCGAAGCGATTGTTGTCGCGGCTGAAAAGTACGAAAAACCGGAGTTCGTGAATCTAGGATCAGGCGAAGAAATCAGCATTCGGGCTTTGCTGGAATTGGTATGTTCGCTTACGGGATACAAAGGCCAGGTGCGCTGGGACGCAAGTAAGCCGGATGGGCAACCGCGGCGGTGCCTGGATACATCGCGAGCGCTTACCGAATTCGGTTGGCGCGCGAATACGTCTCTGCGAGACGGGCTGCGTAAGACGATTGCCTGGTATGCCGAGGACGTTGGCAGCAAGTCACGCACGCAAGTTGTTTGAGACAATCCGACCAGCTTTCCTTTCACACTTCATCTTCGTTGGGACTAACTGGGCGTTTCTCTATTGTCGTAGACTTAATTAGGGGACAGGCAAACCGTGCGGTGAGCTTTTTTCGAAGAGATCGAAATCACCGCACAGCGAATGCCGGCAGATGGCAAAACCTCTTGTCAGCGTACTAATCGATACGTACAACCACGAGCGCTTTATTGAACAAGCCATCGTAAGCGCGCTGGAACAGGATTTTCCGGCTGCGGAACGCGAAATCATTGTCGTTGATGATGGGTCGAACGACCGCACGCCGGAGATCATTCGAAAGTTTGAGCCGCAGGTGCGGATGTTGCGAAAAGAGAACGGCGGCCAGGCATCGGCGTTCAACGCGGGGATTCCGGAGTGCAAAGGGGAGATTGTTGCGTTTCTGGATGGGGACGATTGGTGGGTTCACAATAAAGTGCAGCTTGTTGTGAGTGAGCTTGCGCGGAATCCCGAACTCGGGGCGGTCGGCCACGGATACTACGAGGCTCTCGCAGATGGCCAGATCCGGGGCGTGGTGGTTCCGCAGAAAATGACTGAACTCCACTTGCGGGACGTGCGCACGGCACTGCTGTTCACTAGGCTGCGCTGTTTCCTGGGAACCTCGAGATTTACAATTCGAAAGAAACTCCTCGAGCAGATACTGCCCTTCCCGGAAGAGCTGGTCATCGAAGCGGACGAATATATGTTTACGCTCGCGCCGGCATTGGCTCCGGTGCTCGTCCTGGATAAGCCGCTTTTCCATTACCGCTCTCACGAGGGGAATCTCTTTCAACATTCCGATGTTGACGACAGGAAGACGAAACGCAAACGTAGAGTTCTTGAGGGTTTGCTGAACTGTTTGCCGACGCGTCTTCGCGCATTGGGGGTTCACGAGGAGATTATTGCGGAAATTTTGAAACATAACTGGGTTGATGTTGGGAGAATGCGACTGTGGCTCGACGGAGGGATGCCCTGGGAGACATTTCGCGTTGAAAGAGCGGCCCATCAATACAGCTACGCCGAACAACCAATCGGCTACCGCTTGTTCAAGGCGCTGGTACTTGGCGCGACTCTGGTATTGCCCCCGCGGAGTTTTTACAAAATTCAACAATGGTATGGAACCAATGGACTTCACAAGTTCAGGAACTGGATCGGGAAGCCAGTCGATGCGGCACCGATTGTTGAACAACGATCGGAAAAAGGATAGGCATTTTCGAACCACATAGGTGCGAGGTCCGTATTCAACGAGTCTGGCGGCTGGCAGTTCGGCAATCAAGCGGACACTTTTGCTCAGAACAGGGAGATCAGCCAGCGGCTGGGAATGAGCGAACGAATTGCGTTGATTGCGCAGACGCCGGAATCAGCCTGACAGAATGTAAAATATAACGTCGCAGTAAGACCTAGTTGGCGGATATTTCCCGGCATTGCAGGTGCTTCGTGGCGAGTGCAAAGCGTTCACGAAGAGATTGGTGGATTTGCTTTTTCGCGAGACCGAGATGATCACACTGGGGATTAATTATTCGCAGATGCACGATTCGTCGGCGTGCCTGGTGCGCGACGGAGAACTTGTGTTTGCGGTGGCGGAAGAACGAATCAGCCGAGCAAAACACGATGCGCGGTTTCCACAGAACGCGATCCGAGCTTGTCTGGACTTTGCGAAAGTTGGAACGGAGCAACTCGACGAGGTGTGTTTCGGTTGGCAGACTCCCGGAGCTGCATTCCGACACGATTTGAAGTGTTATGCGTTCGGGCAGATGCCGGCGACCTATGCGAATACGCTGAACTCAACGCTGTATTTCACGAGCATGCGGCATCAGAAGGGAGGGGCGAAGCGGTTCGCGCAACTATTTGGGCCAACCAAAGCACGGATGCGATTTGTGGATCACCATCTGGCACATGCGATCAGTGCGTACGCGTATTCTGGATTTAGCGATGCGGCGGTCGTGGTGATGGATGGACGCGGTGCGTGGGAAGCGACTTCCATTTGGCACGGACGGAACGGAAAGCTTGAACACGTTTTCACGATTCCTTTCCCCGACTCGATCGGCTATTTCTACAGCGAGTTCACGGAGTATCTGGGATTTCAGAGAAACAGCGACGAGTGGAAGGTGATGGGGCTTGCGCCCTATGGCAAACCAGGAGTGGATTTGCGTGCGTTCATTGAGCCGGAAGCCGCGCCATGCAAGGTCCATGCGCGAAAACTAGTTACAAATGGAGCTGCGCCTTTCGCCGAAATGATACGGCTGCTCGGGCCACGGCGCGTTCCCGAGAGCGAGATCGACGACAGACACAAAGATGTCGCGTATGCGGTACAGGACGTATGCGAAAACGCAATGATGAGCGTTGTGAAGATGGCCATAGAAAGAACCAAGAGCCGGAACCTGTGCATGGCAGGGGGCGTAGCGCTGAATTCGAAGGCGAACGGAAAGATCGCTGCATCGGGACTGGTGGACAAAATCTTTGTGCAACCGGCGGCTTCCGACGACGGCGTGGCACTGGGCGCGGCGCTGGCTTCGTATCTCGATCATGGCGGCCGTTTGCCGATGAAGGAAATGCGGCATGCTTACCTAGGGCCGGAGTTCCATGACGAGGCCATTGAGCAGGCTTTGCGCACCTATAAGCTGAAGTACACGCGAGTGGAAGATCCGGCCACGACGGCGGCGGAGTTGCTTTCGAACGGCAAGATTCTCGGCTGGTTTCAGCGGCGCATGGAATTTGGGCCGCGCGCCCTCGGGAGCCGGTCGATTCTGGCCGACCCGCGGGACCCGGAGATGAACGCAAAGGTCAATAATGCGGTGAAGTTTCGCGAATGGTGGAGGCCTTTTGCTCCATCCTTGAAGAAGGAAGCGGCAAGCGAATATTTGGAGAGCGCGAGCGATTCGCCGTTCATGATACTTACAGCGCAGGTCCGGCCGGAAAAACGGGCGATTATCCCATCGGTAACACACGTGGACGGAAGCGCCAGGCCGCAAACCGTGGAGAAAGAAGTCAATCCACTCTATTGGCGTCTGATCGACGAATTCGGGAAACGTACAGGCGTGCCCGTTATCATGAATACCTCGTTCAATCTTCGCGGCGAGGCGATCGTACACACGCCGACGGACGCCATCCGCACATTCTTCAGTTCGGGCATGGATGCATTGGTTATCGGCAGTTTTCTTGTGGAGAAATGACGTGAGCGCTTCGCAAGGGCGACTGGCGCAATTTGTGTTGCGATGGTCATCGCCGCTGGCCAAGCTGCGGCGTGTGCCCATACTGGGGCAGTGCATCCGCTGGGCTGGAACCATGCTCGTACCGCGCGATTCGCTAACATGGGCGAAAGTGCAGAGCGGAGCTGCTGCAGGTGTGTGGCTGAAATTAAATCCACGCACTGGCAGAGCTTATTTCGAAGGTGAAGTCGAACCGACCGTGCAAGAAGTTCTGCAACAATATCTGCGGCCCGGAATGACTTTCTACGATATCGGAGCAAATATCGGTTTTTTTTCGTTGTTGGCAGCGCGACTGGTCGGCCAAAAAGGCCGGGTGATTGCCTTCGAAGCTGATCCCGAAACTGCTTCACGATTGCGCGGGAACGTAGAGAAGAATGCCTTTGACTGGATTACGGTGGAAGAGAAAGCAGTGTGGTCCGAGCCGCGAACGGTCTACTTCGCGAGAATCGATCCGAAGACCTCGCCAGATCGAGGGCTTGGGCATGTGGTTGCAGGGAACGAGGAGAATGCTATTCAGGTGACCGCGGTAGCGCTTGATGGCTTTGCGGAGGGACGGCCGTCGCCCGATTTTCTTAAGTGCGATGTAGAAGGGGCGGAGGTAGAGGTGTTTCGTGGGGCGCAAAGGTTGTTGAAGGAAAAACGCCCGGGCATCATTTGTGAAATGCACAGCGAAGAAAACCAACGCACGCTTTTCGAAGAGTTTAGCCGTCTGGGTTACAACTGCAAACCATGCGGGGCTAACCACATCCTGGCACTTCCTCAATGACACAGAAGTGCATCGCGTTGCTTGGACAGCGTGACGCGCCAACGGACGCGGTCGAAGAATATTGCCAGTACTTGGGCGATGCATTGCAAGCGCATGGACTTGAGTTGGAGTTGGCGCGTGTCGCGTGGCTGGAGCAAGGGTGGCCGGCGGCGCTTCGTGAGCTAGAACGACATGCAAAAACTTGGCGCGGGAAATGGGTACTGGTGCAATACACCGCGCTGGCGTGGTCCGAACGCGGATTCCCGTTGCGATTTCTTAAGATTTTGCGCACTCTGCGGCAAGCCGGAGTACGTGTGGGCATGGTTTACCACGATGTGCTGCCATACGATGGGAACCGAACCATCGACAAGTTGCGCCGGCGCGCGCAGTTACACGTGATGAGCGAAGGGCTACGCTTTTGCGATCTTGGTGTGTTTACGGTGCCGGTGAGCAAGATTTCCTGGATTGGTCCAAAGCATACGCGGGCTACCTTCATTCCCGTCGGCGCAAATCTTCCCGAACCCGAAAAAGCATGGAGGATGCGAGGCGATGAAGCGATCCGAATGCCTGCGATTGCCGTGTATGGAATCACAGGAGGGGAAAGCGGGGTTTGGGAAATCGCCAGCATTTCCGAGGCTCTGCATGTCGTAACGGAACGATTGGGAAAGTTACGGTTGATCGTGATGGGACGCCATTCGAATACGGCTGAGAAAGCGCTGCTGAATTTGATGGACAAGCTGCCGGTGGAGATTTCCACGCTGGGTGTGCTGCCGGGAGAGGAAATTGTGAGGCAAATGGCGGCCAGCGACGTTTTGTTGTTCGTGCGAGGAAGCATTTCTTCGCGCCGAGGAAGCGCGATTGCGGGGATCGCTTGCGGCTTGCCGGTCGTGGCCTTTGATGGGCCGGAGACGGCGTCGCCGATTACAGAAGCGGGAGTGGTGTTCGCAGACCGAAGCCGCCAGCGAGGAGTCGGGGAGGCGCTGCTCAAAGTGCTTTCCGACAAAGAATATCGGGCTTCGCTTGCCGCGTGCAGCCGTCGCGCGCAGGAAAAATACTTTTCGTGGAAGGCCATTGCCGAACGCTATGTGGAAGCGCTGGCCGCCGCGGAATAGAGCTTCCTTCCAAACGCGCACTCAACGGCGACAATCCGAAACTTCAACGACATAGTGCGTCGATCAAGCTCTCTTTCTTCCTTTCCGCAAGCGCAGCCAGGGGATCAAGCGAGGCGGAGTAACCCGCGATGGTTGCAGCTGCGAGGAAAGCGAATACCTCCGCGGGAAGCCAGCGGTCACCTGTCCAACGGCTCATGAGCAGGATGACTGCGCTGATCCCACCCAAAAGAAATTGTGTTCCGAAAGAAACGAGCACAGCCATCCCCGATTGGCGCTGGCCACGCATCTGACCGAAATTGAGTTTGCGCGGGAAGGATATCGAGGACCAGTTGGCAATGGACAATTGGCCCGCAATCACGAAGACAATTGCAGCGATCGTCGCCAACAGAACCGGCGGCGAAGGAAGACCAACAAGATATGCAAACGCCGCGACGGAAAGCCCCAACTCAAAAGCAAGCATAGATGCCTGAAGAAGGTTTTTGCCGAGAAATACCTCGCGAAAACTGACAGGAGAGCTAAAAAATGTGGTGATGGCCTTGCCATCGTACGCGAAGCTGTTATAGGCGGGGGCCATGAGAATCAGGATGAGATAGAACATCATGCCCGGAAAAAAAAGATCAATCGAAATCGGGTGTTTCGCAGCGGTGGGATGATGGCCCGCGAATTGGGTCGTAAAGAGAAGGACAAATGCCGGCGGCATAATGAGAAGAAAGAAAGAGAAACTATTGCGCGTGAGATACCGATATTCCTTGCGAAGGACTGCGGCGACCTGTGGCGTCAGCAACCGAAGCGCATCAGATTGGTCAGCAGCGCGAGATACAGGACGAACGGCTGCTCGCACAGGGGCAGCAGTTTCGCTAAGCTCTTCGCCGCGATACTGCGTGGCGAACCGCATCCAGAGAAACAAGCTAAAAAGGACAAAGTAAGCAGCGAGACCGGCGAGACCAACTAATGTGTCCTGGAGATGATTCAGGGCGGCACCTACAACCGCTTGGCTCGCAAGGGATGGCGGAAATGGGGACAAATAAGGAACTAGATGCCAGACCCAGGGCTTTGCGGAATGGCCGTATCTTTGTACCATCGGGTTGATGAATTGAACGGCGACGATAAAAAGTATGAACAGCGCGAAAAACATTTCTCGCCCGCGCCGGCGCGAAAGGATCCGTTCGAGCCAGGAGCCAACCAGCCGATCGAGAGTGATGTTCATGAGCAGAAAAAGAGCGGAGACCACCAGCATGGCAGGCAAGACAGAGGCTTTGGCCATGGTCACACCAAGGATCATGGCCAAGAGCCAACAAATCGAGGTGATCGCGCCGAAATCAGCCAGGCCATACGCTAAACCAATCATGTAAAACGCACGCAGGCTAAGCGGAAATCGCAATAAAGCGCGGAACTCAAAGCCTGCACCAAATCCCGCGGAAAAAACCGGAAACAGCTGCCAGAAAAGAAAAATTCCCCAAAAGAGCAGAGCGATCAAGGCTTCATGACCGGTGGACATCAATGTGTAAGCACCGAAATAAATGCCGACGCCCAAACCTAGTACGCCGAGTCCAGCGAACAGACCAGCAGAAATCATTCCGATAAGGTCCCACTGATTGTGTTTCTTGCGGAGACTGTTGCCAAGAATGCGCCAGCGCAACGCGGCGACAAGGCGTATTTGTTCCCAAACACCGGGAAAACGAGTTACATCAGCCACGAAAGTTCCTCGAGTTGGGGCTGTTGCGAACCATCCTGGCCGACAATGGAGAGGAAAATCTGCTCCAGCGTGGTTTTGCTACCCGCCTCGCCGGCGATTCCCGCGCGAAGTTCTTCGAGCGAACCTTGGGCCACAAGACGACCTTTGTGGATTATGGCGACGTGACTGCAGAGGCGTTCGACGATCTCAAGAACGTGCGAGGTGAGAAAGATCGTGACACCGCGCTCGGTCATGCGGCTGAGAAGAGACTTGAGAGCACCAGCGGCGAGGGCATCTACGCCCTCGAACGGTTCATCGAGGAAAAGAATGCGCGGACCGTGGATCACAGCCGCGGCCAAAGCCAGCTTTTTCTGCATGCCGTGGGAATAGTCCGCGATCAACGTTTTGGGGCGGTCGGCAAGTTGCATGAAATCAAGAAGCTCTTCAGAGCGGCGTCGCGTTGTAGGACGATCCAGACCATACATGCGGCCGACAAACTGAAGATATTCGGCGCCCGTCAACCTTTCAAAGAGGCCCATGCCTTCCGGGACGACTCCGATTTGACGTTTTACATCGACCGGATGAGCCGCAAAATCGAGGCCGAGAAGCTGAGCGCGGCCAGACGTTGGGGCGAGTAATCCTGTGAGCATCTTGATGGTTGTGGATTTGCCGGCGCCGTTGGGTCCGAGAAAACCGAAGAACTGCCCGGCGGAAACGGTGAGGTCGACGCCGTCAACGGCGGTGAGATTTCCGAAGCGACGTGTGAGCTTCTCGGTCACGATGGCTGAATCGGTCATCGCTTCTCCTGGCTGCGGGATGTGGTTCGAAATAAGACTCTAACATGAGTACAACGGGCCTTGAGATGGGAGAACGTGTCATTGCGGCCTAACAATGAATCTGGTCAGGAGACTTTTTGAGGATTCGAGGGCGCAGGCTGCAATTCTTTTGTGGGCAGAGCAGCCAAGACAGCGGGCAACTCGACGCGAAATACGGCGCCGCCATCCTGTCTGTTGTAGCAAAGAATCCTTCCGCTGTGCTCTTGGACGATACCGAAGCAAATGCTGAGTCCCAAGCCAGTGCCTTTGCCGACCGGCTTGGTCGTGTAGAAGGGATCGAAAACGCGGGAAGGTTCCTTCAAGCCCGGCCCGGTGTCAGAGAAAAGAACGACCACATAGGCTCGGTCACGGATTGTCTTGATCGTGAGGACGCCGCCCTTTTCGGACTCCATGGCGTCGATCGCGTTGCTGATCATATTAAAGAAAACCTGCATCAGCTGGTTTCCGTCGCCGCGAACTCCCGGCAGTACGGATTCTAGCTGGAGTTCGATGCGGACGGCGCCGGAGCGCATGTCGAGAGTGCGAAGCTGCACGGCGTTGGCGACTACAGTGTTGATGTCCAAGAGTGTGCGCTCTGTGGGAACCTGCCGAGCAAAGCTCAGAAGATTTCCGACGAGCGTCTTCGTGCGACGCGCTTGATCGCGAATTTTCGAGGCTGTGGAACGGGCTTTTTCGGAGAGGCCCGGATCGTCCGCCAAGAGATCGGAAAAACCGAGAATGGCCGTCAAAGGATTATTGATTTCATGGGCCGCGCCGGCAGCCAATTGGCCAAGGGAAACGAGTTTTTCAGATTGAACGATTTGCGCCTGGAGCCGCTGGAGGTTTTCAATCGAGCGCTCAGATTGAGAAAGCAGGCGTGTGCGGTCGGCGTCGGCAAGATAGGTTCGCAAGAAGACGAGTAAGGCCAGCGGGATGGAGGCCACAAGAACGGTCATCAGCCGGAATTCGCGAATCGCATAATCCGCGTGGCCGTATCGCAAGACATAAATCGCAAAGAACGGCAAGGAAATGACAGCGGCCATAGCTAGACGAGCCGGGACCACGCTTTCGCCGCGCGAGCTATCGGGTTCTGTATCGAATGAATCGCCGGAAGGGGCGTCTAAAGCGTCGCGTTTTTGGTAGGCAATAACACCGGTGAGAGCAAACCAAAGAAATGAAGAGACGAGCGGAAGATCATAAAGGCTGCCTGTGTAGTAGCGATTGAATTCGAGAGCCACGTTGATGGTGAGGGAGGAAAGCATGTACATCGTCGAGGCGCCAAATAAATTGGCGTAAATCAGACGCCACACTCCCGACGATTTAAGGCACAGGTAGCCAAAACCGACGATGATGATGAGGTTCTCCGTGTGGTGAAGAAGAATGTAGTTGAAGTTGTATTGTGCGAGCGAAAATACGGCGTACATCCAGGGCAAAACGATGAACACGTAGAGAAAGGCCCACCAGCCGAGCAGCAGCGCAAAATCCAGGTAACCGAAGCGAAGGCGAAGTTCGCCACGCCTGAGATGCGGACGCAGAGTGAGCGCCGCCATGATGGGAATACCGCGTAGAAAAAATACGATGTCGCCAGGATCATTGTCCGGCATCGGGCGGTGAAGATAGAGCTCGTAGTACGTCCATTCGAATTGCCCAATCATCCACAACGTGCAGCCCATGGCGATCAGCATCCAAAAAAGATTTCTGCGCCAATGGGGAGTCCCGGCATTCAGAAGAAGACCTGCGTTCGCCAGCAAGGGCACGATGCACTGAGCAAGGTCACCGAACGCCGTTAGCGCATAGTGGCCCCGCGGAACAAACAGCGAGACACTGGCATAAATGACAAGGAAGAAAAGCCAAATGCCCACCAGGCGCCAGATTGTGTTGGAGGAAGACATGGGCCAAGAGAGTCCATTTTAGAGGGTGGGAGAGGAAGGCAAACGGTCCATTCGGTTCAGAATACCTAAGCGTAAACGAGACTGATGGGGTTTTGATCGGCGCCCGACTCCGCGGAAAGGGAGCTTCGGAACCGAGCGCTAAGAGCGCTATCGCTTGGTCTGGCTGCCCCCGCAAATGAAGCGACTACTCGTAACGAAGAGCTTTCACCGGGTCGAGCCGGCTGGCACGCCAAGCGGGAATGTAGCCGGCGGCGCAGGCGACGGATGCGAGGGCGACTGTAGCAATGACAAGCGTAGCTGGGTCGTGCGGCGTGAGCCCAAAGAGTTGGCTCTGTACCAGCTTAGTGAGGGCAAGAGAGGCGGGGACGCCGGCAAGAACACCGATGGCGACGAGAATGAGCACTTCGCGCATGATCATCCAGATGACCTTGCCTTGAGCGGCGCCCAGAGCCATGCGAATACCAACTTCGCGAGTCCGCTGAGCGACGGTATACGCCATGACCCCATAAAGCCCGATGACGGCGAGAAGCGTGGCGAGAAAACCAAAAACAGCGGAGAGGCTAGCGATCATGCGTTCTGCCGAGAGAGAGTTGTTGATCTGCACCTCGGTGGTCCGCATGGCGTAGATAGGCAGGTTCGAATCCATGTCGCGGACTTTGGAACGAATCGAGGACATCAATAAATTCGGGTCGGCAGTGGTGCGAACGTAGATGACCATGCCTCCAATAATTTGGCAGCCCAAGTACGGCAAATAAGCCTGGGGCGGAATCTCGTCGCGCAGATTCGTGTACTTGATGTCCTTGACGACACCGATGATTTCCATATCCGTTGGCGTTCCGGGATCAGTACCGAAGCCAAGATGAAGGCCGATAGGATTACGGCCGGCGAAATATTTCTTCGCAAAAGTCTCGTTGATCATGATGGTGTTTGGTTGCCAGCCAAAGGGGTCGGGCGTGTGCTTAACCTCATGATCGTCGTTTGGAGTGAAGTCCCTTCCTTCGAGAATAGGGACGCCCATGGTTGCGAAATAGTTGGGGCTGATCTGATTCATGTAGGGTTCGGCGCGGTCGCTTGGCTTGTCCGGATTGTAGCCTTCGACAGACATGCTGCTGTCCCATTCGTTATCCTCAAGAATGCGATTTGAAGCCAAGCCAACGGACTGAACTCCGGGAATAGTGGCGAGAGCCTCCGTCAATTGAGGATAAAACACCTTCATTCGTTCAACGGAATAACCGCTGAAGGATGGATCGATTTCAAAGCCGATCAGGTTTTGCGTCGGAAAACCGGGCCCGAGATTACGCAGGTTTCCGAGGCTGCGAACGAAAAGCCCAGCGCCGATCAAAAGCAAAAGAGAAAGCGTGACTTGTGCGATGACGAGAGACTTCCTGAGACCGCCGTGCGCGCCGCCAACAACTGCGGCAGCTTCGTCCTTCAGAGTGACCGCGACATTCGGCTTGGTGGTTTGAAGGGCCGGGACGAGACCGAAAATGACGCCAGTCAGAAGAGTGACCGCAAGTGTGAAAAGAAGGATGCGCAGGTCCGGGGAAGTGGAAATGCGGAGTCCTCCCGAATCGGACGGCAAATAGGCGGCCATGAGAGCTTTGTCCGCCCAATAGGCGAGTGCCAGACCTGCGAGAGCGCCAATGGCGGAGAGAGACAGACTTTCCATCAGCAACTGAGCGATGATGCGTCCACGTGTGGCACCCATAGCAAGCCGAATCGCCATTTCTTTTTTTCTGCCTGCGCCTCGGACGAGAAGAAGATTCGCGAGGTTGGCGCAAGCAATCAGGAGAACAAGTCCTGTTGTTGCCATGAGCACCCACAGCGGAGTGGAAAGGGTCTGACGCGCGTAGGACCTACCTTGGGAGCCGGGCAGGACTCCGATCCAGCATTTCAAGAACTGATTGCGATCGTATGTCGACGCATGGGCAAAGGCAGCTTCGTTCACTTCCATCTCGAGCATGGAATGCATAAAGGGTTGAAGCGCTGCTTGGGCTTTTTCGCGAGAGATGCCCGGCTTCAAGCGGCCGAACGCATTTACCCAGCGAGAGCGGCGGTCCTTCAGCATATCCCCGGGGTTCCCGACGATGATTTCCTTCTGCATCATGATGGGGACGAAGAGCTTTGGAGAACGGCCGAGTTCGACTCCGTCAAAACCGGGTTGCAGGACGCCAACTACAGTCATGGGATAGTTGTTCACCAAGAGAGTCTTGCCCAGGATGGAAGGATCGGAAGCAAAGCGAGTTTTCCAATATGCATAATTCAGGACGACATAAGGGTGGCCGTCGGGAACCCGATCATCCTCAGGTGAAAAGACGCGGCCAAGATAAGGACTAAGACCAAGTGTAGAAAAATACGTGCCGGAAACCATTTCCATATCGGCACGCTCCGCTTGACCCTCAAAGGACAAACTTACGGTGAAGGCAAAACGGCAGAACATATCGGAGAAGACGTCATTGTGTGCCCGGAAATCGCGGAACATGGGATGGGAGATGGAGTTGCCGCCCCAATTGTTGCCGTAGTGGTGCCCTCGCATGGTGAGAAGGACGAGTTCCTGTGGATTCTTGACGGGGAGGAGGCGAAGAAGAATCTGGTCGAGGAGCGTAAAGATCGCGGTGTTCGCGCCGATGCCGAGGGCGAGCGTCAGCACGGCCACGGCGGTGAACCCCGGCGTGCGTGAGAGAGTGCGCAGAGAATACTTGAGATCACGGAAAGCAGTATCAAGCCAGGCAAAAAATGAGGGTTGGCGAGAATCGTTTTTCATAGCCCGCTTTCGAGAAGCACCCGTTGTCTTTAGAGATCACGGCCAGCACGAGCCGCTAGAGGTGAATACGTTAAGAAAGCAAAAAGGTTTGGTGCAAAGAAAAACTCCGAACGAAGCACGGGACAAAGATGCTCTAAACGGACGCTCGGAGTCAGAGTATGTAAGGAGAAGTACCGAGAATTCTGTGAGTTAGGGCTAAATATACGAAGACACGGCGAAAGTACAAATTGTCCAGGTTGCGGGACTATTTTGTGTACGGTTATGTAGGAGTCGTTTAGTCAGCGCTGCTGGTGGCAACGCGAGGCTCAGCCGTATTTTCCTTCTCTTTTTGCCGGAAGAAGGCGGTGACCCGGTCGATAATCTCATTGAGCGAAGTTTGCGGGCGAAAACCGGTGAGCGCTTCGAGCTTATCAACGTTGGGAACGCGGCGCATCATGTCCTCGAAGCCCGGTTCATAAGCACGATCATAGGGAACGTATTCGATGGGAGAAGAGCTGCCCGTGCGGTCCTTAACCAAGTGGGCGAGCCCCTCAATGGTCACTTCCTGCGTGTTGCCTACGTTCACGACTTCGCCGACAGAACGCTCAGTATCCATCAGTCGAATTAGGCCCTCGACGGTGTCACGGACATCACAAAAGCATCGAGACTGTTTTCCATTGCCGTACACGCAGATTGGCTCGTTCTCTAGCGCCTGGCGGACAAAATTGGGCAGGACCATGCCGTATCGACCGGTTTGGCGCGGCCCAACGGTGTTGAACAAGCGGACCACAATGACGGGAACTTTTTTCTCTTTCCAGTAAGAAAGCGCAAGAAATTCATCAAGAGCTTTGGAGGCTGCATAGCTCCAGCGGCCCTTCGTAGTGGGGCCGAGTACGAGGTCGGCGTCCTCGTGGAACGGCACATTGGTGTTTTTTCCGTAGACTTCGGAGGTGGAAGCAGTAAGGACCAGCTTGCGCTTCTTCGAAGCGGCTTCAAGGATGCGCTGGGTGCCGTTGACATTCGTTTCGATGGTGCGCACGGGGCTTTCGACAATGAGCTTGACGCCGACGGCGGCGGCAAGGTGAACGATGATGTCGGCATCGTCGACCAGTTCAGCGAGGAGTTGAAGATTCTCAATTTTATCCAGGTGATACTCCATCTGGCCGGAAGACTTGAGGTGCCGGATATTGTCGATGCTTCCAGTGGAAAGGTTATCCAGCAAGACGACGCGGTCGCCGCGGGCAAGAAGCCGCTCGGCAAGATGGGAACCAATGAAACCGGCGCCTCCAGTAATCAAGTAACGCACAATGCCTCCTTACAGCGCCTGATCATCATCTCGATCGTGCAGTGAGCTTTTGTTAGCATCAGAATCAGAAAGGTTGGCGTGTTCGTGTGAAAACTCGGCCCCTTCTTGAGGACCGTAGCCATACGAATAGGGATAGTAGCGATAAGAGTAGTAGTAATCCGGCGCGCCGGAATCCACGGCGTTAAGCACAACGCCAAGGATGTGGCACTTAACGCTATTGAGCAAATCACGAGTGCGTGTGAAGGCCTCTTTGGGAGTTTCACCGCTCCGCACAACTAATAGAACGCCGTCCGTCTGGACCGACAGAATGACCGCGTCGGTGGCGGCCATGACTGGAGGCGAATCGATCACGATAAATTTGAATTTTGAACGCAATTCCTCTATTGCCTCGGCCAACCGATTGGAAGACAACAAATCAGCCGGATTGGGAGGAAGCGGGCCGGTTGGAATCGCGACGAGATTGGGAATCGTGGGATGTGGCACGGTGACAAGATCAAGACTCGAAACACCCGCCAAATACGAACTAAGTCCGGCGTATTTGCCGTTGCCCAAGTTGAGGAGGCGACCAACGCCAGGCTTACGCAAGTCTGCATCGACGAGAACGGTGCGGTCCCCGAGCTGTGCAAGCGTGACGGCCAAGTTAGCCGCAGCGGTGGTCTTGCCCTCGCGTGGAAGCGCACTGGTCACGAGGATAACCTGGGGTGGGCGTCCGGGCTGAGAAAGCAGAAGAGATGTGCGCAAAGCACGAAACGCCTCTGACATCTGAGACTTCGGCAGGTGCTGGGCGACAAGCTCAATGCGTTTGTCATGTCCATTGGTAGAAATGCCCGGCAAGAGCCGTTTTCGATTCCCGTTGCCGTTAGCGTCGGCGAACTGCGGGACGACAGCCAGGGAAGGCAGGCGTGCGAGCGTCTCAATGTCGTCCGGAGTCTTCACGGTGTTATCTAGGTACTCGCGCATGAGAGCGAGGCCGATACCCCCCACGAGACCCACCAGGAAGGCAAGAACGATGTTCCTCGCTTTTGCGGGGCGGGAGGGAAAAGTAGGAATCATAGCCGGATCTACGACCCGAATATTCGACGATTGAAGCGCAGCCGAAATCCCGACTTCTTTTAGCTTGGTCATCAAACCGTCGTACAGAGTTTTATTTGCTTCCGCTTCGCGCGTGAGGATGTTGTACTCGACGAGACGTTCCGCCATTACGTTCGCTTCCGACTTTTGCTGATCGAGAGCCTGGGTAAGCAACTCTTCGCGCTGCCGAGCTTCGCGAAAATCACTTTCAATGTGATCGAGACTGTCGCTCTTTTCCTTTTGAAGCTGCTGATCAATGTCTTTCAGCAGTTGCTGCAGGCGCTGGACCTTCGGAAAATTTGGACCATATTGACTTAGAGCGTCGTTGTACTCTTCTTGCGTGGCCTGGCGCTTTTGAATGAGCCCCTGCATAACAGGGTTATCGCGAAGCTGGGGCACACCGGACGCCCCTCCGGCTTTGGCAAACTCATAAAGCGCCTCTTTCTTCATGCGATCTTCTTGAGCGTCCGTCAGGGCCTTGTTAATGTCGGCGAGACGCTGGGTGGTTATGTTTTGTTTGTCATCCAGTGTCCAAATCTGATTTTGGCGCTCGTAGGCAATGCGCTTGTCTTCCGATTGCTGCACTTTAATCTTGAGCTCGTCCAACTCGTCATGCAGCCAAGCCGTAGCGCGCGTGGTCTCATCGTAGCGACTGCGGATGTTCTGCTCTTGAAAATTCTTAATGTGTTCGTTGACAATGCGAGCCGCGAATTGAGGGTCCGTGGATTCAAAGCTCACATCCAGGAGTTGGCTGTTGGGGACTCGCTTGACGCTCAGACTGCCAAGAAAAGCGCCGAGCTCCGGAGGGCGCTTCTGGTTCTCCAAGCTGCCGATCGCCAACGCTTCGGAAGGCCCGTTGGGAGAGGAATACTCCGCCCGCGCGCCAAGTCCGCTACTGCGGATGGTTTGCAGCGCCAAAGTCTCACTCGTCAGGATTCTTGACTGGGTCTCAATATAGTTGTCCTGGTCAAGCATGAACTCGTAAGGATCCGCACCTTGAAAAGGAAGAATATTAGCGTTTTCACGATCTATTTCAATCCGGGCTGTGGCTACATAAACCGACTGCATGCTAAAAGTGGCAATGGAGACAATGGTGACGACTGCAACCAAAAACGACAAGATCAGCCATTGGTGCTTACGCAGAATCAGCAGGTAGTCATAGAGATGAGGCTCTCGTGGCGAAAGATCCCATCCCGGGAGACGGGAAGATGGGGGAATCAATTCGACGACGCCGTTAGCGCCGTTCGCCCGAGGAACGAGTTTGTTGTCTTCAGCCATGTTCTAATGGTACGCAAGCCTGTACAGGGCAACGCCCGAACCCAGAGCGATGCCAAACTCGAGAGACTTCATTAGGGCTTCCTTCGCTGCGCTGTCTGGAACGTACAATATGTCGCTGGGCTGAAGCTGCATATCTTCGGCCTGGCGATTCAGGATTTTCTTCAGATCGAGTTGCACCTCATGTTGCTGGCCCTGAGCATCTTTGCGAATGACGACGGCTCGGTCCGTTTTCGCGGTATGCGTGAAGCCGCCGGCCAAAGCGAGAATCTTCAAAGTATTCAACTGCTCGCGGTCATTCGTAAGCACGAATCCACCGGGTTTGGCAACAGCACCAAGAACGTAAACGATTCCCGCATGGGGAACAGTTACAACGTCGCCTGCCTCTAGAAGAATGTTGTTCTTCGTATTGCCCGTCTCCATCAACTGATACAAATTGACCGTCAGCGTATCGACAGCAACAGAAGCGGACGGCGGTGCCTCCGAGGCGACGGATTTCTCCGAGGAAGCGTTGGGCGCCGGCAATTCGGGCGGTTCCGTCGTTGGACTGGCCGATTTGCCGCTCGGAAGAACGGCCGCGGACGCCGAGACGGGCTGGGTTGATTCAGGCCCTGCCGGAGCGGTATTTGAGGGACCGGTCGCCGGGGGCCCCGATTCACTCAAGGACATGTTTGGGATCGGCCGCGTAACGATGACTTCGTCACCAGCGTCGTTAGCCAGCCCTCCGGCTTCGGCAAGGATCTCGAGAAGCGAGACTTGATGGTCGGCCTGATAGACCATGGGGCGGTTGACCGCGCCAACAATCGTAATGGGTTTGCTTTTTCTTTCTCTGACAGTAACGCTTACTTCAGGATGCGACACGAGGCCGTCTGCCTCCAGCACCTCGGCAATCTTCTGTTCCGCTTGGACTTCCGTAAGTCCGGTGACGTGAAGACGCACAGGTACGAGAGGGATGCCGATTGTGCCCGTTTGGCTGACACGCACATCCCTGCTAAGTTCCTTAACATCAAAGACTTCGATAGAGAGAAGATCGCCGTCGCCGATGATGTAGTCACGCGGCTGCAAGCGCGCCTCGGCGGAAAGCTCGCGAATGCGATCGTTGGTTTGCTGCGGCGTCTCAAGAACGGCCTGAGCGCTGCTGGGCGGCGCCAGAACCGTCAAACCGAGCAGAGTGGTGGAGATGAGACACCATATCCCCGCACCCAGTCTCGCTGGCTGCATACGAATAGATGACCCCCAGCATTGATTATACAGACAGACGGCCAAAGTCCATCAAGGATTTCGAGAACTGTGACGGGCGCGGTGGGGATCGGCCATCCCGGGAGCGGGATTGCGAATATCGCTTGTCGCAAGGTTGGCCATCAGGAAAAAGATCAGTGCATTGGCAGGAATATGGAGGTTGAAATCGACGAGAGCGTGGGTGAGAAACCCCATACATGCGACAAGACCGGAGAGGTGGAGGGTCGAAATGAAAGATGAGCCGGGCTGAGCGAGGCGCCGGAGGGAATCGACGAGCAGGACCGTCAGGAACCAGGCACAGCAAAGGCCGCCCGCGATTCCGGTCTCAGCTAGTCCCTCAAGATAATCGTTGTGAGAATGATTGACTACTTTTCCGTCATAGAGCGTTTCATAGGCGGGGAAAACCGTCTGCAATGTGCCAAGACCGGTGCCCATCCAGGGATGATCCAGAAAAATTCGCCAGGTGTCCGCTCTCATGGAGGCGCGCTTTCCTGCGGTCACTTCGAGCGATTGCAAAGAAGAGAACCTCTCAACCAATTGCTGCACGCCCAGCCAGGAAACCAAAAGGAAGGCGATCAACAAGACTGCGCCTGCGGAGATCAGATGGGCTCCAACGGTGCGGCGCAACGCCAGCCAGATGACCAACACCCCAAGTTCCACAGCAAAACTGACGACGCCACCGCGCGAAGCCGACAGGAATAGAGCGCCAATAGGCACCACGCAGAAGAGGCTGACGAGAATCCAACGCTCCCTGCGCACTTTGCCGAGAACCAAAGGGACCAAAGATAGAGGAATGACCAACTCCGCAAAGCCCGCAAAATGATTGCGATTTACGTAGGGTCCAAAGGGGATGCCGCCAAAATGCATCACACGGAACCAGTACAGCCTTCCATTGAAGGTGAGGTGTTGCAAGATGCCGAAGAGGGAGATGAAGAATCCGAAAGCCATCCCAAACCAAACGAAGCCTCGCCAGTCCTCAAGCGAGCGAAATGCTTGTCCGGCCAGGAAGAGAATGAGGATGTACGAAACCAAAAGATCGAGCTCCATGCGCGTGGCGTATATCGACGCTGTCACACGAAAGATCCGTTGAGCGAGGACAACAAGGAGGAAGAAGCAAAGGGGTACGAGTAAGGGTGGAAGGATCAGCTGATGCTCCTGCTTGCGATAAGCTCTGACGGCCCAAGCAAGAAAGAGGAGAACAGCGCCAATTTCGAGCACAGTGCGCGCCCAGTCTTCAACGGCGCCGTGGGCCGCCACCCCGAAAACAATGAGGGCACAAATTCCAATGCGGAAGAATCTCATCGCCCGGTGTTCTCCGGAGACTCTGGCACCAATACGACGTCATCAATCCAAGCCGAGCCAAAAATTTTGTTTTCGAACTGGGCGCTTGGGAGACGGCGGACGCACAGCTGCATCTCTCCAACTTCCTTTCCTGCGGTCCACGGAAGGCTGACGTTCGTCCACGGTTTGGTACCGTGAAGGTCATCCGTCCAAGCGGTGGAGTTCTGCGAATTGCTGATGGAGTGAAGACCGAAGCGCACGCCTTGGTCAGTGGAAAGAGATTGAGTTCGAACCCACGCGGAAAATCGATACGCGGTCGATGGTTGGACGACTATAATCTGACAAACGTCAGAGAAATCCACGTTCTCCAAGCCGCCAAAGGTCAGCCGAAGAGACCGATTCCCACTGTGTTTCTCCTTCTGATCGAGATTGATTTGAACTCCGGAAACAAAGGAAGGGTATCGCCAAGCGAATCCGCCTCCTATTACCTCTGATTCGAAACCGCCATCCCAAACGAGTGACCCAGGTGGATCCGGTGGACGTGCGATGCCCGCAAATATGAGTGCTTGATCCCAAACTTGCAACGCATCTTGCATCCGCCGTCTCTCAATCAGGGCATCAACAAAAGTATAGGACTCGCGCAGAGAAAAACGGGGATGAAGCGCGGCAAGCCGCGACCAAACAATGAGCGCCTGATCGATCTTGCCTTGGGCCGTAAGCGTAGAAACAATATTGAGATAGACTTCCTGGGAGCGAGGAAGCACGCCATCCAGGATGGCGTTGATGTTAGGCTCAACACGCATACAGAGAGAAAAAGCCGCTGCAGCACGGACGGGGTCAACTTCCACCGCATGCCTAATTTGTCCTAAGGCGGCGCTTAGTTCACCTTGCCGCAATAGAAAATTTCCATAGCGCCAAGAAACCTCAGGCGAAAGCGGATAGTCGTGTTCGGCTTGCACAAAGGCCTGACGCGCGTCCGCGATTTGGCTTTCCGATTCGTACGCCGCACCCAAATCCATCCACGTGTCGGCCGAACGCGGATCATAAGACAATGCTGTGCCATAGGCGAGAATGGCTCGGCCAGTATCTGGGTTTTCCAGGTTGTACTGCCAATAGCGGCCAAGGAAGTACCAATTGCTCGCGTCATGCGGTTCAAGCTGCGTTGCGCGCTCGTAACCCTTAAGCGTGTTCAATCCACGTTCGTGCGCCGCAAGCGCATTTCGAATGCTCGAGTAAGAAACATCCGAGGCAAGCGCTAAGGCAAGAAGCACAAGGAGACCACGCGCAACACGACTGGATAGGCGAATAATCATCCCGCGATACTGTGCATAGACAAACTCTTAGATGCAAGATGAAAGTCCGGAGCAACGGAGTGAGAATGAGGTCGGGGAACCGCGAGAGAGTGGACTATTTGCCCATGGTCGCGGAAAGTGTTTCATCGCCGCGGCCACGGCGGCGGACGTCGATCCCCAACCGCTTGATCTTTTGATTGAGCGTCGAAAGAGGGATCAGGAAACGTTCAGCAGCTTCCGTTTGGTTCCAACCAGTACGTTCGAGCATGTCCATGATGATGCGGCGTTCGATCTCATCCATGATTTGAAAAAGCGAAGGTTGCGGGTGATCCGCAGCAGAACGAGAGCCCGGTTCACCTGGAAGCGGCGGGAGAAATTCAGAGAGCTGCAGCCGAACGCCGCGCACGATTTCCTTACTCCGAATACTTTCGGGAAGCAAGTCAACGTCGACGCGTTCCTGTGTCGAAAGCACGACGGCACGCTCCACAACATTTTCTAGCTCGCGAACATTTCCGGGCCAATCGTAATCCATGAGGAGCTTCATCGCGGCCGCAGTAAACAAGCGCATAGGCTTGGTATTTTCGAGGCAGTAGCGCGCGAGAAAATGGGCGAGCAGTGCGGGAACATCTTCGCGGCGGTCTCGCAGAGGGGGAAGGCTAAGGTGAATAACATTCAAGCGATGGTAGAGGTCTTCCCGAAAGCGGCTCTCTCTGACAAGAGTGAGAAGATCAACGTTGGAAGCAGCAACGATGCGCACGTCTACTTTGATTTGTTCCGTCCCGCCGAGCCGCATGAATTCCCGTTCCTGAATGACACGGAGCAGTTTTGCCTGCGTTTCTGGACTGATCGTGGCAATTTCGTCGAAGAAAATGGTGCCCTGGTCGGCAACTTCAAAGAGCCCTTTTTTTGAAGCGACGGCGCTGGTGAAAGCGCCCTTTACATGGCCGAAGAGCTGCGATTCGAGCAAATCAACAGGAATGGAACCGGTGTTGACCGGGACGAAAGCCTTGTCCGCACGCGTGGAAGCCGAGTGGATGGCTTTGGCGATGAGTTCCTTTCCGGTGCCACTCTCGCCGCTGATGAGTACGGTGGAGCGCGAGGGCGCCACCTGTGCCACCAGATCCAGGAGCGTCAGCATTTTTTCGCTCTTGCCGATGATGTTGGGAAAGTTAAATCGTTGCTTGAGCGCGCGCTTGAGGTGAACGTTTTCCTCGCGGAGCCGGCGCGATTCGACCGCCTGGGCCACTTGTGCAAGGAGCTCGTCATTGGACCAGGGCTTCGTTATGTAGTCGAGCGCGCCGCCCTTGAATGCGGCTCGCGCCATATCAATCGAACCATAAGCAGTAATTAAGACGATGGAGAGCTGTGGATCGCGGCGCCGAATTTCCCTCAGCAACTCAAGTCCGTTGCGATCCGGCAGGCTGACGTCCAGCAACAGCAAGTCGTAAGGATGCTCTTCGAGCTTCGCTAAGCCGGACTCGCCGGTTTCCGCGCTGACGACACCATAGCCTTCGCTGGTAAGCAGCAATTCAAGACCTTCGCGGATTTCTGATTCGTCGTCAACGACGAGGATGGAGCCCTTAGACATGAACCGACTTTCTGACCGCGGGAAACTCCACGTGAAACGAAGTGCCTTTGCCGGCAGTCGAGCGAACGTCAATCTTTCCGGAATGCTCTTTGATGATGCCGTAGCTGACAGAAAGTCCTAGTCCTGTACCTCGGCCAGTGGGTTTGGTCGTGAAAAAGGGATCAAAGATGCGGTGAATATGTTCGCGCTGAATTCCGGCGCCGGTATCAACGACTTCGATCTCAACGCTTCCATTGTGCGCTCCCGTGCGAACCTCGAGCAGGCCGCCTCCGGGCATGGCGTCACGTGCATTCAAAAAGAGGTTGAGAAAAACCTGCTGGAGTTTATTTGCGGAGCCCCGCACAGCCGGCAGTGTCTCGCCTAAGTGTTTAACGACTTGAATCTGCGAAGCTTTCAGAGGATGGGAAACGAGAGAGAGCGTCTCCTCCACAACTCGATTGACATCGATATCCGACGCCTCAGCGGCTCCCGTGCGCGAAAAATTCAAAAGGTTGTTGACGATTTCACTCGCGCGGAATGTTTGCTTCACGATCTTTTCGATGATCGACTGCCGCGGGTCGCCGTCCGGCATCTGCTTGGCCAGCATCTGGATGTAGTTCGAAATCACCGCCAATGGCGTGTTTACTTCGTGTGCCACTCCAGCCGCAAGCAAACCCAGCGAGGTCAACTTCTCGGTTTGCGACATCTGCTCCGCCATTCGCTCTCGTTGAGTAACGTCGTCGAAAAGCAGGAGACGCCCAATGCGTTCGGCCGATTTGCTGACGAGAGGAGTAATGGAGACATTCAAGGTCAGCGTTTTCCCCTCGTGGTGTAGCCGTTGTTTGTAAATGCCAGTGATCTGCTCTTCGTCGCCCCTTGCGGCAATTTCGGCTGCGAGCTCTTCGGGAAGCAATCCGCGAAGCTGGCGCCCCACAGCCTCTTGTCGAGTCACGCCGAACAGCTGTTCCATTCGTGTGTTCCAGGATTCGACGATGCCTTCCAGATCGACGGCGAGAACACCAACGTTCAAGGACTCCACGATGTTTTCGCTGAAGTCCTTGAGTCGCGCAATCTCCAAGGCCTTTTGCTCGAGCGAGGTGTAAAGCTGGGCGTTGTCGAGAGCCACGGCTACATAACCCGCGATCGTCTCCACAAGCTCGACGTCATCGCTGGAGAGGTAGTCGCCGTCTACTGTCTTGCCAAGCCCCAACACAGCCACGGTATGCTCGCGGATCCGGCACGGTACAAAATAGTTGAGATCGAGTTGTTCAATAGTACGGTGAACGGATTCGCCGACGTCGCGGGCGGCGCGCGGCGATTCGAAGAAAAGTGGTCCGCGGCCTAACTCGGGGCGGCCTGAACCGAGGAAACTAAGATCCAGCGGTTCCGCAAGGCGCACACCCATCGAACGCGCCAGACGTAAATGACCTGGATTCGAGGTGTCTTCGACAAAAATTGCCAAGCGGTCGACAAGGAGCGTCTGCGAAACGCGGTCCATCACAGAACCAAGCATCGGCTCCAGGCGGACTTCATTGGTAAGCGTCCTACCAAACTCGATCAATGTGCGGCGATAGTCCAAACGGTCACGATAAAAGAAACGATCAAGGCGCGCCTGAATCCATTCGCGGAAAGGCTGGAAAAGAAAAGCGGCAATGACGATCGCGATGATCCCGCCGACAGGCCCGTTCGCCGGAGCGTGAAAGATCTGCGGGATAAGCGCCACGAAGAAGAAATAGATCGTGGCCACGGCCGCAGTTGCCGCCGTATACGCCAAGCCGCGCTTGAAGATAATGTCGACATCCATCAATCGATAACGAATGATCGCGTAGCCAAAGCACAAGGGAATGAAGACAAGACTTACGGTCGAGAACTTCATCCAAGGACTGGTTGCTCCGTCGAATGCGTAGGGCAAGATGTACAACACGGAAAAGGGAAGTGTGCCCACGAACGTTCCGGCGGTGAGCCATTTCAATTGCTGCCGCAAAACACCGGCAGGCGCAGCTCGATAGTTTCTGTAAAAGACGATGCCGGCCGCGAGTAAACACGCGCCAAGATAGCTGTAAGCAATTTTATCGAGCAGCACGCGCGATCCGAGCCAGGGGACAAAGCCGAGCGCGCCCAACGCCGTACTGATGTGCACAAACAGAATCGCCAAGGGCGGTAGATAAACAAAGCTGAGCTTCGAAACCGAGCGACTGGCTCCTTCCGCGTGTTCCGGGAAAACCAGCGCGAAGTGCAACAGCAGCGCCGGCATAAGAAGCTGTGCCAAGATTTTGATCCAATAGACTTCGTAGTCAAAAGTGTCCAGCTTCCCGCTGTAATGGAAAGAATAAAAAATGAAGGAGACGAGGCAGAATATGTAGAAATGGACGGCTCGCGGCGCGTTCCAGCGCCGCGCAAAAATAAAAAGCCCAATAAAGAGATAGATCAGGCCAATGGCACGTTCGTAGTTTTCTATTGAGGTCGGCTTCTCGGCAGGTGCGGTTACGAGGAGGGTCTCAAACTCTTCGCCATTTCGCGATAGTTTGTAGTGTACTTGGCTCCAAAGGCCAGCGCGCCACAACCGCTTGGTGACTTGCACCTGCCGGCTAACCTGAGCGCCATTGATCGCGAGGAGATGATCACCTGGGCGAACGCCCGCACGAGCGGCAGGGGAATTCAGAGCTACCTGCTGGGCTTGGACTCCCTGTGTCGAATCCAGCCAGACGACACCGTCGTCAGGAGATTCGAACTGGGCTCTTTGGACGAAGTTCAGCCAGGCAAAGATCATTGCGGCCAGCGTCGCAAGCGCTAGCACGACTGCCCCAAGACTGACTCTTAGGTTCTGCTTCATAGCGGGCCCAGGTAGGACGACACCCCACCGCAGATTTTCAGGTGCAAGCGAATGTCCAATCTTTGGAAGAAAGCTCGCTCGCTAAAAGCCTTGTATATCAATACTTTACAGAAAGCAGGGGAGGGGGAGTCAGCTACAATACACTTTCTGGGAGTACGCATACAGCTTTCTAGAGCCCATTTTGCAGCTAAAACTGCAGGCTCAGACCACCCCGGAACGTGCGGAAGGCTGGCATTACCATCAGACGCCCATCTTGCGTATTTAGAGTGAGATAACCTTGCGCGAAAAGATTGTCGCATTCCGCATTGGCCTCCCAGCGACCGGGGCCAAATTTCGGCAATCTTTGGTGTACTCCCAAGTGGAAGTACGGCTCCATGTCAAAAACGGTGTCGCCATAACTATCAACGCGAGTGACCGTGGTGCCGCTTATCCACTGGTAGCCAACTGTAATTCTGGTGCCAAGGTGCGGAATTCTATCAGAAACCTTAATCCCTGCGGCCTGGCGATCCGCAGTATGGAGCAGCTCTCGGAGTGGACCAACAACGGCACTTGAGGGTGTCAAGGCACCGGCAAACGCGTACAGTGCGGTTAGCTCGACATCGTCGCCGAGTTTTTCTTTGTAAACGGCGCGTGTGCCCCAGCTGCTCGAAGATCCTCCGTCGTACGAAAACCCATTGGAATAGACATCTTGAAAGAAATCGGCGACTGGGAGATTAGTACCACGTCCGAAAACCGCAACGTTGCTGTTGTCATCATGAAATGCCGCAACCTGCAATTTGCCGCGAGTCCCAAGCTTACGTTCCGCCGCAATCTCCTCGTGAAACCCGCTTTCGAGTACGGGGCGTCCATTGCGCCACATCAATACCGGAAAAGCGTCCATTTCGTTCAGTGCAGCGGCCAAACCGCCGCTCGCCTCGGCGTCGGCGGCTTCCATGGGCTCCGGCCCCGTTGGCATTGACGCAAAAATCAGGGACGCTTCCCAATCATCGGAAATTCGCGCATCAAGCCTCATTCGAGGCCGCAAGGAAGATGCTGGTTTGCCAAGGCCGACCAAAACGTATTCGCCACCGTATTCCATAACCGCGCGATTTCCGAAAGCCAACGAGCCACCCTGGTCTATGCGCGCGCCGCGGAATGACGGGCCAGCGTCTCCGAGCTTTGATTCACGAAGTACCAAGGCTGTGTGTGGACCGGAACTGAGCGAACCAGTGGGGAGCCAAACAGTGGCCACGCCGCCGGCCGGTGAATCCGTGTCATAACTCATGAGGCCGGCTAAAAGGAGCCTGCTGATTCCACCGAGCCGTTGGTCATAAGCGAACGCCGTGGCAGGACTAGCGGGAAGATTAGAGACTGACCCCGGCCTGCGAGCACCATCCGTAAACTCCAGACGGCCGCGCGTGGGCTCTACCGGCACAGAATCTGCATCTACAGCAACAGCGTTAAGCGGATCTTCCTCGACCCACTGAAGCACCGGACGGACCGAGGTCGCTGTGCGCAGAACCCATTTCCAATCGTCTGCCTCTGCCGCGGCAGAAGAAGGAGCTCGGCGCAATTGTTCCAGCGAAGCAAACAAGGACTCCAGCTGAATGCGGACAAGGGTGGTGAGATTGGCGCTTACGCGCACATGTTTTTCGAGAGTTGGAAGAAAACCCGCCAGCGTAACGCGTACCGTGTACAAGCCGGGAGCCAAACGCTCGCCACGAAAAATTCCCTGGGTGTTGGTGAAAAGATCGAGGGGTTCGGGAGAAACAGCCGACTCCGAAATCAGCTGCACGCTGGCTCCCATTTGAGGCGTGCCAGCAGTGTCTCGCACTACCCCAGAAAGAATCCCCTGAACAGACTTCGACTGCGCCAGCGCTGGATTCGCTCCCAAGGTTGAGAACGCAGCGGCCAGGACGAGTGCCCCCAAGACTCGGACCTGTCCTCTAATCACTGCCAACTACCTCCCTGGCGCGGCGTTGGATGCAGCCGTATTGGCTGGCTCCTCTGCACCCTTCACGGTAAAGTCCGCTGATTTGGAAATCGATTGATTGGAAACACCATCGGTGGCGTTTATTTCAAGAGTGTATTTGCCGGGCGCGAGCGTTGAAAGCGGCAACCACCTCTCGATGGTTACTTGGTCGCCGGTCTGCTTCATCTCTGCCGAAGTTTCCTTAAATTGCATAACCTTCTCGGAGCCCTTTTTGACGGTATATACGAAGGTCGCATTGGACTTGTGCGTCTTCTCGTCGGCTTTCAAGTTGTAAACCTGCAGATAGATGCCAAGGCGGCCATCCGTTTTGAAGTCACTTTCGATGCGCGGACGCACCTTCGTAGAACCCAAAACGAACTGGCCTGCGCCGATTTGATTAGCGGGAACGTGCTGGAGCTGATCCGCGAGAATTAGAGTGCTCGCGTCGAGTTTCTGATCTTCGTAACGCGGCACGGCGAGCCGGGTGTTCACCACGCCAACGTTTCCGCTTTGGACGTCTTTCACGACTATATCGAGACGATAGAGTCCGGGTCGAAGCGGGATGGCTTTCTGATAGATCGACTGTAGCTTAAGGGACTGTTGGAACAAGGAATCAGGAAAGTCCTTGGCGACAGGATCCTCGAAGGTCTGGACGATGCGGCCCGTCAGTGTGCTGACGCGGCCAAACACGTTCATCGTGGCCGAATGGATTCCATCTTTCGATTGGAAATTAAGCTGACCATTGGGGACTTGAATCGTAATGGGAACCAATATGGTGTCATCCGTTACCTTCATGAAGTCCGTGCGCCAGAGAAAATGGAGTTGGTCGCGCACAATTCGAGCCGTAACAATGGCCTCAAGATCTTTGAACTTTACGTCTGGTGGTTTCTGCACCTTGGCATAAAGGTCCAACCGATTAAATTCGTCCAGGCTGGAAGGTGTTCCACCCATGGTGGTTGGCATATTGGTGCCGTCCGAACGAGTAAAGCGGTCAGTTTTGGACGCCAAACCCATGGACTCCAGCAAGCTCAGTCCTGCACCCGGCACATGGAGCAACGCGTCCTTTTCCGACGGATCCATCGTGAGGTGGTATTCGCCAGAGCCGCTCGGGTCTACGAACTCAAGCTCGATATTTTCTCCGATTCCCTCCAGGTAGCGCCAACGCCAGGTTTCCCAGGGATACGTGGTCGTTGAACCGCCGCCCTCTTCCATGGGTCGGTCCCATGTTCCACCCATGGGGTGGGAATCAATCTCGTCCGGAGGTCCCCACATGATGTACATGCGGCCACGGTCCGTTTTCCAACCCGGGATACCAGAGGCAAAATGCTCGTTGGCGTACGCGATGCGGCGGTAGTGTTCTTCCTTAAAATCGTTCTCCGGCAGGTCCGGATTGCTGCTTCGGCGAAGCCAGAACTGCTCGATAAATTGTTCGCGTTCCTCGTTGGTATCGAGCTGTAGGAAGGCGTTTCGCTCTTCAGGCGAGATAATGTAAACTACATCCTCACTCAACCACTGTCTGTACTGGCTATCGAGTTCCTTGAGGGTCTTCCGAGCCTTCTGCTTTTGTTCCTTTTTCTGCTCTTTCGTGAGGTTCTGGGGTGGCGGAGTGTAGTTCGGATCTTGAGCGTCTTGGGCCGGAGCAGCCGGCGCGAGAATGGCAAACGAGAATGCAACAGCAATCAGGGCATGAGTTACCCGTAGCATTGGCACACCTCAACTTCTAGGACTATGGATTCTACCCTCGGACAAGCTGCTCGTCAATCGCGGAATGTCCTGCATTTTGAGCGACTTGCCCCCCGATTGCGGTTAGAGTCGCGAAGTTATCGAAGAGTTGCCTGACAGATTTTGACCTGAACGAATGGCCAGTATTTTGTGACACGATGTGGGCGAAGAGCGAGTTTGTAAGAGTGGTCACCCTGTGCCTTGGGAAAGCTGGGTTTCTAGGGAGAACTTACTGGACTTTCTGGGAGCGAATGTCCGAGCCAATCAACGTGTCGAAGATCGCAAGCACATGTCGGCGATACTCCACCATGCGAGTGAAGATATCTCGAAGTTCCGGCTCACGCTCCGCCTCTCGATGCCATTTCGCCAAAACAAGGGCGGGCACTTCGATGTCCCGCCGCAACTCTTCTGCGGAGTGCCCCCGAAGGAAAAGGCCGTAGAAAAACGCAGCCTCCCGTTGAGGAAAGTCGAAGTCGTGTACGACCTCAGAGGGAACGATTTGTGGCAAGGTAGCCATGGAGAAAAGGGCAGTTTACCCAAAAGATTTTCCGCGTCAAGTAGTACAGCAGGTTTTCTGGCGCCACTTATGCAACCCTCCTCTTGGAGAGAAGTACTTAAAGTGGTCAACCGGTCCTAGAAGCGCTATTGCCAACGGAATGCAACCGCCGTAGGATGCTTAGAGATATGGCTAGGTTACATAACTCGACTGCTAGACGAGCCTTTGGGCGCTTTGCGCGTTTTAGCTTGCTAAACGGTTTGCGTTCGGTAGAGATCGACCGCGAGGCGTTCCGGCGGCAACTTAAGAAAAAACACGGCCTTGACGTGGCCGACTTTCGCTACATGCACCACGTCCCGCTGGCGCGTTTGGACGACATTGCAAAAACTCTCATCCGAGATGCTGAACGCTTGGCACTGATCGAGGGAGCCGGCTTCGGGCTGGGCGGGATGATTACCATTATTCCCGATGCGGGGATCCTGACCATCGTAACTCTGAGACTGATCCAACGGCTTTGTCTACTCTATGGATTTGATCACCGCGGTGAGAACGAACGGCTTGCGTTGTGGATGGCCGCAGCCACAGCTACGGGAGTTGACTACGGCAAGGATCTAGCGGAAAAGCAGATCCTCGAAAAACTCGCTCCACGCATCGCCGAGAGGCTTGCCCTCAAGCTGGGGCAAGAGACAGCAGAGAGATGGGTAGGCCGCTTGATACCTATCGCCAGTTCGGCCATCGCCGGGGGCCTAAATTTTGCGTTTGTGCGAGCCTGGGGCAGGCGGGTACAGCGTAATCTGCGTGTGCGGCACATTGACGGTAGACCTTCGCCCCCAACTCATTCCCGTCCAGCGTATACTTCTACTCAACCTGTGCTTGCCTAGGCTTGGCGTCCGGCTTTGGTTGGCACGGAATATCTCTTCCCACATGCTACATCGTTTGAATCATTTGGTATCCAAGTCTGCAGGCGAACTCAACAAGAAGTTTGCGTTCACAAACCTTTGTCCTCCGACCTCTGCGAAGCTTCTTGCGGCACTTTTGCTCCTCATTGGTTTATTTGGGCCGCCGCCAGTGCGCGCTCAAGACCAAGGTCAAGATGAAGTCAAAGGAATGCCCGCCGAGCCGGTGGAGGCACAAGAAATCCGCAACCAAATCTCTGCGGTTCAAAAACTGGAAAGTTCGCTACCGGACCACGGCGCCGCGCTTTTTTTCATTGCCATGGCAAAAATTCAGTTGCATGAAACGCGCGACGCGCTTGCATTGCTGAAGCAATGCCTCACCTTGCACGAGGGATTTGATCCCTCCGGCGATCCAGCCTTCATGGGATTGAAAGAATCGCGCGAGTTCACGACGTTGATTGAAAATGTCCGCAACGATTTCCCGGCGATCTTTCAAGCACGGGAGGCTTTTCGAACCACGGAAAAAGATTTGATCGCCGAAGGCTTGGCATACGATGCTCCCAGAGACATTTTTTATTTGAGCAGCCTCAATCGACGAAAGATCGTAGAAGTTGGCCGCGATACCGCTGTTTCGGACTTCGTTCCCGAAGGCCGTTACGATCTGTTACCCGTTTCGGGTATCAGGGTCGATCCCAACGACGACACCGTTTGGGCAGACTCCTTCGCGGACAACGGAGAAACCGAGCTATTGCATTTTGACGGAGCGGGAAAATTACTGGGCCGTTTCAAGCCAGCGGATTCCGGAAGACACGGTTTCAACGATCTGGTCATCCGCAAGAGCGGCGAGGTGATCACTACGGACAGCTTGGGAAATGAAGTATTTCGCTTCGACCTGGTCACGAAAACGTTCAGAGCTCTACCGGTCCATCGCCCGCTTTTTTATCCGAATGGAGTCGCGCTCGCCGATGATGATCTTTCTTTGTATATCGCGGATAGCCTGGGTGTCGTGAAGCTGGACCTATCCACGGGGAAAAGCCGGGACGTTAACCCCGGCCCGCGAACGACCCTTGCAGGTATCGATGGGCTTTATTGGTATAAAGGCAGCTTGATCGGCATCCAGAACGGAATCGGCTCGCCGCGCGTGGCGGAATTCCGTCTTTCCAATGACGGACTTCGCGTGACTCGTACTACCGTCCTCGAAAATCACACACGTTTTTGCGCGCTGCCTACGACTGGGGCGATCCGCGGCTCTGACTTCTTTTTCATCGCCAACAGTCAGATCGACAACCTGAACGACGGAAAGGTGATGGATGTTACGAGATTGGAAGCCACGCGCGTTGGCGTCTTGCGGCTGCCATAACGCAATGCATGCAACTCCAAACGATTTAACAGGATCTAGAATTTGGAGCGCCGGCGCCGTAAAGTACTTAGGGTTTAGCCGTTTGCGGCGCCATGTAGGCTGGCTGCTGCTTTCTTGAGGGAGGCAAGACATGCGGAAATCTCAAAAGCTCTTTGGTGTAATCCTTCTGGGGTTAGCTGGGTTCGCCCTGGCATTGATTCCTCAGCAAGCCTCTTCGCGTTCGATTGGCATACCTCTGCAAGACGCAAATTCCGAGCCCATTCCCGCTTATCACACTTCTCCTCCAACCGGACCGTTGCCGGCAACTCTGCGGCCCTCCCTTTTTACCGACCCTGTGGCTCAAAACGCCTATCGGCTTGCGGCTCGAATCAAGCGAGTTCTCTATCAAGAGCCATGTTACTGCCACTGCGACCGCAGCCAAGGCCATGGCAGCCTTCTCGATTGCTTTGCGGGCGACCATGCGGCGGAGTGCGGAACGTGCGAGCGCGAAGGCTTCTACGCTTATGAACAAACGCGGAAGGGAAAGAGCGCTTCGCAAATCCGCGAAGGCATCGAACGCGGTGAGTGGCAAAAAGTCGATGTAACGAAATACCAATCGCCGCTGCCCGCAAAGTGATCCTCCCTGGTGTTTGATTGGCTGGCGTTGAGATCCTTGGTTTCAACTTCGTGCCTGACCGTCGCGAGGAAGGTACGTTGTGTGCCGCAGCGCTATGTTCCTCTTAATCTGCCTCGCGGACAAACATGAAACTCCTGAAGACGGCTTTTCGTCTGTCTCTTAGGTGCGTGCCAGCCTGGGTGGTGCTGGAACGCTGTAAGATCCAGAACATGGATATTCCAAACAAGCAAATGGGGGAACGCATGCGGACTATTAGAGTTCCGGTGGGAATCACTGTGACGATAATGTTGGTAGCGGCGGCCATGATGGCGGGCGCCGGACTACGCGCCTCGGTGAAACCTGACGGCGATGCAGGCTACTGGGGATTCGATAAGGCGAATCTCGATAAAACCTGCAAGCCCTGCGACGACTTCTACCAGTTCGCCATGGGCGGCTGGATGAAGGCTAATCCGATTCCCCCGGCATATTCCACCTGGGGCTCGTTCTCTCAACTGCTCGATAAAAATCAGCAAAACCTTCGCCAGATTCTTGAAGCGGCGGAGAAGCAGCAAGCTGGGTCGGGCTCAAACGAACAAAAGATCGGCGACTTTTACGGCAGTTGCATGGATACGAACGCAATTGAGACAGCCGGCACAAAACCAATCGAGGCGGAACTAGTAAGGATCGCCGAGATGAAAACCGGAGCCGACCTCCAAGCCGAAGCTGCGCGCCTGCAAGAAGAAGGCGTTGGAGTGCTGTTCCGGTTTAGTGCAAGTCAAGACGCGAAAGACAGCACGCAGGTTGTTGGCGTCGCTTCGCAGGGAGGGTTGGGGCTGCCCGAGCGCGAGTACTACTTGAAGCAGGACGAAAAATCGAAGCAACTGCGAGACAGCTACGTCAAGCATGTCGCCAAGATGTTTGAATTACTGGGAGATTCTGCGAATGCAGCTGCGACGGAATCAACCACGGTTATCGAGATCGAAACACATCTCGCCGAAGCGTCCATGAAAAACACGGACTTGCGCGACCCCAACAAGACCTACCATCGGATGAAGCTCGCGGACTTGGAAGCAATGACCCCCGATTTCAATTGGGTGAGTTATTTCAAAGCTATCGGCCACCCGGAATTGAAAGAAATAAATGTTGGCCAACCGGATTTCTTCAAAGCCCTCAACTCACAACTCACGACTGCACCGCTCGCGGATTGGAAGACCTATTACCGCTGGCACGTCCTGAATTCATCCGCGCCCGCACTTCCGGAAAAATTCGTGGAAGAGGAGTTTGAATTTCGAGGCAAAACACTGACCGGAGCGAAAGAGATTCAGCCGCGTTGGAAGCGTTGCGTACAAGCCACCGACAGGTATCTCGGCGAGGCACTCGGCCAAGTATACGTCGAAAAATATTTCCCGCCGGAAGCCAAGGCTCATGCGCTCGTGATGGTGCACAACCTGATTAATACTCTTCATGATGACTTGCAGACGCTGCCGTGGATGAGTCCGGAAACGCGTGCGCAAGCAACCGCAAAGCTTGAAGCGTTTGCCGTCAAGATCGGCTATCCGGACAAGTGGCGCGACTATTCCGCTTTGAAGATCGACCGCGTATCTTTTCTAGGCAATCAGAGACGTGCCAATATATTTGGAGTCCAATACTGGCTGGGGAAAATCGGCAAACCCGTGGATCGCACCGAATGGGGGATGACGCCACCAACCGTCAACGCCTACAACGACAGCAGCATGAACGAGATCGTGTTCCCCGCCGGAATTCTACAGCCGCCTTTCTACGATCCCAGAGCCGACGACGCCGTGAACTACGGTGGCATGGGCGCGGTCATTGGCCATGAAATCACTCACGGCTTCGACGACCACGGGAGCCAGTTTGACGGTCACGGGAATTTGAAGAACTGGTGGACGCCAGACGACCTGAAGAATTTCAAGGAGCGCGCCGCCTGCGTCCAAACGCAGTTCGATAGTTACGTCGTGGACGGCGATTTGCACGAAAACGGCAAGCTCGTGCTTGGCGAAAGCATCGCCGACCTCGGCGGTCTTGCAATCTCCTATGCGGCTTATGAGAAATCGCTGGAAGGCAAGCCCCGTCCACCCTTGAAGGATGGCTTTACTCCCGAGCAGCGCTTTTTTCTTGGCTGGGCGCAGGTCTGGGGCGCGAATGACCGGCCCGAGTATGAACGCTTGATGGCCAACACCAATCCTCACCCACTGCCCCGATTCCGTGGAAACGGGCCACTTTCAAACATGGCCGAATTTGCCAAAGCGTTCGGCTGCAAGAGGGGCGACGCTATGGTCCGCGAGCAAGTCTGCAAAATCTGGTAAGCTCGCTCGCGCAAAGTGAACTCAAAACACACATTAGTTTTTCTGTTTTTCCGGAGCATGCCTCTGTCGCTCGCGCTGTGCTTGCTTGCACCTGGAACTTTTGCGAATTGGAAATACTTCCGCTCGGGGAACGATGCGGACAGCGCAGTGACACCCCACGCGGGATATGTGCTGATGGGCGGCGGCGAGCAGGATCCGGCTTTGAAAGTCCTATGCGAACGCGCGAACGGCGGCGACCTTCTGATTCTTCGCGCCAACACTGAAGATGATTACGCCCAAAAAGTCGATGAAGAGATCCGGGCTCTCTGCCCTTTGAATTCCGCGGCGACAATCGTTTTCTCGGAACGGGAAGATTCCGACGATCCCAAGCTGCTGGAGCACATCAGCCAGGCCGAGGCGATCTACATCGCGGGCGGCGACCAATCGAACTACCTTCGCTTCTGGCAGGACACTCCTGTTGAGGATGCCTTGAACCGCCACATCGCGGCCGGAAAGCCAATCGGAGGTTCCAGTGCTGGGCTTGCTGTTCTGGGCGAGTTCTCCTTCGCTTCCATGATTGATACGATTCATTCTCCGGAAGCGCTGGCCGATCCTTATGCCAACAAAGTGACTATCTCGCGTGACTTTCTTCGGATTCCGTTGCTCACGGACATCATCACGGATACTCATTTCGTCAAGCGCGACCGCATGGGGCGCCTGCTCGTCTTCCTGGCGCGCGTTTTGCAGGATGGCTGGGCCAAAGAGGTACGCGCGATCGCGGTCGAGCAAGATGCGGCGGTCCTTCTCGAACCGGACGGCCAGGCAAAAATCATCGGTTCCGGACCCGCTTATTTTCTCGAGGCTAAAAATCCGCCGGAAGTGTGTCGAAGAAAAACTCCACTCAGCATAACAGGCATTTCCGTGCACCGCGTTCTGTCCGGTGGGGCGTTCAACATGAAAAATTGGAAGGGATCCGGGGGCGACGATTACCAGATCTCTGCGGTAAACGGACAGCTAAAAACGATTGGTTCAACCCACGGGATTTACTAGCTGTGGCAACATAATTGGCTTAGAAGTGGAAAACGACGCCGCCCATCAGTTTGAAATTGTTTTGGGTTTGTCCAAAGAAACCCGTATATACCCAATCCGCTTCCAGCCGTCCTGAAAAGCGCGGGTTGAAGCGGTAATCCGCGCCACCACCCGCTTCCACTGCGAATGCATTCCTGCCGCCATTCGCGGTCTGCGGCTGCTCGTGAGCCCCTCCCACGATGGCGTGAACCCACGGTTCCCATTTGTTCTGTCGCCAGGCGATCTTGGGGCCGCCGCCGTACACGAGCAGTTTCACGTGCTCTCGATCAAATATCTCAGGCGCAAACGCCGTTGCGACATTCCCTTCGACTCCAAACCAGTTGTTCAGGAAATACGTGACCGAGCTGTCCAGGCCCACGGCGCTGGCGTTAAAAATCGAGGATCTGAATCGGAGCCAGTCAACACCAATCCCCAACTGCCAGCGGTAATCGTCGCGCCCTCCGTAAAGAAACTTAGGGTCGGGCGCCGGCGCAGGGCTGGGATCGGGCGTGGCTGTTAGCAGCGGAAACTCTGGAGCCGCACTCGAAGAAAAATCAGAAACTGGCGGTGCCATCAACGTATCCACCGGCTGAAACAAGATGGCATCCGTTGTAGGTGCTGCCAAGGATACCGCCGTTGTGTTGGCGTTGTTTGCCGAAGCTGCCGGAGCAATTTCCTGCGCGCTTACGGTGCACCCTGCCCCAAGCCCAAGTATCAACAGTACAGCTAGATGTTCCCTCTTCATCGTATTCCCCTCAGAGGTTTGACCCCACGCCTGGAATCAGCCCACTCTGCTACGGTAAACAAGACGTAGGGCCTTTGTCTATGTTCTTTCGCTGGGTTGGTACAAAGAAAACAGGGCAGGTAGGGTTGCCCTAGGTGAAGTAACTGGTAAATCTTAAGAGGCGGTAGCCGCTACCGGCCGTGCCTCAAGTAGTCGTCGGTCTTATCCAGCCAGTCTTCCCGTGGCGGATTGAAGACGTCCAAATCGACCGTGTCCTCAATCGCCCAAGCTTCATGCGGCATGTGCGGGGGGATGCACAAAACCTCTCCCGCTCGCACCACAATCTCCTTCCCATCAATCGCAAATTTCAGGGCGCCTTCCAGTATATAGGTCACCTGCTCATTGTGATGATGGTGCAACGGCACATGGGCGCCTTTCTTCATGAGCACGCGCGCCAACATAATCTTATCTCCAACCACCATCTCCCGGTCAATCTGCGGATTGAGTTTCTCTCGCTCCACACTCTTCCAGGGTATGTGCTTCAGTTTCGGAGCCGCGCTCATTGGTTCTCTCCATATAATTTTGCCGCGTTGTCGTGCAGATACATCCGCGCCAACTCAAGAGCCTTCTCTTCATTGAACGCGCCTTCCGAGACCAGTTCCGCGAGCGCGGCCGCGACGGCTGTCCGCGCCGAGCGCGATGCCAGCCACATCGTCTCCTCTGCGCCTACCGCATCGTTGAACGGAAACGCATCGGAACCGTACATGATCCGCTCCGGGTAGAGCGAAATCCACTGCTTCAAAATGTTTTTCAGTTCCGAAGGATAAACGTAATAGCCCATCAGCGACGAATCCGTGTAAACATTTTTCGCCGCCGTCATCCAGATCATGTCGAGCGTGTACGGATAGCCCCCGTGAATCAAGACGAAGTTCACCTTGCTATATCTTGGGTCGCGCACGACATTTTCCAGATTCAACGGATTGCCGTTGCGCATGCTGAAATAATCGCCGATCCCCACCGCGCTGTGAAAATGCATCGATAAATTCAATTTCCCGGCTTCGTCGACCAACACGCGAAAGATGTAATCCTGAAACGTCCGGTACTCTTCTTCTGTCGGAACGCCGCCGGCGTGGAACCGGGAGTAAATCGCCGCAACTTTGTCTCGAGGAGGATCGCCGAAATAGAGCGAGCGGAAATAGGCAGCCTCGAACTTCATCGCCACGCCGCCTTTTTTCTTATTGTCCTCCACGGTTTTCCGCACGAACGCCTCATATCCTGCAAGGTCCGCCGGCAATGCCTCCAGATTCTCTTGCTTCATGTAGCGGTGCAGAACCTTTTCCTGGAGCGGAATATACACGCCCATGTCCGGGTTCTTTCCTGTTTGATCGCGGTTGTCGAGCGGAAAAAGGAACGAGTCCGCGAAAAACACCCAATGAAACCGCTTAGGATCGAGATAGGGCGCGAAGGACACGCGGTTCGCGAGGCAGGTTTCCACATTCAACTTATCGAGAATGCTGTCCCAATAAGCGGTTCCACCGCTGGCTTCTGCAGCTTTCTTCTTATCGATAAGCCATTTCGCGTGCTCGGGTTTGAAATCGTCGTAAGGATAGTTGAAAAGAAATTTTGCGCCGGCCACGAACTCCGGGTTGGTATCGCGCAAACGCAAAACGGAACTTTCATCGGGAGGGGCGGCTTGTGCATCCATATCCGAGTCGTCGGGAAAAGTAGCATGCGAGTGATTGTCGAACAGCGGAATTTGGTCGATTTGTTTTAACAGCCGTTCATAGATCCTTGGTACGTCCGCACCCGCCAGCGGCTTCGCTTGCGGGACTGCGCTTGCCGCGCACAAGAGCGTGGCCATAGCGCCGGCAATCGCCATTCTAGCCACGTTGCTAAAGCCTCTCCTCATCCCCACCCCCAAAACTTCCCTGCGCAACCGAATCTTGCGAGCGTCTTCTTGTCTGAATTCTCTTCGCCCCACACGGGATTTACTCGTTCTATCGCTCTACTTCGCGATCGCCGCGCGCCATCGCAAAGACACACGCTGCATTCGCTCCAACGCCTCTTCAAGCAAGTTACGAGCGCTCACCAGAGAGAAACGCAAATAGTTCTTTCCCCCAGGGCCAAACGCAGCTCCCGCAATTCCCGCAACTCCTGCTTCCTCGAGAAGGAGGCTAGCCACTTCTTCCGCCGGTAGGCCCGTGTCCTCGACATTCACCCAAGCGTAGAATGCTCCGGCCGGTGATTGACAGCGAAAGCCCGGAATCTCGTTCAGTCCGGCCACGAACAAGTCTCGCCGTTTGCGATACTCCGCAACCATTGCGTCAACCGCTTGGGTCGAGTCACGCAGAGCTTCGACCGCCGCCACCTGCGTGAATTCCGCGGCGCACGTGAATGTGTTCAACACCAGCAAATCCATTGCGTCGACAACGTGCTTCGGCGCCACGGCATAACCCAGCCGCCACCCGGTCATGGCGAAGCTCTTCGAAAATCCGTCGATAATAATGGTTCGTTCCGCCATCCGTGGCAGCAGCCAAATCGATTCGTATTCTCCGCCGAACAAAATCCGAGCATAGATTTCATCGGAAATGATCCACAGATCATTCTGCTCGGCCAGTTCGGCAATTTTTCTCAATGCCTCTGCGCTAAACACCGTTCCCGTGGGATTGTTGGGAGAATTGAAGATCAGCGCCGTCGTTCGGGGACTGATCTTCGCGGCGATCTCGTCGAGATCGGGCTGAAACCGGTTTTTCTCCTCCAGCCCGAACCCAACCGCTTTCGCGCCCAGCCCGCGCGTGAACGAAGGATAAATCGGAAATCCCGGATCGGGATAGAGCACTTCGTCGCCCGGCTCGATCAGTGCCATCATCGCCAACGAGAGCGCCATCTTGCAGCCGGGCGCCACCAGGACTTGCTCCGGTGTCACTTCCAATCGCCTTGTCCGTCTCAAATACTCCGCAATCGCCTCGCGCAACGCGGGAATGCCTCGCGTAGATACGTAGCGGTCCCTTCCCGATGCAACGGCGGCGCGCACGGCGTCCACCACCGGCGCTGCCGGATGAAAGTCAGGTTCGCCAAGCTCAAGGTGAATAATCGACCGCCCAGAGCGCTCCAGTTCCTTCGCGCGGGAATAAACTGCAAGGGCCCCTTCGCCATTCAGTTGGGAAACGCGTGACGCAATTCGTCGCATAGTGTTCCGCAGAATCCTATCATTTTGATGCGAAAAGTGTGTGCGCGGCGTCATCTTCTCGCATCGCGATCGTTCGTAAAAAAACAGGGTCACGAGATTCGTGCCCCTGTTTTGAGTCAACCCCATTCTGCGGCCTAGAAGGCGTACCGCAACGAGAATTGGATGAGTCGCGGTGTTCCCACCGTGCTGTTGATCGTCCCGAACGGCGATGTCGTCAGAATTCCGTTCACGCAATTGGGAGTCCCGGCGGCGCACTGGTAGCTCTCCACGTCTGTGAAGGCTGGATTCCCGAAGTTCGGATGGTTCCAGATGTTGAAGAAATCGGCAGTGAACCTCAAACTCTGTCTCTCGGTCAGCTTGAAGTTCTTGATCAAGGAGAAGTCCCAGTTCTGCTGTCCCGGTCCTCGGAAGGTGTTCCTCCCAAGGTTCCCGAACCCTGTTGTGCAGAAATTCGGATCGTTCTGGCACTGTATAGGATAAAGTTCAGGAGCTGTCACGAACGCGGCGGGATTCAAGTACCCATTGATTCGCGTTCCCATGCTGCCGCTTGTAAGCGCGCTCGACATGGTCGCTCCCGGCGCAAGGCTGGCCGTCAGCACTCCCGGTGCAGAACCTGCTCCCAGAAACGCCGTTCCCGCCCCGGAATCCAGCACGGAGAACGGCGCTCCGGACTGTGCAATCGTGATCCCACTCACCGCCCAATCCGCCAGAAGTCCGTGAATCAGCCCTTCCGATGATTTGAAGAAGGGCAGTTCGTAGCGATAACTCAGCGCCAACCGGTGCGTGCGGTCGAAATCGGAAAGCCCGCGGGAGTCAGCTAGTGTCGATTCGTCGTTGAACGCAGTGTTGAACGCCGTATTCCCGGTTGACGTCGCGTCTGTCGACTTCGAGAAGGTGTAAGCCGCCTGGAAGTATCCTGCTCCCCAGCGCCTCGAGAGCGTGGACTGCAAGGAGTTATAGTGCGAGTAGGCGTCGTTAGCGAAAAGTTGGAACCCGCTATACCCGTTGATGCCCTGTGCCGCCGAACGGGTAATCGCGTTGTCGAATGTATTCGTCGTGATCGAATTGCCGTCCACCACAACCGGGTTCTGCGGCGTCGCATTCAAAGATTCAAGACTGTCTCTCGTTTCCCGCAGGTGAACGGAGTGCGTCCCCACATACCCAACCTCCAGGACCCACTGTTTTCCGAGCGCGCGCTGAAGCGTCAAGTTCCACTGTTGCGTGCTTGGCACCACGAAATGCCGAGGCACCGCCAACCCGAAAATTCCCAGCGTATTCAAAGGACCAGGGCAGCCATTTCCGCTCGCCGGTCCGTAGTTCGCGGACTGCGTGGTGTCGCCTCCTGGGAATCCTTGGAAAACGTCCAGGCAAGGTACGAAGTTCGGATCGAGCGTCCCGGCATTCGGCAGCGCGTTTGGATTCGGATTAGGGCAACCGGGCAGAGGATTCGCCGAGAAATAGCTGCCCAAACATCCCGGGTTTCCGCCGCCGAAAGCCACAGGAAGGAATGGCGTTTCGAACGACATCTGGTCCGCGGTTCCGACGTCTTCGCGCACATAGTAGATTCCGTATCCCGCACGAATCGTCGTGTTGTGGTGCCCGAACAGATCATACGCAAGACCTATGCGCGGTCCGATATTCGTCGAATAGTTGTTGTTGAACGTCGTGTCATTCGCATCGCCCGTCAGTCCTGCTAGCCCCAGCTTGTTCACGCAAGACGGATAGATGAACGGAAACTGCCCCTCGTTTGCAAGCGTCGGGTCGAGATTCCCGATGTGGCAGAGGTCGTCATGGAACGCGCCGAAAATTTCTGTGCGCACTCCCAAATTCAGCGTCAAATCCGGACGGATCTTCCAATCGTCCTGTGCGAATACCGCGTAGTTATTGGACCGGTATTCATGATTCGACAGCCCGCCTCCGCCGAAACTGAATTCAGGCGCGCCCAGAAGGAAGTTCTGAAAGTCCGTCGTTGGCACTCCGGGAAGCGGTCCATCCGTCGGAGTGTTGGTGAAGAACAGCTCGCCGTTGAACACCTGCGGAAAATTCTTGTCCAAGTTGACGCGTGTGAACTCGCCTCCGAAACGGAACACATGCTGCCCCTTGACCCAGCTCACCGTATCTACCAGCGTGAAGTTGTTTTGGTTCTGCGACTGGTTACCAAAAGGAGCCGGTCCAATCTCGAAGCCGGAACTCTCGAAAATGAACTTGTAGATCGAATCCGTAACGCTGTTCGTTGGACGGTCGATTCCCAGGTCGGTGGCCGTGACCGGCGCTATGTTGCTCAACACGTCGTTGATGTGGACCATGCCAAACCGGAGTTCATTCACCAGCGTCGGCGAAAAAAGGTGGGTCTCCGTGATGTTCAGGAACCGCGCCTTTACCGGTGTGTCGAATGGAAAGTTCAGCGAGGAAGAGCTGACGCTGCTGGCCAGTGTGCTGCCCAGCGATTCTTGCAGGTCGCCTCCGCCGAAAGGCAGAAAGCTCTCGGAGTCGGAGAAAAAGAATCGTGCCGAAAGTTTGTCCTGCCCGCTTCGAAACTCACGGTCCCAATTTGTCGTGAATTGGTCGTCCGTATATGCCCCTGGACGGCTGATTGCGAACGCCCCCGTCGTTGGATTGCTGCTCGGTATGAGTAAACCGTTGGTTCCTCCGCCGAACTGGTTGCTCTGAAAATTCAGCAGGGCGAGCACCACAGGATCGATCGGTGTCGTGGTGTTGCCAAAAAACGCCTGCGAAATCGTGGCTTGTGTGCGAACCGCCGGCAGCGATGGGATCGTGGTGCTGATCAGTGTGCCCGGCGAATCCCCGCTGCGCTGCCGAGTGCCCTGATAATTCATGAAAAAATATCCCAGGTTCTCCTTCACCACTGGTCCGCCGACGCTGCCTCCGAAAATATTTTGCTTCACGTCCGGCCGCGCAATGCCTTGGCGATTCAAAAAGAAGTCGTTGGCGTTCAACGCGTCGTTACGGAAAAATTCGTACGCGTCACCGTGAAATTCCTTCGTTCCGGATTTCAGAATCGCGTTGACGTTTCCTCCCCCGTCCCTTCCCTGGCTCGCGTCATACAGCGACGTCTGTACCTTGAACTCTTGAATCACGTCCGGGTTCGGCAGCGGCACATACGTTGCCTGCGCCACGTTGTAGTCCGTTGCGCTGATTCCTTCGATCAGATAGTTGTTGTTGTCTTCCCGCTGCCCGTTGACGAAAAGCTTCACGTTCCCTCGGCCCAATTGCGCCGCAGCGTTCAGATCGCTCTGTGCCCCGCTGGAAAGCGTCAGCAACTGTTGGTAATTCTGCGTCGCAAGGGGAAGCTCACGTACCGTCGCCGTTCCCAGTGACTGCCCCGTCGTGGCGTTGGTGGTTTCCACGGTCGTCACCTGCGCGGTAATTTCCACTTTTTCCGACACCGCGCCCGGTTTCAAGGTAATGGTCACGCGCGTCGTTTCCGTCACGCGCACTTCCATTTCCGTGGCCTTCGCTTCCGCAAAACCGGATTTGTTCACCACTACCGAGTACGTTCCCGGCGGCAACAACGTCGCCACGAAAACTCCGTCTGTGTTTGTGGAGAGCTTGCGCTGCACCGTTTCCGTGCGCGCTTCAATGACTTGTACCTCCGCGTCCGCAATCGATCCACCGCTCGTGTCCACGACCAGGCCGCTAATGGCTCCGGTCGCGCCGCCCTGTCCGTACGCTCTTCCGCCCGCCAACATGCCTGCGAGCAGCAACACCCCTGCGAAGATTCGATAAAAACTCCTCATGATGACACCCCCAAGGTGTTCAGACTTCGGAACTCCGTCTTTCGTAAGCAAAACGGTTCGAGCGATTCACTTCTGCGGTCGCGTCGCTCCCCCCGGGAAGCGGCGATAAAACATGCGGATATTTGCTCATTTTAAAACTAGCGATCCAATTTCATCGTGTCAACAACACCCCGCATCAATGTTTTTGATGTATCAAATCAGCGCGCGTTACTCGCTTTTCGCAATTTCTAACTACCGCTTCGTCCTAATCTCTTGACGCAGACTGTCTCCGGCGAGACGATTGCATCACGGTTACACGGGCGCAACCTATCCCGCCCGCCGTCCGTCTCACGTTTAGCAGATTGGCTTGCGTCCCCGATGGGGGTGACACATGACTTCCCGCAGCGCGTTTCGTTTCTTCCTTTCTTTCTCCTTGCTCTTCGCTCTCTCGTTGGGCATCCGCCCCGCTCTCGCCGATTCCAGCCATGCCCGCATCATTCGCCTCAGCCTTGTGCAGGGTGACGTGCGTTTCACTCGAGACGCTCATGGCGACCCGCTCGCCGATCAAAAAGCCGTTTGGGAAAAAGCGGAAGCCAATCTCCCCCTCCGCCAGGGTTACGTTCTTGCTACCGACAACGGCCGCACCGAAGTTGAATTTGAAAATGGCGCAATGGCTTTTCTGAACGAAAATACGGTTCTCGAGTTTTACGATCTTTCTCTCGACGATGGAGCCAGAACCACTCGGCTTGTCCTTCGCCAGGGTTCCGCTTCCTTCTATGTAAATCCCGCGGGCGGTGACTACTTCAGCGTGACGGGTGGCGACTTCACGGTCGTCGCTGGGGGCAAGTCCTCTTTCCGCGTCAACAATTTCGACGACGGCAGCAACGTCGCTGTTCTGACCGGCCGCGCTTCCGTCCTCCACAACAAAGATGCGACTGCGCTCGGCAAGGGTCAGTCTCTTTCCATGAAAGCCGGCGAAGATTCCGTCACCATCGGCCGGCTTCCCGGTGGGGATGACTTTGATCACTGGGTCGCGGGCCGCATTGATACCGTCTCTTCGGCTTCGAACGCGTCTCTCCAATACACCAACTCAACCTACTACGTGCCAGGTTACGCCGATCTCTACACCTACGGCGCTTGGAGTTCGTGTGGCAGTTACGGCTTTGGCTGGCGGCCTTTTGGCGCTGGCTTTGGGTGGTCGCCGTTCAGCTCCGGCCAATGGGCCTGGGATCCTGGATTCGGTTGGACTTTCCTCAGCTTCGAGCCATGGGGCTGGGCTCCTTACCACTATGGCGGCTGGCTTTTTGACGCTTCGTGCGGTGGATGGTTTTATTCGCCGCCCATCGTTTTTTTGAATCCGTACGGCGGCTATAGGGGATATCCGGGAAGGCGTCCTGTCCCCATTCATTCTCCTCACCCGCTCTATCGCGCGTCAACCGCTGTCTTCGTCCGCCAGAACGGCAAACTCGGTCTCGTGCCGATGAACCCGCTCGACAAGGGAGGCAAACTTCCTCTGAATTTGGCGCACGGTGTCTTTTCACCTGAACCCACACGAGGTTTGACGCAGCCCCTCCTTGCGTCAAATAGCAACGAAAAGTGGGAAACTGTAAAATCTCCGTCCCGAGATGCCTTGCCAGGTAGCTTCCCTGCCGCTTCTGCGCCAGAACGCACGTTGCGTTCGATTCGCGAAGCCGGCAATGGCGGACACATCGTCTCCCTCGTCGGAAACTCCTCCATTGTCTACGACTCCCGCGAACACCGTTTCGTGAGTGCAAATGCAGAAACGCTTTCTCAACGTACTGCCAGGGAAGCCTTCGCCGAAACGAACACGTCGGGCACGGCCCGCAACGTTCCGATGCAACAACAGGGACGAGACAATCCTTCGCGTCCAACCAACACGCGCGTCGCTCTCGCTCCAACGCCTGCTCGCGTTGTGGCTCCTCCTTCCCGCTCTGTACCGCCGCCTCCGCCTCGCCCCTCCTCTGGGGGTGGCTCTTATTCCGGCGGCGGTGGCTTCTCACGCGCCTCATCTGCCCCTTCCTCCTCCGCCCCTGCTCCAGCGCCGCATGCTTCGGCCCCCTCGGGCGGAGGAGGCGGTCGTCCGCATTGATAGAATCGATGTCGATGTAACCTTCTGGCGGCGCTGAATCACTCAGCGCCGCATTCTTTTTTCAGCGAGGGTCTCAGCGTAACAAGCTGCTCCGGCCCGGCCGGATCGGGGACTCAAGAGTCCGTCGCTGAAAGCTGCGAAACGCGGGCGAAACCGGTATAGAGCTCGTAACGTCTTATGTTTGGATATACACCCGCTGAATTGGAGGAACCCATGCTTCCTCTCTCTCCTCGCAACTTTCGGTTCTTGCTTCTCTCAAGTGTGATTCTTTCGCTCGCTATTCCTTGTCTCGCGTCGGATGAACGCTCGGATCGTGACGTCTACATCAGTTATGTCCGCGGCGATGTCCGTCTTTCGCGCGGCGATGGTCATCATCCCGATTTGCGGAAGCCCTGGGAATACGCCTTGGGTGGTGAGCTCATTGACCAGGGCTACGCCCTCGCAACGAGCGATGGCCGTGCGGAAATTGACTTCGAGGATGGTTCGACCGTTTATTTAGCCGAGAATTCCTTGCTTATGTTCACGGATCTGTCCGCGCCGGAAACGCCTGTTTTCTCCCGGATGACCCTTGCGACCGGCACTGCGAGCTTCTTTCTGCGCCCGGCCGAAAAGAACTCCTTCACGATTGAAACTCCAACGGAATCGATGAGGTTCGGAGGCCCGCATGAGGACTTCGAGCGCTTGGACGTGTACCTCGATGCCACGGCGGTGACCCCAATTGGGGACGACGGTGCGCTTATCATTCGCAAAGGAGTGCCAAACTTTCGGATTGCGAAGAACAAAACGATGTATGTGCGAGGCGGGCAACTCATCGAATTGTCGGAGAATAATCCGGAAAGTCTGTCCTTTCCAATCCCCATGGCTCCCGATCAGAGTGTCAAAGAATCTCTGACGAAAGTAACTGCCCCTGGCGTTCCTGGAGTTTTTCCACTCACGCCCTGGGGCTTAAATCTAGTGAGCTCGATATCGTTCCAGAGTCCGGCAAGCAGCGCTCCTCTTTCGCGTGAGGCGCGCAGTCTGCCTTCATCAACAGTTCCTCCTCACTTAGCCGGCGATTGGGACACGTGGGTTGCCGCTCGGGAGCAACAACGAACTGTACTTATTGCTGCCGCCCTCAAGACTTCGGGGCTTTCTTCGCCGATTCCAGGCTTGATCGATCTGTACAAGCACGGCAATTTCTTCGAATGTGCGCCATACGGAACTTGCTGGGAGCCGGTTTCGCAGGAAACGGATCGCAATCCCACGCCGCAGATGACAACAGCTGCCGCGCAGTCCGCGCCGAAACCCCAGGCCAATGCAACTGGGTTTCCGCAAGTCGTGCGGTGGCAAGAAACTTGGGACGCATGGTGTGGACCTGCGATGCGAAGGAATGTCACCCGTATCGCGCACACGCAAGCGGAGCTCGAGCAACTCCTACGTATGCGGGTGGAGGCGGAAAGAATAGGACAGCAATCCATGTCTTACTCGATCGGCTGTGACACTGGATATTGGATTACTCATCGCGGTCAGTACGCGCGCGTGGTAACTCCTCACCCTCCTGCCCATTGCGTTGGCAAAGCGTGTGGGTTCGTTCATCCCCCGCGTCCTTTGTTGGTGCGCACGGGAAATAAAATCGCTGTCGTACCTCCTCACCCAAACGACGTACCTGGCAAGCCCCCGCTTAACTTGAAAAACGCAATCATCATGGCTTCTTTCAAGCCGGGCCAATCCACGGAGCGCGTCGCCGAAGGCTCCACGCAAAGTGCAAAAATCCTCGGTAAGTCCGCAGATGCCGCCTATCGCGATTCCGTCTCTCAAACTCTCAGAGCCGAAGCCCCCGACATTCGGGCGCATCTCCTTCAGGAAGCCATCCCAGAAAAACTATCCGCGTCTTCGGCTCATTCCATCGCCGCGATCAAGTACGATTACAAGTCGCGCAATTTCGTCATGCCGGACTCCCGCGGCGCTAACGTGAAAGCCAAATCTGTTCTGCTGGGCGGAATTAATTCCCACGGAAAAATCGACACATTTGTTAGCTCTCACTCCAGCCGTTATGCATCCTCGTTCGCCCACAGCTCGGAGGCTTCGTCCTATCGCGGCGGAGACATTGGCTCAGGCCACGCATTTGGATCGAGCGTGGGTGGTGGCGGCTTCTCCGCCCACGCTGGCGGGTCCTCCTCGGCAGGCTCTCATTCGTCCGGTTCCTTTGGGGGCGGTTCTTCCGGCGGAGGACATAGCAGCGGCGGCGGTGGAATGTCGGCCAGCGGAGCGTCCGGCGGGGGAGCGTCGTCCGGTGGAGGCGGTGGCCGCGCCCACTAAGACGATTCACTTCCTTGACTCAAAACGATTCTGAAACTTTGACCTGCGTTTCCGCTGTTAAACCGAGCCGATGATTTTCTAACGCTTCTCGTCCATCTTCACGAAAAGCACATCCCCGCGTATCCGACCACCGCGCTGAAATCTCCTGAAATATCTCCCGAGGTCGCATAGCGCACCAGCTCCGCCTTTGTTCCTCCAATCCAGCGCAAAGCGGTCAGCATCGCAACCGTCGGCCCTAATCCACACATCGAAATCGCCTCGTTCCGGCAAGTATCGTAAAGCCCGCGCGCATCCAGCTGCAAAATTCTCTCGATCGCTTTATCGTCTTTCACCCGCGTTGTCGCGTCATCCTCATAGTGATTCAAGTCCGAAGTCGCCAGCAATAAAATCTCTTCGTTAGAAGCGGCCAACACGCGCCCAATAGCTTCCCCGACCGTAATTAAATCCTCGAAACGCACCGTTCCCAGCGCCACCGGCACAAACGTAAACTCCGGCTTTAGAACTTGCAGGAAAGGAATCTGTACTTCCAGGGAATGCTCCGAACTGTGCGCCACGCTGTCCTCGCGCAGCGCCGGGCACGCAGCCATCAGCGCGTTTGCAAGCGCCTCATCGATTGCCGCATCACCTAGCGGCGTTCTCCACGCTCCGCCCGAGAGAATCGCTGCATTCTCTCCCTCCGGATAATGCCGCACGCCAAGGATCAGAACCTTTTTCGGCACCGCAATCCGTGCATACACAGCTCCGGCCACGTGCCCCGAATAGACGTATCCCGCATGCGGCACGAGACACGCCTTCACTTGCGTCGTCTTCTCGTTCTTATCTAGACGCGAATATTGCGTCACGAGCGTGCGCAGTTCTGTTGGATTGGAGGGATAGAATCGGCCGGATACGGCAGGCTGGCGAAGCATTGCGCCGCTCCGCAAATCAAATCGGCTTCGAGGGTTTGCCTTTGATTCTCAATACTTGCTTCGTCGTCGGGTCGTAATATAGCGTCACTTTGTCGCCGTACTGATAGCCGCCCTTATCCACGATCGTCTGCATTTTCGCAGCCATCTGCTGGGAGAGTGCAAAAGTCTGTATAGCCAGGTCGTTTCCCTTCGCGCGCACCGTAATCTGCGCGGTATTCGCGTTCTGTACGTACCCTTCAAACTTTCCCATCCCCGCCGTTTTCGATTTCGGCTTGACGGCGTTCACCACGATCGGCACCGCCGTATCGATCACGATCGGCTCTACCACCGACGGAACCTGCGCCTGCGCGGGCGCGCCAAACAGCCCTGCCACGAGCAGCGCTCCCAGCCCCATCCCCGCGATTTTCACCAGCTTCTTCATTCGATGTCGTCCGTTGCAATTCGCAGCGACTTCAGAAATCGTACATCCTGCGGCGTCATCGTCAACCGTGCTGCCGGTTTCTTGTCGGGAACCTGATCGAACGATTCCTGGTCTACCTGAATCCGCAGTGACTCCAGGAAGCGCCGGTCCTGCGTCGTCAGTTTCGACGGTTCTGGCGTGCTGCCATCCCGCTTCGCCAATCCGATCGTTGCATCCAGCTTCAGCACGATATCGTATCCGTGCGCCCTCACACCAGCAATAGCGCCGGTGATGCGGTCGGAGTCGGACACCGTATCATTGATCGCGTGTCCCAATTCACGCAGCAGGTTCTTCAAGTGATCGTCGAGTTGCAAGGGTGGCTCCCCTTCACTTCATTTTTTATTCTAGGCTTGCCTTTCTGCGGATTCAAGACGTCAACTCTTGGATTGTCTCCAATAGGTTCACAGCCCTTTTGTCCAGGTCAGCCCGCCACTTTGCCTCGAATTACCCCCTCTTTTCACGCTAAGATTCCTTCATGTCTTCCGCCGCTTCCCCCGCTGCCGCGCCTCAGCAAAGCGGCTTTCAACGCTTCTGGCGCACCGTCCGTCAGATCTTCCTGGAAGTCGTCGGCGCCATTTTCGCCGTTCTTGGACTCTCCTGGCTCACTCTTGTGCTCCGCTCCTGGAGCCGTGACGTCGCCCACTGGCTGATCGCCACAGCCTTTGCCGTCTCTCTCTCATTCTTCTTTTTCGCGGTAAGCTCTTTTCGCCGCTCCCGCCGGTTGTAATCTATTATCTTGGCAGGGGCAGGGGCTCGTTTACTCGGAGCTCCGAAGTCGTATTCTCGACAAAGCAAAAATGTCCGACACAAAGACAAAACCCGCCGCCGAACGCAAAGAGCTCTTCACCACTCTTTCTGGCCTTCCCATCGATCGCCTCTACACACAAGACGATCTCCCCGGCTGGGATCCCGAGTCCTCTCTCGGCTACCCTGGCGAATTTCCTTACACCCGCGGCATCTATCCCACCATGTACCGCGGCCGTTTCTGGACTATGCGCCAGTACGCCGGCTTCGGCACCGCCGTCGAGTCCAACCAGCGTTATCGCTATCTGCTCAGCAAAGGCCAGGCCGGTCTCTCCGTCGCCTTCGATCTCCCCACGCAAATCGGCATGGACTCCGATCATCCTCTCGCTCTCGGCGAAGTCGGTAAAGTCGGTGTCGCTATCGATTCTCTCGAGGACATGGAAACTCTCTTCGACGGCATCCCGCTAGAAAAAGTTTCCACCTCCATGACCATCAACGCCACCGCCGCCATTCTTCTCTGCCTCTACGTCGCCGTCGCAAAAAAACAGGGCGCCAATCTCGCCAAAATTTCTGGCACCGTCCAAAACGACGTCCTCAAGGAATACATCGCCCGCGGCACCTACATTTATCCCGTTCTGCCGGCCATGCGCATCGTCACCGACATTTTCGCCTGGTGCCGCGACCATCTTCCCAAGTGGAACACCATTTCAATCTCCGGCTATCACATTCGCGAAGCCGGTTCGACCGCTATACAGGAAGTCGCCTTCACCCTTGCCGACGGCATTGCCTACGTCCAAGCCGCACTCGAAGCTGGCCTCGGCGTCGACGAATTTGCTCCGCAGCTTTCTTTCTTCTTCAACGCCCACAGCGATCTCCTCGAAGAAATCGCCAAGTACCGCGCCGCTCGCCGCCTCTGGGCCAAAATCATGCGCGACCGTTTTCACGCACAGGATCCGCGCTCGCTTCTTCTCCGTTTCCACGCGCAAACCGCCGGCTCATCCCTCACCGCGCAACAGCCGGAAAACAACATCGTCCGCGTCGCGATCCAGGCGCTCGCCGCCGCTCTCGGCGGCTGCCAGTCACTTCACACCAATTCCCTAGACGAAGCTCTTGCTCTTCCCACCGAAGATTCCGCCCTCATCGCTCTCCGCACGCAGCAAATCCTCGCCCACGAAACCGGCGTCGCCAACACCGTCGACCCCGTCGCCGGCTGCTACGCCATCGAACACCTCACCGATGAAATCGAACACGGCGCTCTTCAATACATTTCGAAAATCGATGCCATGGGCGGCCCCTTCGGCGGCATGCTGCGCGCTATCGAATCCGGCTTCGTCCAGGGCGAAATCCAAAAAGCCGCTTACGACTTTCAGCGCGCCGTCGAGTCCAAGGAGCAAATCATCGTCGGCGTGAACGACTTCATTGCAAAGGAAGAACGCGCCATTCCTACTCTTCGCATCGAGCCCGAAATCGAGCGGTCGCAAATCGCGCGCCTCAACGCTCTCCGCGCCAAACGCGATTTTCCCCGCACCCAGTCCGCTCTCTCCGAACTCCAGCGTCGCGCCGCCACCTCCGAAAATCTTCTCCCCGCAATCCTCAACGCCGTCGAATCCTACGCCACCGTAGGCGAAATCTCCGACGCCCTCCGCCGCGTCTTCGGTGAATACCAAGAATCCGTCGTCATCTGAGACCTACGCGAGGCCACTAATGAAGGCGATGACGTACCGAGCGCTCTGTTTCCTGGAAATTGTGGTGGTCTTGATTTTCTTGTTCGTTCTGACTGTTCCGATACAAGACTACGCCATGAGGGAATTCAGAGAGTACATGAGACATCCATCGCCGCAAAACCTGCAAGCCTTTCGAGCCAAGAAGGAAGAGGAGTTCAGGCTCCGACAAGAAATCGCAATTCCCATAGCTGGCCTTGCCGTTGTGCTGGCGATTCCCATATTTCGGAATCGGCGCGTAAGAACAAACCGACCCTCATGAAACTCATTCTCGCCTCCGCATCCCCCCGCCGCGCCCAAATTCTTCACGACGCCGGCTTCTCCTTCACCGTCATGTCCTCCGCCGTCGACGAAACCCCCTTCCCCAACGAATCTCCCGCCGCTCTAGTCCAGCGCCTCGCCGACGCAAAAGCGGAACTCATCGCCGCCCGAGCTGTCGGTCCCGCCATCGTCATTGCCGCAGACACGGTCGTCACTCTCGATAACCGCATCTTCGGCAAGCCCCGCTCCTCCGACGACGCCCGCCGCATGCTCGAAGCGCTCTCCGGCCGCACCCACACCGTTCTGACCGGCGTCACGCTCATCCGTCTCCCCGATGCCGAGCGCCGCAGCTTTGTCGAGTCCACCCAGGTCCATTTCTCGCAGTTCTCCAGCGAAGAAATCACTCGTTATCTCGCAACGGACGAGCCCCACGACAAAGCCGGCGCCTACGCCATCCAGGGCCGTGCCGGCCGCTATATCCCGCGCATCGAAGGCGACTACTTCAACATCGTCGGCCTTCCCCTAGCCCACGTCACCGAAGCCCTCGCCTCCCTCGGCTTCCCCGAAGACTAGTCCTCCCTCTTGTCATTCTTTTGTCGTCTTGTGTTTTCAGGCTGGAATTTTACTGCCGCCGCAGTTTCCAATTACGCGGCTTCCGCGGATTCGGCTTGACTATACTCATGCCAGCGCCAAACAGCGCGGCTACGGCAGCACAACGCCATTTTCGAGGGTATAAGTTTCCCCATCCCCTCGAGTGAGCACTATGTCCTCAGGTCCTGAAGCTGCTGCGGGCATAGTCAGCGTCATTGTATTTTGATCCGTGATGCTGACCACAGCTGCAACGCCCCCCACAGTCGCCGTCACCGTTGAATCGAAGCCGCTCCCCCGCATGGTAACCGTCGTGCCTGGAGACGCGGTCTGCGGCGTCAGATGCCCAATCGAAAGCGGGGCCGCCCCCAGATCCACTACCGTCAGCCCCTGATTCGTGATCAGGAATACAAATCGCCCACCGGAATCAATCGCTAAGGGAGAGGCAGTACTCTGAACCGTTTCTGTCAACGAGAATCGCATCCGCAACGCTGCGTGTTCGACGTCAACGATCTCAAAATAATTTGGATAGGCGAAATAATACAAACTGCCGGGCGCGTTCAGTCTAGGGCGAAGCAAGAGAGGCGGTGGATTTAGAGCGTACGGGCTGCCGTAAAGAGCAAGCGGCTGCGCGATGGAACCAAGCATGTTTCCGTTTACGTCGCCGAGAATTTGGTTTACGGCGATTACGTTTGCATCGCCTGAAATGGCGATGCCAAACTCGTTCGTCGATCCATATGGAAACTGCGCCAACGTATAAGTGGAATTCTGCACAGAGTAGATGCATGGGGCATTTCCAATCCCTATGTAGTTTCCATCGGCGCTGGCATCCACCGACAATCCGCTAGCGCACTGGGGGGGTGGCGCCACAGCATGGGTTTGCAAATTGGCAATGTAGACGGGCCCGTATTGTGGGCAGCTGGGTGCTGGCAAGCTACCAAAACTCACAAAGGCCTCGTTCGTAGCTGTCGAGGTGGCTGCAACATAGAGAGGCCCCACTTCACAGCCATTTATGCCCGGTCCTGCTGCCGCGATGGGAATAGCGTAAGTGCTCGAAGGCGAATCCGGATTGATCACCGCAAGCGATCCGTCCGTCAAATCCGCAGCCAGCAATTTACTTCCATCGGGCGTAAGAGCGAGGCCAGCGAACTCCTTCTGCCCTCCCACGGCCGCTGGCTGAAGCGGAGTAACGAACTGGTTCGAGGTCATCGAGAATACATCGATGTGATCACCCGCCGACAGGTAAACCTGATTCCGCGTGGCATCAAAAAGGACAGCCGTAAACGTATCAGTCGAAGAGTAGTCGCCAACGCTTTTGGCGTAGTAGATGGATTTAGCTAATGTGCCGGTTCCAATCGGAGTGCTAATCGTGAGGTCGGCTAACCCAGGCGTCCCCTGAGGGAATGTATAGTTCAGGACGGCAGATGGAATCGGCTCCGGGCTGAATGGCGGGTACTGCCCTACGGTAGACGTGATGGTAGCTGCGTTCGATCCTACCGTTACTGTTCCTCCGCTTGCATCCGCAGGAAGACCATATCCGATAACTTGGGCCGGCGCTCCGCCGTTCGGTGACGACCCGGACATGACTGCATATTCTGGAAATGTCGAATAAGAGAAAAGCTGCGGATAGAATCCCTGGTTCCCATCGGGATAAATGAATTTCACGTTCACGGGCCCTGCTGCCGTACTAGGCGGCGAGGTGAAACTCAATTCTCCATCCTGCGCCAAACTCACCGATCCTCGCGTCTGCCCAAACCATACGTCTGGAATAAGTGACGGAAACACGTAAACATTCGAAACAGTGCCCCCAGCAAGTGGACCACCGTACGTCTGCGTGTAGGGTCCAACCGCCGTAAACGGCGGCTGGTTCACTGCGTAATTCTGGTAGAAAGTAGAATCGTCAGATGCGATGCCGTAAATCTGTCCGCTCAGGACCATTCCCGTCGGATCAACCGCAAACGGCGTGTCATTGGAACTCGAGTTTGGCGCTTCGCCCAAGATGGTAAGACTCGAAGCATCGATGGTCAGAACCAGCGAGTAATTCACCTCGTAGATTGTTTTGTTGTCTGAACTAAACACTACTCCGCCGCCCAGCGGGCCGTATCCCGGCAGGGCGCCCGGAATTGCTCCTAGCTCGTTCAGGTTCCGATCGTAGAGACCAATAGCGTCTCCTCCTCCGGTCGCGTTGCCAGTATCGAGTACCAGTCGTGACCCGTCCTGATTCACAGCTACTACAGGACCATAGCCTGTTCCGGAGTTGATGGTGCTCAGCGTTTGCGAGCTTGCGCTGTACACCTCCATCCCTGGGGCGTATGTGGCGTTAGCCGCGTATACAAGCGTGCCATCGCCGCTGCGAACTGGGATTCCCCACGCTGAAGGCGTTCCGTCTGCCAGCACTTTCAGTTGATTCGTCACCGGGTTCCAAATGCCAGCCTCGCCATCACCTTCGGCCTCCGCGTCGTCGAAAAACACGAAAAGAGTCCCGTCGGCGAGAGCGAACAGCCTGTCATAGGAATTGACGTCCTGCGGGAGTACTGGCAGGCCGGAGCTGGCGATCGAATTGTTCGGCAAGGAATATTGGCGCGCTTGCAGAGAGCCTGTCTTGATTGCGTAGATGTTCGGCGACGCGGTTTCCACCCACACCGTCGAATTGTCCTGGGTGATGTCCAATCCTCGCGGCGACCGCACCGGTATACTCTTAATGATCTTGTGCGGCGTCGCATTCGAGATGACGTCCACGCGGTTCCAGGACGGATTACTTGAGAAAATCAGGTTGTGCGTGGAATCATAGGCTGCGGCATAAGGCATGCCAGCGGTCGAGACGTAGTCCGTGCGATTTCCCGGTAGCGAGCCCGGCGGCTGCGTTACATCGGCAAGAAAGCTGGTAGTTGCATTGGCAACCTGCGCGGAGGGCGTTCCCGTTAGCGTCACCGGCGCATTCTGGGTAACGGGAGCCGTGCTAGCCGCGTTCAGCGTCACCGTCACACTCTGTCCCGGCGAGAACACGCTCGGTGAAAATGTTGCGGTGGTTCCAGCCGGCAAGCCGTTCACGGAGGGCGTAATGTCGTAATCCACGCTCCCGTTCGAATTTACGATGGTCTGAAACTCAATGCTCCCCGATCCGCCGATGGGGACTCCAACCTCCGTCTTTAGGGGTTGCACGAAATAGAAATTTGGAACCGGTCCGTTGCTCACCGTGAAGTTGAAGTTCCCAGTGGCTGTCGTCGCCTCCGCCGCGCCGTTCAATACTAGATCGTAAGATCCCGCCACTGCGATACTTGCAGCTTGAACATGCACGGTCACCCCGGTGGCAGGCAGCGCTACAGTTCCGCTTGTCGATGTAATCCCTGCAGGCAGGGTTCCCAAAGTTAAAGTCCCGTTTCCGGCTATATTCACTTCGGACGGCAGTACGGTAAACGAGAAACTGCTCCCAGCATAAACCGTGGTCGGAGACGGACCGACGCAAAACGCCAGCGCCGCTGGACTTGTCGCAGAGTACTGAAATGGAACGGAGACGATCGGCCCCTGGTCTGGATTCGTCACCGTGAAGTAGAGCGCTCCAGGCTGGCTGATAAAACCCAATGGCAGAGAATTGACAAGGATTGTCGGATTGGGCGGGTAAAAAATGGCTGGAAGTGCGATGCCGTTTGCCTGGATCGTGGAATCAGAGGCAAAATTTTGGCCCGCGATCGTAACCTGCAATTGAGAGCAGGACGGGGGCGTCGTAGGACCGCTTGCCACACTTGTTATGCTCACACTCTGAATCACCGGAATCGGTAGAGATGTCACTGTCAGCGATGCCGGGGAACTTGTGGACGGTGCCGGTCCCGGATTACTTACCGTCAATAATCCCGTTCCTTGGTTCTGCAGATCCGTTGCGCTCAGGGCGACTTGCAAAACGGTTGTGCTCATCACAGTTGTGGGCCGCGGGGACCCGTTCCATAACACTACGGAGTTTGTTTCGAATCCCGTTCCCGTAATCATGATTGTGGCCGCAGCGCCCATCGCAACGAACTGAGGAGATATCGACGTGATCGCAGCCACGGGACTATTCACATCAAATGCCGCTGCCGCCGATATCCCGCCTCCCGGTGCCGGGTTCTGCACCGTGATCTGGCTTGCCGAGCTGCCGGTCAGATCCCCCGCCGGAATAGTGATCCCCAAGCTTGTCGTCGTATTGCTAGTCGTGGCGATTGCTGTGCCATTCCATTGCACCGTCGAGGTCGAAATGAATCCTGTGCCCGTGATAACCAGGGGCGTGGCCGCCGAACCAGCCACCGTGGACGACGGCGCAATCGAAATGATTGTGGGCATGGGATTTTGAGTCGGTGGAGGATTGGGGGGGGCCGCCATCCCTCCGCCGCAACCGCTTATAAACGAAAGATAGGAAAGAACAAACGCCGAGAGGACGTACCCCGAATGTCTCATAAACGACTCTCGTCTTTGAAGAAAGCTTGATTTGACCCCACCTGTCAGAGATGCACAGTATCATACTCATTTATGTTCACCTCACAAGTATTTTGTTGTGCGCGCATAGCCGGAAACGTTACTGAACTTTCGAGACTAATACGGCGGAAGTGTCCACGAATTGAGTCTATGTGCTCACACCTGACGATCCCATCCTTGCGCTTTCACATTCGGAGACGATCCGCCCCTCTAGCTTGGTTCCTTCAAAATCAAGGCCTGCATCACCCCAGGTAAGCGCTGATTCGAAAGGCTTGATGAAAGCACTAGATTCCACAGATGCGACATCTACAAAAAATAGGAGGGGAATCAAGCTCCGTGGTCTCGTAGGAGCTCATCCACTTCCCCATATCCCGACGGCCACTCCACTCCCTCAACCGTCGCCCCCGCTTTCAACAGCGCCTCCACCGACTCCGGCGTCCTCCTCTCCGTCCAGTACGAATCCACGCACGCCTTCACTGCAAGCGTCAGCGCCGTTCGGCCTTTCGCATTCCTCGTATTCACGGCAGCTCCGCGTTCCAACAGCAGCTTCACCGTCCCCGGCCACCCTCGCCACGCCGCCACCTGCAGTGCCGTACTTCCCTTCGTCACGTCGAAATATGGATCGCCTTCCTCAAACGGTGCGTTCACGCCAACGCCCAGCTCCAGCAACTGACGCACACCATCCGTATTCCCCACTCCGGCAAACCCAGCCAGCAGCTTCCCGCCTTCCGCCAACAATTCCCGCACCAGCTCCGGCTCGCTCTCGCGAATCGCCCGCACACCATCCGAATCATTCTTCGCGCACGCCCCAACCAGCCGCTCCACTCCTTTAAGCTCAAACCGCACTCCTCGCCGTTCCATCAGCTCCAGCAAATCGCCCCGCCCTCGCCTCACCGCGATTCCCACTGCCGTCATCGATGGTCCAATGACCGGCGGCCTCGGGTCGGGCCTCTCCGCAATCGACATCGGATCCGCCCCATGCTCCAGCAGCAGCCCGAGCATGTCGATCCCGTTATCGCGCAACACGGCATGGTGAAACGCCGTCCGTCCCCACCGCGTCGCCCTGTTCGGATTCGCTCCATGTTCCAGCAGCCATTTCATCCCCTCAAAGTCATGCCAATCCGCCTTTCGCAGAAGAATCGTCGTCAAGCTCGTTTCGTTCAACTTGCCGCATTCCACCAGGATCTTCAACACCGTGTTGTCGCGCGTTTCCGCAACGTGGTACGGCGTCTCTTCATCATTCGGATCGGCGCCACGCTCGAGAAGTAGCCGCGTCAACTCAGCGTGTTGCGCAAGCCCCGCTGCGCCATAGATAACCGACTCCCACTCCGGTTCCGGCTCATGGCCCATCTCCGTCCAACCCGTGTTGGCGCTGGTGCCAGCGTCCAGCAGCGCCCGTGCCGCAGCCACAAACCCATTCGTTCGCCAACGCTCCAGCCGTAGATACCTCGAAAAACACAGGTAGGTCAGCGCATCCCATCCATGCGGCCCTCCTTTCGCCGTCGCGTTCCCGGAGTTCGCCGCCAGAAATCGCCGCACGCTCGCCGCGTCCCCCAGAATCGCTGCAGTGTAAACGTTCGCCGTCGCGACTCTCGGATGAGCCTTCAAAATCGCTTCAGCCCGATCCAGCGTGCCCGAACCGTGCCACCCATCGCGCGGGACGCTCGCCGCCACGATAAATTCCGTCACCGGATCGCCAACCGATGCGGCAAAGTTCGCCGTCTCCATCTCCGCAACTTGCTTTGCGAATTTCGGCCAGCTATCGCAACCGTGCTCTCGCGCGATCACGAATTGCGCATCGGCCAACGCAAACCCCACGCGTGCGAATTCGTCGCTCGGCAAATTCGCAAAACGCGGATGCGCTTGTTTGATCCGCTGAAAGATTTCAGTTATGGAAATTTCTGCTACCGAAAACTTGCTGGATTGTGCTGCTCGAAAATCCCGGACGAGTTCTTTGGCTTGTTTCTTGTACTGCGCAAGGCTCGGGCGAGCCGGAAGCGGCTTGGGGTCCATGACGACCTTCCTTTCATAAATGCGCCTGGAGTCCGCTCAAATCAGGCTGAAAGAAAGTTCGTTTCTCTACTCTTTCAAAAAGGTGGGCACGGCCCTTTCCGCGGACTGGATGCGCCCTTCGCGCTGCCAGCAATCTACCCTCTCGCGGGCATCCCGTCAATTTCCGGCACTATGGCGGCGAGTTTGCCAATCCGCCGCGCTCTGGTCGAGAATAGTTCGTTGGTAAAACACCTCGCCCGCCGACGGAGGCCCATATTTCTATGCTCTTTGACTTCGCCGCACTCTCTCCGCGCGAGTGCTACAAGCTCTTGGTTTCCACCGTCACTCCTCGCCCCATCGCATGGACTGTCAGCCAGGATGCGAACGGCCAGCTCAACGCAGCCCCCTTTTCCTTCTTCAACGTGTTGTCCGGCGACCCTCCCGTCCTCGGCATTGGCATCGGCAGCCACCAGCCCGGCCGGCCCAAAGACACGCGGCGCAACATTCGCGAAACACAGGAGTTCGTCGTAAATCTCGTTTCCGAAGAAGCCGCTGCCGCAATGAATGTCACTGCCATCGAATTCGACCTCGGTGTCAATGAACTAGCCCAAGCGAAGTTGGCTACCATCCCCTCCACACACGTCAAGCCGCCCCGTATTGCTCTCAGTCCCGTTTCCATGGAGTGCAAACTCTTGCAGATCATCGATTTCAGCCCGATGAACTCTCTCGTTCTTGGCCGGGTGCTCGCCATGCACGTTCGCGACGAAATGATTCTGGACTCGGCCAAACACCACATCGACACTCCCAAGTTGAAGCTCATCGGCCGCATGCACGGCACGGGCTGGTATGCTCGCACGACAGACCTCTTCCTGATGGACCGCATCCCTCTCGCAAGTTGGACCGGACCGGAAGTCTTGCCGTGATGCTAAGCCATAAGAACAAAATTCGCAGAAAAACTCTGGCGGGTTTTCGAGATTTGAATCTCGTCGTTCGAGAGGTTCTCGCCCCTTCTCGTCTGGACTCGCATCGAAACTTCGCTTAGCATGGCCTCATGAAGTCCCGAAAGTCGGCGCGCCGCCCTCGCTCGAAAAAATCCGCCGCTCGGAAACACGCCTCGAGGACGAGCGCCAAAAAACTTCCGAAGACCATCGACGAGTATCTGGCCCTCGTCCCTGAACCCGCTCGCACTACTCTCGAAACCATGCGCGCCGTGATACGCTCGGTCGCCCCACCGGAAGCCACCGAGGTCATCAGCTACCGCATCCCCGCCTTCAAGTACAAACAAGTCCTCGTCTGGTTCGCCGCCTTCTCCGACCATTGCAGCTTCTTCCCTACCGCCGCTGTCATCGAGCAATTCAGGGATGACCTCAAGCCCTACCCCATTTCCAAAGGCACCATTCAGTTCCCCGTCGACAAGCCCCTCCCCGCTTCCCTGGTCCGCCGAATGGTTAAAGCCCGCCTCGCCAACGTGGCATCGAAACGCCGCGGCTAATCTCATTCCACCGCACCCGCCCCTTCTATCCCCTCCGATTTCCATGCTCAGTTTTCTCCCTTGACAGATAGCTACTTTTGGAATACACTGGTTCCTGTATATCACTGCGGTTTCACTCAATCAGCGCCAGCTTCCGCTGGCGTTTTCGTTTTGTGGGAGCGTCCATCCGCGAAGCCCGTCTCTCGGGCAGTTTGACTCGTATCTTATGCGGTTTGAGAAGAGCAACTCCATCTCGCCTGTGGCATACCCGTAAGTCTCGTGTAATCAACACTTACAGAACGTCGTGTAATGGTAGCATTCTAAACGACTTAATGAATATGTAAGTTCTTTAGATGCAACACTTACAAAGAAGGGGGGGGGGTACCACCGAGCCATGTCGAATCCAGCGTCAAAGTGGCAGCGGCCTCTGCAACCCGCAGGAAAGCCCGCAACCCTCATGCTGTCAATTGTTTACCTCATAACTTGCGGACAGCCCGGGGGGGGTCCAGACCGCACATCGGGCATGCCCCGTCAGAGTGAAGAGACCGCACGACCCACTGCATCGCGCAAAGGGCTCTGTGCCGCGCCAAGGTCGCCCACCGGCGGCAATGCAAGAAAAAGGTGCCCTCCGCTTGGAGGGCACCTCTCGTCTCCAGCACGCTGAAGTCCGTTTACTTCGGCTTCGCGCCGCCCTGCGTCCGGCCGTTGTGCTTCTTGTTGTAGATCTTTCGGGACTCTTGATTCTGTTCTCGGTTGATTTGCTTCTTTTCGCCGTTGGTCAGCTTGCCCCCGTTCGCCGCGCGGTCTGCCCGATCCTGCTGGTTGATGCCGCGTTCCTGATTCTCGAGCTTTGACGTTTCGCCGGCCGTCAACTGCCCGCTCTTGATGCCGTTCGCGATGCGGTCCTGTTGGTTTTCGCGGCGTTGGCCCACTTCGTTATTTCCGTAGTGCGCCGTATTGGCGTTGTGCTTGTCGTCGTAAATCTGGTTCGAGAGCTTGTTCTGCTGCTGGTTGATCTGCTGCTTTTCGGCGCCCGTCAACTTGCCGCCGTCGGCTGCGCGATCCGCTCGCGTCTCGCCATTGATGGCCGCTTCCTTGTTCTCGAGATTGGAGGTTTCCCCGGCGGTGAGCTGCCCGCTCTTCACGCCGTTCGCGATGCGGTCTTGCTGGTTCTCTTTCCGCTGCGCGATGCTCGGATCTGGCTTCGCAGCCGGCGTCGAACTCTGCGTCGCGGGTGTTGTCGAGCCGGATGCTTGGGAAGTCGTTTGGTCCTGCGCCATGGCTACCGTTCCAAGCAGCAACGCCGCCATTGGCAAGGCACACTTCAAGTAAGTGAGTTTCATGGTTTTCTCCTGAAAGCTTCGTTCCGATATCCGAAATCTGGGTAATTCGGGTCTGTCGGTAATACCCGCCAACCAGGAAAAAGTTGTGCCGTATTTGTTGTACTTTGGGGCAGCTTTCCGCTCCTGCCAGGACAGGCATTCGCAGAGTGCGTTCCCGCTTCCTCCCAATTGAGGCATGCGCCAAGCAAAAAGGGCGGCTACATACGCCGCCCCTCTCAGAACTTCTTTAAGTTTTTTCGCTGTGTCAGGCCTTTTTATCTTCCGCCGGCTTGTCCGCGGGAGCGGGAGTCGTCGTCTGTGCGGGAGGAGTTGTGGGCTGCGCGTGCGCCGCCCCCGACATTCCTTCCTTGAAGCTGCGAATGCCTTCGCCGAGGCCGCGGGCCAGTTCCGGAATCTTCCGGCCTCCAAACAGCAACAGGATAATCGCAAGCACGATTAGCCAATGAATAGGACTAAGTTCGCCCATAAAAAAACCTCCACGCGACCTGCCAGTCCGCGCTTATCGCAACTCTAGCGCAGGACGCCTTGCGCAGCAAGGCTCAGCCACGCCGCGCAGCTAAAGTATAACACGCTCATCCCCGGCCCGGCGCGTGACCCGCTCCCGGTCCAGGTACTCGAGGAGTGGGATCGCGTACTTGCGCGAAATCCCGGTCAACTCTTTGAAAACAGGCACCGAAATGCGTTCGCCCTTTGTTTTCTTAAACTCCGTCAGCCGTTCGCGCAAGTTCCCGAGCGCATCCCGGTGGAAAATCAGTTCCTGCGTTACTCGCACCAGATTCTTTTCGCGTAGCAGGATTTGCAACAGCTTCTCGGCTCGGCGGTTTTCGACCGGTAACTTTGCCAGAACCTCTTTGACCGCCGGCACGGCGAGGCCGGCCGCCGCGAACGCATGTTCCATCTGCTCTTTCGCGCGCGCCTCTTCCGGTTGCAGGGCTATCTCCGCTCCGGCACGCTTAACCAGATCGCCTTGCACATCCAGCTTCCGCTCCGTGGCCAACTCTTCAAGAGCCGCGCGAAATGTTTCAGGCCGCACTCGTCGTCCCAGGCTCGCGCGCAAGTCTTCTCGCGCCATTCCCGGAGAGAGCGGGTTCTCCTTATGGAATCTCTCGACTCGCTCCGCAAGTTTTCGGCGAACCTCATCAAAAGCCATCCTCGATATCAAAAACAGCGGTTCGGTCGAAACGGCTTTGACTCTTCCGTTTGCGGCAAGCTTTCCCGCAATCTCTCGTATCTCTTCGTCGAGCCAGCCCGTTCGCGCTACGATCTCTTCGCGCCGCAGGCCAAGCGGAGCACGCTCCGTCATCGCAGCAAGCATCTCGTCGCGCTTTCCGCCCTCCAGAGTTTCGAGATACGCGACGCGTCCCGTATCTCGCGCCATCGGCCGCCGCGCCAGTGGATCGAGAACCACGCCTCCGCCAATCGTGATGACCGGCGAAAACTGTCGCACGATGAACCGGTCGCCAGGCAGCAACAACACGTCGTCCTGCAATCGCAAGTGGCACAGCGCGCTTTGCCCGGGTGCCAGCACGCTTTGGCCATACAAGTGAATTTCTCCGATGGTTTCCGCGGTTCCCGCGTGAACATGCATTCGCGCGCGCTGCTTCAACTTGGGCGCCGACGGCAAAAGCGTAAGCCGCACATCGATCCTGCGCGTCGTGCGAAATCGTCCAGGGGCGGCCAGCGTCATTCCGCGTTTCACTTCGGCGTGATCGATTCCCGCGAGGTTCACCGCCGTCCGCTGTCCGGCATTTGCCCGTCCAACGGATTTTCCGCCCGAGTGCACCCCGCGCACGCGCAACTGCTTGTTTCCCGGAAAGAGCTCGACTTCGTCCTCTGCGCCGACGCTTCCGGAAATGAGCGTGCCCGTGACGACGGTTCCAAATCCCTTCATTGCGAACGCGCGGTCAATCGGCAGCCGGAAAGATCGCGCGGCATCTTTTCCCGTAACCTCCATGGCAATCGCGTGCAACGCTTTCTTCAATTCGCCGAGCCCCGCTCCTGTCTTTGCGCTCACCGCGATCTTCGGCGCTTGCTCGAGAAACGATCCGCGCAGATACTCTTCCACTTCCAGCCGCACCAACTCAAGCGTCTCGGGATCGACCAGATCGCACTTCGTCAGCGCCACGACCCCGCGCGTGACTCCCAGCAACCGGCAAATATCGAAATGCTCCCGTGTCTGCGGCTTGATGGATTCGTCCGCAGCAATTACCAGCAGCACAAGATCGATCCCCGCAGCGCCTGCCAGCATGTTGCTGACAAATCGCTCGTGGCCCGGCACATCGACAAACCCAAACCGCACGCCCTCTTCTTCCAGGAAGGCAAAGCCCAGATCGATGGTGATCCCGCGCCGCTTTTCTTCCTCAAGCCTGTCCGGATGCGTGCCCGTCAATGCCTCAACAAGCGCGGACTTTCCGTGGTCAATATGCCCCGCCGTTCCGACAATTACACTCTTGCTTTGGATGGACGCTTGGTTGGACATGAAGACTTGCGGTTCGCTTGCGATGCTACTGGAGAGAGGAAGGAAGGGTCAAACTTCAGCATTCGGTCCAACGGCCGCTACCCATAGAATCGTAGTGCTATTTCGCGGCGGCGATTTCGTCGACGATGGATTGCGCGGCGGCGCGGGGATCTTCCGCGGCCAGGATGGGTCTTCCGACGACGAGATAATCCGCGCCGGCTTTGATGGCTTCGGCGGGCGTAGCTATACGCGCTTGATCGTCCCGCTTGGCGTTTCCAGAATCCGTGTTGCTTTTGGGCCGAACGCCGGGCGTCACAATCAGGAACTCGCGTCCGCAGGCTTTGCGAATCGCTTTCGCTTCCTGCACGGATGCCACAACTCCGTCCACCCCGATTTCTTTGGCTAGCCGGGCCAGTTTGAGCACGCGGCTCTTCGGCGGCCCGCCGATGCCCGTTTCGCGCATCGATTTCTGATCCATGCTCGTGAGAACGGTCACAGCCAGCAGCCGGGGCCGGTCGGCGCCCATGGGAACTCCGGCGCTGATTGCCTGCACCGCGGCCTCAAGCATCGCGCGGCCGCCCAGCGCGTGGACGTTCACGAGCTGGACGCCCGTCATCGCGGCCGCGGAAAGCACCGCACCTGCAACTGTGTTCGGAATGTCGTGGAATTTCAGGTCGAGAAAGATGCCTGGCCCTAGCGCGGCAATTTCTTTTACGGCAGCGGGGCCTGCCGCGGTAAAAAGCTGGTTCCCGATCTTGAACATCCCGACGAGATCGGAAATCTGCTTTGCGAATTTTGCCGCTGTCGAAAGCGAGTCAAAATCCAGTGCCACGATCAAGCTGCTGCGGGGATGGGCGTCGAAGCTCAAGGTCATAGGCGACCCCGGTTTCGACGGGGTCAGTGTTTTTCCGGCACCTGCAAGAGTTCGAGCCGAACCCGGCTCACGCCCGAATGGATAAGACCGATCTTCCGGGCGACACGATAGGATACATCAATTTCGCGCCCTTCTTGATAGGGACCTCGGTCATTGATGCGTACTAGTTCAAACCTTCCGTTGCGGGGGTTCACCACCCGCACGATGGACCCGAACGGCAAGTTCGGGTGAGCGGCTGTCAACGCCTCGCAATCGAAGCGTTCGCCGTCGGCGGTTTTCTTTCCATTGAAGCCGGGGCCATACCAGCTGGCGTTGCCAACCCAGCTCTTCATTGGCTTGACCGGAGCGCTCAGATGCGCCACTAAGGGGGCATCCATAACGGGAACCACGAGGAACATTAAGAGCACCCAACGAATCGCGGCCCAAAAGACAAAAAGTGGTCGTCTCATAGTGTGTTCTTTGTGCTACTCAATCCAAAAAATTGTAACCGAAAATGGTCGTTATGTCAACCAAAATCTGAGGAAATCTTTCCCCTTATCTCATTGACAGTAAACGCTTTAGCATCGAAAATAGCCTGTTCCAAATCGCCAACGAGTCGCTGACTGGCCGTGGGGTCAGTAAAGCTGGCCGTCCCTACCTGTACGGCAGTCGCACCTACCGCCAGGTATCCAAGCACGTCTTCCGCCGTCTCGATGCCTCCGACACCCAAGATTGGTGTCTTCACAGCCTTTGCCGTTTCCCAAACCAATCGCATGGTGATCGGTCTTATGGACGGGCCCGAGAGGCCCCCCGTCTTGTTGCCGAGACGCGATTTCCCAGTCCACGGGTCGATTGCCAAGGCCGGGTAGGTGTTGGCCACGGTCAAGGCATCGGCCCCAGCGGCCTCTGCGGCCCGGGCCATAAGTCCAATATCTGCAACCATCGGCGAAAGCTTCACCCAAAGGGGTCGCTTCGCGGATGCCTTCCGCGCGGCACCAACGACCTCGCTTACCAAAGCCGGGTCGTTGCCGAACTGCATGCCCCCCTTTTTGACGTTGGGACAAGAGATGTTCAGCTCATAAGCAGTTAGCCCCTCGGCATCCTCGAGGATACGAATGACCTCGGTATAGTCTTCGACCGTGTAGCCGAAGACGTTGGCGACAATCGCCATATCGAATTTTCGCAGTACTGGGAGTTTTTCGGAAACGAATGCCCTGGCACCTATGTTTTGAAGACCTACGGCATTCAGCATTCCAGAAGGGGTCTCGCAGACACGGGGGGAGGGGGCGCCCTCCATGGGTTCGCGAGATAGGCCTTTGACGACGATGCCGCCGAGGCGATTCAGGTCAACGAGGTGGGCAAATTCGACGCCGTAACCGAAGGTTCCGCTGGCAGCGAGAATGGGATTCCGCAGGCGCACCGCGCCGATCTGCACGGTCAAATCAACAGCTCCCGCGGGAGTCACTGGCGAGAGAATATCACGAAGCCGCCAGGCACCGCAGAAAAACTCCCGGCCGCCGCGGTGTTCGAGGAGGTCCACAAATCCTGTAGCTTGCCAATTTGGTGAGAGCCAGTCGAGATGGTTATCGCGCTACCGAATGATCGCTTGCCCGGGAGAGCGCTTCGCCGAGGATGCGGCCGTCGCGAGGTGCGAGTGTGATTCCGCAAAGTGCGGCCAGCGTCGGCGCAATATCCGCGGGCGTGGCGCTGCCATAATACGTGCCCGGGCGAATGCCGTAGCCCATCAGAAGAATGGGCACATGCTGGTCGTAGTAATAAGGTGAGCCGTGCATCGAGCCGTACGTACGGGATTTTCCCGGCGATGAAAAATCCCATGACCAGAACGGTTTCGGAACAATCAATAAATCGCCGCTACGCGATTTCAGGAAACTGTCTTCTTCCGCTCTGCGAATCGGGCTATTGGTTCCTGGCCGATCCTCGAGTTCTTCCGCGCGATACACATTGACCACGCCAGGAACGCTCTCGATAGCTTCGATTGCGGCGCGCATGCCAGCGGGGTCTTCCTTAAGTTTGTCGTAGGTTCCAGGCGTGAAATACACGTCGCCGCCGCCCACCTCCGCAACAGCTGGCTTCGCATAGCCGCGCGAGTCGAGCGTCTTTTCGAGCCGGTCCTTCACTTCATCGAGGTTCAACCAGCCCGCATCCACGCCTGTTTTCTGCAAGTCTTCGGGAATGGGAGAACCGCCGTGATCGGCAGTGAGCGCGACGACATAATTGCCGCGCCCAACCTCTTTGTCGAGGTGGTCAAAAAAAGTCGCGAGATCGCGGTCGAGGCGCGCGAGTTCATCCTGCACTTCCCAACTGCGCGGGCCAAACGCGTGCGCGACATAATCGACGGACGAAAAGCTGACCCCCAAATAATCCGTACTCGGACCTTTGCCCAAGCCGAGTTTGTCGACGGCGTTTTCCGCCATCTCCGCAAGATACGTTTCTGCGTAAGGGCTGCCTTCCCACTCCAGATAAAAGCTTGCATTGGCGCTTGTGCTGCCGGGCTTTCCACGAAGGGTATGCGGAAATTCAGCGCCAGTTCCCGCAGGGGGCACGGCGCCAACGGCCTTCTTGTCATACCAATACGCCGAAGCCGGCAGCAACGGTGTCCATGTTTTTCCGTAATCGTTCGAAACGGGATGAGCCTTCACATACTCTTCCACGAAAGGAACCATCGGGTACGCACTTGAAGTTGACCACGCGCCGGTGCTGGGATCAAACCAGGTTACGGCGTCCCCCTGATGGCCGGCCATGGTGATCGAGGCGCGCGCCTTCAATGAAAATGTGACCACGCGCGTGCCCTTCGCTTCCTGATATTTCAATTCGTCCGCAAACGCCGGCACGAGCATTCTCGAAGGGCCGTCGTCACCTTTCACGTCCGCGCCGTAGCCGGTATTTTTCACTTTCGAATCATCGGTGCAGGTTACGCCCTTGCGCGATTCGCGATCCCACCAGCCATTCGAAATCATTCCATGCGTCGCGGGAAACGCGCCCGTCGAAATCGTCGAGTGGCCCACGCAAGTTTCCGTTGCGGCATACGGGTACGCGGCTTCGCGGAACCAGGCGCCACTCTCGACAAGCCTCTTCAATCCACCCGTCCACTGGCCCTTGAATTTGTCCACGTAATCGGCGCGCATCTGGTCGACGACCAGCATGACCACCAGCTTCGGCCGCGCGGGAGTCCTGGCTCCAGACGCTTTTGGCCCTTGCGCACCGGCGCTGGCCGTTCCGGTTATGCAGAGGGCAAGAAGCAAGGTCGCGCTGCAAAGCAGGGGCAGCGTCTGACAACTCACGCGAAATGCTTTTCTACCGTACATATTCACCTCTCTTCATTTTGCGTGTGAAAGTTTACCACGCGGCTTTCGAGCCGATTCGTCGAAAGACATTTCCGCAAATCGTTGCTTGAATTGAAAAACCAGCGGGCCGAGCGACGGGAAATAGCGGTGGCCGGGAATTTCTCTCTCGCCTGCAGGCGCGGAGTCCTTATGCTAGGATTACCCGAACATGCGCATCGTTGAAAAAGCCCAATTGATGTCCGCGCCGGAGATTGACCGGACTCTGCAGCGCCTGGCGCATCAAATCGTCGAAAAAAGCGGCGGCACGAAGCACCTTGCCCTGATCGGCATTCGCCGCCGCGGAGTGCCGCTGGCCCAGCGCATCGCCAAAGCCATGCGGGGCATCGACGGCGTCGACGTCCCCGTCGGCACGCTGGACATCACGCTCTATCGCGACGACCTTTCGAAGGTCGCACCGCAGGCCGTTCTCCAGTCGTCGGATATCACCTTCGGCGTGGATAGCATGGACCTGGTTCTCGTCGACGATGTGCTCTATACCGGCCGCACCATTCGCGCTGCGATGAACGGCCTTTTCGACCTGGGACGGCCCCAGCGAGTTTCTCTCTGTGTCCTTATCGACCGCGGGCATCGCGAAATGCCGATCGAGGCGCAGTTCGTCGGCCGCAGCGTGCAGACCAGCGACACGGAAATCATCGAAGTGCGTCTTCGCGAGATCGATAACGAAGAGCGTGTCGTTCTCGTGGACCGCGAGGAACCGTAGTTCGTTGCCCAGAGATTGTTTGTTCCACGTTCGAAGAGTGCAAATGTGACCTATCGCTTCCGCGACCTTCTGGCTCTTGAACCGCTTTCCGCGGACGAACTTACTTTTCTTCTCGATCAAAGCAGTCCATTCCAGGAAATTCAGCGGCACCCGCTGAAAAAACTTGCCACGCTTCGCGGCAAGACGGTTGCGCTCGCCTTCTTCGAGAACTCCACGCGCACGCGCATCAGTTTCGGCACCGCCGCCGCGCGGCTCGGCGCGGACACGATGAATCTCCAAGCGGAATCTTCGAGCGTGAAAAAGGGTGAATCGCTGCTCGACACCGTTCACACGTTGGACGCGATGAAGCCGGATTGCCTGGTGATGCGCCACGCCGCATCGGGTGCAGCCGATTTTGTCGCGAGGCACCTCGAGATCCCGGTGATCAACGCCGGCGACGGCACGCACGAACATCCGTCGCAGGGATTGCTCGACGCGCTCACCATCCGGGACCGCAAAGGTTCCCTCGCGAATCTGAATGTGACTATACTCGGAGACATTTCCCACAGCCGTGTGGCGCGTTCAAACATCCACCTGCTGTCGAAATTCGGGTGCCGCTTCACGCTGTGCGGTCCGGCGATGTGGGTTCCGCGCGAACTCGAACACATCGGGCCGCCGGGCGCTTCGATTCGCCGCGTATTTCGCATCGAAGAAGCGCTCGAAGATGCCGACGTCGTGCTCGTTCTTCGCGTGCAGACCGAGCGGCTGCACGAACCGGCGCTCTCCTCCGGCGATTACATCCTTCTCTACCAGCTGACCGCCGAGCGGCTCCGGCGCGCCAAGCGCGACGCCATCATCCTGCATCCGGGCCCGATGAATCGCGGTGTCGAAATCACGCCGGAGGTCGCCGATAGCTCGCAGTCCTGCGTTCTGGAGCAAGTCACAAACGGAATTGCCGTGCGCATGGCGCTGCTGTACTTGCTACTCGTCGGCGCTTCGGAAGATTCGGTGGAAGACGCGCATCCGGAGGCCGTGGAAGAGGAGCTGCGAAACCTGCGCGCGGCAGACAAGAAATCGGATCAAAAGGACGACAAGCCGGAAAATTCCACGACACCAAAGGACAAGGACCCTTCGCATGCTTCTCGTTAAGAACGGGCGCGTGGTCGACCCCGCGACGCAGACGGACGCGCCGCGCGATGTTCTACTCGACGGCGACAAAATCGTGGAAATCGCGCAGCCTGGAAAAATTGCGCAAGATAGTTCTGCAGAAATCTTCGACGCCACCGGGTTGATCGTGGCTCCCGGCTTCATCGATCTTCACGCGCACCTCCGCGAGCCGGGGCAAGAGTCTTCCGAAACCATTGAAACGGGGACGCGGGCAGCGGCTCGCGGTGGTTTCACCGCGATCTGCTGCATGCCGAACACGCGGCCCGTGAACGACAACGCTAGTGTGACGCGCTTCATTCTCGATCGCGCCAAAGCCGCTGCCAGCGTGCGCGTGTGGCCCATTGGGGCCGCGAGCGCCGGAAGCAAGGGCGAAGCGATAGCCGAAATCGCAGCGATGCGGGACGCCGGTATCGTAGCCGTCTCGGATGACGGCAAACCGATCGCAACCGCAAAACTCACGCGGCAAGTCATGGACTATTGCCGCTCGCTCGACCTCCCCGTCATCGAGCATTCCGAAGACGTATCGCTTGCGGCGGGCGCCGTCATGCGCGAAGGCGTCACGTCCACGCGGCTCGGCTTGCCCGGAATGCCTGCCGCAGCGGAGTCGGTTTGCGTTGCGCGCGATGTGCAGCTCGTCGAGCTCACCGGCGCGCGGCTGCATGTGGCGCATCTTTCCGCGAAGGATTCTCTCGAGCAAGTACGCTGGGCCAAGCAGCGCGGACTGCGCGTCACGTGCGAAGTCACGCCGCATCATTTTACGTTGATCGACGAGGACGTGCAGTACGACTCGCGTTACAAAATGAATCCGCCGCTCGCCGCGCGCGAAGACCGCGAAGCGCTGCTCGCGGGCCTGGCCGACGGCTCGGTGGATGCCATCGCAACGGATCATGCACCGCATGAGCCGGCTCTGAAAGATGTGGAGTTCGACCGCGCGCCGTTCGGCATTCTCGGATTTGAAACAGCGCTGGCGCTCGCGCTCGAACAGCTCGTGCATGCGGGAAGAATCTCTCTCATGCGCATGGTGGAACTTTTCACTACGGGACCCGCGCGCGTTCTCGGCATCGAGCGCAAGCTCTCCGCGGGGCAGCCCGCCGACCTCACGATTTTTTCCACGACGCATGCCTGGACCTACGACGTGAAACAATCGCCCAGCAAATCGCGCAACTCTCCCTTCGACGCACGCACCTTCAAGGGCGCACCCATGGCCACAATCGTGGCCGGCCGAATCGTTTTCCAGCGCTGACCGTTTCTCAGGTTCTCGCGTTTTCCATTGGAAACAAAACTCCCCCTCGCACGTCTAGAACGGAATAGAACCGCTGCGCCGATTTAGTTCCGGCAGCGGATCACGCCGAGGCCGAACCGATGCAGTCCATCTGGCAGGATCTCTGCTACTCCGCGCGCACATTGCGTAAGGTGCCGGCGTTTACTGCCGTGGTCGTGCTTACGCTCGCCCTCGGCATCGGTGGCAACACGGCAATCTTCAGTTTGGTCAACACGGCGTTTTTCCGGTCGCTTCCGCTGGCCGATCCGGACCGCACATTGCGTTTACTCGATTCTTATCGCGGCCCGGATGGCCACAGCCGCACATTCGGCATGCATAGCCAAAATGTCGTGACGCTGCGCGAAGCCAATCGCGTGTTTGACGGCATGGTGGCTTTGCGGGGCGAGGATCTAACGCTGACCGGCGGAAGCGAGCCCGAGCGCGTGTCCGTCGTCTATCGTTCTGCGGGTTGGTCTTCCACGCTCAAAGTTCAGCCGTTTCTCGGGCGCGATTTCACGGCGGAGGAAGAGAAGCTGGGCCCCGATAGCGGCGTCGCGCTGATTAGCTTTGGTTTGTGGCAGCGGCATTTTGGCGGGATTTCTTCGATCCTGAACACGTCCGTCCGTATCGACAACGGGACGTTTCGCATCGTTGGCGTAATGCCGCGCGGTTTCAACTTTCCATACAACGCGGAAGTCTGGGTGCCTTTCGTGGTGAATGCCGCCGACCGCGCGATCGATTTCGCCGTGTTTGGGCACGTGAAGACCGGCATTACTTTGAAGCAAGCTCACGATTCGCTTGCGGAAGTTACGGAGCGCATCAAGGAGCAATATCCAAAGACTCTGCCCGGCTATGCCGTCACGTCGATCACGCTGCGCGAAAATTTGATGGATAACCAGGACAGCACGATGCTGGCTCTGCTGTCGATCGTCGGATTCCTGCTGCTGCTCGCATGCATCAACGTCGCAAACCTTTTGCTCGCGCGCTCCGTGATTCGAGCGAAGGAGTTCGCCATTCGCGCTGCGCTCGGGGCCAGCCGCGGACGCCAATTCCAGCAAGCTTTGACAGAGAGCATGCTCCTCGCGCTGCTCGGCTGCGTGTGCGGGCTGTTTTTCGCCGTGTGGCTGAATCGCTATGCAGATTCCATCCTTCCCGTCGATATTGGGGCGCAGCTTGGAATGAGCGCTTCTCAGCTGGACTCTCGCGTGCTTCTCTTCGCGCTGATCGTTTCGCTGCTGGCCGGCGCTATTTCGGCGATCGTGCCCACGCTCGCGCGCGACGCCGGCGAATCGCCAGAGCTCTTGAAAGAGGGCGGAAGATCGGGAGCGGGCCAGGGACGCGCAACGAACCGGCTGCTGAACTCGTTCGTGGTTGCGGAAACGGCGCTGGCGCTAGTGCTTGTGGCCGGAACGGGCTTCATGGTCGAGAATTTTCATCGCTTGCAGCATCGCGAGCTTGGTATTCAGCCGCAAGAACTGCTCATGGTCGAATACACTCCCTCGCAGGCGAGCTATGTGCGGGGCCCAGTGCGAGGCGCGCTGCTCAGCCGCATTTTGGAAGAAGTAGGCGCCGCTCCGGGCGTCAGCAGCGTCGGCGCCACGACGGTAAATCCCCTGGGCGGCGGCAATTGGGGCATGTCGGTGCTCATCGAGGGCGTGGGTACGGGCGATCTCAGCGACGCGTTCAACATCAATCACCGGCTGATTAGTCCGGGACTTTTCCGCGCCATGGGCATTCCGATTCTTCATGGCCGGGACTTTACTGATTTAGATAACGAGCATGGCGCACCGGTGGCGATCATTAGCCAGCAGATGGCCGCGCGCTTCTGGCCCAATGAGGACGCCATCGGCAAACGTGTTCGCATGGCTAGCGGGAATGTGCCGTGGATGACGGTCGTAGGCATCGTCGGAAATGTGCGAGATGCGGGAGATCCCGGCGACCCGGTCGAGACCTGGTATTTGCCGTATGCGCAGCACGCGGGCGACGCTGCCGCGGATTCCGTCTATCTAATGGTGCGCACGAACGCGGCTGATCCTACAACGGTCGTACCCGCCATCAAGCAGGCTGTTTGGCGCGTGGACTCATCAGTGGCCGTTTACGCCATCTCGGCCATGGACCACTACTATTCGGAGACGCTCGAGCGGGAACGGCTCGGCTCGCGCGTGATGAGCTTTTTCGGCGCGTTCGGATTGTTGCTGGCCGCGTTGGGTGTTTATGGCGTGATGGCGTTCGCCGTGGCTCAGCGCACACGCGAAATCGGGGTGCGCATCGCGCTCGGCGCGGACACGGCGAATATCTTCTCGCTGATCTTGCGGCGCGGCTTGCTGCTGGTTTGCGTGGGGCTCGGGATGGGATCGTTGCTCGCGGTGGCGCTGAATCGCGTTCTGGCCAGTTTCTTAAGCGAAGTGCACCGCGTGGAACTCGTGCCGCTGGGCATCGCATGCGTTCTGCTTCTTGGAATCGCCCTGCTCGCAAATTTTTTGCCGGCGAGGCGCGCAACGAATGTCGATCCGCTTGTCGCGCTTCGTTCGGAATAACATCTACCGCGTAAGCCGAACCGTAAATCTACGACACCAACGCCGGCTTTCTTTTTTGGAGCATGCGCAGAATCCAGAATCCGGCGGCGCCGGCAGCCAGATGCTTCAACGTGTGCCCGCTGATGGTGTGATGGTCCAAGTTGAAAATCGCCCGGTCCGCGGTCTCAAATACTTTTGCCAGCACGTAGAAAAAGAATATGACGACAAAATCGAAACTGCGCGTATAGCGCGGGGGAAGAAGCAACAGGACCGGCAGAATGAGAACCGCATAGACTTGCACCGCGGCGTAGAAACGAAGATCCCCCGCACCTCGCGCTTCGCTGTGCCACCACACCAGCACGCTCGCCGCTCCGATCAGAAGCAATATGGGCAGCAAATAAAAACCGGCCGGCACGCTGATGCGTTCCGAAATCATCGCTGCGACCAAGCCCATGAATGCGAGGGTCATCGGCAGACGATCCCAGACCAGGCGCGCGTTGTCCGGAGCGAGGTGGTAGTAGCTCGAGCCGAAGGCCGTAAGCGCGAGGCCCAGGAAGACGAAAATGTAAGCCCAGCGTTCGCGTGAATCGACAAATGCCTCTTGGCCGCGCCTGCTTCCAAGAAAAATTAATCCCCAAGCGCCTGCTATGGCGAAGAGAAGGTTGGAGGCGACGTCGCCGAAATTCGGTATTCCGAGCCAGCCTCGTTGGTCGGCGAAGTTGTGATAGGACAGCGGTTGGGCGATGCGAGGTGTCAGGAGCGAGAAAATAACGACCATCAACGTAAATGCGGCCAAGATCCAGATGCCTGCACGCCGCGAAATCAATCCGGCCTCGCTTTGAGCTGAATAGTCCTTGCCCGCGGCTCAGTTTAATGAATTTCTTACAAAGTCCTCAGGATTTTATTGCGGCGTCGCCGTCAATCTGAGGCCTGCGCGGCAATGCCATTGCAAACTGCGCGAACTGGCTGGTGAAGTGAGCTGATCATGTCGAGTACGTTGTTTTTTGCGCTCTGCATTCTCGGATGCGATCTCCTTCTCTATTTCCTGTTTCAATGGACCTACGGGGAAAAACGCCGAGGTATCAAACGAAGACGCGCGAGGCGCGGAGCCTTGATAACACAATCCGGCGACCGGCCATTCCTGGTTGCCTCGCCCAAGAGTTATGAGAGACGAACTCCCCATCTGCGTAGTTATCGGCGCATGAGCCCCGGGAAGAGAATAGACAGAGATATCCCGGCGGACGATGAAACGCTGGCCTATCGCCGGATCGCGTCGTCGTTTGCAGGCACAAAAAAGTAACAAGCTGGCCGCGGCAAGGATGTTCGATTCGTCTGAATCTTTCCTCGGAATTGTCCTCGCGATTGTTCCTCGAAACGGAAGGCTATGGGGAGGAATGCCTCCGCCCAGGGAACGAATTTCAGTCGTGGCTAAGGGATCGCTGCGCGCGCTCTTTAGTGGGCCGCGGGCTCGGCTGCGGGATGCAAGCCGTGCTGCGGAACTTCGTGGATGCCGCGCGCCGGAGGTTCAATTCTCTGGCGATAAAAATGGTCGAGCGGCAGTCGGCCTTTCCCGACGGCATAGGCCTTTTCGATCGCTTTCGTTGCGTATGCTTTTGCGAGCGTCGCCGATTCGAGCAGTCCCCGTCCAACCGCCAGGTGCGCCGCCAAAGCCGATGCGAACGTGCAACCCGTTCCGTGCAGTTGCTCTTCGTTCGCGCGTTCGCCGGGCAGCGCCACCATTTCGGTGCCGTCGAAAAGAATGTCCGTCGGCCGGCCCATGTGCCCGCCCTTGACGATTACCGCTCGCGCGCCCATTTCGACGAGTTTGCGCGCCGCCGCTTCCATCTCCGCCAGGTCTTTGATCGTCAATCCAGTCAGTATCTCCGCTTCCGGCACATTCGGAGTAATCACACTCGCGCGCCTTAAGAACTCCGCAGCGATGAATTTCACTCCCGCGGCATCCAGCAACTCCCGGCCGCTCGAGGATTTCATCACCGGATCGTGCACGACGTGTGCAAATTTATGCGCATCCAGAAATTCTGCGACGGTTGCGGCGTTCCCGCGGTTTCCCAGCATTCCAATTTTTACCGCGGCAATATTGCAATCGTTGGCAAGTACGTCAAGCTGCGCTCGCAGCGTGGCTGACGGGATGTTGTGCACGTCTTCCACGCCCTGTGTGTTCTGCACGGTGAGCGCCGTGATCGCGGCCACGCCGTAACAACCGTGGGCAGCGAAGGTTTTTAAATCCGCCGCGGTTCCCGCGCCGCAGGAGGGGTCAAATCCTGCAATCGTAAGCAAAATCGGCGGCGCCGCGTGGTGATTGTTGTTTGTCGTGCTCATTTTTTCGTGCTCGCGAGTGCCCCTCGAAGAAAATAGCCGGTCGCGCCACCTGGGCGCACCGGCAATTGTGAATGTACGCGCGCGATTTGCCGCGCGCAAGATAAAAATTGTGGGGCCAGGGGCCTGCCCGGCGGATCTGTGGAAGCATTGTGACGAATAAGGCTTCTAACGGCAGAGGGAGTTCAATTTGTCGAGAGGTTCGTCTTGGTGCGGCGGATAATCCAGGTGCTTGCTCTCCACCATTTGTTCGAGCAGCGTCCCTCCGGTGCTCAGCGCCGCGTCAGGGTCCGTCTGGTACGCTGGATCGGCTTCCGCTTGTTCCAACGAAATAAATTCGTAGCCCTGCTTCTGAAGCTCATCCAACAACGCAGGAAGCATGAGCGCATCAAACGCGCCGATGTGCAGCAGCAACACATGGCGAATATCCCGGCCAAACAGCATCACCGCCATTTTCTGCGCCATCGAAGTGTATTCCACGGCCATGCTCAAGTAGCTGGACTTCATCCACTCCACCGACGGCAGATCGCCCTTGCTCATGCAGCGCGCATAGGGATCGTTCCAGGCATAATCCTGAAAATCAATGGAGACCTGCGCGATTTTGTATCCGTGCTCGCTCAAATATTTTCGGATGGCGCGCCTTTTTTCGAGCGTATCGCCCTCATTCAGATACGGGTACCGGAACCAATGCCAATCCCGCCCACCCATAAAGCCTTCGAGTGTCCCTTCGTTCCGCGCGATGTCCTCTTCGAACGCGGAAATGCTGTTCGGAGTGATGTCCATGTGCGAGTAGGTGTGATTGCCCAACGGAAAACCTGCATTCGTCCAGATTTCCAGCACGACGTCTTTATCCCACGTGCGGTCCATCTTGCGTGCGTTCACAAAGCCATAGACGTGGCCGAGGCCCTTGGCTTTGAGCGCGGCGACCATGTCCTTCGCGATTTGGGCGCGCGTCATGCCGGGCGGCATGAGGCCATGCGTGGGGAGGTCGTCAACGGTAATCGCGATTTGGCCGCGCTGCTGCGCTTTGCCCGAGCGGGCGGCCAAGCAAATCCATAGCGCGAGATTCAACCATCGCCCGAAAGAAGAAAATGTTTTCAAGAGGACCGCTTGGAGTTACAGGTTTTTCTGAAAGTTATCTCGCCGCTCTTACGGGAATAGTCCGCGCACCAGCGTAGCTTCCGCAACGCGTCCAACCGCAAGAATCATGGCGCCCGCCCGCGGCGGAACGTGGTGCTTGCGCATCGCTTCCACCATTTCGTGGAACGCGCGCACCATACTCTTTTGCAGCCGCGCGCTCACTTCCTCGCCGTCCCACATGAGCCCTTCCATGTTCTGCACCCATTCGAAATAGCTCACGGTAACGCCGCCGGCGTTTGCCAGAATGTCCGGCAGAACCGTGATTCCCCGGCGCGCCAAAATCTCGTCCGCGTGCGGCGTGGTCGGCCCGTTAGCGGCTTCCGCGACAATCCGCGCCTTGATCGCTTCCGCGTTGTGCAGCGTGATCACGTTTTCGAGCGCCGCGGGCACCAAGATGTCGCACTTCATCGTCAGCAGGTCGTCGTTCGTGATGCGCGACGCACCCGGCATCCCCACCACCGTCCCTGACCTTTCCTTATACCGAATGGCTTTGATCGGATCGATGCCGCGAGAATTGGTCACGCCGCCCCGCGTATCGCTCAGAGCGACAATCTTCGCTTTTTTCTCCGCGAACAATCGCGCGGCCGTTGCGCCCGCGTTGCCAAATCCCTGGATAGCCACCGTCGCGCCACGCAGCGGAATCTTTTTCAGTTTGCACGCTTCTTCCACGACGCACAGCAACCCTCGCGCCGTCGCTTCGTGGCGTCCTTCGGATCCGCCGATCGACACGGGCTTCCCCGTTACGACGCCGTGCACCGAATGTCCAACCGTCATCGAGTACGTGTCCATAATCCACGCCATCGTCTGCGCGTCCGTGTACACGTCCGGCGCGGGAATATCCTGCGTCGGCCCGATGATCGGCAGAATCTCGCTCGCGTAGCGCCGCGTCATGCGCTCCAGTTCCGTCTTCGACATGCGCTTCGGGTCGCAAATCACTCCACCCTTCGCCCCGCCAAACGGAACGTTCAGCACCGCGGTCTTCCACGTCATCCACGCCGCCAGCGCCTTCACTTCGTCCAGCGTCACGTTGGGGTGATACCGAATCCCGCCCTTGCCCGGCCCGCGCGACGTATTGTGCTGCACGCGGAATCCCGTGTGGACCTTCACCTGCCCGTTGTCCATCTTCGTGGGAATCGAAACTTCCAGCACGCGCTTCGGCGTCCGCAGAATCTGCCGCAGTCCAGGCTCCAGCTTCAAAAACTCCGCCGCCATGTCAAATTGAATCTGCGCTATGCGAAACGGATTCAAGTCCTCTCGCGGGGCGATGCGCGGCACCATGGGCGGTGCACCAATCTGTCGTAATGGGGCTGTCGGCTTTGCGACCGTGGCCATCGGCGTCGGTCCTTTCGTTTTCACGTCTAGTCTCGACTGCTTATCTTTTTGAGCGTTCTACTGCCCGTGGTCTGTAACTCGCTACCCGTTGGCTGCCATTCGCCGCGCGCTCTTCACGTACGTGTCGCGGCATTCTGCCGAACAAAAACGCACCATTTCCTCGCCATCGCGCAGCGGAATCGACAACTCCTCCGCCACGTGCATCCCGCACACCGGGTCGCGCACCAATCTACCAGGCGTCAATTCACTGCCCACGCTGCCGGTCTGCGTACCGGGCCCAGCGCCATTCGCTTGCCCCACCGGCATCGCCTTGCGCATCATCCATCCCACCAGCCGCCGCAGCAGCGCCACGCTCCACGACACGACCAGCAGCCAGAACAAAAACCGCATCACCCTGCCAAGAAAGTTCATCATCTTCCAATTCCAGCTTCCGACCTCAACCTCGCGAATGCCAGCGCTTCTCTCACCAGGGTGGAGAACTTCCGATCTTCGTGCGGCCCCCGCGCGTAAATCCCCCCAGTTCAACCACATCGCTCAATTACGTCGAGCAACTACATCGCGCGACCACACCGCTCTCGCTGGCTCCCCGCTGCATTCCGGTGCGGCATAGTACTGAGGCGAGTGTATGCAAGGCGAAAAGGCGGAGTCAAACGAAAACACGTACTTTCAATAGTTTGCGCGGCGAAAATGCCTCGCCCAAGTGCCCCAAATCGGGGCTTCCCTGCGTTAAATGTATTATTACCAATAACTTAAAGACAATCCAGCGCGCCCGTGCCTCTTTGTATCCTTTATCCCTTTACTTCCCTATTTCGTTACTTCGATCTTCTCAATTCCCATGTACGGCCGCAGAACCTCCGGCACGACAATCGACCCATCGGCTTGCTGGTAATTCTCCACCACCGCGATCCACGTCCGCCCCACCGCCAGCCCCGACCCATTTAGCGTGTGCACAAAATCGCTTTTCCCGCCGCCCTTCGGCTTGTAGCGAATCCCCGCGCGCCGCGCCTGGAACGCTTCGCAGTTCGAGCACGACGAAATCTCGCGAAACTCCCCGCTCGACGGCAGCCACACCTCGATGTCGTACGTCTTCGCCGACGCAAATCCCATGTCGCCCGTGCACAGCAGCATCGTCCGGTAGTGCAGGCCGAGCTTTTGCAGAATCGTCTCCGCGTTTCGCGTCAACGCCTCGTGCTCTTCGTAGCTTTTTTCCGGGTGCGTGAACTTGAAGAGCTCCACCTTCTGAAACTGGTGTTGCCGCAAAATCCCGCGCGTGTCTTTTCCCGCCGCGCCCGCTTCCGACCGGAAACACGCCGTCCACGCCGTCACGCGAATCGGCAGCTTTTCCTCGGGCAGCGTCTCGTCGCGATGCAGGTTGTGTAGCTCCACCTCGCTCGTCGGCGTCAACCAAAAATCCGTGTTCTCAATCTTGAATAAATCCCCGGCGAATTTCGGCAATTGCCCCGCGCCCAGCAGCGACGCGCTATTCACCAAAAACGGCGGCAAAATCTCCGTGTAGCCGTGCTCGCGCGTGTGTACATCCAGGAAAAAGTTCGCCAGCGCCCGTTCCAGCCGCGCGCCCCATCCTTTATAGACCGCAAACCTCGCGCCGGTAATTTTCGTCGCCGCGCCCAAATCCAGAATCCCCGCGCGCTCGCCCACTTCCCAGTGCGGCTTCGGCGTAAAGTCAAACTTCGGTGCCGCGCCCCAGCGCCGCACTTCCACATTGTCCGCCGCGCTGTGCCCCGCCGGCACCGACGCGTGCGGCACATTCGGTATCGTCATCAAAAGTTCGCTCTGCGTCGCGTTCAACACCGCAATCCGCTCGTCCGCCGCCTTAATCCGTTCGGATACCTGCTTCATCTCCGCAATCAACGCGTCCGCGTTCTCTTTTGCCTTTTTCAACCGCGCAATCTCGTCGCTGGCCTTGTTCCTCTGCGCTTTCAGCTGCTCCGTCGCCGTAATCAACTCCCGCCGCTCCTTATCCAGCGCGCGAAATCCCTCCAGGTCCAGCGCCGCCCCGCGCTTCTTCGCCATCTCCGCGAACAAGTCCAAATGATCCCGAAAATAATTTAGGTCATGCATCGTCGAGTTAGTCTAGCAAAGGAGGGAGCTTTTATCTCTTCTTCAGGCTACTGAGGATATTGGGAGACTTCCGGCAAAAGGAGAAGAACTGCCATCGCGTGGGAAATAACCGCGTTTCCTTCCTCCTCACACAATCTCCACCTTCAACCCCGGAAACGCTCTCCGGTACATTCCTGCGTCCAGCGTCAAGAGTTTGTACCCGTTCTCCTGCGCGTGCGCTCCAATCAAAAAATCCGCCAATAGCCGTCGAGGTTCCGCGCCACCCTGTTTCTTTCGCCTCGTCGCATACTCTTGAGACGCCACCCCCGCCCTCCGCCAAACCCTCTCAGGAAACTCCCATTCCACCGCAATCCCCGCCTCTTCGCAGAACCGATCCACAAACGCCTCCGTCCTCCCAGGCGCTCCAATCAGCTCCGCATACACCACGCCGCAAATGAGCAATGGTTCTGTCCCCTGGATGCCTTTCAGCGCATTCGCCGCGGCTCGATTCAGCGCGTCGTTGTCATTCCACAACGCCGAGAGTACGTTCGTGTCAAGCGCAATCGTCACTCGTCGTCCTCATGGCCGCGGATCTCCCGTATCCACTTCTGGATCGCTTTTCGTCCACTTCCAATTCCTGGCGTGCCAATCCCTCGATATTTCTCAAACACGCTCCCATCTCGCACCGCTTTCACCCGCACTCCGTCGCCCTTGTCCTCAAACTCCAGCTTATCCCCCGCGCGCACCCCCAACCTCCGCCGGATATCCCGTGGCACCGTAATCTGGCCCTTGCTCGTCAATTTCGCTTGTCTCTTCAACGCCGCCTGTCTCTTCATTGCCGCGCTCCTCTTCCTTACTTTATCACATTCCTCCTTACTTTTGCCCCTCTTCGCCACGTCTCCGCGTCGCCGTTTACCCGCCCGGGTCGCGGCTCCTCTGCGTTATCCTTTCCCCCGCTTCTCTGTGCTCTCTGTGGCCCTCTGTGTAAGATTCCTTCTTCTGTTTTCGTCTTTTTCTTTACCGCATTATTTCGTTACATCAATATGTCCCTCGACTTGACTCTCATTCCCACTTGATCAACGATCCCGATTGCCCCGACTCACCTTTGGCAGTGAAGGTGCTCCTGATATACGGCTGCTCCACCAAAAGGCTCGATATGCGAAGTCCACAAAAACGGGAAATACGCCGGGCAGTTCAGCAAGCCCAAAACATGCTCGAACGCAACGCCGACGCCTGCGAAACATTCGAAGGCGTTCTGAGCAAGGAGTACGTACGCGCTTTGCGAGTCTTTGTCGTGCTTGGCGAAAAGTTTCTGGCCAAAGGCAACCCGCATCAACCCGGCTTGTGATTTAGCTCGACCTCTGCCCGCAGGAAGCGCCTCGCTTCGGTGGCAGCATCTTCATTTGTTTTTGCCTTCGTGATCTAATCCCCGCGTGGATTTACACCTACCGACCGCAGGCCTCAACAAGTACAGGAGTGCCTCTCAGCGAGCTCGCATTTGCACCGAGTCCTGGGGAGCCGCAAGCCTTTACTGCCCAGCCTGCGATTCTCGACGCATCAATCCTCTTCCTTCAGGAACGCACGCCGCCGACTTTACCTGCCCTTCCTGCGAATCGCGTTTCCAGCTAAAAAGCAAATCAAGCGCGTTCGGAAACCGAGTTATCGACGGCGCATACGCCGCCATGCACAGAGCCATCCTCAGCGACGAAACTCCAAACCTATTTCTCCTTCACTATCAACTTCCGCGGCTCACCGTCCAAAATGTCCTGCTGATTCCCCATTTTGTATTGACCTTGTCTTTTCTGGAAAAGCGCAAACCACTCTCCGCCGACGCACGGCGCGCGGGATGGGTCGGCTGCAACTTTCTATTGGACCGGATTCCGTCTGACGCGCGAATTCCCATAGTTCACGAGGGACAACCTGTCAGTGCATCCAAAGTTCGCAAGGCCTACGAAAGACTTCGCCCACTGGAAAAGCTAAACGTCCAGAAACGCGGTTGGACTTTGGACGTCTTGCAGATCGTCAAAGGACTCAACAAGAAGGAATTCACACTGAAAGAAGTCTACGACGAGGAAGAGACACTCGCGAATCGCCACCCCAACAACGTCCACGTCCGCGACAAAATCCGCCAGCAGTTGCAGGTCCTCCGCGACTTCGGCCTCCTAACCTTCCTCGGCTCCGGCTCCTACCGCCTGATCTAACAGCGCCGGTCTCACTAGAATTCCTCCGGCCATTCGCGGGCGCTGTGAAGAACCGCGAGAATCCACACTTCATTCCTCTCTATCCGGTACGCAACAACAAACGGCGTGCCGGAAATGACTAACTCCCGCGTGCCCGCCACGCGCCCCTCCCTCCCCGCCATGGGGTGGCGGCCAAGTAGTTGTGCGTTTTCCCAGATTTGATCGGCGATCCGAGCGGCCGCGCGCCGATTTTCCTCGGCGATATATTCAAACGCGTAGGCCAGTTGTTCCCGGGCCGGAGTGGTCCAGCGGACGCGCATCGCGGGGCTTTACTTCGCTCGCCGCATTCGAGCGATCAGTCTTCTCATCTCCGCGTCCGGCACAAAGTCCCCGCGCTCGGCCGCCCGCAGCCCCTTCTTGATTAGCTTGATGTGATGCTCATTGACCCGCAGATAATTTTCCACCGCTTCGTTCAGCACGTAACTACGGTCGCGTTCCATGCTTTCGGCCAGCTCATCCAGAGACTCCACCGTATCCGACGGAATCCGAAAACTGATGGTCTTCAGCGCGCTCATAATCTAAACCTCATACTATGTGATATTACGCTGTGTTACGCTGCATTGCAATGTCCCCTCGAAGGCCGGATGCCGCGGCCGGGTGCCCCACGTGTCGGTTTTACACGTGGGTGTTTGGACTTTCCCTCCGCCATTCCGCCGCCTCAACGTTCCACTCTTAACTTTCGACTTTCAACTCCCCTCTGCTATACTTGTATAGCGAGGCCCCCATGCTAGCCATCCGTCTTCCCAAATCCATCGAAAAGCGTCTCGAAAAACTCGCCCGACGCACTGGCCGCACCAAAACTTTTTACGTCCGCGAAGCCATCCTCGAACACCTCGACGATCTCGAGGATCTCTATCTCGCCGAGAAATCCTTCGACCGCATTCAAAAGGGTCAGGAACAAACCATCCCACTGGAAGAACTTCTCAAATAGATGTCCTGGCAGGTTGAATTGTCCGCCACCGCTGCCGGCGAGCTTCAAAAACTCGACCCGCAGCAACGCAAGCGCATTCTCAAGTCTCTGCACGAGCGCCTCGCGCCGCTCGAAAATCCGCGCAGCATCGGCCAGGCTCTGCACGGTTCCAGATTCGGCGAGTTTTGGAAATATCGCGTCGGCGACTACCGCCTCATCTCGAAAATCGAAGACGCCCGCGTGCTCGTGCTGGTCCTCCGCATCGGACATCGCCGCGAAGTCTACCGTTAGCCGCGATTTCACCCGCGCGGGTCAAGTCTCGTCAAATTCTTCTCGTCAGGTGCCGGAGCCTTAGGCGTTAAGGACCGCGGATTTTGATTTTTTTCTTCTCCTCCCCCCGCTAAAAGAAAACCTCCGGCGACACATGAAACCGCGCGCTCAACCGCGCAATGTGCTCCTTGTTCAATTCCCGCTTCCCGCTCAGCACTTCCGACACGATGCTGCGCGTCCCAAACACGTCCACGAGGTCTTTCTGCAGCAAATTGTGCTGCTCCATCAAAAACCGCACGACATCCAACGGCTTCGCTCGGGGAAGCCGGTATCGCTTCTCTTCGAAATCCTCGATGAGCAGCGTCAGCAACTCCGCGAGTTCCTTCTCTGCCGCCGTTAGCCGCTTGCTCCGCTGGTCGAGCTCATAAAGAACCTCCGTATACGCTTCGTTTTCCTTCTCCGTTCGAATCACTTTCGGCGGCACTCTCTTCAGCAGCGCTCCATATTCCGGACTAGCCGTTAGCGTGCTCATTGCTTCCATGCCCCTTTGCTGTACTCGGCGTGCGTCAGCATGTGGCGAAGAAAAATCCTCCCCGTCTGGTAGTTGATCTCCGAGACCAGCCGGTACGCGTTGCCCTTGATATTAAACACCATGAACTTTCCCACCGCATCCGCGCTCGGCATTTCCCGCCGCACTTCCATCAGGTTCTTCCACTCCGCCTTCTTCGCAATTCGATACCAAGCATCCAGGGGCACGCCGATATCGCCGTGCTCTTCCGCCGCTTCAAGCAGCATCTTCCGGCTTATGACGTGCAATCTTGCCCCTTTGTATTGGATTCGCACAATGCGAACAAGTCAAGCAAATATTCGCAAACCGCGAACCATGCAGCGCCGCCGGGTGTCGCGGCCTTCGGTTTAAAGCGCGTCGTTTGCGCTCCGGATGTATTTGCGGAGGCTGCAGGTTTTGACTCTTCCCTCTCATTTCCACTTGCAGAACTTCCCTTGACAAATCCGTAATTTCTGCTATTGTAGCTTCTGGGTAAAATTGCATTTTCCCCCTGCCGCCGACATCCTGTCGGCATTTTTGTTTTCTGTACGCCCTTTTCTGGCTAAGCCCTTCATTCGCAACACTTACGATCCAGGCCACATTGTGCACAATTTTGGTGCAAATCAAGCCGAGCAACTCATTTAGAATGAACACTTCCACAAATCTCCCGCAAGTGTTCATTCTAATAGACTTACGAAGATGGCTAAACTCTCTGGAATCAACACTTACAAAAAAAGGGGAGGGGGGAGGGGGTAGTTATGGTTAACTACAAATCCGATGAAGGATTTGTATCCCGAACGACCAGCGGCAGCGACCGAAGGCTCCGACCTTGTCGGAAAGGATCTCTTTGTGAGTTCCGCAGCGATCGGTCTAGCGGCTGCGGAGTTCGGTCCAGACCGGGCGGATGCCAGACACTCCCCGCGCCCCAATAGCACAGGCGTATATCAGCCTGGCCTTCGATTAGGCCGTCCGCGGTACCTCGCTCATCAACTGATGAATATTGCCTTCGCTGTCCTTGAATGCCGTCATCCACAGGTCGTGGTCCGGCATTGGCGCGATCAGCCGCGGTGCCGATACGATGTCCACGCCCTGTTCCAAGAGCCGCTGGTGTCCGGCATTGATATTCGCGACGCGAAAATAAAAGATCGAGCTGGGGTGATCGTATTCCGGCGACGACGCCGTGCCGAGCATCAGCCGCACGCCTCCGCAGTCGAAAAACGCCATGCTCGGAACCGTGAAGAGCAAGCGCAGTCCCAAGACGTCGCGGTAAAATGCCGTCGCGCGCTCGACGTCCTTTACGATGATCGAAATCTGTCCGATGTTGGCAATTCCCAGGCTAGCCGCCGCAGCGCTCATTTCTCTTTACCTCCGCCGTAGGATTAGTTAGCATAGCTAACTATCTTACATGGCTCCTGTCAAGCACAAAAACAACAATCGCAAAACCGGCCGATCCAAGGGAAAAACGCGTAGCTATCCAGAAACCCCACTTCCTTCGAGCCCTCCTTCCGCTTCCCTGCCAACAACACCTTCGGCTTCTCCCTCCCTTATCAATGCAAGCGATCTCGCCTCAACGGAGATTGCCGATCAACTTCACTCCGCCGCGATACACCTTCTCCGCCGCCTACGCGTGCGCGACCGCGAAAGCGGCATCGGCCCCGCGCAGCTGTCGGCGCTTTCCGTGCTCGTTTTTGGCGGACCCAGATCGCTCGGCGAACTGGCCGACGCCGAACAGGTGCGGCCGCCGACAATGAGCCGCATCGTTGCCGGACTTCAACGCGCGAAGCTGCTTCGCCGCCACGACACCGACGACGGCCGGCGCGTTCGGCTCGAAGCGACGGCCGCCGGCGTCAGCCTCATGTGGGAAGGGCGCGAACGCCGCGTGCAATCGCTCGCCAATTCCTTGCGGTCTTTGCCCGAAAACGAAAGACGGCAGCTTCGCGAAGCCGTCGCGTTGCTCCAGCGAATCCTCAAAACTCTTTAGCTTTTGGCTTCGAGAGTTAGTGTTTCATTTCGAAAGACTTTTCTTGAAACGAAAATGTTCTTTCAGGCCACGTCTATTCTTTTGCGCGAAAGCTCACAGAAACAAGCTCGCGAGAGCACGCATAAACAAAGGGCGATTTGCATGTTGGCCGCGAGGTTCAAACGGCCGGAGAGCTGGGCGATGGCTTGAGGTAGGCGGCGCCGTAGCGGAAGACTTTGCCGCCGGGAAGTTCTTCGACGCGCCTGATTTGCGCGGGGACGAACAGCGCAGGTTCGCCGGGCGAAAACGGCGCAGCAACTTCGATGGAAGAGTTGACGGAATATTCCTTGCGGCTGTGAAAACAGAGGCCGCCTTTCGAAACGTTTTCACATTCGACGATATCGTCCGCGTGTGCAGGATGGCGAACGCATGCGCTGAAATTTACGCGGATGCGCATGTGGCGCCGGCGGTTGGCAGGGCGTCCATTCGAATCCATCGGACGAGGAGCAGCGGGTTCCGTTTTTTCCGCGCGCTGGAGGGGAATTGCAACTGCCGGCGCCGGCACGTCTAGGACCGCAGCGGTTGTGACAAGTTCGTGGTTGAAGGAGCCGCTATAAGCAGGCTCAGACTGAGGAAGCGCGGGAGGGCGTGCTGGCAAGCGTGATTCGAACGACGGCGCAGGCGGCGCAGACAACGCCGGAAGAGTTGGCCGTGCGACGCCGATGGAAACTTCCGCTGGGACAGGCGCATGAGGACCGTTGACTTTTTTCCAGGGAGTCGAGGTGCCGCAGTCTTCGCAAAAAAGAAGAACATTGCCGTTGATGGAGTAGACGTCTTCTTCGATATCGCCTTGCTCGAGATCGCGGCGAGCGCGGCAGATGCTGCATTCGAATGAAGAAGCGCCGGAGGCGTCCTCGTAGGACTCGGGGGGAGGAAAATCCATCTGCCAAAAATTAACGTCGGAGTCGACGAAAGCGACGCCGTAAACGTAACGGCCGGATTCGCCTCCGATTTTGCCAACCAGGCGGATCTCGGCTTCTCTGGCGGAGCCTGGAACGCGGAGCGTCAGGACTTCGTCGGGCGCGAAAGCGTAGCGCGAAACGATGCCAGCGCCGTGGCGGCTAAGGACCACCGTTTTCGTTTCCTCGGAAAAGACTCTGCCGCTCGTATCCGTCCCGAGCAGAACGATATCCAGCTCTTTTGCGATGCGTCCACTGCGTCGAAATCGTTGCATAGAATGGCGGGCACACGCTCCGCTCAACGGGAGAAGCCCACTACGCATATCGGCAGGGACGCTCTAAATCTTTATGCGGCCGAGACTTGAAGGAAACGCAGAGCAAGCGGCGCGGCGGAAGGCGGGCGCGCTATCCAAATGATGAACAGTTGTGGAGGAGTAGACAGCCGAAAGTACGGAGGTACTAAAACGAGGGCGTAAGAAGCAACGAGAAGTACTGAAAAGAATGAACCCGTTGGGCTATCGACGGAGGAGAGAGCGGAGCGCAGAATCGCAATTGTAGTCGGGAGTTGGTTTCAGCTTCCGGAGTAAAAAGGTTTGGGCCTGATTGCTCCTGCAATACGTTTCTGCTGCTCGCGAGCGCAGCAGAACGCACGGAAGAGCTGAGCCGGCTTCAGATTACAAGACCCTCAATCCCCCACGCCCGAGCGGCCGGTCCCCCCACCGGCCGCTCATTTTTTTGGCGTTCCAAGTTCAAGGTTCAATGTTGAAGAAGAGGCAGGCAGAAGTGTGGGTATTGTTAATCACGGAGTGGCGACGGCGCGGGGCACGGAGGATGAGTCGGCGGGCGGGGCAAGCCCCGCCCCTACGGCAGCTGGGATCGGGTTTGAGGAGAATCGAGAAGTGGGAGGCGAGACGGGAGAAGGGCGAGGAGGCGGGATAAAGAAAAAGGGCCCGAACTTGACTGGGCCCTGCCAACCACTTCGATGACACACTCGCGGGAGGCTGGACTCCCCACAGACCAACCACCAGTCAGAAGTACAAGAAATGAAAAAGGGGGCTGGTGCAAGCCCCCTTATTCGAACTGACCCCCCAATAAACCGGAACCGAGTCGAGGTTCGGATCCGGCCACCCCGGGAAGCCAATCTTGTAAGTTGATAGAGGAGAGAGCAATAGTTGTGCCAGCGGAGAGCGAGGAGCGTGCCACCGCAGAGGTGCATGATTCAAAAGAATTTACGGGAAAACTCTGTGCCGCACGGCCGTGGAGAAGCCGAAGATTTCTACAGAATCTCACATACGCCGGGGAATCCCCTACATTCTTTGGGAGTATTCACCGGAGCGCGTGACGGAAGAACAGGGAAAAGGGAGCAGAGGTCCTGTTTGAGGGACGAGGCTAGTGGGAATCGGTGACGGAGCCGAGTGAGAAAGCAATGGCGAGGGCAACCCTGGTTGTAGTTTGGAGCGTTGAGAGTCGGTAACGTTCACGAGAAAGCGTGGGCTTGGCAGATTTTGGCAAGGTGAAGAACTTTCCGATGGGCTAATTTGCGATGGCGTGACGCCAGCGGCGCCAGACTAGCGTGGCTGGTAAGGCGAGCAAGAGAAGCCAGAAGGCGAGAACAGGGCCGAACTCGGCAAGGAAAAGAATGATGGAGAGAAGAGTGTCGGCTACGTTGCGGTAGCCGTTGACGGCGGCGTTATGAATTAGCGTGGAGATTGCAGGGGCTGGGGAGTCTAGCTTGGCTTTGTATTCCTCGGAGAGTTTCAGATCGATGGTGGCGAAGTCCACGCGATGCTCGAGATTCTTTTGTTCGGCTTCCATTTGCTCGATCTCGCCGCGAACGCGGGCGATTTCCTGTTCGACTTCAAGGACGTCACTTATTTTTCCGGTGCGTTCCGTGAGGATGCCCTGAAGGCGTTGCTCGGTTTCGCGGGAATTTTTCAGGCGCGCGACAAGGTCGGTGTGTTGTTGGGTGACTTCTTCGCCGTTTTGAGTTTCGAGCTCGACGCGGCCGAGGGATTTTAATTCGGTGAGCGCGGCGGCCAGCTGTGGCGCGGGAATACGCAGGGAAGCTTGGAGCGAACGAGCGGCGTCTAGCGGAGTGGCAACACTTAGATCGGCGGCGTAACCGTTATGGCGCGCGAGGATGACATCGAGCGAGGCGTGGGCGGAGTCGAAGTCCTTCGCGATGATGGACAGCGAGACGGTGCGCGCAATCATCGGTGCGCTCCCTTGAGGCTCGGTTGGGCGCTGCAACTTTGAGAACAGTTGCAGCCTGTTGAACTCCGCCAAGGGCACTGCCCGCTGCGCGGTGGCGGCACCTGCCGTGTTTTTACTCGGTTCTGTAACCGACCATTCCGTGGAGGCATCCGCGTCTTGCATAGCTTGCCCGTCGCGCGAAACTGACCGCAAACTGTCCCCCTGACCGCTAGGCGTTTGAGGAATCGACAAAGAACGAATCTCCTTCGAACGGTAGATCGCACTCTGATAAGGGCCTCCGTCGCGAGCGAGAATCAGAAACAAAAACATGAGCGCACAACCAGCGACCGAAACAGCCAGCACCCAACGTTTTCGGAACCAGCTTCCTGGTGCAAAGAGTGTAAGTAGATTTAGACCGCGGAAAACATGCGGCGCTCTTCTGGAAGCAGCGAGGACGCCGTCCTGCAGTCCCGATGGAACTGGAGCTACGCGCCAGTTGGAAAGAGATTTCGAAGAGGTGCGGAGACTGGCCTCGAGAGCGGAGCAGGTGGCGCAGGATTCGAGATGAGCGGAGACGGATTGGGAACGGGCGGCGGAGAGTTCGCCGTCGAGATGAGCCATAATTTCTTCCGGTGCGATGGGGTGTGGAATGGTGCTCATAGACGAACGCCTTTCTGCGGAATCGTTTGCGTGGCGGCTGGCGGTGCTGCTTCCTCGGCGGATGGCTTGGCCTCGTTCGGCGAGGTAGCCGCGGACGGATCGAGCAGATCGCGGAGAGCGGTGCGCGCGCGAAAAAGGCGGGAGCGGACGGTGTTGAGGGGCACGCCGAGGAGGTCGGCGATTTCGGCGTAGCTGAGCTGCTCGAACTCGCGGAGAAGGAGGATTTCGCGGTCGAGGGAATCGAGCTTTTCGACAGCGCGGCGGACCCACAGGGCGGATTCGGTGGCGTCTTGTCTGGCGGGATCGGGGGCACTTTTGGGCTGGCCGAAAAACGTGGCGCGGAAGGCGGCCTTGCGCCGGTGGGCGCGCAGGATTTTGAAGGCGATGGCGTAGAGGTAGGTGCGAAAGAGAGCGCGAGGTTCGTAACGCGTGGCGGCACGAAGCAGGACTAAGAAGGTTTCTTGCGAGAGTTCTTCGGCACGATGCGGATCGATGGTACGGCGGCGGAAGAAGCCGTAGATGGGTTGTTTATAGCGGAGGAAGAGTTCGTTGAAGGATTCGGCGGAGCCTTTGGAGAAGGCGAGCATGAGGTACTCGTCGCTGGCGGGGCTTGCAGGGAAGGCGGGAGTGGACGGCGCGTCGTTCATAGAGATTGGCATGGCGGCGGGCGGGAGAGCCTCCGAGTGTAGAACGAGAGCTGGGAGCGCGTCTTGCATGAAGGGCGCGGTAAGCCTCCACTAACGGTAATGTCGCGAGATGGGGAAAAGTTCCCGGGAAGGCGGAGAGACGAAAGACAGCCAGAAAGCCTGTCCTACTTTGTCGGGGCGGGGCTGGGAGCAGGCTTAAGGATTGGCGCGGGAAGCGGGTGCGCCTGGATGTTTTGGATGGTGTCGGTCCATTGCTGGACGTATTTGCCGGCGGACCACTGAGCCATGACGAAGGCGTAAGAGTTGTAGGGATCCCAAGTGATCTCTGCCAGCCGTTTGCCGAGGATGCCTGCTTTCACTGCATAGGCGTAGATATGGTAGTCGGAATTTTTGGGATTAGTGATGAGGACGGCGTAGTCGCCGAGCGGGGAAAGATAGAAATCGGAGAGGTGTGGGACGGCGCCAGCAAAAGCAGGCCACAAAGCGGCTTTAGAAGCCTCGCCCGTCACGGTTTTCGGGAGCGTCAGATCCATAGGGTGGCCAAATGTGCATTCCCCCTGCCACTCATCCAGGGAAGCAGCGGGTAACCAAACACCGCGGTCATGCATAATGGACCAGCTTTTCAGATCATAGCTTTGCGGATTGGGTTCCGGGCAATTGAAGTCTTTCGTGACTTCGGCGAAGCCCTTCCTGGCGGCGACGCGATAGGCTTTCGCGGCTTGCTCGCCGAAAAATTCATCGAGGCTGATAGGTACGCCTTTGTCGAAGGCCCGCACATCGTTACGCGTTACGTCGTGCCCACCGCGACCGTCGCAGTCGGCCTGACTCGTGTTGAATTCCTCCGAAATATAGGAGGGGGAAGCAAAGAGGAGCTTCACGGCCTCGTGGTTGCATGCGTTGAGGCCAGAATCGGAAGACGACGGAGGGCCCTGATCCGTATTTTCGCCGTTGGCGGTTTCCTCGTCTTTGCAGGGCGTGCCAGAGTCAATGACCGGCGTTTTTTCGATCGGCGTCTGCCATAAGACTTCTTCCGTCGTGCCCCAGCTATCGCGCTGGTAATCACAAATTGCCGTGGTCCCAATGCGCCAAAAACCTGTTGAACGAGGAACAATTGCATCGGGAACCGTGGCGACGATGTGAGCTTCAGCGGGAGAAAAGACAACCCAGACTGTTTTGTAGTCGTAGCGGACGTCCGAGGTCGGGCTCCCGTAGACCAGCAGGACACCAGCTTGTTGCGCCCGGGCGGGCGTATAGCTCTGCCAAAGCAGAAGAACGATTACCGGGACGAAACGATAAAAAATCCAACGAGACGTGGACGGCACGAGACCTCCAAAGACCTGATTTCTGCCGAGCGCGGCGATTATTTTTCGATAATGGGCCTAAAGCTGGGGTATTTCGACACGAATTTTGATCCTGTTTCCGTAGATGAAATCGGGAGAAATCGCCGAACTGCGTTTTAGGGAAGAGCGTGACTATTTTTCTGAAACCCAGGCGTCCCAGGCAGCGCGAGCGATTTTGGCGATGACGTTTTCGCGGACCGCGTCGGAAGCGCTGGAATCAGAGACGAAGACGGCCAAGGCCAGGTGGCGTCCATCGGGAAGAGTAATGAGACCGATATCGTTCGTGGCCGCGGTAACTGCGCGCTCGGTGCCGGAGGTGCCGGTCTTGTCGGCAACGATCGTGCCAGGAGGCAGGAGACGACGGATGCGGTTTGCGCCGGTCTGGGATTTTTGCAGGTCGTCGAAAATGACAGAGCGGCTCGCCGACGAAAGGCCCTTACCGTTCTGGAGGTTGGCGAGGAGTTGGACCGCGGCTTCCGGCGTGCACCAATTGCGATATTGGGTTTTCCAGTTGATGTTCATTTCCGAGTCGGCGACGACAATTTCCGTAATGCCGAGGGAGCGAAGATAGTTCGTCACGGCTAGCGGGCCGCCTGCCAGTTTCAGTAGGACGTCCGAAGCAGAGCCATCGCTTTCCACGAGGGCATAGGCCATCAGTTCGCGGATCGATTTATGGGTTCCGCGAGGATAGTCGTCGCGAAGCGGGCTGCGTTTGCCGCGGGGCACATAGACGTCCGGTTTTATTTCGATGCTTTGATCGAGGGCTAGCTGGCCCTGGTCCACCTTTTGCAGCACCGCCATGGAGATGGGGAGCTTGTAGACGCTTTGCATGGGGTAATGCGCGGATTTGTTCATGGATGCGGCCTGGCCTGACTCGATGATGAGCGCACCCACGCCGACATGGCCGTGAGCATCGGCGGCGATAGCGCGCCAACGTGCAGCGAGAGAGTCCTGGGCACGGAGGAGAGAAACGGGCGCAAGAAGGGCAAAGGCGAGAGACAGGACTGTTTTCGTTTTTAGCATGGAAGCGATTATATCGAGGACGATGCTGTGGACGGAGACGATTGCGAAACCAGAGAAGAGCGTGCCATGGACTTACGGCAGAGGGGTTCGCACGCACCGCGACGATTATTTTGCGGCGAGCCAGTGAAACTCACGGAGAAGAAGGACGGCAACGCCAAGAAGAGTGAGCAACACAGTGAGCACGGCAAGACGGCGAGTCAAAGCCGGGTTATGGGATTGGCGCTGAATGATGGGGAGATTGATGAGCGCGCTGGCAAAAGAGGCCAGAACGACACCTGTTCCCGCGACGCTGGGCTGAAGCTGGCCGTGAGCGACCATATTCGCGGCAGCGGCCGTCGTGCTTGCGCTGCTGACGAGGCCGCCAAGAATGCTGATTCCGAGAAAACCGAACTTGCCGAGATGACGTTCGCCAAGGGTGGAGAGAACTTGAATTAGGAGAAATAGGCCCGCGAAATTGAGGACGTGCTTCACGGAGACGGGCGATTCGAGATGAATTTCCGCGGGAGCAGCACCAGCGCGGGCGCGCGCCTGTCGAACGAAGATGAGAGCTCCAAGGGCCATGACGAGCAGAGGAGCAGCGGCGGCGGCGACGGCAGCCGGAGAAAAGATCGCGAGAATCAGAAGATTGCGTGCGAACATGGCCACGATCGTGAGCAAGAGAGCGGCGACGGCTACGCCGAAGGGCGTGCTGCCCGAGCCGAGAGGTTTGGCCAACTCCGCAGCAGCAGCGGTGCTATTGACGAAGCCGCCGAGGAAACCGCTGAGATAGACGCCGCGCGTGCCGTAAAGCTTCAGGAGGACATAGTTGGCGAAGCCGATGCCAGCGATAACGATGACAATGACCCAGGCAGCGCGGGGATTGATGAGCTGCCAAGGGTCCACGAAACGATCGGGGATGATGGGATAAATGACGAAGCCGAGGAGACCCAGCAAGACGGCGCTGCGAATCTCCTCCAGGGTGAGGCCACCGGCGAATTTGCGCAGTTCCAGCTTCCAGGCGAGGAGCATGGTGATGATGACCGCGGCGGCAACCGGAGTGAAGACATGGCCGCTGCCGACCAGGAATCCGGCGACAAAAACAACGAGGACGGCCATCGAGGTTGTCAGCTCGAGCGGACGGCTAGCGAGGCAGTTGCGGACGTCCGACGCGGCAATCAGCAAAAGGACGCCGACAAATGCAATAGCACCGAGCGCCGTCGGCAGGTGCGCGCTGAGCATGCCGAGGACGGAAACAAACGCAAAAGTTCGAAGACCAAATTCCTTGTTGGCCCATTCGCGTTCGATGCCAACAAGCATCCCAATGCAGAGGGAAGCCGCGAGTTGCACAGCGATGGTTACAGTAGGGATTTTCAGACTTTGGTCGTAAGGCTCTTGCCAAAGCATGGCCGAATTATACAGCGCGACTGAGGATACGCGCGGAGGAGTTCAGGAGAGGGTTAAACGTGTTGGCTGACGGAGAGGACGTTGCCATCGGGGTCTTTGAACCAAGCAACTTTGCCGCCGCCGGGAGCGGCCCAAATGCCGAGTTCCTTATCGCCGACCCAGGGGTATTTTTCAGTGGAAACGCCGCGAGAGACGAGCCACTTAACGGTGGCGACTGCGTCCGACACCTCCCAGCCGAGAATGGTGGCTTGCAGGGGCGTAAAGTTCGGGAGCTTAACAATGCGGATCATGTGGCCGCCGACGCGCATGACGAGAGCGAACTGATCGAGGCTGACAAATTCAAACTGGAGTTTGTCTTCATAGAAGGCGCGCGCAGCGTCGTAGTCTTTCGTGGGAATGAAGCCCATGAGTTTGGCTGAATCGAACATGAGGACTCCTTGGAACGGACAAGCTAGCGACAGACGGGTGAGCCGTCAAGCGCGGATGTGCGGGCTGAGAAGGAAAACGGGTCTGGGGCGGACCATGAGATTTCGTTGCACTTAGCTTTGGCACTCCATTGTGGAGTTCAACTTGGCGCCTGAATGGCTGCTTAGGCGCCGATGGAAGAGCGGACGGCGTTGGCAAGAGATTGGCTGAAACGCTGGACGTCGGAATCGTGTTCGGCTTCAACCATGACGCGGGCGAGCTGCTCCGTGCCGGAATAGCGAAGAACGACGCGGCCATTTTCGCCGAGAGCGGATTGCGCTTCGGCAAGCGCGCGGGAAACCTCGGGGAGAGTTTCGAGCGGGGGCTTGGATTTTACTTTTACGTTGACGATGATCTGCGGATAGTCCTTCAGGCCTTCGACGAGCGATTCGATTTTGCCGTGCATGGAGACGAGCGAGGCGATTTTTACGGCAGTGAGCAGGCCATCGCCGGCGGGGCTGTCTTCCAGAAAAATGACGTGGCCGGATTGTTCGCCGCCGATGACGTTGCCGCTGCGAAGCATTTCTTCAAGAACGTAGCGGTCGCCGACGGAGGCGCGGGCAAGAGAGATGCCTTCGCGAGCCAGAACGCGTTCGAGGCCGAGATTAGACATGGAGGTGGCGACGACGCGATCACCCTTGAGCTTGTTTTGGGATTTGAGGTGACGAGCGACGGCGAGGAGAACGCCGTCACCATTGACGATTTTCCCCGTTTCACAGACGAAGAGGGCGCGATCGGCATCGCCGTCAAAGGCGACGCCGAGCTGGGCGCGTTCCGCGACGACGCGCTTTTGCAGGCCTTCGAGATGAAGCGAACCACAGCCTGCATTGATATTGCGGCCGTCGGGCGCGACGCCCATCGAGATGACGTCCGCGCCAAGAGAGCGGAAGAGCTGCGGGCCGAGTTTGTATGCGGCGCCATTCGCGCAATCCAAAACGATTCGAAAGCCGGAAAGCCTTGCGCCCTGAAGGATGCGGCTGCGGAGGAAATCGAGATATTCGGCGTCGAGGGATTCATCGGCTGGAAGCAAGGGCGGATTCTTGGGAGGCGCGCCGGAGCGATGCTTGAAGATATCGGCTTCGAGTTCTTCCTCGACGGAATCCGGGAATTTCATGCCGGCGTGAGAGAAAAGTTTTACGCCATTGTCGTGATAGGGATTGTGAGAAGCGGAAATGACGACGCCGGCGTGAAAATCGTTTTGGCGGACGAGGCAAGCTACACCTGGAGTCGTGATAACACCGGCGAAAGCGACCGTGGCGCCAGCTTGCTGGAGGCCAGCGGCAAGCAAAGCGGCGATGTGGGGACCGGATTCACGCGTGTCCATGCCGATGAGAACGTGAGCAGCGGAATGTTCGCGCAGCAGGTAAGCGGCGAGGGCGCGACCTGTGGCGAAGAGAGTGGCGTCGTCAAGCGGGGGAGTGCCGGGAACGCCGCGAATACCGTCGGTGCCGAAGAATTCTTTGGGCATGAGAGGCTCAGTTCCGTTGCGAACGGGCTGAGGCTAGAAAAGTTTAGCACAGGGCCGAAAGGGCGCCGGGAAAGAGCCGTGCGCGAGTGCGCGCGGGACAATGCTGAGCTGTTAGACGGGGAATTCCGTATGGAGCACCGGCCGAAAAGATTTGACATTAGGAACGCGAGCGAGCGAAGGCGTCACGAGTTTGCGCGAGTATGCTAACGTGATGAGCACGGAGCGCCTCGTGCCCGAGACCGAAACCCAGCCATCGACAGTTCGAATCGCAGGATCCACTTTCAGTTTGCGAGTGCTCGCCGCCGCAATCATCTTGCTGTTTTTTTACTATGCGGCCGGTGTGGTGATTACCGTCTTGGTTTCGATTTTGCTGGCTTACTTTCTGGATCCCGCGGTGGAATTGCTCGAAAGAATGCACCTGCCGCGCACGGTGGGCTCGATGGTGATGGTGCTTTTGTTGATTGCGGTGTTGATTGCCGTCGGCTACGGATTGGGGACGCGGACGGAAGATTTTGCGGCTAATTGGCCAAGATACAGCACGCTTTTGAGACAGGCGGCAGGCGCGATCGAACGGAAAATTAGCGGGTTGGAAGGGCAGGTCTCCCAAATCGAGCCGGGGGCAGCAGTTCAGCAGCCGGCGGGTGAGCGACCAGAAGGGGCCATTGTGCGGACGCTGTTGTTCCGCGGCATTGGATCCTTGTATGGGCTGTTCTTGGAGGTTACGTTCGTGCCGTTCCTGGTGTTTTTCATGTTGGCCGGAAAACGGGAGGTCTGGCACGGAACGCTGCAACTTTTTCCGGCGTCGCAGCGAACGAGCGTGAAAGAGACGCTCGAGGATCTGCGGGCGGTGCTGCGGGATTACCTTGCGGGAATGACATTTTTGACTTTGCTGGTGATCGCGGCGAGCAGCCTGTTCTTCTGGTTTTTAGGATTGGACTTCCCGTTGCTGACGGGAATCGCGTCAGGATTGCTAAATATGGTGCCCTACATCGGAGCGGTGCTGGCGTGGCTGCCGGCATTTATCATAGCGCTGGCAAAATGGAGAACCTTCGGAGAATTTGCGCTGATCGCCGGGGGCTTGATGGCCATCCATGTTTTGGCGCTGAACTTGGTCGCGCCGCAACTGATCGGGCGGCGAGTGCGGCTGAACGCCGTGGCGATTACAATTGCGCTGCTGTTTTGGGGCTGGGTATGGGGCGGAATGGGACTGCTGCTTGCCATCCCGATTACGGCTACGCTACGCGTAATTTGCGATCATACGGAATCCTGGCGGCCCATTGGACGCTGGCTGAGCGCGTGAGGAAGTGGATGGTAATTCGTAGCCTGCGGCTGGTGGAAGGCTGCGCTTGTTCGATTTCTACCGGCTGCAGCGTCAAAACCCCTCCTGCTAGATAATCCTCTTGCTTATCCGCAGAAACTCTGAGAATTAAGGTGAGAACTCGAAAAACTGTGCATCAGCAACGGGAGCATTTCATGAAACGATTTGGACTTTATCTGGGTTCACTTTGCGGGCTGATTTTCTTGCCTTGGCCTCAAGCCGCATACGCATGGGGATGCAAGGGACACCAGACGGTGGCGCTGATTGCGGAAAAACATCTGACGCCCGAGACGCGGCAGTGGGTGTTGAAGATATTGAGCGAGAACCCAATCGATCCCAAGTTGAGGCGCTATTGCGGCGAGGCCACACGCGATAAGATGGCAGACGCTGCAACATGGGCGGATGATGTGCGAGGAGAACGGAAAAACGGGCCATGGCACTACATCGACATACCGCGAGGCTCGAAACATGGGCCTCTAGAACCATACTGCGGGAAGGAAGGTTGCGTAACGAGCGCGCTTAGCGAAGAACTGGCCATTTTGAAGGACAAAAATGCGGAAGCTGCGAAACGCGCGGACGCGCTGCGTTATGTGATCCATTTCGTGGGAGACATGCACCAGCCGCTGCACACAATCACCAATGCGGATGAAGGCGGCAACTGCGTGCCGCTGAAATATCTACGGCGCACTCCTCACGAACACTTTCATTCGTTTTCACCGAACCTGCACAACATTTGGGATAGCGCGATTCTGGAACAAGACGCCGAGGGAGCAGATTCCGCGGAGTATGCCGAAACGCTCGAAACAACGTATGCGGCGGATTTCGAGAATTGGCAGAAGGCGGGGATCCATGTCGACGACTGGATCTGGGAAGGTTTCGATCTTGCGGAAAGCGTGGTCTACGGAGACTTGACGCCTAAGATTCCCATCGAGCCGAATGTGCCCGTGCACAGTTGTTCGGACGACAACAACATCGGCGAACGGATGCTGCAATTAAACGTTGTGGCAGGCGAGGGATATCAGGAAAAGGCGGCGCCGATCGTTGAGAAACGACTCGCCGAGGGCGGAATCCGGCTGGCCATGATCCTGAACGATGCGACGAAGACGATTCAGTAAGAAATCTGGCCAAAAAGTATGAAAGGGACTGGCTAGTTTGGCCCAAGGTTATCGGGAAGACCGAGTATTCCTTTAGCTACAGGGACTTGCGAACAGTCCTGGGGGAAATGATCTGAATGGTACACTTAAGATCGCAGTGGAAGTGCCACAGTTTAGTTTATTGATTCGCTCGCCGGCCCCTCCTCTCGCCCGCGAGAAACCCAGCTTCACACAGCGAACGCCCTCCCCGTTCTGAAAGAACAAAAGGTTCGAATGCTGCCTGGCCCGCGGTGCGAGCAAGTGCTCGCGGCTATTCTGGAGTCGGCCGAAGATGCAATTGTCGGGATGACGCTCGACGGCTCGATTGAGCTATGGAGCAAGGGCGCGGAGCGTTTGTACGGATACGCCGAGGCGGAAGTGGCAGGGCATTCGGTGCTGTCCCTGCTGCCGATTTACGAAGTTCCAGCGCTTCAAGACTCCCTCCGTGCAGCGCGAGACGGAAACCTGACGGAATGCGAAACCGTCGAACGGCTGCACAAGTTTGGCTCGAAACTGACCGTAGCGGTCAGGCGAACAGCGATACGGGATGAGCATGGAGTGGTGACAGGCATCCTGGAGAGCGGGCGGGCGCTGCGTCAAAATCCGGAAGATACGCCGAGCGAAGCTCAATTGCGGCTGCTCGTGGAGCAGATGCCGCTGCTCCTGTGGACAACCGACCAACAACTGCGGATTACATCGCACTGGGGCGCGGGTTCGCAGCACTCCGAGATTCACGCCGAAGACTTGATGGGACGGCCGGTCTCGGAATACTTGAAGTGCCATGGACCGAATCCGACGCCGATGGCGCACCACTATGCTGCAGTGCGGGGAGAATCCGTTCACTTCGAGTACAAACGCCAGGACCGCGTGCTGGAAATCCATTTGGAGCCATTGCGGGCGCCCTCGGGCGAGATACTGGGGTGCATCGGGGTCGGTCTGGACATCACGCAGCGGAAAAGAAGCGAAGAACAAATCCGCTATCAAGCCACGCATGATGCGCTAACGGGATTGGCCAATTACAGGGAATTCGTAAACACGCTTGAGCATGAGCTGCGCAGGGCGGAACGAAGCCATCATTCGTTTACCGTGCTGCTGCTGGATTTGGACGATCTGAAAAGGATCAACGACCGGCTGGGACACCTGGCGGGAAATAAAGCGCTCAAACGGCTAGCTAAAGTGATGAAAGCGCAATGCCGTGGTACGGATTTGGTTGCACGGTACGGCGGCGACGAGTTTGCCGTGGTACTGATCGACTCGGATGAGCGCATGGCCCAGCATGTGGCGCAGCGCATCGAAACCTGCGTGCGAGAAGATCTAGAGGAGCCTCCGCTGACCGTCAGCGTGGGCATGGCCGTATATCCGGGCGACGGGAGGACGGCTCAAGACTTGCTCGAGGCCGCAGATCAGCAACTTTACCGGCGGAAAAGAAAAGTGCAGAGCCGGAAAGTGACGGTCGGTTAGGAAAGGCCGAGCGATCTATTCGGATTATGAGAGCGCGAATGAGGGGTGACCGGTTTCTGATGACTGGTGATTCGTGACTGGCTGTGTTCGAGTGCATCCCTGACAAAAAACTTTCTTTGGAAATTCCAGATAGAATCGAATCTGACCTGCGACAGGGCGCGAGCGCACGGCGGCGAAAAGGTGCATCTGAATTGCTGCCGCAGGGCTGCTGCCGAAGAGAGGGCATCGTGAAAACTCGGGAACTGGTGTTGGCGCTATTCGATGAGGCGTATGAAAAGAAGACATGGCATGGACCGAACCTGAAAGAGGCGATTCGCGGAGTGAACGCCAAGCAGGCAGCGTGGCGTCCAGGAGCAAGCCGGCACAATATCTGGGAGGAAACACTGCACGCCGCCTATTGGAAGTACGAAGTTCGCCGGCGGATTGAGGGCAAAGACGCTGGACCCTTTGCGTTAAGTGGAAGGAACTTCTTTGTGCGACCAGGAAAAGGAAAGGCCGACGAGACGGAATGGAGAACGGACAAAAAGTTGCTTGAGCGAGAACATCGGGCGCTGCGAAAGACGATTCAGCAGATTTTGGACGCTCCAGCCGGAAAAAAATTCTTGAAGCAAATTTACGGCGTGGCGTTGCACGACGTCTATCACGCAGGGCAGATTCGGCTGTTGCGCCGTTTGATGAGCCGATGAAGTTGTGCGAGACGCGAGCGCTGCCTGGAAAAGTCAGGCGCGAAGTTGACGAACAACTTTGAGGGGATCGGCAGCGTCTTGAAAAAGGCGAATGGCAGCAATGCCGGAAGCGCCGGCCGAAATGCACGAAGGGGCGTTCGCGAGCGTGATCCCGCCAATCGCGAGGACAGGGATTGCGACCGAATTACAGACGGCAGCGAGCCGTTCGACGCCTTGAGGGGGGCCGAATGCAGTCTTAGAGGGCGTGGCGAAAACGGGACCGAAGAAAATGTAGTCTGCCCCAGCGGAAGCAGCGGATTGCGCCGCTTCCAAGGAATGACAAGAAACTCCAACGATAAAATCACGCGCAGGCGACGGCCCTGGCAAATGAGCAAGCAGAAGACGCCTCGTTTCCTGAAAAGAGAACGAGTTTTCGCCGAGATGTATGCCGCCTGCGTGCCCTGAGAGGGCAACATCCAGGCGGTCGTTTAAGAGAATGCGTGGTACAGTCCCGGCGAGATGTGACTCGTTCGAAACGCAGAAGATCGCTTTGCGTACGAGGGCTGCCGATTCCCTCCCAGACAAATCTTTTTCTCGCAGCTGGATCCAGTCGACGCCGGCGGCCGCAATGGCCTGGATCTTTTCGAGAAGAGGCTGGAACGGATCATCCTGCGGGGCATGGGGCAGGCCGCTCCGATCAGTGACATAGCACAGGATGGGTTTCTTATCCGCGCGGGACGGAGAATTGAGAGCGGAACTACTGGTGAGGGACACGAGAAGGGCCGGGACGAGACCCAATAAAGCTAAGTGCCAGAATAATGTCGAGGACGCCGAGACCGCTGATGGCGCCGCGAAACGAGGGATGCAACACGACGGGGATGAGCGAAGGGAAGTGAAGAAGAAAAAAGTTCTGCTCCCAGTAACAAGACCATGGGAGATAGAGCAGCAAGGCCCCCATTTCGAAGCAAACAACGACCAGCAGTGCGCGCAGAACGCGGTTCATGGCAAAAAAGGGCCCCAGTATTTGTGAATGCCAGAACTCAGCGAATGGGCTTCTGGAGCGCAGCGATGCGATCCGCAACGTCGCGATAATCGATGTTCATCGCATAGACCTGGGAAAAACTCTTAAGCGCTGCTTCCGGCTCACCAGCGGATTCCTGGGCAACGCCCAAATCATACCTCAACGCGAGAATGCTTTCCGGCTCAATGCCGGGGGTGCGGAGAGCGCGCTCGTACCAGATGGCAGCAATACTGGGCTGGCCTTTTTCCATGAAGGCGAGACCGAGAAGAGTGCAGCACTGCATGACATAACGGAAAGGCTTTCCGTTTTCTGTGGCTTTGGAAACTTTTTGGAATTCGCTGATCGCCTCGTCAACTAGACCCATTTCGCGGAAGGCGATGCCGAGATTGTAGTGAGTTTCGAGGTCCTCGTCTTCGGCACCCATTTCGCCGAGCTCGGCTCGGAATTCATCGAAAACTTCCTTCAGGGGGCCTGGTTCTCCCGCAGGAGCTGCTTTGCTTTCCGATTTGGGCGCAACGACCGGAGGCGCAGGTTCGGATTTGGTTGGCACAAGGGCGTCGAGGCCCAGGTCGTCAATTTCTTTCGCCAAATCCGCAAGGAATTGGTCCGAGGCAAAACCACCGGCCTGGGGGGCGGCGGCAGAATCTTTGGCGGAAGCCGCAGGTTCGGGTTCGGGCTCACGAACGACAATCGGCGTGGCCGGAGGTTTCTGATCGTAAGCGGGCACCAAAGCTTCCTGATCGAGAACGAGCTCGTAATCCTGATCCAGTTCGAATTCGGGTTCGGGCGCGGGTTCAGGGACCGCGGGCGGCTTAGCAGGAGCCGGCGGCTTTGGGGGTGGGGCTGCGGGAACAGAACTCTGTTTGGCCGGCGCCGGAATAGTCTCCGGTTCGGGAGCGGCGGGAAGCTCCGCGGAAATGTCCGCGAAGGCGCTAGACTCTTCTTCGACAGAGGCAGGAGATTCGACGGGCAACTCGAATTCCGTGACGTCTTGGGATTCGGACTGCTCGGCAGCCACCGGCTCCGCGGCAACTTCGACAGGCGCAGGAGGTGGTGCGGGTGGAGGTGGTGGCGCAGCAGCCGGCTTTGCGACGGGCGGTTTAACGGCGGGCTCGGCTGGATGCGTGTCTTCCAGCATCGAGGCCCACTCGTCGGAAAGATCCACTTCTTCTTGGCCGCTGGAAGAGTCTGAAGACGCGCTGACTTCCACAGTTTCGGGCGTTTCTTCCGCAGGGGCGGGTTCGGCAAACTCGAGCACCGGCTCTTCCGCAACAGCTTCCGGCTCGGCAGCGGCTTCGGCTTCCATCACTGGAATCTCGGGAATGGTCGCGGCAGGAGCTTCTTGTCGAGCAGGAGCGGTGCTGGCGGCCAGCTCCGCATCGGTAAGGCCCGCGGCGCGCTGGAACCTGCGGCGAAGCTCGCCAAAACGCTCGGCGCTGCGCTGGTCGCCGCGCTCGGTATGGATCATTTCAAGCTGGGCGGCAAGCTCGGCGGTGCGGCGGTCGTCACCGGCACCGAGAACAAAATCGAGAAGCTTTTCGAGCGTCGGAGTATGGCGCGGGGCTCGGCGCAGAATTGCTTCGAGAAGGCCGATCGCTTTCTGCGTCAAACCGTAGCTGGCGAAGAGATCGACGTCAGTAAGAGACTGGGCGATGAATTTCTGAGTTTCCTCGTCGAGCTGAGACTCCGCTGATGCCGAGGCGGCAGCAGCGGGCTTGTCGGCGGAGGCAGGAGTGAAGGTTTCCACGTCGGGACGTAGCTTGGGCGCAGGGGCTTTAGGAATTTCCGCTTGCAGGTGCTCTTCCGCAGAGGGCGGCGGCGGTGGTGGTGGTTCCGAATCCACTCCGCCCAATTTCCGGACAACGCCTTCCAGTTTGCGCTTGGCCGAATCGCTATCGGGTTGGCGATCAACGAGCTGTTCAAAGACGCCTTTGGCGCGTTCGAGCTGATTTGCGGCGACGAGGGCATCGCCAAAATTTGCGAGCGCGTCGGGGAGACGGAAGGAATCACTGGTGCGTCCGTAGAAATCGACGAGCCATTCGAGCGGCTCGAGGCGGCCGGGCATGCGGGAAGCAAGATCGTTTTGCAGCCGGCCGATAACTTCATGTTCGCCGCCATCGATCATGGGCACGCGAACCTGGCCAATGATAGACATGGCGCGATCGGTCTGACCGGATTCAAGCAATGCTTCGACGATCTTCTGGGCGGGACCAAAGTTCTTGTTGTCGGTCCCCAAGACTTTGAGAGCGAGGGCTGCTGCTTTATCCCAATTTGTGCCCTTGATGTAGAGATCGAGAAGCAGTTCGGTTTGTTCGCCGCCCTTTTCGAGATCGGGAACGTGTTCGAGAATTTCCGCGGCCTGTTTGAGATTGCCTTGGGAGGAAAAGGAGCGAGCTTTGACGATCGTGGCGGCCAGACAGTTGGCGTCGATCTTGATGGCTTTGTCCGCGAGCTTTTCCGCTTCGGCGTGGTCACCGCGTGCGAGAGCGCGCTGCGCCGCGGAAACATAGGCCTCAACCGCATCGCGAGACTGGCCCATGGCCTGATAAAGATCAGCGAGGCGAATCTGAATGCGGAGGTTATCCGGCTCGGCGAGGAGAAGTTTTTTCAGGAGGCCGACCGCTTCCGACTGGCGATTATTTTTTAGATGAATTTCCGCGAGCTGCAAAAAGAGTGGACGAGCCTCGCTCATAACCCCTTGCTGGACATAGAGATCAGCCAGTTTTTCGAGGGGGCGAATCTCTTCGGGGGCTAATTTGGCGATGCGTTTGTAAACGGCAATCGCTTTGGTAAGAAAACCGTCACCAACAAAAATCTGCGCGAGACGCTCAAAATAGTCGATGGCTTGAAACGTCTCACCTTGGCGGATATAGAGCTCGCCGATGGTCATGAGCGTGACTTGGTCGCGCGGCTCAAATTTAAGAATTTGCTGGTACTCGGCGATGGCCTGAGGGACCTTGCCCTGATTCAGCAGCTTCTGCGCGGATTCGACAAACTTGCTCTTGTTATAGGCCATTCGCGTTTCCAGACAATACGCGGCCCACGCCTGCAGGAGGAGAAACCCTCCGTCCCAAGTGTTAGAGAGGCAGACAGAAGCCGTGCTTGTTAACGCTAGCAGGCAGGGAAAAGGCAAGTCAACGAAGGCAGAAATGAGTGTGAGCAGCCAGTTATCACCGGTTAGGACTAGGAAACTAGTTGGCGAAGACGAGGCGAAGCGCGGGAAGGCTGGAAACCTGGTCTTTCAGCGGCTCGACTACAGGTGATCAAACGACAGGTCAGTGTTCGGAAGCCCAGTACAAAGCGGAGCCGTGTGGCGGAAGTTTGACCTCTATAGACTCTTTGGAGCCGAGGTCTTCGTGCTCCCAAAGGTCGCGAAGACTATACTTTTCACGCTTCAGGCTCAAATCCTTCCATGAATAATGAAACGATTGCGGCGCGGCATCGAGATTAAAAACGGCGACGTAGGCGCCGTTGCCAGATTCAGGAATGGCCGTCCAGACGGCAGCCTTGTCGTTGGAAATAACCGCATGATTTCCGCTGGAATGTTGATCCACGCCAATCAGTTCGGCGTTTGTAAGTATGGATTCAGTCCAGTCATCGCACAGAGTGAGATTGCCACCCATAATGAGCGGCGAACGAAAAATGGACCACAGAGTGAGTAAAGTGCGCTGCTCGTCGTGGGTGAGGCGCGTCGCGCGAGGCTTTTCCCAGCCAGCGACAGGTTCTAGACGGCCCAGTGGAAGCATGTCCGCATCTGGCCAGTGTCCCGGTCCCGAAAACACGGCCCATTTTGCGGCGCGAGCGAATTGATTTTCGAGCCCTTGAGGAAAGTCCTTATCACTGTGCCAGACGTCCCAAATGTCGTCGGATATGCGCCACATTTGGGCGTAGCGCTGGAGCTCGGCGGCTTTATCGAGCGGAGCAGGGCCAGGAGACAAGCTGAGCACGATAGGCCGATGAACGCTTCGAAGCGCGCGGCTCATCATTCGAATCTCGTCGCCTTTGTAGGGATGGCTGGAAATGCAATCCACTTTGAGGAAGTCCACGCCCCAGCCGGCGTATAGCTTCGCGATAGAGTTGTAGTAGGCCTGGGATGCGGGCGAGTTGGGATTTAGGCCGTAATTGTATGTGTTCCACGGGCAGGAATCGGAAATATCCGCAGCAGCTTTTGCGTGATAAGAGGTGCCCTCAATGGGGAGATTTTTGCGCACTGCCTCCTTGGGAATGCCACGCAAGATGTGTATGCCGAACTTAAGGCCGAGAGAGTGGACGTAATCGGCCAGAGGCTTGAAGCCGGCGCCCGCATCGGCCGAGGGAATGGAGTTGATTGCGGGAATGTACCGGCCATAAGCGTCAAGACTGAATTCGGGAGCAGAGCCGCTGGTTTCCGCGGCGTGATTCGTTACGTACCAGCCTTCGTCCACGACGACATATTCCCAGCCGTAGGCTTTCAAGTGCTCGGCCATCCAGGCTGCGTTCGCTTTGATATCGGATTCACTGATCGTCTCGCCGTAAGCGTCCCAACTGTTCCAGCCCATCGGCGGGGTGGCGGCGAGTAACGTCTGCGCGTCGGCCTCCGAGAAATGTCCGGCAAATTGCGCGAAAAATATCCAGACGCAAAAGACTGCGCACACAAGCGAAACAAGAAAGCTGGCGCGGCGATAAACCGATTTCCATGACATGGGGCTGACCTCGCGTAAGTCCGGCGGAGATTTTATGTGAGGCGCTAGAAAAGAGGTAGTGGAGTTTGCGTGGCACCGGCAGACCAGCAGGCGGCCTCTCGGACAGGAGCGAAAGAGTGGCGATGAAACGGGGAGGGGCCGTGCTGGCGCAAGGCCTCCAGATGGTCGGGCGTCGCATAGCCTTTGTGACGGGCCAAGCCGTATTCCGGATAGACGGCGTCCCATTTCTCCATGCAGGCGTCGCGATGGGTCTTGGCGAGTATCGATGCGGCGGCAATCGAAACACTTCGTGCGTCGCCTTTGATGAGCGATTTTTGTTCGATAAGAACATCAAGTTGCATGGCGTCGATGAGCAAGTAATCCGGTTGGACGGAAAGCTGTTGTACCGCGGCGGTCATGGCTTGACGGCTGGCCTGATAGATGTTCCACGCGTCGATGCGCTGGGCATCGACCTCGGAGACGGCCCAGGCGATGGCATGCTCGCGAATGCGAATCGCCAACTCGTCGCGCCGCTCCGCAGGGAGCTTCTTTGAATCGTCCAACCCGACAATGCGACGTTTCGGATTGAGAATGACAGCGGCAGCAACGACCGGGCCGAAAAGCGCGCCCCGGCCGGCTTCATCGAGACCGGCGATGCGCATCCAGCCAAGTTGTCGCGCGGCTCGCTCGAAACGGGAAGAGCAGAGACGGCCCATTGCGCGAGGATTCTAGCACGTCACGCTGCCGCCGGAAGGTCACTCGTATCGCAACGCGACGAGCGGGTCGACCTGTGTTGCGCGATAGGCAGGAATCCACACCGCGAAGAGGGAGACCATGACCAGCAGAAGAGGCACGGTTATGAACACCATTGGGTCCCAGGTCTTCACACCGAAAAGAAAATTTGAGATCAGTCTCGTCAGCCAAAACGCGGCTGTGGTCCCTAGTGCGATACCGATTAGCGTTAGCTGCATCCCTTGGAGCACGACCATGTTCCGTACGTGTCTTGCGCTGGCCCCTAGGGCCATGCGGATTCCGATCTCCTGGTTGCGCTGTCGGACCGAGTACGCCATCAATCCGTAGATACCGACCGCAGCCAGTGCGAGAGCTGAAACGCCAAAAATCGTCAGCAATAACATGTTGAAATTCGCACTCGCGGTAGATTGTGCGAGGATTTCCCTCATGGTACGGACTCGTCCAACAGGCAGACCGTCACTCGCTTGTCGCAGCTCGTTCTCAATCTCTGTACTAACTGAATGGGGCTCCGCGCGGGTACGAACGACCCAGGCGATTGGGTAAACGCGGGCGCTCAGCGCCGTGATCTTGTCAGGGACCTGCGACACCGGAAGGTACACTGCGGGCCCCGGATTGCGATTGAGGCCCGCATCGTGAACGTCCCCAACGATGCCGACGACCTGGCGATCAACATCTTCGAAAATGGGGCCCATTCCTTTTCCGATCAAGAGCCTTGCGGTAAGCGGATCCTCGTGGGGCCAGACCTGGCGAGCCATGGCTTGATTAATGATCACAACAGGCGGAGCTGCCGCGTCGTCGCGGTCACTAAAGCCGCGGCCTCGCAGAATCGGGATCCCGAGGACGTTGAAGTAATCTGGAGAGACGCTCGCCCAGTCCGCGCGGCCATGCGACGGACTATTTCCGAGAGGTCGGCCGACTACTATAAATGGCAGGCCCGGGCCGACCTCGAGAGGCAGGCAACAGGTAGATCCTGCAGCAACGACCCCAGGTAAGGTATCGACTCGTTGCACGGAATCACGGACTAGTTGCGCCACTCCTGCGGTCGTCTGGAAACGCGGACCGGTAAGCGACATTCGCAACGTCAAAACGTTGTGAGGATCAAATCCTGGATCGACAGCCCGGAGAGCAACGAAGGTTCGAATCAGCAGTCCCGCCCCCACGAGCAGGACCAAGGCTAGGGCCGTTTCGCTTATCACGAGAAGGGAGCGTGTCTTATTCTGCCTAATGCCCGTACCCGACCGTCCTCCGCTCTCGTTCAAGATGGTGCTCAAGTTCGTTCGAGACGAGTCCAACGCTGGAATCAGGCCAAACAGAATGCCCGTTATCAACGAAACTATTATTGTGAACGCCAAAACGCGCCAATCTACGGTCACTGCCGACGCGTCTTGTCCAATTCGCGGAATGTTCCCCGGGCTCATCGCAAGTAAAGCACGAACACCAACTATTCCAAGAATTAGACCGAGCCCGCCTCCTATCAAGAAAAAAAGGACACTCTCTGTTAGTAATTGGCGAATGAGACGGTCGCGCCCTGCGCCGAGCGCCGCGCGAATCACGATCTCCCTGCGCCTTGCAGTAGCCCTAACAAGCAACAAGTTCGCAACGTTAGCGCAAGCAATGAGCAAGACAAAACCCACAGCGCCGAGCAACACTAGGAGCCAAGAACGGATTCCACTCACGATCGCGTCTTGCAAAGGCTCGGCGCTGAAACCGTCCTCGGGTCCCTTTATTCCCGGAAACTTCTGGCGAAACTGGATTGCTGCGAGCTGAAGTTCAGAGATTGCCTGGGAAAGTGTCACACCAGTCCGCAGTCTCGCGGCGGCTATAAACGTGTGACCTTGGTCGCGGCTGTTAGGATCTATCTGAAACGGAAGCCACACATCCGCAGGTGGATCGGTGACAAAGTTCCGCCCGACGACTCCCGTAACCGTGTAGGGCTGGCCGCCGAGAGAAATGGTCTTTCCGACGATTTCAGTGTCGCCTCCGAAGCGTCGCCGCCAAAGTCCGTAACTTATCACGACGAACTGCCCGCCGTTCGGACGATCTTCCTGAGCGGTAAACGCCCGCCCCAGAACAATCGGCGCCCCGAACAGCCGAAAATAGTTAACGGTGACACGAACACCGTGAATCTGTTCAGGAAAAGCACCACCTGTCAAATTAATCCCCGCGCTACCGGAGTCATAGCCGGAGACATCCTGAAAGACGCTTTCTTGCTGCCGCAAGATGTTGAATTCAGTTGGCGAACATCCAATGGCTGGGTGCCCATAGTTCGTGAGAAGTAGCTGAACGATCCGATCCGGATCGGGATACGTGAGAGGCTTGAGCAGCACCGCATCAACAACAGAGAAGATGGCGGTGTTGGCACCAATTCCAAGGGCGAGAGTGAGAACCGCAACGGCGGTGAAACCGGGATTTTTGATGAGGGTGCGCGCGCCGAAACGAATGTCTTGAAGGAACGTTTCCAGGAAAGGAAGACCACGCGCGTCTCGATAAAGTTCCTTCGTTTGTTCCACGCCGCCGAATTCACGGAGTGCTGCGTGGCGTGCTTCGCCAGGATCCATGCCGCGCCGAGTATTTTCGTCAGTGAGACAGCGCAAGTGGTCCTGGAGTTCGGCGTCGAGTTCGGTCTCGCGACGGTTCCTGCCAAGTAAACCCTGCAGGCGATGCATCCACATGCGCAGCCAAGTCATTCACGTACCCCAACTAGCTTTCTTTTGATGGCAAGCGCGGCTAATCACAACGCAACGCCACAACCGGATCGACTCTAGTGGCACGGAGTGCGGGCAAATATGCCGCCACCGCTGCGAACACGCCGAGGAGGAAGCAAGCTCCGATAAATGAAAGTGGATCCATCGATCCGACTTCAAACAGCATACTCACAAGCAACCGGCTCAGCCCATAAGCGCCGATGAAACCCACGGCCATGCCGAATGCGATCAGCAACGCCATGCGGCTTACAACACTGCGCAAAATGTCGCCGGATTGCGCGCCCAGCGCCATGCGGATTCCGATTTCTCGCGTCCTGCGAGCGACCGAGAAGGCCACGACGCCAGAAAGTCCAAGCGATGCAAGCAGCGTGGCCAAGAGGGCAAACAGGCTGGAAAGCCAGGTGAGAAGCCTCTGCTGCGTGAGCGAATCGTCAATCTGAATTTCGAGAGTCGTGGTCGCGTAAAGAGGCAGATTCGCGTCCAAGTCGTGGACTTGCGCCCGGACCAGGCTTCCAATCTTCTCGGGATCGCCATTTGTACGAACCTGGAGCGTCATGTCAAATAGACGCGGCTCCTGTGCCATCGCGGTGTAGAAATGGCGGCGCGGAGGCTCCGAGAGACGTACATACTTTGCGTCCTTGACCACACCGACGATCTCCATGTCGGGCGGCTGCTTTGGATCATCACTGGTGCCGATCTTCTTGCCGAGAGGATCTTTGTTTCCGAAGAAATAATGCGCCATCGCTTCGTTGATGACGGCAACTCTGGGGCGCGATGCGTCATCTTGTTCGTTAAAGTCGCGACCCTCCACAAAGGGAATTCCCAAGGTTTGAAAGTAGCCCGGCGAAACAATCGCATAGTTGGGGCTCATGTTTTCGTCGGGACCCGGTTGGTAGCCCTCCACCTTCACCCTTTCCTGATCCCAACCTCCGGAAATAACGGAACTAGTCGTGAGGCTAGCGGCGCGCACGCCGGGCAGAGCACGAACGCGAGCAAGCAGATCATCGTAAAGCGACTTGATTCTTTCCTGGGGATAGCCATTCATGGATGGATTCAGAGTGGCGAGAAAAACATTCTCTTTAGTGAAGCCCAGGTCGACGCCGCGCAAGTTGCGCAAGCTGTGGAGAAAGAGGCCCGCGCCTATTAACAGCGGCAGCGAAAACGCGACCTGGACAAGAATCAGTGCGCTACGAAGACTGAAGAACCGCTCGGCCGACGAAATAGAGCGGGTGTCGTCACGGGGCGTGAGGGATGCGCTAGCGCGCGAGAGTTGCAAAGCTGGAGCCAGACCAAAGAGCAAACCTGTGAGTACAGACGCTAGTAACGCGAAAGCGAGAACCTGCAAATCCATGGGCGCATGAAGATTTGCACTGTAATTCGCGGGCAGAAAACCGATGAGAGCGGTCTTGACCCAATAGGCGACGACGACGCCTGCAACTCCGCCTAGAACCGAGAGCAGGAGGCTCTCGGTCAGCCACTGGCGAATCAGCCTTCCGCGACCCGCACCGATCGCTAGCCGCACCGAGATTTCCTGCTTTCGTTTTGCGTTGCGCGCCAGAAGAAGGTTTGCGAGATTCGCGCACGCCACAAGCAAAACTATGGCCGTGACGCAGAACATCAAGAGCAGGGGCCGTTGCATTTCTCCGCGGAGATAAGCGAAGCCTTGATTGCCGGGCGTAAGCTGAATGCGATTGGCGAAAACGCGCTCCCTGTCATGAGCGTTGACGCCGGAACCTAATTCCTGAAACTCCGCGGTGAGGACCTGGTGGTAAAGGGTATCGAGCGACGCTCGCGCTTGCGCGACCGATATGCCAGGCTTACGGCGCGCCAAGATCGTGAGCCAACTATGGCGCGGGTTCTGCAGACGGTTTGCAGGTATGGGCCGGAAAATCGTTGCCATCATCATGGGTACGCGAATGTCAGGATTGGCCGCCATCTCCGTGCCGTAGAATCCTGGCGGAGTAACGCCGATGACCCGAATCGGATTGTTATCCAGGATGATGTTTTTCCCGATGATAGCCGGGTCGCTGCCAAATTTTCGCTGCCAATAGCCGTAGCTGAGGACCGCAACGGGATGTCCGCCCGGCACAATGTCATCCTGCGGACCAATCAATCGGCCGAGAAACGGTTGCACGCCCAAAGTTTCAAAATAATTTCCCGAAACCAATTCTCCCACGGCGCGCTCACTCTCGCCGCGATAGCTTGCGTTGAAATTGAGACCGGAGCGGGACAAAACCCCGGTGAAGACCATGTTTTTGTCGCGCATGGCCTGATACATCGGATACGAAAAATCATCTTCCAATTCTTGCGAGCGGCTGTCCGAGTACTTGACGATGACAAGCTCGTCCGGATTGCGCACGGGCAAGTTGCCGAGCAAGACAGAATTGATCAGCGAGAAAAGGCCGGTGTTTGCGCCAATGCCGAGCGCGAGGGTCAAAATGGTGACGGCCGTGAATCCTGGGCTTTTCACGAGCATGCGTAACGCGTAGCGCAAGTCTTGCGCGAGAGTCTCGAAAAACGGCAAGCCGCGCTGTTCTCGATAGGTTTCCTTTGTCTGTTCGAGGCCGCCAAACTCACGGCGCGCAGCGTAGCGCGCTTCCTTCTCATCCATGCCGCGGCGCATGTTTTCCTTCGCGAGCGCGTCCATGTGCGCGTTCAACTCGGCATCGAGATCGGAATCACGGCGCTGCTTGTCAAAAAGACCGCGCAAGCGAGATACGAAAGTTTGCAGCCACTGCATTTCATGCTCCTTCGGCGCGGCCGAGCAGGCGTGTCATCAGCGCAGCCGTACGCTCCCAGCTTTCCGTTTCCGCCAACAGTTGCTTGCGCCCGCTTCGAGTGAGCGAATAAAACTTGGCTTTTCGATTGTTCTCGGAGACGCCCCATTTCGAACTAATCCAGCCACGTTGCTCCAGCCTCAAGAGCGCGGGATATAGAGTGCCTTGATTGAGTTTCAGCAAGTCCGCAGAAACCTGTTGAATGCGGACGGCGATTCCATACCCGTGAAGCGGTCCCAGCGCTTCCAGGGTTTTGAGCACGATCAGATCGAGCGTGCCTTGCAACACCTCACCGCGGGCTTGCGCCATGAAGATTCTCCTGTTGACAATCAACAAGAAGCTACGCTCGCTCCTGTTGATTGTCAACAGGTCGTATACGGTATAGACGAGGGAACATCAATAATGTTTCGCGAGTTTCGACGGCCTCTTGGCACATAGGTCTGGTGCTGGGTTTAGGGAATGACCGCTCCTAATGAGGGGACTCTAAGATGCACCGTTGACCCGAGGAGCCTGCGAGACCTACGATGGCCGAGCCAATTTAGCAGGAAAATGCTCTGAGGGAGAATTCCATGCATTCACGAACCAAGTCCGGTGGGTTTCGCGCCGGCTTATGCATCTCGAGTTTGGCCGCACTTCTCGCACTGGCCCCATTCAGCCGCGCGCAAGGCTTCGCCAGCAGCGATCTTTCGCGCTTTCGCTTTGTCGGCCAACCGGTTTTGTCGCCGGACAACCATCACATAGCTTACACGGTGATTCTGTACGATCGCCCGGGAAGGCCGTCTCCCCAACTGTGGATCATCGATCTTGCCACGCGAAAATCCACGCTGATCGGCGGCGAAAAAGATGTGGCGGGCAATCCGCACTGGTCTCCGGATGGGAAGTGGCTTGCGTTTCAGGGCAGCGTTGGAGAGAAGCACGGACTGCTCCTTGCCCACGCCGACGGTTCTGATGTGACGGAGCTCGCCACGGTGCACGGCACCAACAGCCCCTTGCCGGGAGAGGGTCAAGATGTTACCTGGTCTCCGGACGGAAAGCAGATAGCTTTTGTGTCTTCGACGCCTGACGAACGCGCGGCAGAGGCGAGCGGCGACCCCAGGGTTATCACACGCTACCTGTACAAACCCGATGCGGGCGAAGGCATGACCCGCTTCAACGACAATCAACGACTGCACATTTTCGTCGCGGATTTGGCCACCAAGCAGGTGCGGCAACTAACGCAAGGAATCTACGACGAGCACTCCATAGACTGGTCGCCCGACGGTAAGGAAATCCTTTTTGTGTCGAACCGAGAGCCGAACCAAGACGAGTTTTTCAATTACGACATTTTCGCGTTGAACGTGGCCGACAACAGCATCCGTCGCCTGACTTCCACGGAATACAACGAATACGACCCACTCTGGTCACCCGATGGCAAGCACATTGCGTACCGCGGCACAAAACGTGGACTCACTGACCGTGAAACGACCATGGAAGATACGCACATCTGGCTGATGAACGCTGACGGCAGCGATCGTCACGAGATTTGCGGCGTGCTCGACGATCGCCAGGGTGCGCCGCAGTGGGCTCGCGAAAGCAGCGCGGTTTATTTTACGGCCCAAGAGCGCGGCAGCAATTATTTGATGCGTTTGCCGATTTCCGGAGGCAGGCCAGAATACGTCGTGAAAGAGATCGGTGGCGTCGGCGGATTTTCGGTGGGTAAGGAGGGTCTGCTGGCGTACGCCTTCACATCTCCGCACGACATGGCGGAGCTTTACGTCAAAACCGGCAATGGCGAAGCTCGCAAATTGACGGATCTGAACGCAGAGCTTTTTGCTGGAAGACGGATTGCTGAGGTCGAGTCTTTTACCTTCGTCAGCAATGACAACAAGTTCGAAGTCGAAGCATTTCTAACTAAGCCGCTGGGAATGACTGCGACCTCGAAACACCCACTCATTGTGAACATTCACGGCGGCCCGCACGGGCAGAACGGCCCGGCATTCAATTTCAAGAATCAGGTCTACGCGGCGCTGGATTGGGCCACGCTCAACGTGAATTATCGAGGCTCGACCGGCTACGGACAGAAGTTTGCTGACGCAGTGTTCGGAGATCAGGATGGCAACGAAGGACAGGACGTCCTCTACGGGGTGAGCGCGGCAGTGCGGCGTTACTTGTGGATCGACCGCGAGCGCATGGGGATTGAAGGCGTCAGCTATGGCGGCCAGCTCACGGATTGGCTCATTACCCAGACCAATGAATTCAAAGCGGCGATTCCAACCGCGGGCATTTCCAACCTCGTCAGCTACAACTACATGACCTACTACAACCAGTATGAAGAGATGGAATTCGGCCAGTTTCTTCAGCAAGGCAACTTGATGGATGTGGCGTGGGAACGCTCGGCGCTGAAGCATGTGGCCGCCGCACATACTCCCACGATGCTGATGCACGGCGAAAACGACAACGATGTGCCCATCGCCGAAGCGGAGCAATTCTTCATCGCCCTCAAGGATGTAGGGACGGAAGCCGTGTTTGTGCGTTACCCGCGCGAAGGCCATGGCATTCGGGAAACGAAGCACGTCATCGACTGGACCGACCGCTCCATTGCCTGGTACCAGGCGCATTTTCCAAAGCCAGACGCGGGGGGAGTAACCAACGTGCAGCCCTAGTCGGCCGCCAAAAGGAAAGAGCTCCGAGAAATCGGAGCTCTTTCGAGAATGCGTTCTGATCGAGGGTCTTCCTCTTACGCCTTGGTCTCGGATCCCGCGACCGCGACGGCAGCCACTTCTTCACGAGCCGCACGCTTGATGCGAGCTGCCTTTCCGCGCAGGTCACGCAGATAGTAAAGGCGCGCACGGCGGACTTTGCCCTTGCCGACCACTTCGATCGAGCTAATCGAGGGCGAATGCAGCGGGAAAATGCGCTCGATGCCTATCCCAAAGCTCACCCGGCGCACGGTAAAAGTGGCGCCTGAGGCACGGCCTTTTTTGGAGATTACGATGCCCTCGAACGCCTGCAAGCGCTCCTTTTCCTTCTCGCCCTCGCCTTCCTTCAAGCGGACATTGACGCGCACGGTGTCGCCAGGGCGAAACTCGGGCAGGTCTTTGCGCAGTTGCGCCTCATGTAGTTTTGCTATCACCGGATTCATGTTCGTATTCCCTGCAGACCCACTCAGGTGGGGCCAGCTCTTCAAAGACAAACTCCAATTATAGCCAAATATTCACAATTTACCTAGAGCAATTCGCCGCGGATGATCTTCTGCTTTGGCTTTAGACTGTGCCCCGGAAAGGGACAGATGAGACGGAATACTCAGGGCAAACGCGCTGACCTTCGATGCGTCTCTTGGTTAGGCTTGCGCTGTCACAGAGACGCTCCTGCGGATAACAGTGTCAGCGAAGCGCTCCATCTCTTCGAGTTGCGGGCTGAACTGGAGAAGCACCAAGTCGACGCCAGCGGCCTCAAACTGCGCGAGTTTCTCAGAAACCTGCTCGGGAGTGCCTACCAACCCAGAGCGTAGCCCACGATTCGAGACGGAATAGTCCTCGAGCGAAACACGTTGCTCAAGTTGCGTCCCCGCGAGCCACTGCTGGTAATTGGCATAACCAGCGGCGGACTGTTGTACATCTGTGATTCGTTTTAGCTCATCCTGAGCTTCACGTTCCGTTTCGCGCACAATCGCGTAGCCGGCGACGCCAAATTTGAGCGCCGGCAGATTGTGCCGGGCACGGCGCGTGCGTAAATCCGCGATCTTCTCTGCGACGCGCTCCGGAGGGTCACCGTGCATCAGGTATGCATCGCATTTTTCGGCGATGAGGTCCTTGGCTGCTGGCGACTCGCCTCCCGCGTAAAGCGTCGGATGGGGTTGGGCTACGGGCTTTGGCTCCAGCACATTGTCCTCAACGCGGTAGAACTTCCCGGCGTAGGAAAAATGAGCGCGCGACCAAACCCCGTGTAGCACGTCAAGCCATTCGCTGGTTCGCGCGTAGCGGTCATCGTGTTGTTCGAATCCCACGCCGTACTTTTTTGCTTCGTCCGCCCACCAGGAAGACACGACATTGAGCGTCAGCCTTCCACCGCTGATGTGATCGATGTTCGCAGCTTGTTTGGCCAGGAGGGCGGGAAGATGGAATGTCGGCCGCACGGCAACCATGAGTTCGATGCGCTCCGTGACCGCTGCCAAGGCAGCCGCGGTTGACCACGCATCGAGTGAGGGCGCTTCCACGCCTTTGATGTCATTCAAATTCAATTCGGCGATCAGTGTCAGGTCGTAGCCCAGCTGTTCGCTGCGCTGGGCCAGCTTTTTCACGTACGGCCAGTTCGCCTGCATGTTCTCATCCGCAACATTGCGCAGCCATCCGCCGAAGACGGGGAGCCAGTAGCCGTATCTCATCGGATGCTCTCCGTCGAGACAAGGCGGCCGTTTTGGCTAGCTTCGTGAATACGCGCTTCGCTGATGAGGTAGTCCGCCAGCCGTCCGTACGGATTGAATCCAATCATCCGTTCGGGATCCGAGACAAAATTCGAGAGCGCATTGATGTCGTAATAAAGCAGCCGCCCAGTACGGTCGTCCATTACGTACTCAATGCCGCCAACTTCGATGCCGGCGACTTCCATGACGCGCTCGACCTCGTCAATCACGTGACGCGGCGGCTCGTAAGCTTCGACCGTAAGTCCCGTTTTCGGAGCGTCGACAGGGCATGCAATGCGTGTCAGCTCCTCGCCTTTCGTATTTTTGCAAATGTCCGCCGGGCAAAGATCAAAAGTCTCGCCCGTAATGTGAATCTGGATCGCGTAAAGATATTCGCCGCCGAGCACCTCGACTCGCGTAATCACGCCGTCGCGTGCGGTGAAGAATTCCTGTACCAAGGCAATGTTGTCGATTCCAAACGACAAGCTGTTTTCTTCGACGGCTGCGCGCAACTCGTCGCGCGAGCTAAATCTTTTTATCCCCGCTCCGCTGCCTCCAATATTCGGTTTGATAATCAGCGGGTAGCCTATCCCTTCGGCTGCGCTCAAGGCTTGCGACGGATGATTGATTACTCGCGCTTTGGGATACTGCAACCCAAGCGTTTCCAGAACCGTGTACTGCAAGGCCTTAGAAATCTCGTGGGTGAAAGCGCGGGAGCCGTTCACGACGCGAACCCCTTTTTCTTCCAGATGAGAAAGATAATTCAGGGTGTAAAAAATTCCGTGGCCCATTCCGCGCTGCCACGCAGAAGGGCTCATCCGATTGAAGAGAAGCGAATACTCCCGCTCATGGGCAGCGATGTCGTACTGATGGTTCCTGGCGTCGACCTTGACCCAATTCGCTCCTCGCGCGCCGAGTTGCTCAAACAGCGGCTTAAACCAGTGTTGCTGTTCGTAGTAAATGGCGATCGGTTTTCCATCGCCGTGGCCCTTGCCGTTTCCGCTTGCTGCGCTGATCATCGGACTTCTCCCCTCCTCGTGTTCCAAAAAATGAAAAGGGCCGCCTTTTCCGAGCGGCCCTGGATTCCTTTTAGGTTTCGTCTTGCTTTATACCGAAGGAGTTGCCATGCCGCTTGGTGAGCCACACATACACATGCAGCATGGACACGCGCAGGCCAACTCACAGGTGCAAAAACCCCGTGTGGACCGCATATCACCCGGCTTGATTGCTGGTCTCATGAAATATCAGTATAACTCCGCGGATTATGAGCGCAACAACAAATCCGGCCTGTTACGCTGGGTTTTCTCGAGTGCCGCGGCGCGCCGCCAATTCGCTACCTCCGCGTGATTTCCGCCGATCAAGACCTCCGGTACTTTCCATCCGCGGAAGTCGGCTGGCCTCGTGTAATGCGGGAAATCCAGGATTCCTTCGTTTGCTGGCTGCGCACTTATCATCGAGTGCGGAGTACTTGCCATTCCCGAAATTCCTTCATCCGGGAAATGCTCCCGGCCGTGCTGTCGTTGCGCCCTACCTATTTCGCTGAAAGACTCGTTCTGCGAAGAGGCTTCGTTCCCAAGAGCCCCAGGAATCAACCGAGTCACCGCATCTATCACAATCGCCGCTGGCAACTCTCCACCACTCAGCACATAGTCGCCAACGGAGATTTCTTCCGTGGCCAGGTGCTCGGCTACGCGCTCGTCGACGCCCTCGTAGCGCCCGCAAAGAAAAACGATGCGTTCGAACTTTGCGTACTGCCTGGCCGTTTCTTGCTGAAAGAGCTTGCCCGAGGCCGACATCAAGACGATCGCCGTCCCGGGATCAGGGGAAACTGGCTGCTCCGCATTTCCTAGGCTATGGCCAAGCAGCGCTTCAACCGCTTCAAAAAGAGGCTCGGGTTTGAGGACCATTCCTTCCCCACCCCCGAATGGCCGATCGTCGACGCTGCGGTGCCGGTCCTTAGTGAATACGCGCAGATCTTGTACATGAACTTCGACGAGACCGGTTTCTCGGGCGCGCCTCAGGATTCCATGATCGAGCGGGCCAGCGAAAAATTCCGGGAAAATCGTGATTAGGTCGAAACGCATCTTCTGCCAGTGTAGCCAATCGCGGAAACAGTCGCCATCGGGTCCGTGCACCGCAAACTCTACCTGGGCTTTCGACCCCTTCAGCAAAGGGCAGGGCCAGGTTCTGTCCTTTGGAACAGCTTGTGCCCAGCTTCTTTGAACCGTACCCTTGCCGCAATACTCTACCGCTCGATCCACACCCGGCCTGGGGGTTAGCTGATGACTTTCATTTCCCGAGTCCGCGAAAACCTGTGCGCCATCCTGATGTGTTTGTCGGTGGTCCCTATGATGGGGTGCGCAGGATTGAGCTCTACAGATGGAATGCACGGACACGGTGGCGGTGGAACTACTCCCTCCGTTCCCTCGACACCGAATGGTTTGCAAGCTACAGCGGGGAATGCGCAAATCAGTCTGACCTGGACCGCCAGCTCAGGAGCAACGAGCTATCACGTTAAGCGCTCCACAAGCAATGGCGGTCCTTATGCTGAAGTTTCCTCTCCGACCACGACGAGTTTCACAGACACGAGCCTCGCCAACGGAACGGCCTACTATTACGTAGTCTCTGCCCTGAATGCCGCAGGAGAAAGCGCCAATTCTGCGCAAGCAGGCGCGACGCCGGTGGCTTCCGTCGTAGTTCCTCCAATACCGACATCTCTTGTAGCAACTGCGGGAAACACCCAAGTTAGCCTTACTTGGAATTCCAGTACGGGTGCAACGAGCTATCACGTTAAGCGCAGTACCACGACTAGCGGACCATACACACAAGTTGCTGCACCAACCACAACGGGCTACACAGACTCTAGCCTCACGAACGGAACGACCTATTACTATGTGGTTTCCGCCTTGGACTCTGCTGGGGAAAGCGCCAACTCGAATCAAGCAAGTGCCACACCCGCCGCACCTCTCGCTCCTCCCGCGACGCCGACTGGACTTCAAGCCACCGGAGGAAATGCCGAGGTGAGCCTGGCCTGGACGGCTAGCCCAAATGCGGCTGGCTACCACGTGAAGCGCGCCACCACGACCGGCGGACCATACACACAGGTTGCGGCGCCAACCACAACGAACGACACCGACACTGGCCTTACAAACGGCACCACCTACTATTACGTGGTTTCGGCGTTCAACTCGGCGGGCGAGAGCGCCAATTCTTCTCAAGTTTCCGCGTCACCTGCGAACCCAACGGCCGACGTTACAATCACCGTCAATCCGGCAGTTACGAAGCCTATCTCACCTTACATTTACGGAATCAACTTCTACTCCGGCATCACGGGCGCGCCGCCGCTCCTGACTTTTGACCGCGACGGTGGCAATCGGTGGACCGCTTACAATTGGATCACCAACGCATCGAACGCCGGCAGCGACTACCTCTACGAAAACGACGACTATCTCAGCAGCAGTAACGTACCTGCGGAAGCAGTACGTGAGTTCATTGCTGGAGACCAGGCCAACGACATGGCCAGCCTTGTGACCTTCCAACTGCAGGGGCTTGTTTCCGCGGACGAGAACGGGCCCGTGAGTGTTGCCAATCCGCCCGATCTCTCCCGCTTCAGGCCCGTTGTCGACAAGAAAAGTACGGCGTCCACTGCTCCGTTCACTCTCACTCCGCCTCCCGCCACGACCGACAACAACGTTTATATGGACGAATTCGCTTGGGCGTTGGACCAAAAATTTGCGGGACTGGGAATCTTTGGCTCGAGCCCTTCTCATCCCACTTTCATAAGCCTGGACAACGAACCCGAACTCTGGAATTCCACTCACCTCGAGGTACAAGGTCCCAACCCGGTCACCTCGGACGATTACATCGCCAAGACCATCACACTAACGGAGGCGTTGAAGGGCCAGTTTCCGAACTTGGTTATCTTTGGGCCCGTACACTACGGCTTCCAAGGCATCTACAATTGGCAAGGAGAATTGAGCGCCACACCCAACGGAACCAATTGGTTTCCGGACAAGTACGTTCAGGCGCTGAAGACGGCGTCTACCGCGTACGGCAAGCCGCTGGTGGATGTCTACGACTTCCATTGGTACGTCGAGGAATACGACGGCAACGGAACGAGAGCCATCGATCTTACGGGAACAACGCTCACCGACGCACAGGTCCAACTCATCGTTCAAAGCCCTCGCGCCTTGTGGGACCCGACCTTCACCGACTCATACAACAGCAATCCTTGGATTTATGAGGAACTGGGCGACACGCCGATTAATATCCTTGGCCGGCTCCAGTCCAAGATCAGCACCGAGAACCCTGGCATGAAAATCTCCATCACCGAGTACGAGAATGGCGGCTGGAATCACATCGCGGGAACGATCGCCGAGGCGGACGATCTGGGAATTTTCGGCGCGCAAGGTCTCTTCGCTGCCAGCTTCTGGCCTCCGAACGGAACTTACGCCTACGCGCTTGGCGGCTTCCGGGCTTTCCGGGGTTTCGACGGCGCCAACGCTTGCTTCGGCGACACTTCGCTTCAGACCACCTCCAGCAACGTGGCTAACGCCGTCGTCTATGCCAGCACGGACAGCACGACGCCAGGCCGAACCGTATTCGTCGCCATCAATCGTTCCACCGCAACGCAAGTAACCGCGATTAGCGGTCAACCTCTATCGGGCACGGCCTACGTGTACCAAATGACGGCGACTTCGACGCAAGGTCAGAACCCTCTCGTGCCTGTCTCCATCGGAACGATGGCCGTAAGCGGTTCTTCGATGACCATCACACTTCCTGCGCTCAGCGTCACGACTATCGACATCCACTGAGGCACGAACGCCGCCGTGCAAACCGGACATTCGTCACAGCATACAGCCGCCTATCTATTTTTCGTTTAAGTCGCGAAGCCCTTCAGGTAGCAACACGTCGATTCTCCGCGCAGCCGTATTGATGCGTAGACAAATGTCTTCGGCAAGAGGAATGAGCAATTCTCCGTCTGCTGTGTCCACTGCAAGAAGAGGCGTGCCGGCCACGCCTTCGCCAGTGAACTGAACATCCTTGACTGCACCGAGCAATGACGGACCACTTGCCAAGGAACACGGGGAGGAAGAGACCACCGACAGCTCTGGAAAGTTTTCGAAGACCGAACACCCAATGAGGTCATCGACAAAATACTGTCCCACGGGAAGACTCACACGCTTCTCGATCGGCAGCAACACTTCGAGCCCACGAAACTTTTCCGCTTCCGAGATGGAGGCGCAGCCCTCGAAATGGAAGACAGCTTGGCCCTTATGATTTTGGCTCAGCCAGCAGGAAATCAACCCAGCGCGCCGCGGCTCCGCTTCTCTCGAGCCGCCGAGCGCTCCAAGAAAAACTTCCTTCATTTCGGTTAGCCGTTGGGGAAAGTCTGTGAGGAGTTCCGCGGCTACTTCACCTTTATTGCCGCGGGGCCGGAGGATTCTCGCGACAACTACCCATCGTTGGGCTGCTGGACTCAATCTTCAAGTATCTCTAGCGTGTAGCGCTTCTTTAACTTCATTCCTGCAGCGCCAAGAAGCGTACGCACCGCTTTGGCGGTGCGCCCTTGCCTGCCAATCACTTTGCCGAGATCTTCTGGATGCACCCGGAGCTCAAGGACGGTGACTTGCGTGCCGTCGACCGGCCTCACCTCCACGTCTTCAGGATGGTCCACCAAGGCTTTGGCAATGGCTTCGACCAGCTCTTTCATCCTTCACCTCCTCGTGCTCGACTTTCCACAAGTCGTGGAAAAGCGTCCCCGCTCTGACGGGGGACGCGCTAGAGATGGGGATTTCGCTGGAATTACGCGATTTTCTGTTGTCGGATGAAGCTTCGCACGGTGTCGCTGGGTTGGGCACCGACTCCGAGCCAATGTTTGATACGCTCGGAGTCAAGCTTAATCTCCGCGGGCTTCTTGAGCGGGTCATACGTCCCCACCGCTTCCACGACTCGCCCATTGCGGGGCCGCGTCCTCTCAATGACCACGACGCGGTAAAACGGCTTCTTCTTTTTCCCAATACGTGACAAACGAATAGTGAGCACTAACAAATGCCTCCGCTAACTATCTTAGCCTGTCCGGGCACTTGCGGCAATCGGAGAGTCGAGTCGCCCTTTTGTTCTCTTTCTGGCACGAATTTGACCCAGACCGTGTAGTCCCACCCATGGTGTTCGGCTGGTCCTTTCCGCCCCCTCCGTAACCCATTCTTAGTCTCTGAACTTAACAATCGCATTGATCCTCTAAGAGCGCGATAATGCCCGCAACACAAGGGAGATCTTATGAGTGATAAAAAGGAAGTCACGCGCCGCGCATTCTTGACGAATGTCGCCACCGGCGGTGCCGCGATGGCCATCGTTCCGCGACACGTCCTCGGACGCGGTTTTACTCCGCCCAGCGACATGTTGAATATCGCGGGCGTTGGCGTCGGCGGCATGGGCCGCACCAATCTTATTAATATGTCCAGCCAGAACATTGTTGCGCTCTGCGACGTCGACTGGGGCTACGCGGACAAGTCGTTCGCCAAGCTGGACTCGGAAATCCAGACCTTGCAAAAACGCTTGGACGGGTCTGCTCCGCCGCCCGCACCCGGCCAACCAGTCGAGGAATTCGATCGCGCGAAGGAAAAGGTTCGTCTCGACAGGATGATCCGGCTAAAGAACGAGCACCTGCCAAAGGCCAAGCGTTATCAGGACTATCGCGAGATGTTTGACCAACAGAAAGACATCGACGCTGTCCTCGTCGCCACGTCCGACCACATGCATGCGCACGTCGCACTCGCCGCCATGGCGCTGGGCAAGCATGTCTACGTTCAGAAGCCGCTCACCTGGTCGATTGACGAAACCCGCCAACTTGCACGCCGCGCCAAAGAAACCAAAGTCGCCACGCAAATGGGCAATCAAGGTCACTCTTTCAACGACGCACGCACCACGGTCGAATACATTCAAGCGGGCGCCATCGGTGAGGTCCGTGAAGTCCACGTCTGGACCAATCGGCCGCTGGGCTTCTGGCCTCAAGGCGTTCCGCGTCCTGAACCGCTGAAGGAGCCCGCTGACACTCTTCGCTGGAACGGCCAAGGAGTTAACGAGCGCCTCGCCGCCGCCCTCGCGGGTAACTACCCTGTTCCTGACAAACTGTCTTGGGATCTTTTTCTAGGTGTCGGACCAAAGGTGGACTATCACCCCATCTACCACCCATTTAATTGGCGCGGCTGGTCAGACTGGGGTGTCGGCGCCATCGGAGACATGGGCGCCCATTTGATCGACCATTCTATGTGGGCGCTGCAACTCGGCCTGCCGACAACTGTGGAGACCGTCTCGACGCCGTTCAACGGAGTCTCTTACCCGCACGCGACGCAAACCTTCTATGAATTCCCTGCTCGTGGCTCCATGCCGCCCGTCAAGTTGACCTGGTATGACGGAGGCCTCATGCCCGACAAACCGGAAGAGCTTGGCGATGAAGAATTGAACAAAGGCGGCGGAGCCCTGCTCATCGGCAGCAAAGGCAAGCTGATTCACGACACTTACGGATTGAAGCCTCGCCTTCTCCCGAAGTCGCTCAACGATTCCTACGGCAAACCGCCTCAGACGCTACCGCGCATCGAAAATGAGGATCACGAAATGAACTGGGTGAATGCAGCCAAAGGCAACGTTGAAACCTCCTGCCCGTTCGAATACGCTGCGCGCCTAACAGAGGTCATGCTTCTTGGAGTGGTCGCGCTTCGCGCGGGCAAGAAGATCAACTACGACGGCGCCAACATGCGCGTCACCAACGTCGCCCAGGCCAACGACTATCTGCGCCGGGAATATCGGCAAGGATGGGCTTAGGAAGATCTAAGCGGTCCAAGACGCTTCATTCATTGCTCGCTGCGTGTACTGGTCCGCGCAAAACAAATTCATCTACGCAGCAGTCGGCGATGGCGGCTCGGACATTTTTCTCCTCGACGGCCTCATTCACTGAAATCTTTGCGATAAAAATGACTTAGTAGGCTTTTTGGGGGGACAGAAGATTAACCGAGGCGGTTGAGCCCGTTGAACGCCGCCGTCTTGTAGCATTCAGCTAGCGTCGGATAATTGAAGACCGTGTTGATGAAGTACGTGATTTTGCCCTTGAGCTTGAAGACGGCTTGTCCGATGTGCAGCAGCTCGGCTGCATCTTCTCCAAAAATATGGACTCCGAGCAATTCAAGGGTTTCGCGGTGAAACAGCAATTTTAGCCTGCCATCCGTATGTCCGGTAATTTGCCCCCGGGCGATTTCGCGGTAGTAAGCCAAACCAACTTCATACGGAACATCGGCGTCGGTAAGTTGCTCTTCCGTCATGCCGATAAAGGAGATCTGTGGAATCGTGTAAATCCCATACGGGTAGCTTGCGGGATCGGTCTGCACCTGCAGCCCGAACGCTCGCGCCGCCGCGATTCGTCCTTGTTCCATCGAAACGGATGCAAGACTCGGAAAGCCGATGACGTCTCCCACGGCAAAAATATGCGATTGGGATGTGTGAAAATCTGCGTCGACCTTGATGCGGCCGCGTTCATCGGCTGCAATCCCAGCGGCGGCCAGATCCAGCTTATCCACGTTTCCTTGCCGTCCCACAGCGTAGAGCAACGCGTCGCCATTGATTCGCTTCTTGCTGACAAGATTCGCTGCCACCTTTCCGTCCGGTAACTCTTCCACGCTCTCGACTTCCTCGTTGAGGCGCAATGTGGCTCGATGATCCCGCATGTGATAGGTCAGAGCTTCAACCATCTCCGTGTCGGCAAACTCTAGGAGCCGCGGCCTCTTCTCCACGATAATCACTCGCACACCCAAGGTCGCAAACATGCACGCGTATTCAACGCCGATCACGCCACCGCCGACCACAATCAGTGTTCTTGGAATCTGTGGCATGGTGAGAATCTGATCGCTATTGATGATGTTCCGCCCGTTCAGCGGAACTTTTGGATTGAGCGCCGGTTTCGTCCCGGTCGCAATTACGAAATACTGGCCCTCCAGTTCCGCGTACCCGTTGCCGTTTTCCACGCGTAGGTGGTGCGCATCGAGAAACTTCCCAAAGCCGTGGACCACGTCCACATTATTGCGTCTGAGTTGATCTTGGGTGACCGCCACCTCGTTCTCGATCACGCGCTGAACGCGGAAGTTCAAGTCCCCCATGGTCACGTTGTCTTTTACGTTGTAATTCGAACCGTAGAACGTTTTTGAATAGAAACCGGAAAGATGCAGGACTGCTTCGCGCATCGTCTTACTCGGGATTGTGCCCGTGTTGATGCACACACCGCCGATGGCAGCCTGCTTTTCAACTACTGCGACGCGCTTCCCGGCCTTTGCTCCTTGGATGGCGGCACGCTGGCCGCCTGGTCCTGAGCCAATGACGATCAAATCATACGGTTGCATTCGATGAGTCCAGCGAACCTTCTTCTTCGGGGGCGCCACTCGGCGGGGTTTTCACTGCCGTAGAAGTATAAACGACGCTGCGAGCTCGCAACGCGGGAATTTGCGGGATGTTGCTATCGCTCGCTGCCAGGCGCATGAAATGCTCCTGAGCAGAAAAACCATGGCCGTTGCGCACGGCGCGCGGGCGCGAATAGATGCCGTCCGGCCCAAGCATGCGCGCCTTGCGGGTGTCGGCGAGGTAGGAAGAAAGTATCTCCTCGCAGACGCGTTCGCAATGATGTGGGTCTTTCAACGGAAACAATACTTCCACGCGTTCATAAAGATTGCGCGGCATCCAGTCCGCGCTTCCCAGGTAAACCTCCGGCTTCCCCCCGTTTTCAAAATAGAAAATCCGGCTGTGCTCCAGGAATCGCCCCACGATGCTGCGCACCCGAATCCGGCTGCTGACGCCGCGAAACCCAGGCACCAACGCGCATTGGCCCCGGACGATCAGGTCAATCTCCACGCCTGCTCGCGAAGCCCGATATAGGGCTTGGACGATCGGGGGATCGATCACTGCGTTCACCTTCGCGATAATCCGTGCTGGGCGTCCGCGTCTTGCGTGTCGCGCCTCTCGATCGATCAGCGCATGACACGACTTTGCCAAGTCCCGCGGGGCCACAAAGAGCGGTTTGTAATTTGGCTGCTCCGCATAGGCCGTTAGAAAATTGAAAACGTTGTGGACCGCCCCGGTGATCGCCTCGTCCTGCGTCAACAGACTCAGATCGCTGTAGTATCGCGCCGTGGAAGGATTGTAATTTCCCGTGCCGAGATGTGCGTATCGCCGAATTTTCCCGTCCGGGTCGTTTCGCACAACCAGCGCAAGCTTTGCATGGGTCTTAAGCCCGACGAGCCCATGAAAAACCTGTACGCCCGCGTCCTCAAAGCTTCGCGCCCATCGGATATTGGAAGCTTCGTCGAAACTCGCCTTCAGCTCCACGACGACGGTCACTTCCTTCTTTCCCGCTGCGTCCAAAAGCGCACGCGCGATTGGCGATTCCGAATTTGTGCGGTAGAGAGTTTGTTTCATGGATAAAACGCGAGGATCGTTCGCCGCCGTTTGCAGGAAATTCACAACCGTATCGTAGGATTCGTAGGGGTGGTGCAGCAAAAATCCCTGGCGTCGAATCGCTTCAAACATCGAATCAGCATCATGTCCCACGCGTACTTGCCGCGGCGAAAACGGCGCGTATTTCAGGTCGGGCCGCGGCGTCTCTTCATACAAATGAAAGAGCCGCTGCAAATTCACTGGGCCTTGCGCGCGAAAGACGAGCGACTCGTCCAGTTCGAACATCGAGATGAGCCGGTCAATGATGTCCGCATTCGCGCTGGCGTCGATTTCCAGTCGAACCGCGTCGCCCTTGCGCCGCTGGGCCACTTGCGAGTCGACGGCATCGAGCAGGCTTCGCGTCTCCTCCTCCTCCAGATATAGATTGCTGTTCCGGGTGATCCGGAACGGCGCCGACGCCAGGATTTCGTATCCGCGATAGAGCTTGGCCGCATAAGCCGAAACGATCTCTTGCAGAGGCACATAATGAATCCCGCCGTTCGAAGCAGGAACTCGCAAGAACCGCGGCAGCGCTCGCGGCACCGTCACCACCCCGAAATAAGGCTTCCCGTTTCCGCTTCTTCTCCGGCGCAATAGAAACGCAACGCACAAAGCCTTATTCAAAACGTGTGGAAACGGGTGCGAGGGGTCAACCGTCACCGGCGTAAGCATCGGAGACACGCGCCGCTCGTAGAAAGTTTTTACTGCCGAAGCAGCCTTCCCTTCGAGATCGCCCACCGGCAAGACGCGAATCTCTGCCTTTGCAAGCGCGGGCAACAATTCTTCGTTCCAGCACTTGTACTGATCGCGAACCAGCACTTGCATCGCCGCCGAAACTTTTTCCAATTCCTGTTCCGCGGTTAAACCGTCCGGACTGATTTCTCTTGCGCCATGTTCGATGCGCTGGAGAAAGCTCGATACTCGCACCTCGACGAACTCATCCAGGTTGTTCGCCGTAATCGCCAGGAATTTCACGCGTTCGAGCAGTGGATTTCCGATGTCCCGCGCTTCTTCCAGCACACGCCGGTTGAACTCCAGCCATTCCAGGTGCCGGTTGAGATAGAGCCGCGGGTCGTCAAGCGCAATGCGTGTCATGGCTTTTCACGGGGACCATGACTGATACCGCAGCCGTGTTACGGAGAGATGAACGCGGCCAGCAATGTTATTCTCTTCGGCGCGTGCGGGAGGTCTGATGAAGCTGGCGATTCTTTTCTTTGCCATTGCAATTTTTCTTACGGACTCCGCAGTTTCACAGCAAGTCTCCATCGTGACGCCTGACCGACAAACAGATGCGATTTTCTCCGCCGTCACTCAAAAAGACGCGCCCGGCTTAGCGGTACTGGTGCAAAAAAATGGACGCACGCTCTTTGAAAAAGGTTACGGTGTTCGCGATTTGCGAACTTTCGCGAAAATCGATTCGCAAACGAACTTTCGCCTGGCCTCCTTCACGAAACAGTTTACCGCCATGGCCATCATGCTTCTCGTCCACGACGGAAGGCTCCGCTACAACCAAACTCTTACCGAGATATTCCCGGAGTTTCCCGCGTATGGCCACAGCATTACCGTCCGCAACCTCTTGAATCACACCGGTGGGTTGCCAGACTATGAAGACTTGATGGAGGGAGTTGAAGCCAAACGCAATTCGTGGGTTTGGACCTCAGAGCGCCAGATCCAAGACGCGCAGGTTCTGAAGCTCTTGGAATTCGAATCCAAAGCAAAATTTGCTGCCGGCACAAAGTGGTCCTACAGCAACTCTGGCTACGTCGTCCTCGGACTTATCGTCACCAAAGTTTCCGGCCAGCCCTACGGCAACTTCCTCCATGCGCGCATTTTCACGCCCCTGCACATGGACCACACCATCGTCTATCAAAAAGGCAAAAATCAAATCGCGAACCGTGCTTTCGGCTATTCAAAAGGAAGCGATGCCCTGAAGGAAACCGATCAAAGCTCCACCTCCGCCACGCTCGGCGATGGCGGCATCTATTCGAATCTCGAAGACCTCGCAAAATGGGACGACGCTCTTCGCAATCACACTCTGCTTTCCGCCGCAGAAATGCAGCCCGCCTTGCTCCCAGCCACATTAAACGACGGCTCGTCCACATTTTGGCCCGCCGCACCCAATGACGACAACCTGCATCCAGGCAAGCCCGTCTCCTACGGCTTTGGTTGGTTCTTGGATCCCTACGAAGGACATCCGCGCATGTGGCACACAGGAAGCACAAGCGGCTTTCGCACCGTCATCGAACGCTTCACCACGGAGAATCTCACGATCATCGTGCTCAGCAATCGCACTGACCTCGATCCCGAAGCCCTCGCTCTGAAAACCACCGACCTTTATCTAAAGCCGCGCGACTAAGTTGGCCTATCGAAGCGCTGCTTCACGACAACCCGGCGAGCTTCCCCAATCCCTTCATCTTTGCCCGCGCCGCCAGCGCTCCATACTGCTTCATCATCGTGCGCATCTGCAGATACTGCTTCAAAACCTGATTCACATCCTGCACGGTCGTCCCGCTACCCTTTGCGATCCTCTTGCGCCGCTTTCCATCAATCACATTGTGATCGCGCCGTTCCTGGTTCGTCATCGAGTTGATGATCGCCTCGACTTGCTTCAGCTTGCCCTCATCCACCTTCGCGTCTTTCGGCAAATTCTGCAGCGGCCCCATCTTCGGCAACATGTCCACAAGTTGCTCGAGCGGACCCATTTTTCGAATCTGCTTCAGTTGGTCGCGAAAATCCTCGAGTGTGAATCCTTCCTTGCGCAACTTCCGCTCGAGATCCAGCGCCGCCTTTCTGTCGACCGTCTGCTCCGCCTTCTCGATCAGCGACATGATGTCGCCCATGCCTAGCACGCGCGAAACAATGCGCTCCGGATAAAAACCCTCCAGCGCATCGTACTTTTCGCCGAGCCCCACAAACTTCACCGGCGCTCCGGAAACTTTGCTGATGCTCAACGCCGCCCCTCCGCGCGCATCGCCATCCAGCTTCGTCAGGATCACTCCCGTCAGTCCGAGCCGCTTGTGAAACTCTCCGGCTGACCGCACCGCGTCCTGTCCGATCATCGCGTCCGCGATAAACAGAATCTCGCTCGGTTGCAACTCTTTCTTCAGCAGAATGAGTTCGTTCATTAATTCGTCGTCGATATGCAAACGGCCGGCCGTGTCCACAACGATCACATCGCTCGCGGAAAGCTTCGCTTCCTTGATCGCGCCCTTCACAATCTCCAGCGGCTTGTCCGTCCCGGCACCGGGCCACAATGCCGTCCCCACCGCCTTCGCCACCTGCGCCAACTGCTCGCGCGCTGCGGGTCGGTACACGTCAGTGGAAACAACCAGCGGCCGGTGCCCATGCTGCACCAACCATTTCGCCAATTTGCCCGTCGTGGTTGTCTTGCCGGAGCCTTGCAAGCCCACGATCATCCACACCGAAGGCGGCCGCGAAGCGAAAAGCGGCTTCGCATGTTTCCCGAGCATCGCCGAAAGTTCGTCGCGCACCACCTTCACCACTTGCTGGTCCGGCGAAAGTTGCAGCATCACATCGCTGCCCAGCGACTTCGCGCGAATGTTCGTCAACAAATCGTCCGCCACGCCGACGTTCACGTCGCCTTCGAGCAGCGCTTCGCGAATCTCTGCCAGGGCTGCGTCCAGGTGCTCGTCGGTGAGCTTCCCTTGTCCGCGCAGATTCTTGAACGTTCGCTGCAGTTTCTCTGTCAGGTTCTCAAACATGGCCTGCTTTCCGTCTCCAAACCAAAATTCTCACTTCTCCAGCATAGCAGTGTGGCTCCACAATGCGCACGACATCGACGAATCCTTTATCTCCTTTACTTCCTTTATCTCCCTATCTCAGTAGTGCCACGGCTTCGTATCTTCTCCCCCCGCATTCTTCTCCACGTGCTCCGCCATCCACTTCACCAGATTCGCCGTCGACGTCGGCTGCCACCCATGCCCCTTCATCGGCCGTCCATACTGAAAATCGCAATCGCACGCCGGATTCGTCAGCTTCTTCATCTCTTCGTCCAGCTTGTAAACCGCCAAGTTCAAATAAAAATTGTCCATGTCGCCTACATACACGTGAATCTTTCCTTGTAGCTTCGGCCCCAGCGTCGCCCAATTCGTCCGAATGTTGTAGCTCAAGTCGTACCCATGATCCCGCATGTACAGAGCTACGCTATGATCGATCTCGCCCGTTTTTTTGTCCCATAGCGGTTTTGGATAGCCGTCGTCGCCGATCGGCCCGTACGCCGCGTCCCAAATTTCAATCTGCTCGCCGGAACGGTTGTGGCTCCCCAATACCGCTTCCTGCTCGCTGAACTGCTGCACGGTAATCTCGACCTGCCCCTCCGACGTGCGTTCGATAGCTCGCGGCACTTTCACCCACGTGTGCCCAGGTTCCCAAAATGCGTTGTCATCTTCATACGCGTTCACCGTTCCATACCGCCGAAAATCGATCGAATCCGGATACAGTGTCCACGTTCCTCCGAAAAAGTCCGGATAGAACACCTGCACCCCGAGCGACTCCCACCCACCCGTCGAGCCGCCGGTCAGCACTCGCGCGTATGGCTTCGCAATCATGCGGAAGTGAGCCTCGAGATACGGAATCATCTCCTTCACCAGTGCGTCGCCGTACGGCCCGTTGTTCACCGAGTTCACCGCGTACGAATCGTCGTAGTACGGCGTGGGGTGTTGAAACGTGACTGCGATCATTCGCGGGAAATTGTCCGAATTCCAGGACTTATAAAACTCGTGGCCCGTCTCGCGATTCAGATCGGATAGTCGCGCAAGCATCTCGGGAGGAATCTTCTGCTCTTCCGTCGAAAATCCGAAAGGCGGCCGCAGACTAAAATGTCCTTCCTCATAAATCACCGGATAGTGCGTGTTCGGATGCTCGTCGTACCCCTTCGGCAGCAGCACAATCGCCCCGATATACATTGGGTGTCCCCAGAACTTGGTCAGCATCTCGCTTTGGATCTTGATGTGTTTCACCCACGGCGTGTCCGCGGGCTCTTCAATCGGCGGAATCACCTGCGTCAAACTCAGCTTCACGTCATATCCCGCCCCTGGGTCCAGATGCACTTTCTGCACTTCGCTGTAGAGATTTCCCGGCGAGCGATTGAAGTGTTGCCCTTCCCATTGATCCATGTGCAGCCATACGGTGTGCCCGTCGGCGCGGTGAAACTCCGTATAAATGTTCATGATCGCTTGCACGTAGTAATCGCCTGGGGGAATCTCGCGCAAACTGTGCCCCGGCGCGCCAAACGTGCTGGCGTCAATCACCGCCGCCTGTCCCGGCGCCAGGGCATTCACATCGACTCCGTACAGAGGCCCGGAATCGCCCCAGCTCCCAGCCACCAGCCTCGGCTCCGGCTTGTCCTTTGTGCTCACGACTACAAACGCGCGTCCAGTAATCGCACCGGCATGCACGGACGCAGGAACTGAAATTTCAAACTTTTCTTCGGCTGATTGTGGAACGGGCAACGCGTTCGCCCTGGCCGACAGCAAGCAAAATGCTCCGCACACTGTACCCGCCAACACACTTCTGATCTTTAGTTTCATTTGTCTCTCCCGCGAGCGCGGAGAGCGTACTACACCACCCGCCCGCCATTCAAAACCGTGGCTATGATTTTTCCTCTCAGGCAACTGCTTCCTGATAGAGCCCCAGTACATTTCCAGAAGGATCGCGAAATGTGGCAATCCACGAAGTCCCGCCCGGCGAATCCGGGTGAGGAGTTTCGAGCATCTCGCCTCCGTTCGCCGTAACTCTTGCGGCCGAAGCCCGAATGTCATCCACCCAGATGAACGGCAAGATTCCCGGCTGGGCAAACGCTTCTCTGCCTGTTACCCACGCTCCGCTCATGTTGCCCGTCGCATCATTGAAGCTCGGCCGCAAGCTCTCCCGGTGCCGGATATGCCATCCGAAGACCTTTTCATAAAACTCCGCCGATTTGTGAACGTCGCGAGCGGGAATCTCCACATAGCAGAACCTTGGCCGTCGCAGCTCCACAAGCCGGGAAGCTGCTTCGTGAATCGTTGCGCCCCACTCGTTTGGGCTCAGGTTTTTCGCGTGCCGCGAGAAAAGCCAGTGGTGCCCTTCCAGGTCCTCCGCCGCATATTGAAATTCCCCGTATATTGTTTCGTGCGGCTCTTCCAGAATCTTGGCTCCCTCTTGTCTTGCTCTCCGAAAGTGCGCTTCCACGTCGTCGATGAAAATCGTAAGACTCTGCGTCCATGATCCGAGCGCCGCTGGACTTGTTCTTCCTGCTCGCCCCTGTTCGAGCATCATCCACGCATTGCCCAGATGCACCTGCGCTCCACTGACCGGTTCTCCGTACCGGTAGTGTTCGTGAAAACCAAAGGCCTTGTTCAGCCATACGATGGCTTTACTCAAGTCCTGATAGGCCACATGCGGCAGCACCCCGTCCGGTGGCACGGAACGATTTTCAATCACCGGTTTTCCTTTCCACCTCTACTCTCGCCAAACTTACGACGCGCTGGTGATGAACAGACTCAACGTTGCGTTTCATTCCGGAACATGACCTGTACCTTTTGCATCCAAGTCTCTCCCATAACTCATTCTCTTTGGAACATTCCGGTTTTCTATAGTAACTGTTTGATTATTATTAGCAAACCTTAACCAAGCTTCGCTTCCGGAAATGCTAGCGTCCTGAGGTTGGTCAGTCTAGCTCATGAACCTCTACTTCGCTCATCGTCGCAACTCTCGCTCACTTCCGGCCCACGCGGCTTTGTTCCTTCGAATCTCGTCCTGCGTGTTCGCTTTCACTCTCATGCCCATCTTGCCATCCCAAACAGCTCAGGCTCAAGCCACGGATGGCAGCCAGCCTGCCTCAGACAATCTGAAGCAGCTCAGTCTCGAGCAACTCGGCAATGTCGAGGTGACCACCGCCTCCAAGGAGCCTGAGAAAATCTGGCAAACTCCTGCCGCGGTGTACGTCTTAACGCAAGAGGACATTCGCCGCTCGGGCGCCACGAGCATTCCCGAGGTTCTGCGTCTCGTTCCAGGCGTAGAAGTGGCTCGCATCGACTCGGATCACTGGGCCATCGGCATCCGCGGATTCGGCGGCGAGTTCTCTAAGTCTCTGCTTGTCTTGATCGACGGACGCAGCGTGTATACGCCGCTTTTCTCAGGAGTGTATTGGCAGTTGCAGGACACGCTGCTGGAAGATATCGAGAGGATTGAGGTCATCCGCGGACCAGGAGGCACGATCTGGGGTGCGAACGCGGTTGACGGCGTAATCAACATCATCACCAAAAGCGCCAAGGACACCCATGGAACGCTGGCGTCCACCACCAGCGGAAACGTGGACCAGGGCATCGGTGAAGTTCGCTACGGATCGGGCAACGGCTCGGGCTTCAACTATCGCATCTACGGCAAAGGTTTCATTCGCGGCCCTGAGTTTCATCCCGACGGGGAAAATTTCGACGATTGGAGAACGGGGCAACTCGGCTTTCGAACGGATTGGGATCCTTCCACGCGCGATTCCTTCACTTTTCAAGGAGATATGTATGAGGGGAGCGACGGTGAAAGAGTTGCGGTCGCTTTGTATTCTCCCCCTTCTGTCGAAATAATCGACGCTCCTCACGATGATTCCGGCGGCAATTTCCTTGCGCGATGGCGTCGTCAGCTCGCCGGCGACTCCGACATTCAGTTGCAGACCTATTACGATCGGACGTCGCAACTCAGCCCCCAACTCGGCGAGATCCGCAACACGTTCGACATCGATTTTCTTTACCACTTCAAACTTAAAGGCAACCAGGATCTGCTGACCGGTGTCGGCGCGCGCTGGAGCCCGGACACCATCATTCAGAACTTCCCGACGCTCGATTTTGAACCTCACCAGGAAACCGACAGCATCTATAGCTGGTTTCTTCAAGACCAGATTCCGATTGTCACAGACCGTCTCTCGTTGACCTTCGGCTCAAAATTCGAGCACAACAATTACAGCGGATTCGAAATCCAGCCCGACGCGCGCTTGTTGTGGACTCTCACGAAACACCAAACCATCTGGGCCGCCGTTTCGCGGGCCGTGCGCACTCCCTCGCGTCTCGATCAGGACTTACAGCTCACTGACTTCTTGGAGGCAAATCCGCCCGTTTTTCTCCGCGTGGTTGGCAGTAAGAACTTCGTCTCGGAAGTAATGATCGGGTCTGAACTCGGCTACCGAACGCTTCTCGCAAAAGGCTTATATCTCGATATCTCCGCTTTTCACAACGACTACGACAATCTTTATGGCTACGGCCCCGGCATTGGGTTCCTGGAGACTTCTCCTCCGCCCGCTCACTTGGTTCTCGAACTGCCGCTCGCCAATGCTTTAAGAGGCGCCACCTATGGCGCGGAAATCGCTCCCGATTGGAAGCCGGTCAGCTGGTGGGAACTAAAAGGCTCCTACTCCTACCTCCACCTCCAAGTGCACGACAAACCAGGCTTCACCGACGACCTCAACACAGTCTCCGACAACGGCTCCAGCCCTCACCACGAGTTTGAAATCCAGTCTCTCTTCAATCTTCCGAAAAAATTCGAGTTTGACCAAACCCTGCGTTACGCTTCCGCGCTCCCGGCGCAAACCGTGGACGCCTACACCACCGCCGACCTTCGCCTTGGCTGGCACCCCGCTTCTGCCTGGGAATTCTCCGTCGTTGGACAGAACCTTCTTCAACCCCACCACGCCGAGTTCGGATCCGATGTCGACACCATCGTCGGCATCAAACGAGCCGCCTACGGAAAAATTACCTGGAGAAGGTGAACCGGCCCCCATTCATGCGACTCGCCCGTCACATCTTCCACTTCGCATTCAACACGCAGGGCTACTTGCGCTGCCTCGATAACCGGCGCTTTGCTTTATCCGTCTTCGCTGCGTTGGCCTTCTTCTTTCTCAGCAGCATCATTTTGTCCGCGCAACAGCAGAAGCCCAGCGAATATCAAGTCAAAGCCACCTATCTTTATAATTTCGGCCGCTTCATCAAGTGGCCCGACTCCATTCCTGCCTCCAAGGGTGATTCCTTTTCCGTTTGCGTCCTTGGCCAGGATCCATTTGGCTCGATTCTCGATTCCACTCTCGCGGGCGAATCTCTCGACGGCAAACCTGTCGTCTTGCATCGCTTTTCCAAGCCCCAAGACGCTGCCGATTGCCGCATCCTCTTCATCTCTTCGAATGAAGAAAAACATCTCAGCGAAATTCTTACCGCTCTCGATGAAAACGGCGTTCTCACCGTCAGCGATATGCCTGGCTTCGCGCGGCGCGGCGGCATGATTCAGTTCGTCCTCGAAGGCGACCGCGTCCGCTTCGAAATCAATCTCGCCAGCGCGGAAAACGCCAAGCTCACTCTGAGCTCAGAACTTCTGAAGGTTGCTGCCAGCGTCCAGCGCAGCGCGCGAGGAGCCGACTAATCCCCATGATCGCGCGCCAGCATAAATCCATCGCCCGCAAACTCACCTGGATGAATCTCTTTGTCAGCGGCACGGCGCTCCTTCTCGCTTGCGCTTCTTTCATCGCCTACGACATGCTCACCTTCCGCTCCACCTTGGTCCGCAATCTTTCGACGCAAGCTCAAATCATCAGCGCCAACAGCGTTTCCGCTCTCCTCTTCAACGACCCCCAATCCGCTGAAAACACTCTCTCGGCTCTGCGTGCGGCTCACAACATTCTGTCCGCCGGCATTTACTCGAAAAATGGCGCTCTCTTTGCCTCCTATTCCCGCAATCCCGCCGGCAAAATTCCATCGATTTCGCCTCTCACTCCCGGCGAACTGGAATCTCACTGGTTCGAGAGCAAAGAAATCGTCCTCGTCCGGCCCATCGTCTTTCAGGGAAAATTCAGCGGCACCGTTTACATCCGCTCCGACCTTCAGGAATTGAATACTCGCCTCGAGGAATATCTCGGCATCGCCGTCATCGTGTTGGCAGTCTGCCTGATTGCCGCGCTTCTCGTTTCCTCGGTCTTCCGTCGCGCCCTCGCCCAACCCATCATCCAACTCGCGGAGCTAGCCAAAGTCGTCTCACGCGAAAAAAACTATTCCGTACGCGCCTCCCTCGGCCGAGCCAACGACGAACTCGCTCTTCTCATCGACGCCTTCAACGAAATGCTGGCCCAAATCCAGCAAAACGAAAAAGCCCTGTGCGAAGCTCGCGACGAACTCGAAGAGCGCGTCAACGCTCGCACCGCGGAACTCGTCCGCGCCAAGAGCGCTCTCGAAACCTATTCCCAGTCCATCCTTCACGCCAACGAAGAGCTCGAGCGCGCCAGCAAGTTCAAGGACCAGTTCCTCTCAACCATGAGTCACGAGCTCCGCACTCCTCTCAACGCTGTTCTCGGCTTCTCCGAACTCTTGACCGAAGAACGCTACGGTCCTCTCAACGAGCGCCAGCAGCGTTACATCAAGCACATTCACACCGGCGGCAAGCACTTGCTCAGCCTCATCAACGACATCCTCGACCTTTCCAAAATCGAAGCCGGCCGTCTCCAGCTCACCATCGAAAATGTTCTTGTCCCGATGTCCTTCGCCGAAGTCCTCGACACCATGCGTCCCCTCGCCGACAAGAAATCTCAATCTCTCGTGCGTGAAGCCGCTCCCAATCTCAGCGTCCGTGCTGATCCTACTCGTTTCCGTCAAATCCTGATGAACTTGATGGGCAACGCCATCAAGTTCACTCCCGAATCCGGCGAGATTCGCCTCTCCGCCCTTCTCGTCGACGGCTCCGTGCGCGTCGAGGTCCGCGACTCCGGCCCCGGCATTCCTCCCGCCGAGCAGCAGCGCATCTTCGAAGCGTTTTACCGCATGGGCGACAGCGACAAAAAAATCGAAGGCACCGGCCTCGGCCTCGCCATCACACGCCGCTTAGTCGAACTCCACGGCGGAACTCTTGGCATCGAAAGCGAACTCGGCCACGGCAGTTGCTTCTTCTTCACCTTGCCCGCCGCCGAAGTTGTCGCGCACAAACTCTCTCCGAAAACTCGTGCCACGGCTCCATCGCCTGAATCCGTTCGCATCCTCGTCATTGAGGACGACCGCGCCGCCGCTCAGCTTCTTCAATCTCATTTGACCTCCGCCGGCTACGACGTCCTCTTGTGCGATCAACCTTCCCGCGCCTTGGAAGTGGCCGCCGAACTCCAGCCCGGCGCCGTCACCATGGACATCATCATGCGCCCCATCAACGGCTGGGAACTCCTCTCCTCCTTCAAAGCCGATCCGCGTACCTCCCACATTCCCGTCGTTCTCGTCACCATCGTGGACCAGCCCGCTACCGGCGCCTCTCTCGGCGCCGATGAGTACATCGTCAAGCCCGTGAAAAAATCCACGCTCCTCGCCGCCGTCGAACGTTGTCTCAGCCAGCGCAAACATATCGGAAAAATTCGCCCCATTCTCGTCGTCGAAGATGACGCTCCCACGCGCGAGTTTGTCGCCGAGCTCCTCTCGAAGAGCGGCTACTCGGTCGCCACTGCTGCCGATGGTGCCTCTGCTCGTGCGCAAGTCGCTTCTTCGATTCCCGAACTCGTCATTCTCGATCTCATTCTTCCCGAGGTGAGCGGCTTTCAGCTTCTCGCCGAATGGCGCACCAATTCCCGCACCGCCGAGCTTCCTGTTTTTGTGCTCACCAGCAAGGATCTGACGCCCGAAGAAAAAGACTACATCCGCACCAACACCGTTTTGCTTCTTCAAAAGCAGCAACCCTGGCAGGAAACTCTCATCGATCAGTTGCGCCGTACCGTTCCCGGTGTCCTCGTGGAAAAATCATGAAGCACCGCATTCTCGTCGTCGAGGACAACCAGCCCAATCGCGAGCTTCTCTGTGACTGGCTCGAATCCGAAGGTTTTGAAGCTGTCTACGCCGAAAATCTCGAACAAAGTTACACCGCGATCGAATCCCAGCCGCCCCACGCCGTCCTTCTCGACGTCCAGCTCGGCCGCGAAGATGGCCTCACTCTCGCAACCTGGATCAGGAATCTCCAATCGCTTCGCCACATTCCCATCATCGCCGTCACCGCTCACGCCATGGTCACCGATCACCAACGCGTTATCCAGGCCGGCTGCGACGCCTGCGTCTCCAAGCCCGTCGACTTCAAATCCCTAAGCCATCAACTCGACCTCTGGCTTAACCACACCCATTCCCCCAACCCCTCCGTCGGTGCCTAACCCTGCCCCGATCACTGCTTCCCCTCCAAAATTGTCATCCCGGTCCTGTCGGAAAAGCTTCCACTTTGGTCGCCGCTTCCTCCAAAAATTGTCATCCCGACCGCAGCGTCAGCGTCTCTCGCTGACGCGCAGTGGAGGGACCTCTCTTCTCTGCATTTTCCCTTCCCCCGCCGCCACCCACCGCCCCGTCATTTCGCCTTCCACCGCCCCCGCCCCGTCATTTCGAACGAAGCAAGCCGACGCCTTTTTCCTTTCACGTTTGCTCCTGCAAACGTGTCGGCTTGCGCAGAGAGAAATCTCTCTTCTCCTTCATGGAAGCGAGACCGCTGCACCATTGCAAGCTTTTTGTGCAATGAAATCTCTCTGCTCTCTTCTCTCCGCCCTCGCTTCACCGTCAAAGCCGCGCGACCTCTCCCCCAAAAAATTGTCATCCCGACCGCAGCGTCAGCGTTTCTCGCTGACGCGCAGTGGAGGGACCTCTCCTCTCCCGTTTTCCCTTCCCCCACCGCCACCCACCGCCCCGTCATTTCGCCTTCCACCGCCCTGCACCGTCATTTCGAACGAAGCAAGCCGACGCCTTTTCCTTTCACGTTTGCTCCTGCAAACGAGTCGGCTTGCGCAGAGAGAAATCTCTCTTCTCCTTCTTGGAAACGAGACCCCTGCACCATTGCAAGCTTTCTGTGCAATGAAATCTCTCTGCTTCTCTGGCCTCGCGTAGAAAACCCTCTCCCCCATCGCACGCTTCTCGTGCAACAAAATCTCCGCTTTCTTTCTTCTCGCGTTTGAAGTGCGCGCCCCCTCAATGTCACAATCCGCCCCCATGGAACGCACCTTCCACGTCTACCTCCTGGCCAGCAAATCCGGCGTCCTCTACATCGGCGTCACCGGCAACCTTTCCAAACGCATCTTCCAGCACAAACAAAAACTCGTCCCCGGCTTCACGCAAAAATACAATGTCACCAAACTCGTCTGGTTTGAGCCCCACTCCACTGCCCGCGCCGCCATCTCCCGCGAAAAAGAAATCAAACGGTGGAACCGCGCCAAGAAAATCGCCCTCATCGAATCCCTAAATCCTCAATGGACCGACCTCAGCCAGACGAGCCTCTGATCCCTCCATTTTTTTACCTTTGCGCCACGCCCTCCACCGCCTCGCCTTTCCGCAACTCTCCACTCCTCCCCCGCCGCCACGCAAACCGTCATTTCGCGCCTCGGCTTCTTCCGTCGCGCCAACCGCCCACACCGTCATTTCGAACGAAGCAAGCCGACGCTTTTTCTTTTCACGTTTGCTCCTGCAAACGTGTCGGCTTGCGCAGAGAGAAATCTCTCTGCGCTTCTGGGTCTGCATAGAAGGACCCCTGCACCATTGCAAGCTTTCTGTGCAATGAAATCTCTCTGCTCTGTGCTTTCTTCTCTCCAGCTTCGCTTCACCGTCAAAGCCGCCCGACCTGTCCCCCAAAAAATTGTCATCCCGACCGCAGCGTCAGCGCCTCTCGCTGACGCGCAGTGGAGGGATCTCTCTTCTCCCCGTTTTCCCTTCCCCCACCGCCCCACACCGTCATTTCGAACGCAGCAAGCCGACGCTTTTTCATTTCACGTTTGCTCCTGCAAACGTGTCGGCTTGCGCAGAGAGAAATCTCTCTGGGTTTCTGGCCTTGCGTAGAAAACCCCCCCCTTTTGTTTCGCCGCCCCTCCATCGCTGCGCAACCGGCATTCCCTCTTTCATTGCAACGCCTTTGCTCCTGTGGTAACAACATGGCGCGACTGTTAATCGACTCCTAAACGCACACATGACTGCCCTCGAAGCCTATCTCACCTCCCTCCGAGAGATTCGTTCCAGCGGCGAAGCCGTCGACGAAACTTCCTACTACGGAGCGCTCGAGACTTTCTTCAACGAAATCGGCAAAACTCTAAAGCCCAAAGTGCGTTGCGTCCTTCAGCTCAAGAATCGCGGCGCAGGCAGCCCTGACGGCGGCCTCTTCACGGAAGACCAGCTCAAAAAGCGCAAGGTGGAAGAAAAGTCCCTGCCTCAAAACCCAGCACGAGGCGTCATCGAAATCAAGCCCACCTCGGACGACGCTTGGGTCACCGCCGAGGGCGAGCAGGTCAGTCGCTATTGGGGAAAATATCGGCTCGTTCTCGTCACCAACTATCGCGACTTTCTTATCGTCGGACAGGACCCTTCCGGCAAGCCCGTAAAACTGGAACCCTACCGCCTCGCCTCGTCCGAAAAGGAATTCTGGAACGCTGCCGCCCATCCCCAAAAAACTGCTGCCGCCCACGACGTCACCTTCACCGAATACGTGCGCCGTGTCATGCTTCACGCAGCTCCCCTTGCCGCACCGGAAGACCTCGCCTCCTTCCTTGCTTCCTACGCGCGCGACGCACTGGCTCGCATCGGCACGCACGATCTGCCCGCGCTTGCCAGCGTCCGCAAAGCTCTGGAAGAAGCCTTGGGCCTGACTTTCGAGGGCGAAAAAGGGGAACATTTCTTCCGTTCCACCCTTGTACAAACTCTTTTCTACGGCATCTTTTCCGCCTGGGTTCTCTGGTCGAAGCAAATCAAGCCCTCCTCCAAGGACCTCTTTGACTGGCGCCTCACGGCGCATTACCTCCGCGTTCCTGTCCTTCGCAAGCTCTTCCATGAAGTCGCCGACCCGGGCCAACTGCAAGACCTCAATCTTTCCGAAATTCTCGACTGGACCTCCGCCGTCCTCAATCGCGTCGACCGTCCCGTATTCTTCTCCAAATTCCAGGAAGCCCACGCCGTTCAATACTTCTACGAACCCTTCCTCCAGGCCTTCGACCCCGATCTCCGCAAGCAACTCGGTGTCTGGTATACCCCGCCCGAAATCGTTCAGTACATGGTCGCCCGTGTCGATACTGTCCTCCGTGAAGAGCTCGATCTTCCCCATGGCCTCGCCGACAAAAACGTCTATGTCCTCGACCCCTGCTGCGGCACCGGCTCCTACCTCGTCGAAGTCCTCAACCACATCCACAAAACGCTAAAGCAGAAAGGCGACGACGCCCTCGTCGCCGCCGATCTCAAGGAAGCTGCCAAGAATCGTGTCTTCGGTTTCGAACTTCTTCCCGCTCCCTTTGTCGTCTCCCATCTCCAACTCGGCCTGCTCCTCCAAAACCTTGGTGCTCCGCTCGCTGAAAAGGGCAACGAACGCATCGGCGTCTTCCTTACCAACGCCCTTACCGGTTGGGAGCCACCCAAAGGCCCCAAGAAGCACCTCCTATTCCCCGAACTCGAGGAAGAACGCGACGCCGCCGAGCACGTGAAGCGCGACACACCTATTCTCGTCATCCTCGGCAATCCGCCTTACAATGGCTTCGCGGGAGTCGCGGTGGAAGAAGAAAGAAATCTGACAACCGCCTATCGAACCACCAAGAAAGCGCCACGCCCTCAGGGCCAGGGTCTTAACGATCTTTACGTTCGGTTCTATCGCATGGCTGAACACCGCATCGCAGAAATGTCCGGCTACGGTGTCATCTGCTTCATCTCAAATTATTCCTGGCTCGACGGACTTTCATTCACTGGCATGCGCGAAAGCTACCTCGAAAAATTCGACCACATCTGGATCGACTCCCTCAACGGCGACAAGTACAAGACAGGAAAGCTCACGCCCGAGGGGAAGCCTGATCCAAGCATATTCTCGACCGAGTGGAATCGGGAGGGCATCCAAGTCGGCACAGCAATTGGGTTGCTGTCACGTAAATTGGACCACAAACCAACGGATCGTCTTGAGTTTCGTAATTTTTGGGGAAACCACAAGCGAGAGCTTCTGCTCGAAACTTTGTCAGCGCCGGACGAAAGAGAGTATGAAGTGGTAATTCCGCAGACTAACCTCGGGCTCCCCCTCGTTCCGACTTCCTCAGATTCAGCTTACCCAAATTGGCCGCTCTTAACCCAATTGCTCCCCATTTCTTTTCCCGGTGTACAAAGCAAGCAAGACCAACTTGTAATTGACATTGACAGACCGAGACTAGAGAAACGGATGAAGGACTACTTTGACGCCGAAATCTCCGACGATGAAATGGCAAGAATGCATCCCGCGTCCATGGATGGTTCGAACGCGTGCAAACCAAAACCGACGCGAAGGTTCTTGCAAAAAAGAGGAATCCGTCCCGAGTTCCTCGTCCCGATCGAGTACAGGCCTTTTGATAAGCGTTGGATCTACTGGGAACCCGAAACGCATCTACTCGGCCGAAAGAGCCCCGATTTCTTCCGGCAGGTCTTTGACGAGAACGTTTTCATAGAGGCGCGACAGCGGGAAGCAATAACCGAGTTCTCAAGGGGAATGGTCGTAGCCGGTCTCGCCGACAACTTTGGAAACGGGTTCAGCAGTTTCTTTCCACGACTCGTTCTGCACCAAGCGAGAGAGCCGCTTTTCACCGTCAAGACCACATCCGGAACGCACGCCGTAAACCTGTCCGACGATGCGAGGGCATACCTAAAGAATCTTGCACCCAACCCCGTCTCCTGGGATCACGACTCCACACTTTTCTACCACGTTGTCGCAGCGATACATTCACCGGCTTTCAGAAAAGAAAATCTCAGGGTTCTGCTAAAGGACTGGCCGCGTATACCCCTGCCCGACTCCAAACAAGCCCTCCAAGCCTCGGCTACCCTTGGTCACGAAATCGCGGCTCTGCTCGGCACCGAATCTCCGGTCAAAGGCGTAGTGTCTGGTGACCTTCGCCCCGAACTCAAACTCATCGCCGTTGCCGCACGCGTCGGCGGCGGCAATCTTAAGGAAGCAGAACTCGCTTTGAAAGCCGGATGGGGCCACGCCGGCAAAGGCGGCATAACCATGCCCGGCAAAGGCAAACTCCTCGAACGCGATTACTCGCCCGTGGAGCATAAAGCCTTTCTCGACGGCGCCCGCGCGCTTGGACTTTCAGGAAAAGACGCTCTCGAACATCTCGGCGAGAAAACCTGCGACGTTTATCTCAACGACATGGCCTACTGGTCCAACATCCCCTCCCGCGTCTGGGACTACACGATCGGCGGCTATCAGGTCATTAAGAAATGGCTCTCCTATCGCGAACAGCCTCTCCTCGACCGCCCCCTCACCAAAGACGAAGTCCGCTACGTCCAGGAAATGGCTCGCCGCATCGCCGCCATTCTCCTCCTCGAACCCGCCCTCGACGCCAACTACGAATCCATCAAGCAACACACCTTTCCCTGGCCTCCCCAGTAACCGGGCGCCATTGCTACGCCATCTCGAAGCAAACGCGCGCTTTCGTTTTCCAGACATCTCCACAGCCCTATCAAGTGAGTCAGCCCCCGCCCAACCCCTCAAAATCCATGCACTTCCGCGCCGATTCGAATCATAACTAACATTTGACTTGACACAGAGTATATACTCGTGGTAAAATCCC
>JBAQJX010000139.1:0-9729 GCA_049641765.1 Candidatus Acidiferrum sp.
GATCGATCCCATGCGTGTGCATGCCGGTTTCGAGGACTACAAAAAAATCAACGGCCGCCCCGCGCCCGAACGATTCAAAGGCGATGGCAAACTAACCTTCGATCGTTTGACCGACGTCTATCATTCCGGCACTCGCCATGAAGAAGATCAGCCCTGTCATCTCCACGTCGCCGACACAAACATCTGCTCGACCAAATGCGTCGTCGAGTACGGCAATCCTTGCCAGTACTTTTGTCCCGCGGCAGTTTACGAAATGGCAAAGCAATCCGACGGCGCGCTGAAGCTGAAAATCAACGCCGCGAATTGCGTCCACTGCAAGACCTGCGACATCGCTGATCCCTACCAAATTATTGATTGGGTCGTTCCTGAAGGTGGTGGCGGCCCCAACTACGAAGGCATGTGACGCGGCATCATCTGTCATTCTGAGCGAAGCGATCGAAGATCCCGACTTGCTCGGGATCGGAGATTCCGATCCTGTCGGAAAGAATCCTGTTTGGATCCCTCACTAATGCATTACGTGGTGCCGATTCTTTCTGAGTGGTCTCTACGGCATCAATCCGTATACGTCCAGCTCTCCTTTGACCGAGCCGGATCCTTGCGTGGTGTCATTTCCTCGCGTCCCGATGTAGACCTTGCCGTTGGCGACTGTCGGCACGGTGAACTTGACCGCGTTTCCGGAAGTGTTCCCCGTGCCCATTCCGCTGTTCCACAACTCGCTTCCCAAATTTGTCGCGTTGTAGGCGTGCAATACCGCCGGTCCCGCAACAGCGGCCGGATTCGTGTCGCTCGCTCCATAATTACTCGAATCGATCACCCACACGGTTCCATTCGTCGTGTTTGAAGCGGAAATCGATGGAGTCGCTCCCGGAAATCCAAAGCTCTCCGCCGATTGTGAACTCGGCTGCGCGGCAAGCGTGCTATTCGACGTGCTGATGGGAAACGCCTCCAGATTCAGACCGACTCCTGCGATGTAGACTGTGTTCTGCCAGAATCCTGGGGTCGAAAAAATTCCGCTTCCCAGCGAAAATTCCTGCACCACGCTGTCGCTGTTCGCGTTGAACTGTCCCATATTGTCGCGATTCACGACGTAAACCTGGCCCTCGAAATTCGTTCCTTTTCCGCCACCAATCAACACGTGTGGCACCGTCGAACTTGGCAAATCCACCAACACCACCGCTCCTCCCGATCCCAGGTCCAGATCGGAGGAGTCCAGCGTCGCTTCCACGTTTGGCGTAAACCAATCTTGCACTGCCAGCGCGCTGTTCAGTTTCAACATGGTGTCGCCGTAATCGCTCACCGTGTTGTCATAATCTCCGTTACCGGTAATCACATAAAGGTTGTTGCTCGCATCGAACGCGGGCGCGCCTCCAGCCATCCAGATCCCGCTTTGCCTGCCGTTCGGCGAATCGTTGAACACCACCGGCGCTGTCTGCAAATTCGACGCGCTGAAACTCATGATCCAGCCGTGATACGGCTGCACGTCGCCGTGCGATGCCCACGACACATAAACCGATCCGCCCGCCAGCGCGAGCCCGGGGCGCTGATTCTCGCGCAACGGACAGAAAGGCACGCTTCCCGCCGCGCCCGTGCACCCCACGCTCGAATCTCCCGTATCCCCGCTGCCGCTCACGGTGATCGCCGGCGTGATGTCCACCGGCCCATTGAATTTTTCCGCGCCGCTCGCGAGGCTCAAAGCGTGCAACCGCTGGTGATACGTCGAACCTTCAAGCGTCTTCGAAACTACGTAGAGCGTGCTGCTCGTCGGGTCGATGACGGGTGTTCCCACGATCCCGATTTCTTCCGTTATGTCGCCGGTTTCTCCGGTGTCTCCCGGATTCACCGGCGTCCCGCCGTTCAGCAGACTCATTTTCCAATACTGCGTGCACGTCGTTCCGCTGCCCGTGTCCGCATCGATGGCATAAACGCTGTCATGCTGTGTCGCCACAAAAATCACATTGTGCGTTCCGCCGCCGATGGCCAGGTTTGGCATCCAAAGCGGTTGTGCATAAACCGCGCCATCGACCGCGCATGAAAACAGTTTGCCAAAACTCGCCGTCGCGACATTGGCCGTCGTCAGCGCAAACTCTCTCGTGTTCGCCCCATCGCGAGACAGGTCATTGTGGTAGGTGAGCATCCCGCTCAAATCCGTCACGCCAATCGTCGCCGCTGCCGATTTCGTATTGTCCGCCTTGCTCGTGGCCGTGATCGTGAATGCTCCCGCGGCGGTTGAGGAAAAGCTCGCTGCGGTCATTGTCTGCCCCGCCAGCGTTCCTCCCGTCGTGCTCCACGTAACGCCCGCTGCTCCGACGTCGTTCGTCACTGTCGCCGTGAAGCTCAACGTTTGTGAAGTTGTGACTCCTCCGCGCCTTGGCGTGATGCTTACGGAAACCGAGCCTCCGCCTCCTCCAGCGGGCGTCGTCGCGCTCACCGGGCTGGTGTACGGACTCGCGTTGTTCCCGGAATCCACCGCACTTACCCGGTACGAATACGAAGTCGACCCCGCCAATCCCGTGTCGTTATAAGTCGTTCCTGCGGGCGAGGCGATCTGCGCAAAATTCGTGCACCCTGCTCCCTCGCAGCGTTCCACCGGGTATCCGATCACTCCGATTTTGTCCGTCGATGCCGTCCAGCTCAGGTTGATCTGCGCGGGCGATACCGCCGTCGCCGTCAGATTCGTCGGAGTTGTCGGCGGGGTCTTGTCGATGATCGGTATGGAACCCGGCGAATTCGCGCACCCGCCCGAAACCACGGCGCATGCAACTGCAATCGCTTTCAGATACAAGCGTTTGCCCGCGGCGAGTTCCCAAATCTTCATCTTCATTGTGGAACTCCGAATAACACGTTGGCGGCCTGATGATTGCGAAGGTCATCCCGTGGCGAGAGGACGACGTCGTCTTTCTATTCTATAAACCTATCAAAAATGAAGAGTTGCAGGAAGCTCAATGCGAATTAGTTCCTCCACGGCATCCGAAGGGAATTACGGCGCTGTTTTTTTCTTACGCCCAGGGAAGGTTGGCAACTCTCCGAAACGAGGAGCCCCTCAGCCGCCTCGCGTCCACAGTCTTCGAAAGAACGATCGCACCCTTTCCATCACGGAGCTCTGCGCAGGGCTTGCCGGTTTATTCGCGGGCGCCCTCGTCGCGGGAGTCGCCAAAGCCGTGGCCACTTGTTCGCCTTCCACGCGTCCTTGAAAGATAAGCGTTGGCCTCACGTGCACCTTTCGCACAATCACCATCAAGCTCGGATCCGGAGGAGGCTGCACTTTTGCGTTCGCATCGAATCGCAGCGGCGGCATATCCACCTGATACACCAGATCCTCTTTCGCTTCTGGTTTAGCGTTCGCCGCGGGAGCCGCGTCGTTCGACATCGTTTCAGTAGCGCGGCTGGACGCTTCTTGCGTTGCTGTTGGCGTGTTGCTTACATCCGCCGGCATCTTCACCGCTTTGGCGATCTGCAAATCGCAATTGCAGTGTCTCGCTCCGTTGTTCATGGTGTCGATGTCGCCGTTCGCAAGCATCACATCTTCGCTCTGCGGCACAATCACGCTGCGCTCTGTGAATTGTTGTTCCACGCGCAGCGCACCATGATATGTTCGAATGCACATCATTCCCGGATTCTCGAAACCCACCAGAATCTCTCTCGGTTCATCTCCGATCGCCACTGTTTGCGCCTGGATCTGCGCGGTGTAAATCGTCAGCGCCGGTTCTTGCAATACCCTTGCGTGGATGGCTCCACTCTCGAGCGCTACCGTCAACGTCCCGCCCGATTTGAGCACCGACAGATGGGCCGGGCCGCAAATCGAAATCTGGCCGCCTTCCACCAGGCTGATTCGCGCCTGGCCGGAATTTACGCGCACGTCGCTGCCGCTTCGCAAAATGGTTTTCGTTTGCCCGCCAACCACATCCACGCTCATCGGGCCTGTCACGGAAATATCTTCGCCCTCAATCACGCCCACGCTATCTCCAGCAGGCTGGTCTGGCGTTCCTGCGACCGCGACAAACACTCCTGCGCACAGCATCGCGCACGCCCCCGCGCACAACCACACGCGTCGCGTCCACGCAGGCATGTATTGGTTGGGTTGCACTTTCAATGCGTCCTCGACGAGCCGGGCAGGATACTCTCGCCTATACTATACGTCACGTGGCCTTATTCTCCGGTGCGTCCAGACGCGCGCACAAGGGCAACGCTCACAATGTTATGACTGCTCCCGAAGCAACCGGCGCCGCTCTTCCCGATCCCGCGCAGGATCGCGCCGAAAAAATCACCGGCGAACCGGCGAGCGCTCACTACGACACGCGTCTTCCCGACCTGCCGTGGTCCCGCCGCATCCAAATCCCGTTCATCGCTGCCGCGGTCTACAGTGTGATTCGAATTCTCGGCCCCACGTTGCGCTACGAAGTTCACGGCTGGCAAAACGCGGAACGCGTTCACGCCTCCGGCAAGCGCTGCATCTGGGCCTTTTGGCATCGCATCATCATTCCCATTGTCTGGTGGCACCGCAATCACGGCGTCGTCGTGATGAACACAACTGCATTCGACGGCCAGTGGACGCGCAAAGTTATCGAATGGCTGGGTTTCGGCACCGCACAGGGAAGTTCTTCACGCGGCGGTCTTCGTGGCCTCGCAGTCATGGCGCGTCGTCTCTCGGAAGGCGTCGATTGTGCCTTCACTATCGACGGCCCTCGCGGCCCTCGTTACGTCGCCAAGCCTGGCCCCGTCATGCTTGCCAGGAAAACCGGGTGTCCCGTTCTCGTCTTTCACATTGGCGTCGACCGCGGAAAAACTTTCGAAAGAACCTGGGATCACTTTCTCTTACCCGCCCCGTTCGCCCGCGCCGTAATTCTTTTTGCGCCGCCTGTCTACGTTCCGCCCGACGCCAACGTGGAACTCCTCGAAGCCAAGCACGCGGAAATGCAGCGCGCCTTGGAACGCGTTAGAGATATCGCCGAATCGTGGTTTTCTTTGTCTGAATCGCAGCGCCAAACGTATCGCGCCGAATTTTCGCGTTGAAGAGTTTGCAAATCCGCCGGACGGCACGGGCAAGCCCCGCCCAAACAGTTTTTCCCACAACTCAATTGCTGGGTCTTTCGCCCAATTTCACCGGCAAATCCAACTTCTTCCCGCCGCGATAGACCGTGACCGTCACGCTATCTCCGGGCCTCTTGCGGTTCAAAACCAAATTCATGTCCGATTGATCTCCAATTTTCTGCCCGTCAATCGCCACAATCACGTCTCCGCCAATCGTAATCCTCTGCATTCCCGCGAGCGCCTCTTGATTGCCGCCATGCAATCCTGCCGCGGCCCCTGGCCCTCCCTGGGCCACGTGTTCCACCAGCAACCCTTCCTGCACCGGCAAATCCAGCGCCTGCGAAAGCCATCCGCCAACGGAAAGCGTCTGCACTCCCAAAAACGCTTCGCGCACTCTTCCTTCCGTCATCAAATCGTGCGCAATTCTTTTCGCCGTATTGATCGGAATCGCAAACCCGATTCCCGCTGTCGTTCCGCTCGGCGTATAGATCGCCGAATTGATTCCAATCACATCTCCATGCGAATCGATCAGCGGGCCGCCCGAATTTCCCCGGTTGATGGCCGCATCCGTCTGAATCGCTTCGTCGATAAATGTCGATTGGCTCGTCTGCACCGTTCGCCCGAGCGCGCTCACCACTCCGGTGGTCAGCGTGCTCTGAAATCCAAACGGGTTCCCAATCGCCAACACTTTTTGCCCCACTTGCAGTTTCGAGGAATCTCCCAGTTGCAACGCTTCCAGTTTTTTGCCTTTCGGATCGACCTTAATCAGCGCGACATCGTTGCGCTGGTCCGCTCCGATAAATTTCGCGGGATAATGCGTTTTATCGCCGAGCACCACTTCAATCGACTGCGCATCCTGCACGACGTGAAAATTCGTCAAAATGTAGCCGCGCGGATCGATCACAAATCCCGATCCAGCGCCTTCCACCGGCACCGGGTCCATGAAAAAATCGTACTCGGTCGCTTTCGTGAGGATGTTTGCCACAGCCGAAGAGGTCTCGCGGTAAACCCTAACGTTGATGGACTCTTCGTCCGTCAATCCCGCGTCCCGGTCGGTGACTTCTTCCACGCGCGCACCCGCTGACAGCGGCAACGGCAACGCTTCCACTTTTCTAGGCTGGCGCTGGCCCCAGCGTCCTCCTGCCCAATACGCGCCGGAAATCAGCACCGCCGCCACAATCGCAAGTCTGACCACATTCGAAGCTTTTCCCGTTCTCATCTCTCAATCCTTCCTCGACCCCATCTGTCCCCATCATACCGCACGCGAATTTCTCATTCCTTGCGCTAGGCGAAACTCAATCCCACTGTCCTTCATTTCCTTCCTTCTCTTAGACGCTCTCCGCCGTCGCTTGCCTCAGCCTTTCGGCGAACTCCCTCACCTGCTTCTTCGTCTCTTCTATCGTTGCCGAACAGTCGATTTTTTCCGTCGCATACCGCAGCTTCTCCTCGACGGGCATCTGCGCCGCAATTCTACGCCGTGCTTCTTCCTCGCTCAGCCCCCGCGCCCGCAATCGTTCCACTTGCTGCTCCGGCTTGCACCACGCCACGACCAACCCATCCAGATTTTTTTGGTAACCGGCTTCCACCAGCAGAGCGGCTTCCACGAACGCCGCATAGCGCACGCCGTTTTTCTCCCACTCTTGAAACTGCCGCACGATCTCTGCTTCCACGCGCGGGTGCACAATCGTGTTCAGCCGCTCGAGCCTCTTTGGCTCAGCAAATACCACCGCGCCCAGTTTTCCACGGTCGATTCGCCCGTCCGCGTGCTTCACGCCCTCTCCAAATTCGCGGACAACTTCTTCATAGGCCGGCTGACCCGGTTCGATCAGCGCATGCCCCAGCGCATCCGCGTCAATCACATGAAATCCAAACCCACGCAGCATTCCCGCGACGGCGCTCTTGCCGCTCGCTATCCCACCTGTCAAGCCGATACGCCGCATGATCTTTGTTTAGCGTCCGCCCGCGCTCGATGGCCCGCCAGCGGAAATCGTTCGTGGAATCGCTTTGGCGCGCCGTAGCCGCGCCGCCTTCACCGTGTTGCTCATCAGCATGGTGATCGTCATTGGTCCGACGCCGCCGGGCACTGGTGTAATCGCCCCCGCCACATTCACCGCATCCGGGTGCACGTCTCCCACGAGCGTATTGCCCTTGGCGCGGAATTTCTCGAGCCGGGCAGGGAAGTTCCCAAACAATTTTTCGGCCTCCGATGCATCCGTCACACGATTCGTCCCCACGTCGATCACCGCCGCGCCCGGCTTGATCCAATCGGCTTGCACGAAGCCCGCTTTTCCCATGGCCGCCACGACAATGTCCGCGTGCCGCACGACGTCCGGCAAATTGCGCGTCTTCGAATGGCAAATTGTGACCGTGGCGTTTGCGTGCATCAAGAGCAGCGCCATCGGCTTACCCACGATGTCGCTGCGGCCGAGCACCACCGCGTTTGCGCCTTCGATCGGAATTTCGTTTCGTCGCAAAATCTCCATGCAGCCCGCCGGCGTGCACGCCACCAGCCCGGGCCGCCCGCTCACCAGCTTCCCCAAATTCACAGGATGAAATCCGTCCACGTCCTTCGCTGGATCGACCGCTTCCAGTAGGCGCTTCGTATCCACCTGCGGCGGCAGTGGCAGCTGAATTAAGATTCCGTCGGTGTCGTTGTCGCGATTCAAGTCCTCGACGATCGCAAGCATGCCCATTGTCGTCACGCTTGCGTCCGGGGTGAGCAGTCCGCTTGCCATTCCCAACTGTTCACATGCCGCGATTTTGCTTTTCACATAGAGCTGCGACGCCGGATTCTCTCCCACTAAAACCGCCGCCAGCCCCGGGCGTATCCCCGCCGAGGAAAGGATCGCCACTTCATCTTTCAACTCCGCAAAAATCTCATCCCGGATTTTCGTCCCATCCAAAATTCGCGCCGTCATTCGTGCCCACCCTCTTTTCCCACCTGCATTAAGGCTTTAGTCCGCACCCTCAGGCAACAACTCCAAGCAAATTGTCGCCCACTTCGCCCCCTGCTGTCACGCCAGCACAAGCTGAATGATATGTCAGTTTATGATTGCGGCCTTGCTCAGAAGAGTACAGATTATGAGTAACGAGTGGGGCATCGGAGCTCCGGATTCTACATTCGGATTTAAGGACCGTCAGGGCGAGCTAATTATGTGGAAAATGTTGATTACGCTGCTTTTCGTGGGCGCTCTGGGACTCTCGCAGTCTGCCATGGCGCAAATTGACGACGTACTCGGCAAGCCCGCGCAAGAGCTCCTTACCGTACATGTTGAAGTCGTGAGCCAGAGCTACTGCCACGTGGACGGCGAATCGTTTGTTGCCTCTCTGAGACTCCGATTGCAGTTCACAAATATTTCTACGCACTCGGTCATACTCTCTCGCAAAATTGAGCCTCCTTCTATCGTACGGGTAGCCCGCGACCTCCAAGCGGGAGAGAAGAGGGATTTTCTCTTCGCCCCAGATGTTCATTCCGCTGTGGCTGAACTCCCGAATGGTCCTTCATTTGGGAACGAACCGGATAGGAAACTATTCGTCTTGTTAGCTCCTGGGGAGAAATTCGAAGCTCTAGTTCCAGCCAACGTATTCGGAGCGAATGAGACCGCCAAAGCCAAAAAGGGAAACGGGCTGCTAGCAAAAGGAAGCTATGTCCTCCAAATCGGTGTTTCGACGTGGCCCTATGAGTGGCCGTATTTCGATGTGAAGGTCAAATCTGAGGAGCTGAGTCGGCGTTGGAAAAGGTACGGCGACCTTGCCATAGGATTAGTCTATTCTGACTTCACCGCATTTACGCTGCCTGAACATTTCACGAATCCGAATTGTCCTCTCAAACCTTGAAACCAAGTGTGGCCAACCTTCAACGCTTCGTTTCCAGCCGGCCGTCCTAACTCCTGCAGAGTCGCTTGGTTGGAGAGATTAATCAACAAAGCTTGTCATCTCGAACGAGGCGAGGGATCTGCATTTCTCTCTCACCCTCCTCTCTCTGCGCATTTCCGTGTACTTAGTGTCTTGCGTTATCCTTTTCTTCGATCCCTACGCTCCCTTTATAATCTCTCCTATGTCTGCCGCTCCTCCCCCCGCTCCGCACCTCAGCATCCAGTGCGTCAACATTTTCGTCCGCAACCACGACCGCAGCATCCGCTTTTTCGTCGACCAACTCGGCTTTCATCTCGCCTACGACGCCAAGCTTCAGTCCGGCAACCGCCTCGTCGCTGTCGCGCCTCCCGACGGTTCCACGGTCCTCGCCCTGGTCGTTCCCAAGCCCAACACTCCCGAATACAAACTCATCGGCCGTTCGACGCATGTCGTCTTGATTGCCGAAGATGTCCTCACCAAATTTCAGGAATGGTCCAAACGCGGCGTCCGTTTTCATTCCGCTCCACGCCTCAAGCGCCTGAAATACGATTTCGAGAAGGGCACTGGTTCACCTCAAGCCGATTCTCCCATTCTCGGCGCCGAAACCACCGTTTGGGGCAGCGTCGTCGCTCGCTTCCGCGATGTCGACGGCAACACCTTCACTCTCGTGAGCTTCGACGAGGTCACGCACGCCCTTGAAGCCAAGCGCCGAGCCGCCGCCGCGAAACTCGAAGCCGAACGCCGCGCCGCGCAGGAGCTCGAAATCGCCACCGAAGTCCAGTGCCGTTTTTTTCCGCAATTTCGTCCGCCATTCCCGACGCTCGATTACGCTGGGCACTGTTTTCC
>JBAQJX010000018.1:0-71726 GCA_049641765.1 Candidatus Acidiferrum sp.
GCGATTGGCTCTGGGATTCCGACCAGATCGTCATCTACGAAGATCCCGACCACGTCGGCTGGTACCTCGCCTATAACGTTCGCCTCGGCACCTACTGCCACGTCGAATATCTAGGCAACAGCTAGTCCACCTCAATCCTGACTAGCACTTGTCGGGGCACGATATCGAAGATTCCGGGCAGCAGCCGGAACATCGTGCCCCTTTTCTTTTATTTTCTCCTCGCCTTCCTTGACCGTCATTTCGAGCGCAGCGAGAAATCTCTCTTCCGTCCTTATCTCAGCACTCCGTAGTTTTCGCGCGATGAATCCTGTCTGTGCCCTTTGCCTTGCCACAGACACCCGCCCCTACCCATAGGCATGAACCTTCCCATCCACAACCACCGCAATGTATTTCCCCCGCTCCAAAAACTGCATCACCTGTCCGCCCTCCCTCGCCATCTTCGCCCACCTGGATTTGGTGTTCGGATTCTGTTCCAACCCGCGAAATTCCCGGTCCTCAAAACGAAAATCCACCTGTTTTAATTTACTCTTCGCCGTTTGCCGCACGGCGTAACTCTCGCCGTCAAGCTCAACAGTTTTCTTCTTGTCGATTAAGGTCTGCTGCCAGACGGAGAGAAGGGCAGACTCTAAATCGGCTGACATAGAGCGGGCATAACCCAACTCCAGCTCTGCGACTCCGGTGGCATCATCCGACGCTACGCGCTGCACTGCCCTATAACAAGCTCACAGCAAAGGAGTTATCTAAGCGTGCAAAAGCTGTGGGAATTTTGTGCAGTAAAAAACGACTTGACATACAATGGTCATGTACGCGGCCTCCTTCAATCCCTGGGAGAAGCCATGCCTATCAAGAAGAACAAGATGGTTGCTGTCAAATGGGCGAGCAAGAGCGAATTTGACTCGATGGTAGAGTCACGAGCTAGGCGTGTACTGAATATCTCCGCTAAACAATTTATCAATGGATGGAAGCAAGGAAAGTACCGTACACTGGATTCTGATACGTGCCCCGGGGTTATTGAATTAGCAATCCTCGCCCCTCTCCCGAGGAAAAAGCGTGCCCGGAAGAACGCCAAAAGAAGCGGCGGACACATTCGTAAACTTTCTGCGAGAAAGTCTGCACTGCCTCAGTAACCACTACTTAACGGCCTTCCAGCAGTCGGAAAAACTCTACAAGATTTATTATGAGCCTTACGCGGCCCTCATCAGCCGCGACTATACCGACTACAAAGCGTCAACTACTCAAATATTTAGAACTGCTGCGGATCCGCAGCAGCCGGGGCAATTCAAAGCCAAAACCCAAGAGTACAGCTATACGCTCTTGAATGCAGGCGGCCAAGAGATCGTTTCTTATCACTGGCATCCGAACGACCCGGGTGTTACCTACCCGCATCTGCATATTAACGAAAAAACGATTAAGAGAATTCACTTCCCAACGTCTCGAGTTTGCGTGGAAGACTTCATATTTATGCTTTTCAGAGACTTCGAGATAAAACCCAATGTGTCACACGCCGAATACAAAAGGGTCCTGGAGAAGAATAAGAAGAGCTTCGAGAAGTGGGCGACATGGAAGATTCAACATCAGTGAACTTCGTTCGGCTTCAGGGGGGCAATTCTCGATCCTCAAAACGAAAATCCACCTGTTTTAATTTGCTTTTCGCAGTCTGCCGCACAGGGTAAGTGTCGCCGTCGAGCTCGACAGTCTTCTTCTTGTTGATTAATGCCTGCTGCCAGACGGAGAGAAGCGTGGTTTCCAGATCGCCGGACATAAAGCGAGCATAACCCAACTCCAGTTTTGCAACTTCGGTAGCAGATTTTCAGTTTGCGAGGATACGATTTCGATTCTCACGCTTGCTTTGGCGCGACTACCGTAGCAGCCTTATGTATTTCCAGGAGTTCGCCGAGGACCGCGTCTGCGTAGAGCTTGAAGTTGAGTACTTCCTCTCTCGTTCTTCCTGTGTGAACATCCATCGAACCACGATTGTAGACAGAACGACTAAGGGCAGGAATATTCTCATCTAGGTGCTTGATACTATCTTCCGCGGTTTGCCTTGCGGCCTCCGGAACTTTGCGTGCTTTGAGGATGAATCTCACCTTTTGTTTCATACTCGGTCCCTTCAGACCGTCTTCTAGCTTGAATCCTGCCGACGCCGTCACTCCAGCATCAGGAGCAAGATGATCGAGAACTTCTCTTACAACTTCGCGGAGTTCCGCCGCTGTGCCCCGGTAGGAGATGCGGCCCTGTTGTTGAACATCGAGCAGAGCCTGCTTGTAAGATGCGCCAGCCGTCGGAATCATTCTCTCAAGCGTTGCAAGGATGGCTCTTTCGCTCCCAACAGAAGTCCTCGAAGCCGGGCTCTCGGCCCCGATAAGAAACTCAAGGCCAGTTTCTATCTCCTTGCGTTTCGCCTTTATTTCCCGAATCACATTCTGGTACGAGACCTTGCTATTTTTCCCGCTTGCCAGCCCGATCAGGCGTTGCATTTCGGAATCGAGCCCTTTCGTCGTTGTGTCGGTGACCCCAAGTCTTTGCAAACCTTGCTTGGCGTCCCGGAAGTAGCAATCGCGCACGAGGTCCCGAGCCTGTTGCCGCAACTCGGCGGTATTCACGTTCTTAGCCTTACATCGGAAGAGAGCCCCGCCGAAACTCTCGACACGTTTCCAGAGAGCCTCCCATATTTTCAGGTCTTCTTCACGACTAGGCATTGCAACGGACCTCAAGTCCTATCTGCCTTTTCGCGAAGCCTTTTTCTTACCCGGTTTCTCAGGAATGCTCTTGCCGGATGTCCTGGTGGGTAGATTGTGGACGACGAGATTGTATCCGACCGGGTTGAGTCGGTACTGTCCAGTGCCCGAGGATTCCAAATACCCCGAGTTCTTCGCGTTGACTAGCGTCATCTGTGGACTCGATGGTAATCGGAATTGAGCGTCTTTAAAGTACCGCTTAACGTCGTCGGCGGTGATGCTCTGTTTGCGATAGGGCTCAGGGGCGAGCTCGGTGACGTAATACGCCACGAGAGCAGCCATCTCGTTTGCACTTCGAGGTTCCTTTTCTCTTGTGAGCGACCGAATGTCGTTCGGCTGCCCCCGCGACTCCGATGCCGTCGACGTTACATATGTATCGACTGAATGCGTGAGGCTCGAAGCTGTGGCCGCCGAAGGTAGCGGCGAATCGGCCACACCAAGTCGCTTCAAGACATAATCGAGGACCCGCGTGCGACCCTCACGCTTCAATGGGACCAGCGCACCGAGAACCGCTCGGATAGCTAGCAGCTCGGTGTCGCTGTCGATGGCCGCCGAGACTAGCTCGACGGGCCTATCACCGGGAATTGGGTCGCTCATGGGCTGTAGTCCCCCTGTGTGATACTTTCGCATATGATGTTGACTTTGAAAAGTACGTAGCCAAGCAGTTAAGCTGAGCGCCGCACTCTTGCCGCTTTTGCAGGGGTGCGGGTTTTTCCTCTTCTTCTAACTTCCAAATTCCGATCTCCAACCTCCGAACCGCTTTTCCACACATTTCCACAGCCGTATCAAACCCATAACCTCCCCGCCAACTCCTTCCCTCACCACAACTTCCGCATCCCTCGTTCGAACCAACCCACTTCATTCGAATAACCACTACATACATAAAACAAATGTATTGACAAATGGTAACTATACTGCTACCATGTCTTGTGAACGTAAGGCGCTCTCCTCTTTCGACGATCCCCTCGTCTCCCCGGTACCTCTGTGCCCCCACCTGTCAGCGCGTCCGCGTTTACCCCGAGCCTCTCGGAGCGTCATCCTCCACCTCTCCTTATCTCGCACTCTTCAACTTTGAACTTTCAACTTTGAACCGCCCTTTCCTCCCCTTCTCACATCAATCTCATTCCAAACGCTTTACGCTCCCTTTGTTTTCATACTCTTACGCACTCTTTTGCATCGCCAAAATCGCTATCTCCAATCTTCTCAACATCTTCCGCACTCTTTCCGTGAAACACCCGGGAGTACATGCCTCAACCCAAAGACCTTCCCTTATGCTCCCGGTTTTCTGGTCCAGCATCAGCAGTTCTGTTCGTCAATCTAAATCCGAGGAATTCAAATGAAAGCCCAATCCACCAACCGAACCACCATCAACGAGGTCACTCGTTGTTCTCATCGCACCGCCGCCGGCCGTCAATGCCGTCAACTTTCCGCCGATTCGCGTTCCGGCCTCTGCGCTCATCATCGCGACCTGCAAAGGCAAAAGGAGGCCGATGATCTCTCCCAAGATCTCCTTGCCAGGTCTCAGAATTTTCAAACCGGTCAAGGCATCAACTTCGCCCTCGCCAACATCTACCGCCTCCTGGCCACCAACCGCATCTCCGCTCGCCGCGCTTCCGTCCTCGCTTACATCAACAGCCTTCTCCTCCGCACCTTCCCCGCCATCGATTACGATCGGGAACACGGCTACAAAGATCCCACCATCCCAAAACCCGTTATCGCTCAACCCGCTGCGGCGCAATCCTCTCCAGCCGAATCCGCTCCTGCGCACACAGTTGTCGTTCAGCCCTCGGCTTCGTCCACAAATCCCTCACCTCAAGCCGCCAACGCCAGCTCTTCCGCAGCGCCCGCAATAAACACATCCGTTGCGATGGATTCCGCCGACACTCCTGCTCCCGTCTGGCCCGCCTCCATCGAGCCCGACCTAACCAAGAAACCTTCATGACCGCCGCTCATCGTCATTCCCGCGTCGTTTTTTGTGGCACAGCCAACCTCTCCACCATCGCGCGGTCTTGCGCGATGAATCCTGGCTGTGTCCGTTCTCAACCAGTCACAAGTCACCAATCACCACTCACCGTCCACTCGCTTCCTTTGACTCTGCCGCCCCTGAGACATAGAATCGCTCCGCATTACAGCTTAAACGTGAAAATAAATTGCCAGGGGGAGCAATCAAGATGAAAAAGGTTCTGTCTTTTCTCGCGGCTGGAATTTTCCTACTCTTTTGCCAGACCACGCGCTTGGCCGCACAAGCGCCGGAGCACGAAGGCCACACGCCCGAAGCGAAAGCTCCGGACAAGTGCGCTGCCGCCGACACCAAGGAAGAGTCTTCCGTAACCGAACACAGCATCCGCATCGGCGGCCAAACCATTCCTTACAAAGCCACCGCCAGCACCACGCAACTGAAAAACGACAAAGGCGAAGCCACCGGGCTGATGTACTCCGTCGCATACACCCGCAGCGACGTCAAGGATCTAAGCACGCGCCCCGTTTCCTTCCTCTATAACGGTGGTCCCGGCTCTGCCACCATGTGGCTGCACATGGGCGCATTCGGTCCGCGCCGCGTCTCGACGATCGATGGCAGTTTCACTCCGCCGGCTCCCTACAAACTCGTCGACAACGGCGAAAGCCTTCTCGACAAAACCGATCTCGTCTTCATCGACGCCATGGGCACCGGCTACAGCCACGCCGTTTGCAAAGCCGAAAACAAAGACTTCTACGGCATCGACGAGGACATCGAAGCTTTCGGGCAATTCATCGACACCTACTTGAGCCGCAACGACCGCTGGAATTCTCCTAAGTTCCTCATCGGTGAAAGCTACGGCACGTTCCGTTCTGCCGCTCTAGGCGATTATTTGCAGAGCCACTACACGATCCACTTGAACGGCATCGTCCTGATCTCTTCCGTTCTCGATCTCACCACCATCACGTTTCCTGCCGGCGATGACCGCTCCTTCGTCTACTACCTCCCGAGCTACGCCGCCGTTGCGTGGTATCACAAAGTCCTGAAGGATCAGCCAGCCGATCTCCCGGCGTTCATCGAAGAAGCCCGCAAATACGCCCAGGGCGACTATGCCGCCGCCCTTTTCAAGGGCGCAATGCTCCCGGCCGATGAAAAAGCAGCCGTCGCCAAGAAGCTCTCCTATTTCACCGGGCTGAGCGAAGACTACATAATGAAGGCCGACCTCCGCGTCAGCCTGCCGCAATTCATGGCCGAACTCCAGCGCAGCCGCGGCCTCACCACCGGACGCATCGACGCGCGCTTCTCTGGGTATACGGCTGATCTGCTCGAAGAATATTCCCAGGGCGATCCCGAAGGTCCGGCCGTCGGCGGCGCGTATACCGCTCTCGTCAACGAGTACAACCACGATGAGCTGAAATTCGGAAAAGACGAGGTCTATCACAACACCAGCGGCGGTGGCGGCGGTTGGAATTGGACGCGCAAATCGCGCGGTCCGCGCGGCTTCTTCCCGAGCGGCCCGAACGTCGAAGGCGATCTCGCGCAAGCGATGATCACCAATCCCAAGCTCCTCGTGCAGGTGGAAAACGGCTATTTCGATTTGGCTACGCCGTTCTTCGCCACGGAATTCACTATGGAACACCTCGGCTTACCCGCGGAATTGCAGAAGAATGTTAAATTGGATTACTACGACTCGGGCCACATGATGTATCTCCACGACTCGGCCCGCGTGAGCCTGCACAATAACATCGCCAGTCTGATCGACCGCGCCACCAAGGAGTAGGCGCGCCGGTCAGCAAGGCAAAGACTTGGGGCACGGATTTTTCCCGTGCCCCAAGTTCTAAACCTAAACTTAAGAAGTAGAGAGTGAGAAAGGAAAAAAGCAGTTCAGAGGAATTGAATTACGACGCTTTGGCTTCGGCGTAAGCGACGAATTCTTCATACGGACCTTTGAAGTCTTCGACCTTGCCGCCCTCGAAATGCCAGATGCGCGTCGCGACTTCATCGATCACGTCATGGTCGTGCGTCACGAGCAGCACGGTTCCGTCGTAGCGCTGCAGCGCGATGTTGAGCGCGTTGATGGATTCCAGGTCGAGGTGGTTCGTCGGCTCGTCCAGCACCAGGAAATTCGGTTTCTGGAGCATCAGACGGCAGAAAATCAGCCGCGCCGATTCGCCTCCCGAAAGCGCGCGCGTCGGCTTCAAGGCGTCTTCGCCGCTGAAGAGCATTTGTCCCATCAGCCCGCGCAGCTCCTGCTGCGACGCCGAAGGATCGAACTGCCAAAGCCATTCGATGGCCGTCATTCCTTTGGTGATGGATTCGCCGTGGTCCTGTGCGAAATAGCCCACGGCCACTTCGTGGCCCCACTTTGTCTCGCCGCCGTTGATTTCAAAGCGGCGGTCGTCGTCTTCGATAAAGCCGGGCGCGTTGAGGACCAGCGATTTCAGAAGCGTCGTTTTTCCGGCGCCGTTGCGGCCCATCAGCGCGATTTTTTCTCCGCGCGTCACCGACGCGGAAAATCGCGGAATCACTCTCAGATCGCCGTAGGATTTTTCGACACTGCGGACTTCCAGCGGATGCTTTCCGGAATTCCGCTTCATGTCGAATTTGATATACGGCCGCTGGATGTTGGAGCGCGCCAATTCGGTCGTTTGCAGCCGCTCGACTTCTTTCTTGCGGGAGGTGGCTTGCGCGGAACGCGTGCCCGCGGAAAAGCGCGCGATGAATTCGTTGAGCTGCGCGATTTTCTTTTCGCGGTGCGCGTTTTCCGTTTCGATGCGCGAGCGAATCTGAGTCTTGGCCACAACCATGTCGTCGTAACCGCCGACGTACATGATGATCGTTTCGTAGTCGATATCGGCGGTGTGCGTGCAAACGCTGTTGAGAAAATGGCGGTCGTGCGAAATCACGATCAGCACGCCTTCGTAGTCGCACAGATAGCGCTGGAGCCAGTGCACGGAATCGAGGTCGAGGTTGTTGGTCGGCTCGTCGAGCAGTAGGGCGGTGGGATTTCCGAAAAGGGCTTGCGCCAGAAGCACGCGAACTTTTTGGCCGCCCTGCAATTCGCCCATCTTGCGTTCCTGCAGCGAGCTGTCGATGCCGAGGCCGTCGAGCAGCGCGCCGGCGTCGGCTTCGGCGGTATAGCCGCCTTCCTCGCCGACGATTCCTTCGAGCTCGCCGAGGCGCATGCCGTCCGCGTCGGTGAGCTCTTCATGCGGCTTGCCATAGAGCGCGTCGCGCTCCTCGAGCGCTTTCCAAAGCGAGGCGTTGCCCATGATGACCGTATCGATGGCGCGAAACTCATCGAAGGCGAACTGGTCCTGGCGCAATACGCCCATTTTTTTCGGGCGCGTGATGGAGCCTTTGGTGGGCTCGAGTTCGCCGGTGAGAATTTTCATGAATGTGGATTTGCCGGCGCCATTCGGGCCGGTCACCGCGTAGCGGCGCCCGGCCATGAAGGTGCAAGTCACATCCTCAAAGAGGACGCGGGGACCGAAGCGCATAGAGATATTGTTGACCGTGAGCATAACCCTCTTATTGTAGCGTGAATTTGTTGCACACGCTTGCCACGGTTTGCGGCACTCAGTACATTGTTCGCGCCATGAAAAACGGCGCAAGAAGTGGGAAGGATCCAGATGAACGGCGCGAAAACAGCAGACGGGGCGGCATGAAGAGGTTGATCCAGAAAATGGCGACGTCGCTTGCGCTGATCGTGATTGTGGCGCTGGGCGCGCGGATTGCGTTTGCGTGGGACCAAGCGCGAAAGGTTCCCGAGGGTGTGCTGGGGATTGTTCCGTTTCAGAATGAAGTGGGAAATATCGCTTATGCGCTCGCGCAGGGCAAAGGATTCAGCAACGTGTTTCGCATGGAAACGGGGCCGACGGCGTGGCTGACGCCGGTCTATCCGTTGCTTGTGGCGGGGACATTCAAGGCGTTCGGAGCATTTACGGAGAGGGCCTTTTACGCGTGTGTTGCGCTGAACGTTTTGTTTTCTGCGGTGGCGTGCGTGCCGATATTTTATGCGGGGCGGCGAATTGCCGGGCTGGGTGTGGCGAGCGGAGCGGCGTGGCTGTGGGCGCTTTTTCCAAGCGCGATCATGATGCCTTTTGAATGGATTTGGGACACGTCGCTCTCGGCACTCCTTGCGGCGGCGCTGTTGTGGGCGACGTTGGCTGTCGCCGAGTCAGAACGCGTGCGCGATTGGTGCGGATACGGTTTGCTTTGGGGATTGTCGCTACTGACGAATCCCGCGCTCGGGGCGCTGCTCCCTTTCCTGCTTGGCTGGGCGGCATTCCGAGGACGCGGGGAAAGCGGCGCGAGATGGAAACGGGCAGCGATGGCGGTTGGAGTGACTATTCTTTGCTGCCTGCCGTGGACGATTCGCAACTACGCGGCATTTCATCGTTTGATTCCACTGAGATCGAACTTTCCTCTCGAGTTGTGGCTTGGAAACAACGACATCTTCAACCCGCATGCGCGAAACGGCCTGAGGTCGATCACCCGGATGGAAGAGGCGAGAACGTACGCGCAGCTCGGCGAGACGGAGTTCATGCACGAGAAGTGGAAAGTGGCCACGACGTTCATGCGGGAGAATCCCGGCCTGGAAATGCAGTTGGCCTGGAACAAGTTCGTGGCGTTCTGGATCGGGACGGATTCGCCGGTGCGGGATTTTCAGGCGTCGCATTCTTTGTTGATCCAGGGGATCTTGATATGGAATTTCGTGACGGCGATGGGAGCGCTGATCGGTTTGATCGTGTTGTGGAAAGAGGGAAGTAGCGCAGAGCAGACGAGCGATAGACCAGCGGGGAGGAGAGCGGTTCGCAAGGAGCGAGCCGAAAAGAATGAAGCTGAGAATAAAATAAGCTATGCAATTCCTTTGGGCGCCTTTCCGATTGTCTCTCCATGTCTCTATTACGTGACGCATGCGTATTTGCGGTTCCGGGAGCCGATCGATCCAGTGGTTTTGCTATTGGCGGCGGTGGCGGTTTGGCGAGTGGCGCGGAGAGCGAAGTAAGGAAGCAGGATTAGGAGGAAAAGGAGATGCGGGGCTGAACCGCGGCACAAGCGTTTTCGGTTGGGTTGCTGGGTTTCGAGAGGCTTTGATAGAGTGAGCGGACGATTCAAAGCGACAAGTTGAAGAAGAAAATGGAGACGGTTATGGCGATTCCGAAAGAGTGGCTCGAGATTGTGGCTTGTCCAGTGTGCAAGACGCCAGTCAAATTCACGCCGGACAATAGCGGGTTGAAATGCGAGACGTGCCACCGGATTTACCCCATACGGGACGAGATTCCCATGCTGGTGTTGGAAGAAGGGGTTGTGGAGAAAGAGTGACTTAGGTCGGGGACTTCCGGCCATGCCAACCAATATGACGAATGACATTTCCAGATTGAAGCGGCTGATCCCGAAACTGCGCGGGAAGCGCATGGGTGTGCTCGGCGACCTCATGCTCGACCGGTATTTGTGGGGGACGGCGACAAGGCTGTCGCCGGAAGCGGCCGTGCCCGTCGTGGATTTCGTGCAGGAACAGGAATGCCTGGGCGGAGCGGGCAACGTGGCGGTAAACCTTGCGGCGCTCGGCGCGAAGGTTGAAACGTTTGGAGTAGTGGGCGCAACGAAAAATGACGAGGACGAAGCGGGGCAGGCGCTGCGCGCGTGTTTGGAAGCGGCGGGAGTCGCGGACCGCGGAGTGATCGGAGATGCGGGCCGCGTGACCACGGTGAAGACGCGAATCATCGCGCGGCAACAGCAGATTGTGCGCGTGGACCGCGAGCGGCGAGATGTGCTCAGCAAGGAGACGGAAGACAAAATTTTCCGGAAATTTGCGGATTCGGCGGGGAACTTGGATGGATTGGTGGTGTCCGACTACGACAAGGGCGTGATTACAGATTCGCTGTCGGAGCGCGTGTTTGGGCTGTGCCACAAGGAGAAAGTGCCGGTTTTCGTAAGCCCGAAAAAGCCGCGGCTCTTTGCGCATCGCGGCGCGCGCGTGGTGATTTGCAACCTGCTGGAGGCCGCCCGATTCGTGACCCATGGGCTGGATGATGAAAAATCGATTGAACAGGCCGGGCGGGCGCTGCTGGCGAATTTTGGATGCAGCGCGGTGGTCATCACGCGAGGCAGCGAAGGGATGAGCGTGTTTGAAGAAGCGTCGCCGAAACATTTTCGAATTGCGGCGACAAGCTTTGAAGTGACTTACGCACGCGTTGGGAAAAGCGGAGTGGAGCGCGGCGCGATGGGGCGGCAGGTGTTTGATGTGACCGGCGCAGGGGACACGGCGTTGAGCGTGCTGGCGCTGGCCGTGGCGGCGGGAGCGTCGCTGGAAGATGCCGCGATGCTGGCGAATACGGCGGCAGGCGTGGTGGTGGGGAAGCTGGGGACGGCGACCGTTGGGCCGGAGGAATTAGCGCAGGCGGTGGAAGAGATTCGTCGGTGAAGATTTTTGGCGATCTCTTTGATTTGGACCCGTGAGGGATCAAGCCGGGGTTCTTCGCTTCGCTCAGAATGACAATGCGCTTCATTGGATGGACGAGCGGACTTAGAATGGGCGAGTGGACGCAGAATGGGCCAGGGGACGCGGTGTCGTTAGCAGAGGCGCAAAGGACGCTGGGAATAAAAGCGAAGGGCAAGAAGGGCATGATATATCGTGCCCCTACCCCAACACACTTGGAGCGGGGCAGGCGCTAGGGCGGGAAGCTGAGAGATTTGTCTTTGGAATCGACCCAGATGGAAACGACTTTGGTTTTCTCACTTTTGACGGGGTCGTTGGCATCGGGCATGGGCGCGAAGGGGCTGATGGCGACGCGGATTTCGACGCTGGTTGTGGCGCCCGAAGGCGATTTGGTTTTGAGGATGCTGTAGCTTTTGACGGGGCCGTAGTAACCGGTGGGGCCCCAATCCGCGACGAAGTCCTGCATGCGGTACGTCGGGCTTGGCTTCCAGAGATGGTAAGCGAGCGGCATGTCGCCGGCGACGACTGCATTGAAAAAGTCTTCCGTGGCTCTTTTCTCCGGGTAGAAACGAAGAACGAACCAAACGGCAATGATAGCGATGATGACGCACGTGGCCACAGTAAAAGCCAGAGCGCGCGATCTTTTGTGCATGTCTGGCGGGGGTTCGAGAAGTGACATTCTGCAGTCTCCTGCCCTGCGAGGCAGATGTGTCGAGAAGCTACCTATATAAGTTAGCGTGTTCGGGGCGGGATGGAAAGCGAGTAGTGGGCGGTGACTCGTGATTGGTGACCAGTGGCCCGGAAGTGCGGGAGGGCAGCCAGTTTTCCAATTCTGCGGGCTGGTCGAGGGGCGGCTTGCAAACAGGGGGAGTGGAGATGGCGGAAGCGGTGAGCTGGGTAGCGGAGAAATGAGGCGTGCTACACTGGCGCCAATGCGGAGACTCGCCTCGTTCGTCATCAGCTTGATTGCCTGTGTGTTGTTCGCCGTTCCGGCGAAGGGCCAAGACGTGTGCAAATCCATCGCGGAGGCGGAAAACGGATTGTACGGATTCCGGCCGCCGAAACTGACGGCTGCGGAACGGAACGCAAAATCGAAGGCGATGGATTCGTATTGGAACCAAGTGAAGGAAGCCGGCCCGACGGGCGCGGAATGCCTGCGAGGGCTGCTGCAAAAGCAGACGGACGGATTCGCGGTTTTCGACGAAGCGGCGCTGCTTTACTCGATCGACAAGTCGGCAGAATCCCGAGATGTGGTGGCGCAGGCAGTTGCGAAAACGGATTTATCGGACGTGCAGCCCGCGGATTATATGCGGATGGGATTGCGGCTGGCGCACGACGGGGCTGACATCGAACCGATCGCCCGCAACTATCTGGAATCGCCGAGCAACGTGACAACGTACCTGCCGGAACATGGAGGCTATGAGCTAAATCGCGTAAGGGGTGCTTTGCTGCTCTATGGAATCCTGCCCGCAGAAAAAATGGACGACACGCTTTCGAAGGAAGTGAAATCCGAATCGGCGGAGACGCGGAATGTGGCAGCCGCAGTGTGGTCGCTAAACATGACGGAACGGAGCTTCAAGGGCCTCTCGGAGCTTGGCAACATGACCGAGTTCACCAGCGACGCGAAACGGCAAGTGCAAAGCGTGATGATCCCGCACGAAGTGCGCGTGAGCGCGCCGAAGTACACGCGCGAACAGCTGCTGGCGAAGATCGTGAAGTTCCCGGACTTTAGCACGACCGCGTCCGAGGATTTTGATATTGAGAACGAGGCAGTGGCTAACAGCGTGTATGCGACGTTCACGGAAGCGGACGTGGCGACGCTGCGAGAGGCGCGCCGGAGGTCAGTCACCGGCGTTTCGGACGAAGCGGTGGATGAGTATGCGGAGATGTCGCGCGTGCTGCTGAACCTGATCAACAAGCTGCATTTGTATGGGGCGTATCGGAAGGCGGGGCGGGAAGAGAAGTGAGTAGTGGATAGTGAGCAGTGGGTAGTGAACGGAGAAGAGCGGTCATCCTCGGAAGGATGACCCTACAACTGCGCTGAGTGATTCAGGGACACTTTGAAATGAGCTGAACATCGATTCGCAGATAGGACGTCCATGCTTGTTGCTACAGCTATTTTATTTGTTCTTCCCTGTTGCTTGCTTGTGGCGGCGTGGCGACGCGCTGTGGTGGATAAGAGTGAAGTGAGTCTTCCTACTTGGCGTTGGTTCACCATCGGCTTGGCTCTTGTCCTTGCGACGTTGGCGACGATCGCAAGCATGATTGATATGTTTTCATGGTTTCGCAACAGCGGAAGTCCACACGGAATGGACCCTGCACCAGGGCTCTGGATCACGTTTGGTCCTCTGTCTCTGAAGTTGATGGTAGCGGCTTTCATCGTGGCACCGTTCGGAGTGAGAAAGGGAAGATGGCTTCTGTTTGGTGTGCCGCTTAGCCTGATCCTTGTGGTGGCACTCTTGTCCATGCTCGAAATGGATTGAGCGATCTGGAGATCGATGGAAGTTTAGCCTTCGAGGGCGCCGGCGGAGCCTTGGGGGAGCTCGATGGCGTATTTGGTGCGGGCTTTTTCGGCGTGCTGTTCGAGAGCTAGTTCGATGAGTTTGTCGAGGAGCTGAGGGAATGGGATGCCGCTGGCTTCCCAGAGTTTGGGATACATGCTGATGGAAGTGAAACCGGGGATGGTGTTCACTTCGTTGAGATAGATTTTCCCGCTGTCTTTTTCCAGGAAGAAATCGACACGAGCCATGCCGTTGAGTTCGAGGGCGCGAAAGGCCTGGACGGCGAAGTGTTGGATTTTTTTGATTTGCGCGGGCTTGAGCTTCGCGGGAATGAGAAGCTGCGTGCCTTGCTCGAGATATTTCGCGGCGTAATCGTAAAACTCGCGATGCGGGACGATTTCGCCGGGAATGGACGCCTGCGGATCGTGATTGCCGAGGACGGAGACTTCGATTTCGCGAGCGTTGACGGCGCGCTCGACGAGAATCTTCATGGCAAATTCGGAGGCGAGATTGAGCGCTGGAGCGAGCTCTTCGTGCGAGTGAACTTTGGTCATGCCGACGCTGGAGCCGAGGGTTGCGGGCTTGACGAAGACGGAATAGGGGAATTCTTTTTCGATTTGGTGAGCGACTACGTTTTCGTGATGTTCCCACTCGTCGCGGCGAACGGAGACCCAAGGGACGACGGGAATCTTGGCGGCGCGGAGAAGTTTTTTGGCGATGTCCTTGTCCATGGCAACCGCCGAGCCGAGAACGCCAGCGCCGATGAAAGGAAGGCCGGCTAGATCGAGAAGGCCCTGAATGGTGCCGTCTTCGCCGAAGGTGCCGTGCATGACGGGGAAGACGACGTCGAGGCGCTGGCCGCCGCCGCTGCCATCGAGACGGACCAGGGCGGCGTCGGTGGGGTCGGCGGTCATGGTGACGCGCTGGCCGGTGCGAAGAACTTCGGGAAGCAATTTTTGCGCGCTGCTGCCGATGAGCCAGTGACCCTCTTTGGTGATGCCGATGGGCACGGCTTCATACTTGTCGGGGTCGAGGCCGCGGATCACGGAGGAGGCGGAGGCGAGAGAGACTTCATGTTCGCCGGAGCGGCCGCCAAAGAGGACGCCAATGCGCAAACGTTTTTTTTCAGGGGTCATGGGAATCGCCGGTTTCGGGTCGTTAGGTGCCAGTTCCTAGTTATAGGGCAAAGGGAAAGAGTTGTCGCGGGAGAAGTGGCGAGATGATTCTGGAGAGACAACGGAACGTTGGGTCAGGTTTTGCTGGGCAGGTTTTGGGTCAGAGGGCCGGAAAAAGTTGAGAAATGCGGCGGAACTTTTTGAGGTTTCCATCGTCTACATGAGCGCGAGAACTGCGCGGGAGGAGCCATGCCTACTCAAAACGAGAATCGGAGCTTGCCGCTGCTGGAGACGACGGGAAGGGACGTGCGGTACGCGGCGCGCACGCTTTGGCGGGATAAGGGGTTCGCGGCGTTCGCGATTCTGATTGTGGGGCTGGGCATCGGCGCGAGCTGCACGATTTTCAGCGTGGTGAACGCGATTTTGCTGAAGCCGCTGCCACTTCGCGATCCGGGCAGACTGGTGTGGATGGCGAATCACAGCGACGATACAAACGATATGTCCGGGAAAACGGTGCAGGTGGATTATTTGCTGGATTACCGGGGGAAGAATCAGTCCTTCGAAGATTTGGCGGCGTACTTCGCGTTTTACGGCGCGGGAGACCAGAAGTTGATTGGAGACGGGCCGCCGGAGCGATTGACGGGCGTGCCGGTGACGCAGAATTTTTTTCCACTGCTGGGCGTGGTGCCGCAGCTGGGTAGATCGTTCACAGCGGACGAGTGCAAGTGGAATGGGCCGCGCGTAACGATGCTGAGCGACGAAGTGTGGAGAAGAAGATTCGGAGCGGACCCGAATATCGTTGGGAAAACGCTGACGTTCGATGGAGGGCCGGTGACGGTGGTGGGCGTGCTGCCAGCGTCGTTTGATTTCGGGACGATTTTTACGCCCGGGAGCAGCGTGGACCTGTTTGTGCCGTTTCCGCTGTCGCCGGAAACGAACCGATGGGGGAACACGATTGCGGTCGTTGGGCGGCTGAAGCCAGGCGCGACGGTGGAAAAAGCGCAGGCGGAAGCGACGATCCTGGGCAAGGAACTCGAACAGCTCCATCCGAAGCTGAATGATTTTGAGCCGAAGCTCTCGATGCTGAACGAGCACGTGAGCGGGAAAGCGCGGCCGGCGGTGCTGGTGCTGGCGTGCGCGGTGGGCGTGGTGATGCTGATTGTGTGCGCGAACCTTTCGAATTTGCTGCTGGCGAGGGGAGCGGGGCGGCAGAAAGAGATTGCGATTCGAACTGCGCTGGGAGCGGGGAAGGCAAGATTGATCCGGCAATTGCTGACGGAGAGCGTGCTGCTGTCATGTTTCGGTGCGGTAGTGGGGTTGGCGCTGGCGATTGTGGGGACGCGTGTGCTGACCCACTTGTCGGCGATGAGCATTCCGCTGCTGGAGGATGTGCGGATCGACGGAGTATCGCTGGGATTTGTCGTGTTGGTTGCGGTGGGGACTGGATTGATTTTTGGATTGGCGCCGGCGCTGCAAGTGAAGGACGTTCGATTGCACGACACACTGAAGGATTCGAATCGCGGGTCAAGCCAGGGACGGGGACACGCGTGGGTGAGGGGAGCGCTCGTCGTTTCGGAGATCGCGCTGGCGTGCGTGCTGCTGGTTACGGCGGGGCTGTTGATCCGGAGTTTTTTGCGCGTGCTGGATGTGAACTTGGGATTCGTGCCGCAGAGGGCGGCGGCGGTGCGCGTTGATCCGAGTGCGACTTACAAAACGCAGGAGGAGAAAAACACGTACTACAACGAAGTGTTGCGGCGCGTGAAGGACGTGCGGGGGATCGAGGCTGCCGGGCTTTCGGATTTTCTGCCGTTGGGGCACAACAGAAGTTGGGGCATCGCGGCGAAAGGAGTGCAGTACACGCCGCAGAATTATCCGGAAGGATTTCCACGGATCATCAGCGATGGATATTTTGGAGCAATGGGAATTCCTTTGCGCGAGGGGCGGGATTTTACGGAAGCGGATACCAAGGGAACGCTGCCGGTGATTATTTTGAACGAGGAGTGCGCCCGCACGCTGTGGCCGGGGGAGGATCCGATCGGGAAAATCGTGGCGGAAGACTTGGACCGAACGGTGGTGGGAGTCGTCGGCAATGTGCGGCACATGGCATTGGAGGAAAAGTCGGGGAACGAATTCTACATTCCGATGCGGCAGACGCAGGACTACGGAACAGTAGACTTGGTGGTGCGGACGTCACTGCCAATGACAGAGTTGGCAGCACAGCTGCGAGAAGCTCTGTGGCCCATCGAGCCGAATCTGCCGACGGGAAATATGCGAACGCTGCAAACGCTGGTGGACCGAGCTGCGTCGTCGAGGCGATTCACTGTGATTTTGCTGGGCGGATTTGCGGCATTCGCATTGATGTTGGCATCGCTCGGAATTTATGCGGTGATTTCGTACTCGGTGAGCCAGCGGACGCAGGAGATTGGGATTCGCATGGCGCTGGGAGCGTCGGCGGAGATGTTGCAGAAGAGCATTCTGCTGCAAACGCTGGGGCTGGCGGCAATCGGGATGGTGGCGGGCGTGGCGGCGTCGTTTGCGATGGCGAGATTATTGAGCGGATTGTTGTACGGAGTGACGGCAAGCGATCCGGTTACGTTTGCCGGGATGCTGGTGGTGTTGACGGCGGTTGCGGCGATCGCGGGGTGGTTGCCGGCGAGAAGAGCGTCGAGGATCGATCCGATGGAGGCGCTGAGGATTAGCTGAACGTTGAATCGAATTGCAAGCTAAAGCTGATCCGCCATTTCCTGGATTTCACGAACGGTGGGTTCACGTAGACAAAGTGAACTGTGCCGTTGTTGTCCTTGAACTCAAGTTCGGCTCTTCCGTCCTCGCCATATCGATTCAATCTGATCTCTTTGCCGACCATGTCTGAAATGGCAAGCTGGTCTTGCCTTGATAGATCGCTTAGGAATCCTGTCGGTAGTCCAGTCAGAACAACCATTTCGCCGGGCTTTGGCTTTCGGTGTTTCTTTTTCATGTGCTTCTGAAAGAAACTACAGGATTTTTTTGCCGAGGGCGGAGAGGACTAGCTCGACGCCGAGGAGCGCGGTGCGGTTGTGTTCGTCGATGATGGGATTAATTTCGACGACTTCGAGGGAAACCATGGCTTCGGTGTCGGCAATCATTTCCATGGCGAGGTGGGCTTCGCGGTAGGTGACGCCACCGCGAACAGGCGTGCCGACCCCGGGCGCGTCGGACGGATCGACAAAATCCATATCGAGACTGACGGCGATGCCGGCGGTGTCGTCCATGGCGTACTTGAGGGCATCGGACATGACTTCGCGCATGCCGCGCTCGTCGATATCGCGCATGGTGAAGACGTGAATGCCGGACTTCTTGGCGATTTTGCGTTCCTGCGCGTCGAGGTCGCGCGCGCCGACGATAACGATGTTGCCGGGCTCGGCCTTGGGTTTGAAGCCCATGAGGTCGACGAGCTCGGTGGGGCCGTAGCCCATGATGCTGGCAAGAGGCATGCCGTGGACATTGCCAGAGGGCGAGGACTCCGGCGTATTCATGTCGCCGTGGGCGTCGAGCCAGAGGTAACCGATTTCTTTCTTGTCTTTGCGATAGTGAGAGGCCACACCGGCGGCGACACCAGCGGCGATGGAATGATCGCCGCCAAGGACGAGCGGTAGAAACCCTTCGCCGAGAGATTTTTCGACCGTGGTAGCGAGATCCTTACAGGTTTCGGTAATTTCCTGGAGATACTTGGCGCGTTTTTCGCCGACGTGCATTTCCTCCGGCTGTTTGACCTCGAGATTGCCCAAGTCCTCGACGGTGTGGCCGAGTTGCTTGATGCGGGCTTGCAGTCCGGCGCCGCGAAGGGCAGAGGGGCCCATATCAACGCCACGGCGGGATTGGCCGAGGTCCATGGGAACGCCGATGATGCGTACTTTTTGAGGCATGAGAAGGCTCCGTGACTGGTGACTGGTGAAAAAACCGAGCGAGTGCCTCAGAGCAAAATTTGCCTCAAGACCAGAACCAGTTCTTGTACTCAACCGAAATGTGGGAACGGCAGTAAAACTACAGAACTACCCCGCTCTAAGGATAAACCCTATAAATCATGCGGGGAAAGGGAATGACTTCGCGGATGTGCTCGGTTCCGCAAATCCAGGCGATGGTGCGTTCAAGACCGAGGCCGAAACCGGAGTGCGGCACGCTGCCGTAGCGGCGCAAGTCGAGATACCACTGGAAGGCTTCCTCCGGAAGATTGTGTTCGTGAAGGCGCTTCAGGAGAAGGTCGTAATCGTGGATGCGCTGGCTGCCGCCAATGATTTCGCCGTAGCCCTCGGGAGCGATCATGTCGAAAGCGAGGGCCAGCTCGGGGCGGCCGGGGTCGGGCTGCATGTAGAAGGCTTTGATGGCGGTGGGATAGCGATGGATGATGACGGGGCGATCGAAGTTTTTGGAGATGATGGTCTCTTCGTCGCCGCCGAAATCGTCGCCGAATTTGGCGGTATTGCCTTGTTTGTTGAGCACCGCCACGGCATCTTCATAGCTGATGCGGGGAAACGGCGGTTTCACATTTTCCAGCGGCTTCGTGTCGCGCTTGAGCTGCTCCAATTCCCGCGACTTATTCTTCAAGACGCCTTGCACGATAGCGCTGACCAGCCCCTCGCCGAGCTGCATGATCTCGTCGAAGTCGACGTAGGCGGCTTCGGGCTCGAGCATCCAGAATTCAGTGAGGTGGCGGCGCGTTTTGGATTTCTCCGCGCGAAACGTCGGACCAAACGTGTAAACCTTTCCGAGCGCCATCGCGATCGCTTCCGCGTAGAGCTGGCCAGACTGCGTCAAGTACGCCTTCTGTTCGTCGATATAGTTCACCTCGAACAACGTCGAGGTGCCTTCACAGGCGGCAGGCGTGAACATGGGCGCGTCGGTGAGGGTGTAGCCCTGCGAGTCCATGTACTCGCGAGCGGCACGAATGGCTTCAGCGCGAATGCGGAGGATGGCAGCCTGGCGTGGCGTGCGAATCCAGAGATGGCGATGGTCGAGGAGGAAGTCGACGCCATGCTCTTTCAACTGGATGGGAAAGGGAGTGGACTCGGGAACCTTCTGGACGATCTGAATCTTGGAGACACCCATTTCGAATCCGCCCGGAGCGCGCTGCTCGGCACGAATCTTGCCAGTGACGATGACGCTGGACTCCTGCGTGAGGCCTTTCAGAGCTTCGAAGGCTTCGGGATTTTCCTTCAGCGCGCAGACGCCCTGGATGATGCCTGTGCCATCGCGAAAAATGGGGAAGAGAAGCTTGCCGGATTCGCGGAGATTGTAGAGCCAGCCGCGGATGGTGACTTCCTGGCCGTCGTGTTTGCCTGCCTGCTCGATGGTGATGATGGTCATAATGTGGTTTGGAGACGAAATCTCAAACGAAGAGTTTACCAGAGAGCGCGGACTCAGCGGGCAGCGAGAGGAAGCGTCAGCGGTTGGCCATGGTGCGGATTGTGCCGAGTCCAAGGAGACGCTGGTCGGGGGTTACCAAAGTGAGATCGTGAACCTGAGCAGTTGCTACAATAAAACGGTCCGCGGGATCCTGGTGAAGGGGGAACTGCTCCGCAGCCAGCACGATTTCGTGGGTCAGCGGCGCCAGATGGAATCCAGGTGATGATTGATGTAACCAAGCCAGAAAATCCGGACTTAAATCGATTCGCTTCTTACGGTGCAACATCAGCGCTTCCCAGGTGCTGACTGAGGACACCCAAAGTTCATTAACTTTGTTGGCTAGCTGTTCCTTCGTCCGAGGGCCAAGGCGTTCGGGGCTCTGCAGAAGCCAGATCCAGATATGAGTGTCAAGCAGAAGCTTCAATCGCGAAGAGCCTCAATCTCATCAAGGTCGATTACTGGAGAAACGATGTCGCCAAGGATTTTGATAGAGCTTCGCATTGAACCGAAGAGGGCTGCCCGGTCCACCTCGGGACACGCCGGGACTACCTCAGCGACTGGCTTTCCGTGGCGAGTGATGCGAATGGGTTCCTTGGTCTTCTCGACTCGTTCGAGAATGGCCAGGCACTTGGCTTTGAATTGTGAGATGGCGATCTCTTCCATTGGGCTCACCTGACCACATTATAGACCATAGTCAGAATAATGGTCAATTTCGAAGATCTAGTTCCATTCGCGCTCGAGGTGGTCCAAAGAGACGCTGGAGGTGGATAGCTGCTCGGCCGTCGAGGGGGTGTCATGGCCGGTTTTTTCTTTTAGTTCGAGGGTGAGCGGGAAACTGGGTTCGGGAGCGGTCTTCAGGATTTTGGCGGCGGACTCCCAATCGATTGTTCCGTCGTAGGACAGCAGGTACTCGTCCTTTTCGCCGCGATTGTCGTGGATGTGCACGGCGGCATTTTGCTGAAAGGAGACAAGCATTGACGCGCGCGATAATGGAGACATACAATGTACGTACGTGCATTTGCGAGGGCGGCGATGAGAGCGACATCCCACAAAAAGACTAGAACTAAGCGTATTAACCTGCGTGCGACTGCTCGGCAGGAAACGCTCATCCGAACCGGGGCTGCGACAACGGGTGTCAGCGTAACGGACTTCATTCTGGACAGCGCATGCCAAGAGGCGGAGCGCGCATTGGCAGATAAACGAGATTTCGAACTATCCCCTGCAAAGTGGGAAGCCCTTATGGAAATGCTGGACAGGCCCGCGCGCGTCATACCTGAACTTGCGGCCTTGTTTGCGAATGTAAGCACCACAAAGAGCGAATCTTCGAAGTGAAGGGCAACGAACAGGCCGGATCAGAACCTTCTTCTGCCATTGAAAAGCTGAATGCTTCACATGATCTCGAAGGTTTCGACTGCGGCAAGACTTCGCTGAATGATTGGCTAAAGCGATTCGCACTCATAAATCAGAAAAGTGATTCCGCGCGGACCTATGTTCTTCACCGCTCCCGGAAAGTTGTCGGCTATTACTCCCTTACCGCCGGAGCTGTCCGAAAGGAGGAAGCGCCAGGAAGGGTCGCGAAAGGTCTTGCGCGCCACCCGATCGGCGTGATTCTTCTGGCTCGTCTTGCCGTGGATAAACGCGAACACGGATCTGGAATCGGCAGAGTTCTTTTGCGAGATGCCTTGTCGCGCTGTCTTGAAGGATCGAACGCCATTGGCGCGCGAGCCGTCCTCGTGCACGCCATCGATGATGCAGCGGCTGCATTTTACCGAAGATTCGGTTTTGAACCGTCGCCAATCGATTCGAAGCAACTAATGCTGCTCATGAAGGACTTGCGAGCGTCGTTGGAAAGCGTTTGACGCAGGGGGTACGCATAGCGCGCGTGCAAATGAAGCTCTTCAGCCCCATTCGCGCTCGAAGCGGTCCAAAGAGGCGCTGGCGGTGGATAGCTGCTCGGCCGTTGATGGGGCGTCATGGCCGGTTTTTTCTTTTAGTTCGAGAGTGAGGGGGAAGCTGGGTTCGGGAGCGGTCTTCAGGATTTTGACGGCGGACTCCCAATCGATAGAGCCATCATAGGGCGGAAGGTGCTCATCTTTTTCGCCGCGATTGTCGTGGATGTGCGCGGAAATGACGAGTTCCCGCAACGGAGCGAATGCTTTTTCGACGCGTTCGTTTTCGTCCCCATCGGCAAGATGAGCGTGGCCGATATCGAAGTTGAAGCGCAGACCAGTCAGGCGAGTCTCGTCGACAAAGGCGCGGAGATAGGCGGGATCGCCCATCTCGCTGGTGGTGTTCTCGACGGCGATGGTTACGCCCGCGTGGTGCGCGTGAAGGACAAGGTGTTCAAGCGAGCTAAATGCAGCATCGCGCTTGCGCGGGTCGGCCGTTTCGCGCGGGCCGCCCATGTGAAGAATCAGGCGGGAATACGGAAGATCCTCGGCAACGTCGATGACACGCTTTAGTTCGTCCATCGCTTCGATGCGGCGCACGCGCTCCACTTCGGTGATGGAAAGAGGCGCGCCGCCTTCGCGGGTCGCACTTAGATCGCGGCTTGTGGGCGCATGGAGCGACGCAAGAGAAAGATGATGCTGTGCGAGTGCGCTAGCGATGGCCTGGACTTCCTCTTTGGAGGTGTAATCGAAATGGCTGCGCGTAGCGAAAATCTCGAGAGCTTCAAAGCCGGCCTCGGAGATTTGTCCGAGAAGTTCCGTGTTCAACCTTCGAGAGACGAACAAGTAAGTCGAGAGGATTCTTTGCATAGGCGCGTGCTTTGCCCCGTCAATCAGAAGTCAGATGCCGCGCTCTGGCGTGCTAGGGGATTCGCCATGCGGCGGTGCAAATTCATTCAGTAACCTACGGCAGAGCCATGGTCGCGCGGGTCGGCCGCTCCTAAGCGCTCGCCAGTTTTCGGATCGACCCCGATGGCATTGACCAAACCGATATGCCCGCGTCGCCGAGTCTGGTAGCCCTGCGCATTGAGGGCGGCCTCGATGCCTACGGGAAAGTCGTTCTCCATCAGGATCAAATCCGGCATCCACTGGTGATGAAAGCGGGGAGCGTTGATGGCCTCCTCTGCATTCATTCCCAAGCGCATCCAGTTTAAAACGCTCAGGAGCGTGGCCGAAATAATCGTTGGGCCCCCGGGCGAACCAGTAACGAAGCTCAATTTGCCGTCACGCACCAGAATCGTTGGCGTCATAGAGCTGAGCGGACGATGGCCGGGAGCAATTGCGTTAGCATCCGATTGAATAAGACCGAAGAGAGCGTTCGGAACACCTGGCTGCGTGGTGAAATCGTCCATTTCGTCATTGAGCAGGAAGCCCGCAGAGGAAGTCACCTTCGAGCCGTAGCCATTGTTGAGCGTGTAGGTGCTGGCAACAGCGTTGCCCGCGGAATCAACGACAGAGAAATGCGTGGTGTGCTGACCTTCGCCGAGGCCGCTGACCCTTTCAGGAGCGGATTGGTTGGCGGAGGTACCGCAGACATGCGGAGCGCCAGCTTTTACTTCTTTGCTGGAGGAAGCGTGAAGCGGATCAATGGTCGCTTCGAGTTCCTTTGCGTAACACTCGCTGGTGAGGCCGGCGACAGGAACCTTTGCGAAATCAGGATCCGCCAAATAGGCGGCGCGGTCGGCAAACACTCGGCGCATGGTTTCCACAACCATGTGCACGCTTTCGAGATCGTCCCAGCCTTTCAGCGGAACACTTTGGAGCATATTCAACGCTTCGATGATGGCGACACCGCCGGAACTAGGCGGGGGCGAGGAGATCAGTTCCCACTTGTGATTGTCGAGGTCGTAGCTGGCGTGCAGAGGTTCGCGCATCTTCGGCTGGTACTGCGCGAGATCGTCGAGAGTGATGAGGCCGCCCATACCTTGCATGTCGTCAACCAGCATGCGAGCCGTCTCGCCGCGATAAAATTCGGCGGCGCCGTTTTTTGCAATCCGCTTAAGAGTGGCAGCCAATTCGGGCTGCTTGAAAATGTCGCCAGCCTTGTACATCTTGCCGTCATTCAAGAAGATGTGACGGCTGAATGTGAATTGCTGCAAATAAGCGCGTTGGTCTAACCACTGCTTGGCAAGCTTCTCGCTGACGGGGAAGCCGTCTTCGGCAAGGCGAATCGCGGGCGCCATCACATCGGCGAGCTTCAGCTTGCCGTAGGTTTTTAGGGCTAGTTCGAGACCAGCGACCGTGCCGGGCACGGCTACAGCCTTATACCCGATTACGGAGAGTTGTTTGTCAAGCGTGCCGTCGGATTTGATGTACATGTCGCGCGTGGCTTTGCCGGGGGCGACTTCGCGGTAGTCAAAGAAAGTGCTTCGCCCATCCGCGAGCCGCACAAGCATGAACCCGCCTCCGCCGATGTTGCCGGCAAAGGGTTCGACGACGGCCAAAGCAAAACCAACCGCCACTCCAGCATCAACGGCGTTGCCACCCTGCTTGAGGATTTCGACGCCTGCCTCGGAGCCCAGTTCTTCATCGGTGGCAACCATGCCGTGCACGGCGCGAACAGCTTGTTTGGGCCAAGCTGAGTTGGAGTCGTTGTAGAGACGGTAATCGGAAGAGGCCTGGGCGCGCGAAACCGGTGAGAACAACAGGAGAATAAGGACTGCAATGGAAAGAATGCGAGCAGACTTAAGCATGTGAGGGCCCCCGCAGAGAAAAGACACTAAGTGATTAGTAGGCGAGCGTCAAGACGGGCTTGCATAGCTATTTGTGTCGGACTGCTATGAATAAGAACTCGAGCGCGGCGCGAAATGTGGAGCTACGATTCTGGATTGGCACAGAGAAAAGGAAGATTGCCTACTGGCTAGGTGTTCTCAGCCAGAGACCTAGGGTTTGAAGCTGCCTGATTCGCGGTCTGGTTACCTGAGTTCGCCGTCGTTGCGGCCTGCTGCGAATTTTGAAGCGCTAGTTCTTCCAGCTGGTAAGCCTGGGCGGTGAACGCGGCGGGGCTGAAGTCGTTGGTGATGGTAGCGATCTGATCCAACTCTTGGATTTGTTGCTGGCTCAGGCCCAAGGAAGTGAGCGCTTCATTCAGAGGCTGCAATTCTTGCTGGGAGTAGGCGGAATCGGTGGTTGGAGGAATGGTGGGCGTAGGAGCGGCTGCTGCCGCCACAACTTCCGTCTGATTTGCGGGCGAGCTCGCGGAATTTTCAGAAGCGGTTTGGCTTGGGAAGTATGCGGGAGCTTGTCCGAGCAATGAGCCAGCGGCAGAAGAAAAAAGTGGGGTTTGTGGGACCGTGAAGAGCCCTGCGGCTTGAGCGCTGGCCTGGACTTGGCCACTCTGGGCGGAAGGCGTGAATTGATCTTGGACAGCGTTCAGAGATTCCTGACCTGCTTGCGCAGCCGGGGATTTCTGAGAAGTTTGCACTTCCGGGCTTTGCTCTGAGTTCTGATTCAAGAGCGGTCCGGAGAGATTCGCTAGACTTACCGAAGACATAGTCCACCTCCACACCAGCGGGGACCGAGGCGAAATGCCAGTAACGGGACAAGGGAAAGGGGGAACACCTGCGCCTCAAACTGCCACCCGACGCCTGGAACTACACACTGTGCGTATCGGCAGGAGGCAGGGAAACTTTAGCGGGATGCTGAGGTCTTACTTAAGTCTTTTATTTTGTTAAGATTCAGTCAGGAACTCGACGTCAGCAGGGCCAGGAAGTAGCCCGGCGGCGGTACCCCGTTCGATGAGGGCTCGGACGGCCTGTTTTCCGCGCTCCCCGTAGCCGAGGGTCCAGCGGTTAACGTACATTCCCACAAATTTGTCGGCGATATCTGTTTCCATATCGCGGGCAAATTGCATGGCGTAGTTCAGGGCTTCTTCACGATGCTCGAGGCCGTACTCAACGCTATCTTTAATGGTCTTAGCGATTTGCAAGCCAAGCGCAGGCCCAAGCGAGCGGCGCACAGCATTGCCACCCAAGGGAAGAGGCAAGCCGGTCTGTTCGTGCCACCAAACACCGAGATCGACGACGCGGTGCATGCCGAGTTGGGGAAACAGAAGCTGGCCTTCGTGGATGAGCAGGCCTGCCTCGACGACGTCGTTCTTGACCGCGTCCAGAATTTTGTCGAAGGCCATGACCACAGGCTCAAAGTTTGGCTCAAATAGCTTCAGGGTGAGATAAGCGGTGGTCTTTAAGCCTGGAACGCCGATCCGTTTGCCGGCTAAATCCTCTCGCTTCATCGATTTAGAGGAGACGACAATGGGCCCGTAGTTTTCTCCAAAGCTGGCTCCGCAGTCGAGCAGAACGTACTTGTCACGGAGGGAGGGGTAGGCGGCGAAGCTCAAGGCCGTCACATCGTAGGTCTCGGTAAGAGCGGCTTCATTCAGCGATTGAATGTCGGAGAGCACATGGGTGTACTTGTAACCGGGTGTGGAGAGCTTATGGGTGGCCAGCGCGTAAAACATGAAGGCATCGTCGGAATCCGGCGAATGCGCGAGCTTGATTTCCAAGGTTTCCTTTTCGGGTTTTGAGGCTGCCTGTTGGGCGGACATGGGCTTATCCGTTTCCTTTGAGCTGCCGGCATGAGGGGGCCGGTTACTGCTGCGCCCGGGCCGTTTGGTTTCTCCAGAGAAAGCCTTCCCTGGGGGGAAGATTCGCTCAGGAACAGTAAGGAGAGAACGTTAGCGACGCAGGGACTTGCGTGGCGCTTGGCCAGGCTAATTCCGCATCGCAAAGACTAACATAAGCGCAGGTTGCCGACAATCGGTTGACTCGGCCGATAGCGTCAAGTAGTTTGTGTAAATTTGGGAAAGGGTTTACGTTCCCAAGAGGTGTTGAGGTGCGTGATGACGCCGTAGATGATGCGGTCGCAGCTGGCTAGGTTGGTGAAGCTGGACATGGGGCGGGTACGGCGGCGCACTTCGCGGAAAGCGCGTTCGATGACGTTGGTGGTGCGGATTTTCCTCCAGTGGCTTTCCGGCAGATCGAAAAAATTGAGCAAGACCTCGAGGTTGGCTTCCACGCAAGCTACCGCCGTGGGACGACGTTGTTGCCAGTGCTGTTGCCACTGATGGAAGGCGCGCAGCGCTTCGTTCCTACTGCGGGCGCGGTAGATGGCGGCGGCTTCGGCCACGCAGGAACCATCGTGACGGCCGACCTTGTTGGCGATGTTGCGCATTTTGTGAGCCCAGCAGAGTTGTTGGGGTACTTGCGGGAAGACCACCGGCAGCGCGGCACGCAGGCCTTTGCCGCCGTCGCTGACGAGCAGCCGGAGATGCTTGCCTTCCAAACCGCGGTTAAACAGCCCTTGCAGGAACTCCAGCCAGGCGGCTTCGCTTTCGCCGTAAGCGAAGCGGTAGTCGAGGATTTCGCGCTGGCCGTTGAGCCGCACGCCGTAGGCCACTAGCACCATGCGGCGGCGCACTTTAGCAGTGAGATCGCGCATTTTGAGCACCACGCCATCGAGGAAGAGATAGACGTAATCGTCGCGGAGGGGGCGGCGGTGGAATTGCGCGACGGCGGCATCGAGCTGGCGAGTGATGCGCGAGATGGTTTGCGCGGAATAGCATTCACCGAGCACGGGTGCGAGCACGCGGCCGACTTGGCGGGTAGAGACGCCGCGCAGAAAAGCCTGCAGGATGAGTTCGTTGACGGCTTGCTGGCGGCGCGGCAGGAGTTCGGAGCGGAAGCCGCGGCGGGTACGTGGAATGCGCACGCGGGCGAGACGTCCGAGTTGGGTGACCAGATCGCGGAAATAGAAGCCGTTGCGGTAGTCCAGGCGATCGGGAGCGTGTTCGTAGTAGCTGAGGCGGAGATGGCGGTCGCGCTCGACGCCGAGGGCGGTTTCCAACAGGAGTTTGATGTGCGCGCGCACCTGTTCGAGCAGTTCGCTTTCAAAGAAATCCTTGCACTCCAACCAGTCCAGCTTAAGATGGCCGTTGCCGAGGACTTCGAGTTCTCGCATCAGGGTGTACCTCCTCTGTGAGTTGGCGCTCCAAAGGAAAGTACGCCCTTTTTTTCTGCTCAAAACCCAAATTTACACAAAAGAATTTACGCTACCACTCGGCCAATCGCGAAGAGGAGCCGGGACAGCCGCTGTGTTGAGGCGTGTTACCATAATTCGAAAGGCTCCCAAATTCGATTAGGCAACAGCAATCGCTGACCGAGCACCAGCGTTGAACGGAAGAGAGTTGTGGGCGAGCGAAAGTTCACAAAAGAAGAGCTTGAAGGATTGATCCGAGAAGCAGCCCTCTGGATGCAGCAGCAGCGGGACAAGTATTACCCCATTAGCAGTTCTCTTTCTGAGGTAGTAAAGACGAAGCTGGGGCCGTTTTTCTCTGAGAGCATATTGGACCGGATGAAGATCCGAGACCTCTCGCGGTCCGACGAGACAATTCCATATCTCCCCTTTTACCAAAGGGTCCGAGCGGGCGGGTCAAGGGTTGTGCCGGATGCAGCGCACATGACGGCGCTGCCGTTCATCGACGTGGCGCTCTTCAATCGAGAACCGACTCTTCGAACTGTGTTTCACAATCTAGTGCACCTCACACAATACAGCGTTCTGGGAGTAGAAAGAGTCATGAGGGGCTACTTTCAAACCCTGGATGAAGCGGGACTTTGGATGGTGGTGTCGTTTGAAGAGCAGGCTTACGGATTGGATGCGCGATACACCAAGAACCCGAAGGATATCTTTTCCGTGGAAGCGGAAGTCCAAGAATGGCTGCGCAAAGGGAAGTATGACGGCTCCCGCCGAGATTGATTCACAATCCTCCGTTCGAATTGCGCCGGTGACTAAAGTGAAGAGACCATGCGCGCAATAGCGTCGTCGAACGAGGATTTGCTATCGAGGTAAGGCTGCCAGAAACGGCTGAGAAGCTCATAGTATTCCTTCCAGCCGCGTTCATAGAGGCCCTCACGTACGGCATAGGGAGTGTAGATTTCCTGAAGCGCGGCAGCAGCGGAACTGTTTGAAGCAGAGTCTCCCGCCTCCTGCCGATTGCGTGACTGCGCGCTGGGCGTTGACAACAAGGGTTTGATCACCTCGCCGGTGGTGTAGAAAATAAGCGCGTGCCAAAGGTCGCGCGGAATCGCCTTTCCGCGCTGGCGGCATTCGCGGATGATCGCTTCTTGAACGGGCTCGGCGATCCCATGCGACGCCTCGTGAAAGAGCACTTCGAAAGCCGCGTCGCCCTGGTTTCGGGGATCCGTGCTGGAAATCGTGACGCGAAGAGGATCAAGCGTGGTGTAGGCTCCCGCCCAGTTCGCAAAGGCGGAAACGTCGACGCGAATTTTCTCCGTGGGCCATTTCGTTTGGTAGATGTCCGCAAGCCGCTGAGAGACTCCAACGCCCTGTTCGATGACGAGCGGAGCGACGCGGGTGATCCAGCGGCGGTTGGCGCGATCGTGATCGGGCCAAAGATGGGCGCGATAGACCGGCGCTGCAGCGTCCAGCACGCGGGCCAGATCAGGTGGCAAACCCGCGTCGCATGATTTCCTGTGCGCGCCCGAGAGGTCGTCGCAATCCTCAAGATCTTCCAACTGATTTTTCAGCAAGATCAGATCGTTGTTGAAGAGAAGATCTTTGTCCACGTAGTGTGCGGCGTAGTAGGCAACCGCGCCATTCCATGCGGCTCGCTCCTCCGAAGTGAGCGCCGTGGACGGATCGATCGTCACCTTCAACTTTGGTTGAGATTCCGAGTTGCTCTTTTGCTGGGCTGCCGCGGGAGTTGCAGCCTGCTTGGCTTGGTAGTAGAGCGTGTGATGCAGGTTCACCCAGAACCCGCTGTGAAATTCGAAGACGGGAAGAGGCCCATAGCCGGAGGTGAACTCTTGAGCGGTTACCGCCGCAGGGCGCAACAGAGCGAGAGCCAGGAGCGGCAGAAAAAATCGGGCTGATGCCGGGCGCATGTTGGGTCGCACGATAGTAGCGCCAAGTTCTTCGGTGTACAAACAAAGGATTCTTTCTTTTCCTATTTGGCAACGCCCGATGTAATATGCCCGCGCATTTTGGAGACGGGGGACGCGATGAAGAGAATCCATGTGGTGTGTGGTCTTGCGGTAGCTTTGTTTTGGTCGTGTGGAGCGTTTGCCGGGCAGGCGCAGCAGCTTCCCTCCTTGAAACAGGAAGCCGTCGAGCAGATTGATCAGCTTCAGACCCTGACTCAGCAGATGGTGGACGAGATTTTCAGTTACAGCGAACTCGGATTTCAGGAATACGAGACCTCGAAGTACGTGACGGGCATCCTCGAGAAAAATGGATTCCAAGTCGAGCGAGGCATCGTAGGAATTCCCACGGCGTGGGTGGCTACCTACGGAAGCGGCAAACCTGCGATCGCGTTCATCACGGATCTCGATTGTATCCCGCGGGCTTCACAGAAACCTGGAGTTGCCTACCACGATCCGATCGTTGACGGCGCGCCGGGACACGGCGAAGGCCACAACTCCGGAATGGCGGTGAACGTCACTGCGGCGTTGGTGCTGAAGAAGCTGATGCAGGAGCACCACATCGCCGGAACGATCAGGTTAATTCCAGGCGTAGCGGAGGAGATACTCGGGTCGAAAGCGTTTTATGTCCGGGCGGGATTGTTCAAGGACGTGGACATTGTGCTTGGCGCCCACGTGGAGTCAGAGTTTTCGACCTCCTACGGCACGGGAAACGGAGAATGGAGCGGCCTCGTTTCCGTGCAGTATTTCTTTCACGGGAAGGCGGCGCACGCGGCGGCGGCTCCGTGGGAGGGGCGCAGCGCCTTGGATGCCGTCGAACTGATGGATACGGGATGGGACTACCGACGCGAGCATTTGCGCCCTGCGCAGCGCTCGCATCGCGTGATTATCAATGGCGGCGACCAACCGAACGTCGTGCCGTCAGAAGCGGCGGTTTGGTACTACTTCCGCGAGCTGGATTACAAACACATCCGCGATCTCTATGATTTGGGAAATATGATTGCGGATTCAGCCGCGAAGATGACGGGCACGACGGTCGATCACAAACTGGTCGGCTCGGCATGGCCTCCATTTCTGAACAAGGTGATTGCGGAGACACAGCAAAAGAACATCGAGGCGGTGGGAATGCCGAAGTGGAGCGAGGCGGATCAAACTCTTGCCAAGGCTCTTCAGAAGGAAATCGGCGCAAAGGTCGAAGGCCTAAAGGAAAAAGTCGACCCGCTCGAAGAGCCGGCGAAGAATCCGACGGGCGGAGGCTCGGACGACATTGGCGACATCTCGTGGAATGTGCCAATGGTCTACCTGATGTATCCGGCGAACATTCCGAATTTGCCTGGACACAGTTGGGCCAATGGCGTCGCAATGGCGACTCCGATCGCGCACAAAGGTTCGACCGCTGGAGCCAAAGTGCAGGCCATGACCGCTCTCGATTTTCTCCTTCAACCGCAACTCGTACAGCAGGCGTGGGACTATTTTCGCGATGTCCAGACAAAAGAGGTTCACTACGAAACTTTCCTAGGTCCGGACGACAAGCCGGCCATCGAGATGAACAAGGAAAAGATGGAGAAGTTCGTGCCTGAGTTGAAGAAATATTATTACGACCCGGCGCGCTATAAGACCTATCTGGAACAACTGGGGATTCAATATCCAACCGTGAGGAGTCAACCTTAGCTTTCGAACGGATGGCTTCAAGAATTTCGGGCCGCTTCCCCTAACCAAGCGTCGAGGACCGCTAACTCGCCTTTTGTGATGTACTCGTAAAACCTGACGCCCATGCCAAGTCCTGGGCTGACGTAAACCACGCGAGCTTCCGTTTCGATCGTTTCTTCGCCCTGGATGAGGCGCAAGCGAACCTGCGAACCTTTGGGGGAAGGATTCAAAGTGTCAATGTAGCAGCCGGAACGGCTGACGTCGGAAGTTCGTGCGATTATTTTGATGCCGCTCGAGATTTCCGTCACTTCCGCAATGAGAATCAGCGGATAGCGGGGCGCATCGCGGCGGTCGGCCATTACATCTGGCATTTACAGGTCTCCTTTGCCTTGAGAGACCTGTGGTACGCGAAGGATTCCTTGGGGGATTCCTACACGGCAGGAGAGATGGCCCTGCAATTATTGTGCGTGGACGATTTGCTCTTTTGCAAGGAGGCGGCGCAAAGCTGGCCCCTATAGGTTAACCGCGGCTCAGCACTTCGAGCCAAGTCGTTGGTTCAAGGCAATTTCGGATCGGACGCGGAGCCGACGGAACCCTGGTGATCGGCAGCGCGCAGTATCCCCGCTTGATCGCGAAAGAAGGAACGGCGTCCCGTGCGGCCATAGGTCAAAGGAGCTGCAGCGAGTTCAAACTTGGCCGGGGCGCCCAAGGTACTGGCGCCCACAATGACGTAGCGGAACGAGTAGCCATTTTTCTTGCCTGCAGACAAGTCGGAATCCACAAGTCCCGCGGAGTCCGCGCTCGCCGGGCCGTGCAGCGCGGGCCCAAGCTTCGAGAGAGAATCGGGGAGACGCAGATACTTGCGGCGGTACTCTTCGACGGCATCGGCAAGATTCTTGAGCGAATCGATGGCGGCTTGTTCGTTCTGCTCCGCTTCGGCGGAGTCCCATTCGAATTCGAGAGACGGCAGATCGAGGAGCACCACGCCCAGCGACAGAATTTTCCACTCGCCGTCTTCGCGCACCAAGCCCATGTTTACCTGAATCGCGTCGGCGCCGGACGGGTCTGTGGCGTCTTGCAGTCTTACGGGGAGAAAAGCGACGTTGTCGCGGGTGTCCGCGCCGCCAATCTGGATCTCGGCTGCACCCGCGGGAGTAACACAGCGAACGATGGGCCGCCCGGAAGGATTGGTTGTGACGGAAGCCGTCCCGGGCTCGTTAAGCAGCACGAAACGTTTCATGAATGCGACGCGAGCGGCGGGGGTCATGTGCGTGAACGATTCTCTGTTGCGCACTGTGAGAAAGCGCTCGAAATCGTTTTGGCTTTGCGAGCAAGCGGCGCTTAGTACATCGCGCAGTGCGGCGGTCGGCCCATTCTGGGCTGCAGCTTGCCCCGCGGGATTCGAGCTGGATTCTTGAGCGAAGCTGCCGGTTGCAAACAGGAAAAATGAAGCGCCTAAAACAAACGCGAGCGGTGCCAGAATATTCTTGAGAAAGGTCACATCAGTCCTTTGCGGTTCCGAGAATCGCGGCCAAATTTTTCGTAAAGACGGAACGGGGCATGACATCCGTGCAACCAGCGGATTCTGCCTGCGCAGCCAGATCGCGTTGCATATGAGAGAGGAATCCGACGACTTTTAAGTCCTTTTGAGCCGCGCGCAGACGCTCAATTACGGCCAGGGGCTGGCTTCGCGCGTTCAAATCCACGATGACGAGATTTGGAACGGGTTCCAGCAACCCCATGAGAGCGTCGCCATTCCCCGCTACTTTTAGTTCGAGTCCGAGATGCTTCGCCGTTTCGGCGACCTTCATTTGAAAAAACAGATCATCCATCAACGCCACGACTTTGCCCATTTCAGCGAACCCTCCGTCGGCATTACTCATTATGCGTCAATTCAACTTTTCTCCCCCGATTCGAGTAAAATTCCTTGAGTGCTTGGGAGGTGCCGCATGCGACAAGGCGTAGCCCGAACCACCGAGCCCGCCCACTTTCGATCCATCCAGCCTGCCCTGTTGCTCCTTGAAAAGACGCCGATTCTGCTCGAAACGATGCTTCGCGATCTGCCTCAGGATCTCCTGCGTTGGAAGCCTGCGCCCGATCGCTGGTCAATCGCGGAAGTTCTCGGCCACCTCGCGGATCTCGAGGAAGTCTATGCCGACAGGACACGACGTATAGTCACGGAAGATACTCCAAGGCTTGAGAGGTACGATTCGACGGCCACGGTTATGATCGGCGACTACGCGCGAGGGTCAGCCGTCGAGAATCTTTCGTTTTTTACCCGGACGCGGCGCTCGACCATCATTTTGCTCAGAAGCATCCCGTCGGGCTCCGGCGAGCGCGAAGCGATTCATTCTGAACTTGGTACGATCACGCTGCATCAAATGCTCTGCGAATGGGCTTCGCACGATTTAGGCCATCTCCGGCAGATCGCAGAACTCTATCGAGCGCGGGAGTTTCATCCGCAGGCGGGTCCATTTCAAAAGTATTCGAACCCGAAACCATAGAATGGTGTTGGGGTTGCGCCGGTCTTGAGCGGAGAGATTCCGAAAAGGGCAGGATTAAAAGCAAGCCAAACTAATGCGCATTACCCGGCTCGTGTGCGCCAACCGTCTTGTCCGGAATGTCACCCACACGGCCCTTCACTCGGTCATAGACGCTGACTTGGCTTACCGAGCCGAGCGCTTCGTTGTAGAAAGTCGGCACGCCCAAAGCCGTCCTGAGCTCTTCGTTGAACTTCCGCAGGTTTTCAAGATGCGTGGCAAGAGCCGGAAGCTTCAGGCCGTCGTCGGTCAGCAGAAATTTCTGGTAGCCCGCGTCCCACAAGCGCGTAAACCGGCCCTTTAGCATAATCGTCGGCACAACGGTCATTTGATAGAGATCGTCCGTTCCTTTTCGGAACTCGGCGCCGCTGCCGTACTTTTCCACTCGGACGACACCTCGCGTGCTACCAACAGCGAAGCCGAGGGATGCCAAACTTTCGATCTGCTTTGGAGAGAAACGCTCGTCAACATTCCACATAGGGCACCTAGCGTAGTAAAAGCCGGGGGTTCTGTAAAGCGGACTGCGATCAGGGATTGTTAACGATCCTGCTGGCGAACACTCTGCGAGCAGATGTCAAATTTCGCTCAGGTCTTATTTTGCGACCAGGTGCGTTCCCAGGTCCGCCACAGGGCGACATCCCCGAGCCCAAGCTCATTCCACCAAAGGTCCAACATGTTCTGATCGAGACGCAGAATGCCCTCGCGCGTCACCCCGGGCGGCGGCGGAACAAGTGCGGCGATGCGGTCATAGACGCGGCCCCTATCGGCATCCTCCACACGAGCAAGAAGATGCCATAGAGAAAGGGCGTCGCGTTGGCGAGATTGCGAAAGGATTGTCTCAAGTTCCGTGCTTCGCTCCTCTGGCGAGCCCGCAGCGAAATCAAACTTGGAGACTGCTTCGCGGAACGATGCCGAGGCATCCTCAAAATAAGGAGTGCCTGGTCCAATTTTCGGGCGTGTGGCGCATACCGCGCCTGCAGGGATGAAGGCTTCGTGACCATTCAGCTTGAAACCAACCCACCCCAGGGTTGTGCGGAGTAATCCAGATCCCGAATCATCGACTCGAAGGGTGTACTGGCAGCCCAGGTCCACAGCGATAGCAGAGGGCGTATTCACCGTGAATTGGCCGGGAGCTGCCCAGATGAACGCGTGAATAGTTCCACGCTCAAGGGAGAACTGATTGCGTCCTTTTCCTCCAGCCACGAGACGAAGCGTCGTGTTTGGCTCGACGTTGACGGTACCAACGTCGGCAACGGAAATGGTGGCCTGCGAATTACCATCGGTGACTAATGTTTCGCCGACAGCGAGCTTATTAGATGCAGAATTCCTTCTAGTGCGGTTCGTTTCCACAAGCGGCGTGCCGGCGACTCGCTCGACGCTCCAACCGGCAGCGGAAGGCACGTGCTGAAGTTCGTTCCGCCGAACGATCCCGACCACCACAACCACGAAAACAATAGCCGCTCCAGCAGCGAGTCCAAGTCCAAACGTCCAGCGAAAACGGAAGAAGCCACGGCCAGACCGCGCTTTATCGGCAATTGCGCTTGCAGGAAACGATGGTGGCTGCCCCTTATGCCGAAACTTTCCAAGGGCGGCCTCGAGTTTTTGAATCTCGGGATCGGGGTCGCCAGAACCGTCCCAGAGATAATCCTCGTTCATGGCTTATTCCTTTTTCGCAAAGCATTCTTTTGCTGCACGATCGAATCTTCCTCGGTGCGCGAAGTTGATGCCGCGCGCGCGTCGCGAAAAGAACCTACTGTGAGTTTCGCTCGCAACTGCTGCATGCCGCGATGCAAATTCACGCGAACGGAGCCGTGGGTCAGCCCCGTGCGCGCCGCAATCTCCGGTCCTGTCATGCCCTCCACCAAGCGGAGAATCAATGTTTCGCGATACGCATCCGGCAGGCTGCGAACGTGCGCCAGAATCGTTGCGCTTTCGGCGTCCGGAGCGTTGCCCGATCCCGGCAATTCCGTCTCGTCCTCGGAGAGGCTATCCGTAACTGCGACGACAGATTGAAATTGGCGATGGAAATCGTTCGCACGGTTGCGCGCAATGGCCGCCAGCCAGGGACCGAAGCGGGTAATGTCGCGTAGGTCGCCAAGCCGAGGCAATGCTCGCAAGAAAACGTCCTGCACAAGGTCGTCCACCTCCCTTGGGGGAACCTTTGCAAGCAAAATGCCGTGCACCATTCTTGCGTATCGCGCGTAAAGTTCGCCGAAAGAGGCCCTGTCGCCCTCGCGTGCGGCCAGCACTAGCGAAGCATCGCCGAGGAGTTCGGGAACTGGCGAGGCGCTCACCGTTTGACAGTCGCTGATTGTAAGGATCGAGTCAACTGTGCTTCCCATGATTGCCCGGCGGGCTATCAAAATCATCCCGCTGTTCAAGACGCTGGCGTACTTTGATCTGTTAACAGCTTGCGAGGAACGAGTGGCAAACTTGATGCACCCGCTAGGCACTATGATGCATCCAAAATTCTCTAGTCAGACTGGGGTGATTTCCGTAAGTACTGCTAAAGGCAGGCCATACCCTCTAAACTGGCGTGAACTCAGTAATTCGGAGTAAACTGGTCGTATATCAAAGCTAGCGGCTCGATATTCGATGACTGTTATGAACCCCATCGTCGTTTCGGCGAATGTCGCCTCCCCCCAAGGGAAGGGTCTTCCGGGTCAATGGGGGAAGTCTGTGCTCGAACTAATCGGGAACACCCCCCTCTTAAGGCTTTCCCGTGTCGGCCGGGCGTTTCCCCATGTGGAATTCTTCGCTAAGGCGGAATGGTTCAATCCCGGAGGCTCCGTCAAAGACCGTCCAGCTTTGAGCATGATTAAAGCGGGATTGGCAACGAAAGCTCTAAGGTCTGGCAAGACCATCATCGATGCTACGAGTGGCAATACGGGGATTGCATACGCCATGATTGGCGCGGCGCTCGGCTATCCCGTCAAGCTTTGCTTGCCAGATAGCGCCTCGCAGGAGCGCAAGCGCATTCTTGGGGCGCTAGGCGCCGAGTTGGTCATCACTCCAGGGGATCAAGGCACCGACGGAGCCATCGCGCGAGTCCGGGAAATTGTGGCGGACGACCCCGAGGCATATTTTTACCCCGACCAATACAGTAACCCCGCGAATTGGCAGGCGCACTACCACACGACAGCCGAAGAAATCTGGGAACAGACCGCCGGGAGGATTACCCATTTCGTGGCGGCGCTGGGCACGAGTGGAACGTTTGTCGGTGCGGCGCGAAGGCTGAAGGAGCTGAACCCAGCCATTCGGTGCATCAGTCTTCAGCCCGACGCAGCATTTCATGGGCTGGAGGGCTGGAAACACATGGAGACGGCTTTGCGCCCGGCCATCTACGACGACACCCTTGCCGACGAGAACATTGAGGTGGGCACGGAAATTGCATATCGCACGGTGAAGCGCATCGCGCGCGAGGAGGGATTATTGGTCAGTCCGAGCGCCGCGGCTGCGCTCGTCGGTTGTTTCCAAGTCGCGAGTGCGATTAAGCCAAGCGAACTCGCAGTGATCGTTACTGTCTTTGCGGACTCCGCGTCGAAGTACCTAACCGAACGATTTTGGGATGAAGAGTGATTGGACGATGAGCGAAGCATTTGTACTTGGAATCAGCACAGAGCTTGCGCAACAGATTCGCGATCACGGTGCTGGGACATACCCACACGAATGCTGTGGCGCGTTGTTAGGGAGAGATGACGCCTTCACGAACGGTTCCGGTGCATCTGAGGAAGAGAACAGAGTTAAGCGAAACGTTTTCTCATTGTTTACGCTTGTAAATCGACGCGATGATTCACCACGCAATCGGTTCATGGTTACCGCGGAGGATGTTCGCGCTGCTGAACTGGCGGCGCAGGAGCAAGGATTGGACATCATAGGCTGGTACCACTCGCATCCCGATCATCCGGCGCGCCCGAGTGAGTATGATCGCGATCACGCCTGGCCGTGGTACAGCTACATCATCGTGAGTGTGAACCAGGGTAGGCCAGAGGAGATGACTTCCTGGCGATTGCACGATGACCGCCAGGAGTTTTCATTTGAAGAGATCGAGATTAGACAGCACGTTGCGATTTAGAGATGGGATGAGCCTTCTCGACAAGAAATTAGAGATCTTAGAGGAGCAAGAAAATGGCAGTTAAGGTTATGATTCCGACTCCATTGCGAGTCTACGCAGATAGGCGTGATTCCGCCGAGTTTGCCGCCGGCACTGTTGGCGAGGCACTGGGCCGGCTCACCGGCGAGTTCGCGGAGTTGCGAAGGCATCTCTTCACGGAAGAAGGGAAGCTGCGCGCGTTTGTGAATGTTTATCTCAACGACGAAGATATCCGGTATCTAGCAAAGGAGAACACACCTACGAAGGACGGAGACACAATCAGCATTATCCCGTCAATCGCGGGCGGCTCTTCCGATTTTGCGAATTAGCAGTTCTTTGACAGGAGAGTTTTTGCATGGCCGCGACATTACAACCGCAAACCGGTGCGAAACCGGCTGCGAGCCTTTCCAACGAAGAGATCCTTCGCTATAGCCGCCACCTGATCATGCCGGAGGTTGGCATGGAGGGTCAGCTCAAGCTCAAGAATGCCAAAGTTCTGTTGATTGGCACTGGAGGGCTTGGGGCACCGCTCGGGCTCTATCTGGCTGCAGCCGGAGTTGGCCGGCTTGGACTCGTCGACTTCGACGTTGTGGACTTCACGAATCTTCAGCGGCAAGTCACTTTTGGGTCGAGCGATGTCGGCAAGCCGAAGACGGAAGCGGCGCGCGCACGGCTTTCCAGCCTCAATCCGGACATTGAGATCGATACTTTTGAAACAAAACTCACGAGCGAGAATGCTCTCGATCTCTTCAAGGACTTCGACGTCATCGTCGACGGCACGGACAATTTTCCGACGCGCTATTTGGTCAACGATGCCTGCATCCTGCTCGGGAAACCGAATGTTTATGGCTCGATCTTTCGTTTTGAGGGACAAGTGACAGTGTTCGGTGCGCCGGAGGGGCCGTGCTATCGCTGCTTGTATCCGGAACCGCCTCCTCCCGGGCTCGTACCGTCCTGCGCCGAGGGCGGAGTGCTGGGAGTGCTCCCCGGCATCGTGGGATCACTCCAGGCGATGGAAACCATCAAATGGATTTTGGGTCGCGGCGAGAATCTCGTCGGCCGCTTGCTCCTCTTTGATGCACTGGGAATGAAATTTCGCGAGCTCAAGCTTCGGAAAAATCCCAACTGCCCGATGTGCGGCGAGCATCGCACGATCCACAAACTCATCGATTACTACGAGTTTTGCGGCGTGCGTGGCGAAGAGGCTCCAGCGCTGGATGTGCAAGTGCCAGAAATCACTCCGCGCGAGTTGAAGTCGCGCCTGGACCGTGGAGATGATCTCTTCATTCTTGATGTGCGCGAGCCACACGAATTTCAGATCTGCAATCTCAATGGCCACCTGATCCCACTAGGCGAATTGCCACGAAGGGTCCATGAGTTGGATTCTTCGCGGGAGATTGTCGCGCACTGCCGCAGCGGAAAGCGTTCCGCGGAGGCTGTTGATTTTCTTCGCAAGGCCGGTTTCCGCAAGATTCTCAACCTCAAGGGCGGCATCCTCGCTTGGTCTGATGAGGTCGATCCCAGAGTGCCAAAATACTGAGTCTTCCCATTCCTTGAGTTCGGAGAGGACTCTGCGTACTCTAGAAGCCGCGTTCGCCACTCGCACAATTCGCGTTTTCACTTTCTGGGGAGGCCGGAATGGCTGCTGCGAAACTCACCATCAACAATAACGGTTCAATTCGAGTGGAAGGCGATTTTGAGATCGTCGATCCAGAAGGGCGCCCCTTTGGCTTGGCTGGGCGCACTACCGTCGGTCTTTGCCGATGCGGCCATTCGACCAACAAGCCGTTTTGTGATGGCACCCACAAGACGATTGGCTTCAACGATCCTGTCGTTGCGCGCGAACTTGCTCCGCCTAAGCCAAAGTTGTAAACGCCGCGCCTACACAAATTCGGCAGCCTATACTCGTTGAGACTGTCTCAGTGTGAGACGGTCTTGTCAAGGGGCGTGACACTGGCCGAATTGTCAGTAACTTTCAGAAAACAAAGGCGATAATTCTGGAATGTCGTTGATTCTCAGCCGATTCTAATGTCTCGCCAGAGCAATTCCTGGCCGCATCTTCAAGAGTCAATCTGCAAGTGATTTAATTTCAATTATTTACAAGCCGTCAATTTCCCGCTGGAAAGGGCATAGACTTGCACTCTTCCGCCGTTGTAGTTGTTTCTTCGGTATTTGGGGGGTTTCGTGGGTGGTTGGGGTCAAATCGTCGGGTTTCTTCGGAAGGAGCGGTCGCGCGTCCTCGTCGCTGCTGCCGTTGCCCTCACCTGCCTATTCTTTGGCCTCATTTTCTATCTTAGACAAGCCGCCATTTCTGGGTCACCCGAGAGCTACCTCTATCTCGAGGTTGGTGGCACTCTCGTCAGCTTCTGCTATGCCGCCAATGCGCTGGTCCGCTTCCGCGGCACGCATGATCGCACGGCACTGATTCTTGCATTCGGGTTCGTTCTTTCGGGAATCATTGAAACTGTTGGCTATTTTGGGTTGAACGATGTTCTCCAGGCGGGGCCAGACGCCCTGACTCGAACCCCTATGGGGTGGATGGTCGGTCGCACCATTCTTGCCGTCCTGCTCCTCTCCGCTATTGCCGTCGAACGATACATTCCGACGGCGCGCCAGCCCAGCAAAGAGACTGCCGGCGCTGTTCTTGTCGTCGTTATAGCCGCTTATCTCACAAGCCTTTCTTTTCTCGCTGCGCCTTCGGCGCCCGTCGCGCACGTAACCAGTTTGATTTCTCGCCCTTGGGACCTGCTCCCCGGCTCGTTGTTCTTGGTCGCGGCGATTTGTTTCGGCCAGCGCCTTCGGGACAGCAAGAATAATCAGAGCGCGGCGAGCTTGTACGACTATGCGCTCTTCGCCGTGGCGTCGCTCAACGTGATTTGCCATATTTCAGCCGCATTCTCGCGCCACCTCTTCGACGGTCCGTTCTTTCTCGCCGAGTTGAGCAAGACCGCGAGTTATGTGGTCATGCTTTCCGGCGCACTGCTCGATCAAGCTCGCCTGTTTGACCAGGTTCGTTCGATGGCTGTGAGCGATCCGCTCACCGGCCTTGCCAACTATCGGCGCCTCATCAGCGTGCTTGAAGCGGAGTTGGACCGTTCGCGCCGCACGCAGCGGCCCTTTAGCGTGGTCCTGCTCGATATGGACGGTCTCAAGACCATCAACGATCACTACGGCCACCTCACGGGAAGCCGCGCCATCGTCCGCCTCTCAAAGATTCTTCGCAGTCACTCTCGCGCTATCGATACGGCCGCGCGGTATGGAGGCGACGAGTTTGCCCTAGTTCTCCCGGAGGCCGGTCCCGAGATCGCCGGACGTGTAGTTTCACGAATTCGGGAACGGCTCGCGGCTGAAGCCGAGCCGCCAGCGCTTTCTGTCAGCGCCGGAGTTGCGGCATTTCCAGCGGATGGAGATACACCGGAAAAGCTCCTCGGCGCCGCCGACCGTGCGCTCTACGGCATGAAGCACCGGCTCAGCAGCAGCAATGTGAAAAATCTTACGCGGATCGCTGCGTGCTTGTGAGGATGAATGCCAGTCAAATCCGCGAGACAAACTTTTCCCTTCAATCGCGTCGAGCGCCGGATCCCCATGGAGATCCCGGTCCTTCTCGACGGCCATCGCCGGATGCCCGGCACGGAATCGACTTTTACAGAAAATGTGAGTGCGCGCGGCGCGCGTGTGGTGAGTACGCGGCGCTGGGAACAGGGCGAACGCCTGACGTTCGCATCGCGCACCGGAGAGTTTCGCTCCTCGGCCCGGGTAGCTTACTGCCATCCTTTGCAAGGCGACGGCTTTGCGATTGGTGTGGAGTTCCTGGAACCGAAAGGGCGATGGGTTGTTTAATCCCCAAGAAAGCTTGACGTAAAACGGCAAGCGGATAGGAGGGAACGCCTGGAACAAGAGAAGTCAGAAAACTTGCGCAAATTTAGAAAGATGTGAAGCGCCGTGCGGAAGGAGAAGGAGCCGCCCGGCGCTTTACTCTTTTCAGGCTCTTTCGCATACAAGAAAATCGAAGTCGCTTCTGCCTCCCTTAAGCTCGCGAGATTCCACCGGACAAAACTCCCGTAGCCGTTGGCGCGTTTCAACCTTCAGCACGTTTGCTCAACACTTCCTCGTAAACTCGCATCGTATTTGCGACCATGCTGTCGCTTGAGAACCTCGCGATGATTTCTTCTCGCGCGGCCTGCCCGAGTTTGGAGCGAAGCTCCGCATCTTCAATCAGCCGCAACATTGCTTCGGCGAACTCGCCAGCGTTTGGTTCGACAACCAGGGCCGTGCGTTGGTCGTCAACGACTTCCCCTAGTGCGCCTCGGGCCGTGGAGATGGAAGGGATGGCCGCCGCCATGGCGGTCTGCAAGGCAGTTCCCAATCCCTCGAATTCGGAAGGAAAGGTAAAAGCGTCCAGACCTGCGTACACTTCGTCCACATTTCTTACAAAGCCGGGAAAATACACCGCATCCTGTTGCGATAAGTGCTTGGCCAGAGTTTCAAGTTCTTGGCGACACTCGCCATCACCGGCTAGAAACAGTCGCGCCTCCGGATGTATCGCTCTCACTTTTGGGAACGCTTCGATCAAGTGACGTTGGCCCTTTTCGGGAACAAAAACGCTTACACAACCGAAGACGAATTCGTCATCTTTTATCCCCCAATGTTTACGAGCTTTGGCTCGATGCTCGGACGTTGGCAGAGGCGCGATTTCGACGCCTTCATTGACAATGGAGATCCTCTCTTCCGAAATACCCGAGTCAACTAAACTCTGTGCCACATCGCGGCTGTTGGCCACGAAGCATTCCACGGCACGGTACAACGCTTGCGAAACGCGATTCTTCTTAAGTGGAAATCCAATGCGGCGCGAAAACAGCAATGGGAGCTTGTGGTGGGATTTCGCCAGCCAGGCTGCCGCCAGGGCATGCGGCTCATTGAGATGAACGAGATCGAATTTGCTGCCTGACACCAATCCATGAAGCTTGTTCGCCGCCCACGCGCGCAACCCCAGCCTCGGTACGCTGTGTACGATGATTCCCGCCGTCCGGCTGCGCTCCGCAAGCGGCGCCCGATGAGCCGCAAGCAGCTCCACATGTTGCCCTTTGTCTTTCAATCCGCGTAACGTCAGGAGCGCCTGACTCTGCCCGCCACGCCACTCTCGCTCCAAATCAACATAAAGAATTTTCATGGGCGATGACGTCCGGCGTCTTGCGCCACGAGATGCCCCAGCTTTCGATACTTCAATCGCACGGCCCTCGCCGCCATTTGGGCGATCAATGCCCCCCGGTAGCCATCCAGGAATCCGCCGCGCAAGAAATAATTCTGAAACCAACTCCACGGCGTTGCCAGCCACACTCCAGCCCGCCAGCGCCTTTTTCCTTGCGCATACAATTGCTGCGCTGCCAACACCGTATACCGATCCACTTTTTCTTCGTGCTCCGCGAACGACCGCACCGTGTAGTGTAGTAAGTCGCCCGAAAGTCGCCCCGCTTGGCCCTCGAATCGCAATGCTTCATGGATGATTCCCGAAAACTGAGAGGTCTCTCGCCGGTAGAGTCGTCGCTGAAAATCCGGGTACCACCCGGAATGCCTGATCCAGGCTCCCAGGTACCACGTCCTACGCGCCATTTCGTACACGCTGAAATTGGGCTCGCGTTTTTTCCATTCCAGTAACGATGTCTTCAACGGGCTACTCAACTCTTCGTCTGCGTCCACGGACAGGATCCAATCGTTCCGTGCCCGCTCGGCTGCAAAGTTTTTTTGCTCCGAGTAACTAGTCCAAGAACGCTCGAAAAAAGTCGCGCCGCATTCGCGAGCGATTTCCGCAGTCCGGTCCGTGCTTCCGGAGTCCACCACGATAATCTCATCCGCGACTTCCTCCAGGGATGCCAGAGCGCGCGGCAGATTATGTTCTTCATTGAGAGTGATCAGGCAAGCAGAGAGGCGGTTCATCGGGTGCGTAAGAGGCGGAACGAGATCGCCACTATCTTACACTGACGCATCTTTGGTTCAGTTTGGGATTTGTGTGTATCGACCGCTGCAAGTAGGCATCACTTTTTCTGGAGGCTGACACGAATCCGGCTTTCACCTATCCGAAACTCCGAGCCATCTTGCAGCATGGCTGCCCGTACTCGCTCTTCATCGAAAAAAGTGCCGTTCGTGGAATCCAAATCCTTCAGGTTGATGAACTTGTCCCGAACTTCCAGAAGGCAATGATGCCTGGAGATTTCCGGGTCATTTAGCGGAATATCCGCCCCGGTTCGCCCGATCACAACTCGCGGCTGGGTCAGCCGGAAAACCTCGCCGTTCGCCGGTCCAGAGGTGATTGCGAGCACAAAAACGCCCTCTGCCGGAAGTTTCAGCCCATCATCGGCAGGAGGAAGCCTTAAATTGGCACTGGAAGCATCCGCGCGCGCGAAGGAGGGCAGCGGGCTAATGACTACGGTCTGATCCGGGCGGGACTTGAGCTCAACAACCGTAGTTTTCCCGCATTTCGAGCACTTAAACTGCACTCTCGGGATACTCGAGTCGGGATCCTTGAGTTTGTGTTCCGTTCCGCAATGGGAGCACGCAACTTGCATCACTCCAATCTAACACTCGTCGCGTTTCGGAGTTGCACTCTCTTCCACTGCATGTTGCAAGGGTATATTAGCGGTTTCCACTGCACGAGCTGTGACATCCGAAGTCAGCCTGCCCACATCTTGTGTTAGGATTGAGGCCTCCATTCCAATTAGGAGTAAGTTCGTGGCGGAACATATTTCGCGCAAGGAATTGAAGCAGGACAAGATTCATGACGCCATCGAGCACGGCGCCGAGGCGGTGTTTTCGCATACCGCATTTCTTGCCATAGTCATCCTGGTGATTGCCGTCGTTGCCGTTGGATACGCGGGCTGGCGTTTTTATACGGACCGCAAAACTGTTCAGGCATCAGCTGCTCTGGACGTGGCCATGAAGGCTTACTCGGCCCGCATTGGCACAACTCCCGACCCTGGGGACCCCGGCGAGACGCTCTACCCTACTGAGCAGGCTCGCGCCATGGACGCTGCCCAGAAATTCTCCGACGTTGCTGGGAAATATCCGAGCACGAATCCGGGCAGGCTCGCCACGTACTATGCCGCACTTTGTCTTGAAGATCTCGATCGGCAAAATCAGGCCCTCGAGGAATTGAAGAGGATCAGTTCCAGCAGCGATAAAGAACTCGCGGCCATGGCGCAATATCAGATTGGCGTAATTTATGAACGCACAGGCAAGCCTGCCGATGCCGAAAAAGTTCTGCGCAGCTTGGCAGATCACTCTTCCGTCTTTGTCCCTCGCCCCATGGTGCTCCTGGAGTTAGCGGAGGTCTTGCGCCAGACCAATCCCAAGGAAGCTGTCACAGTCTATGAGCAGCTCAAAAAGGAGTATCCGAACACTTCGGTCTCCGACGAAGCGGACCGAGACCTGGAGACCCTTTCGCCGAAGTCCTGATTTTTAGCGCCTCTGCGAGACCATTTGTAGCCAGCATCCTCGTTTTCGGATGAATGCAGAGCAGCGAGCCATAAAATCGTAGCGAACCTATCGAATCCGTTGCCGGAGTCGCTCATCGAACCTCTTCCCGCACTCGCTCCTTGGGCGATGCGCGCGGAACTCTCGCGCGGTCGCCGCTATCCTCAACCTCCCCATCCCTACCGCAGCCCCTACGCTCGTGACCGCGATCGCATCATTCACTCGCGCGCCTTCCGTCGCCTCGAAGCCAAAACGCAAGTCTTCACCATTCGCTTCTCCGACCACTTTCGCAATCGCCTCACACATACTTTGGAAGTTTCTCAAATTGCTCGCACCGTTGCCTCGGCCCTCGGCCTCAATTCGGAGCTCGCCGAGGCGCTCGCACTCGTCCACGATATCGGCCATCCGCCATTCGGCCACGCGGGCGAAGCGAAGCTCGATCAGCTTATGCGCGTTCACCGTTCGCGATTCAATCACAACCTCCAGGCCCTGCGTATTGTCGAGCAATTTGAGAGTCCCTATCTCGATTTCCCCGGTTTGAATCTTACCTTCGAAGTCCGCGAGGGAATCATCAAGCACTCGCACGATTATTCCGCATCGGAATTCCCATACCTTGCCGAATATCTTCTTGATCTCCGGCCGCCTCTGGAGGGGCAACTCATCGATTGGGTCGATGAAATCGCGTACAACACGGCGGACCTGGACGACGCGCGGGAAGCGGAACTTCTCGACCTCAACGTGTTGCTGAAGGAAGTCCCTATCTTCGCGGACGCCTATGCCGAGATCGACGCCGCTCATCCACACGGTCGGGAAAAGCTCAAATTCAATGCCGCTCTCAAAAGTGTGCTCGATAGGCTTGCCACAGATCTGATCGAGACGACGCAGCAAAGTGTCGAAGCGTGCGGCGCGAAAACCGTGGACGACATTCGTCGTGCTCCCCGCAGACTCGCTCGGCTAAGTGACGAACGGGCTGAACGCAACGCGGAAATGAAGCGATTCCTCTTCAAATACATCTATAACCATCCCGCGATCACGGAAGACCGCGACCGTTCTGTGCGTTGCCTGGGAGAACTGTTTCTGTACTATCTGAATTCGCCGGGCTCCATGCCCCCTTCCCACGAAGAGTCCGTTGGCACGGAACCTCGCCACATTGTCGTTTGCGATTACATTGCCGGAATGACCGATCAGTTCCTGCTCCGCAAGCATCAAGAGTATTTTGGTCCTTCAACGGCTTAGCGTTTTCCCTTGCCCGGTGTCTCCTTCCGGTTGTGATAGCCTTGGCCATCCTTCGGTCGCGAAAAGGTGAGAACGCACGTGTCGCAAGGGCCTCCAGCTTTTCCTGTGCTTCGATGGTTCGGTTTGTTCTGGATGGTGGTCTGGCTTCCTGCTTACTTTCGGGTCTGGGGCTGGTCAAATCTTCTGCACCTCTGCGATGTCGCCGTGATCCTGGCCTTTGTCGGAATCTGGCTGGCGAATCCTTTGCTGCTTTCCAGTCAGGCTGTGGCCGCGCTGGCGCCGGGTGCGCTTTGGATACTGGACGTTGGTTGGCGTGTATTCTCGGGGCGATTTCTGATCGGTGGCACGGACTACATGTGGGACGCGCATTACCCCCTATGGGTTCGCCTTCTCTCGACATTTCACGTTGGGCTGCCGCTTGTCCTTCTATGGACGCTGCGGCGAGTCGGCTATGACCGGCGCGGTTTTGGGCTCCAAACCGGTATTGCCGCCGTTCTTCTCATTGGCTCGCGACTTCTACCCGAAGAACTCAATATGAATTACGCGTTTCGCGATCCTCTCTTCCATCGCGTTTGGGGATCACCTCCGCTGCATCTGGCAGTGATTTTCATCCCGCTCGTGGTGCTCATTTATTGGCCCACGCATTTGCTGCTTCAAAACTTGTATCCGCTGGAGAGCAAAGCGGAGTATGTTTCGCCCGCGTTCGACGGGCCACTTCTTTAATCCGCTAGTTTTAACTTCTCGAGGTAGGCGTTGTAAGCCGTTTTGACTCTCGCTGTTTCCGGCGCTTTCGACTTGTATTCCATCAGTGGAGTCAGAAAATCGTCCATCGCTTTGTCGACCTCTTCAAACAAATCGGGATGAGTCTTTTTTAGCGCGGTGTCGCCACCGTAATCTTCAGACTTATCCCAAACTCGCTCAAGAACACGAGAGAGCTCCGCGGCTGTGGCAATATCGCCTTTTTGGCACTCAAAATAAATGCGCTGGGCGAGGGCGCGGTACGCCCCCATCTTCGTATTGTCGACGCCATCGGTTTGAGAAACGCGCTTTTCCTGCGCGCGGGCAGGGGATATTGAACTCGCAGCCACTAACAGCGCGGCGAGAATAGCAATCATTGGCCGGTTAATCTTGCGAAGCGAAATACGCACCATAACCTCCCAAGTGAACTTCGGGCTGTTTCATGAAAGCAACCCGGACGACAGCTACATTTCTAACATCTTGAAAAGTGGAATTCACCAAGGGGCCGAAATTCGTATTCGCAAAAGAATAAGTGAACCATTAGACGAATTTGCACTGGCAAGGACAAATCGAACGAGCGGTCTGATACATAGCCTTCTAATTTTAGGCGCGCACCAAACCGCTGCGATCTCGTTGCCGTGGGCGCGCTGGATCATGATTCGCCCACCATTCGCGCCAGGAACCGGCATCGTTGCCGAGCGCCGCTCCTGTGATCACGCGAAGCGTCCCATACACCAACTCACGTGTCGTTCTGTTCAGGGAATCGTCGTCGGCCAAGTTCAAGAGATGTGGTACCGCCGCCAAGCGTTCCTCGCGCGTTAGCAATCCGGATTGCCCGAGGCTGCTTGCGGCGCGTTCTCGCACTTTTGGTGAAGGGTCGTGCGCAAGCAAGTCGAGAAGCGGATTAATCGTCGAGTCGTTTCCCAACATCGCTAATCCCTCGACGGCCCAGTAGCGCGTGTGCTCATCTGGATTGTGCGCATAATTCAGCAAACTGCCCAGCACGCGATCCGGTTCAACTCCGCGATTCCCAAGAGAACCGAGTCGCCACAAGGCCATTCCGCAGCTCGCTGGATCCGAGCGCAACTCGCGTATCAGTTTCGAAACGCTCTCCGGCGATTTGCCCAGGTTGTTCGCCGCAAGGTCCACATCCACCGCCACTGTTCGTACGCGCAGATCGTGCGAATTCAGCGCGGCCAACACCAGGTCAAAAAGATCGTCCGTGTTTTTCAGGTGGCCACGCCAGCCATCCACCTTTTCTCTTAAGAGGTCCAGGGAGGCTGCGTCATTTTCCATGGAGAGTTGCAACAGCCGCTCCACCTGTTGCTGGGGCGGTAGCCGGTCAAGATTTGTATCAGGGCCTTTTGAAGCCGGTATCGGTTGGATCGGCCTAACCCCGTGGGAAATGTTCTTCGCCGCACCGCCAACCTCGAAGGATTGCGCCGGCAGCGTCCTGCGCGCGGCCTCAAAGCCTGCCATAAGAGACAAGCTGCCAAGAACGACCAACGACGTCGCGTAACCGATGGCGCGCCGCCACTGGTTCGTTTTTCCGTCCGCGCCCGATGTAAGGCCGGATGGAAGTAGGCTTTGCTGCTCGATCATCCGCTTTGGCTCCAACGCGTCTCGGCTCATGGAAAACGCCGATAGCTCTGCGCGAAGCCAAAAGTAAAGGGAGTGAATGGGTGCGGCTATGGTACGGCAGTTCAGAATGCCGATTTGCGCTTGCTAACCTGCGTGCTTTCAAATAGATGGCATAGTTACTGATTGGCACTACGAATGAGCGCTCCGTCCCAAAGTACAGGTGCGATTCGGCCGGCTATTTTTCAGTTGGGAACTCCGGCGGCGAGCGCCGCCATCCAATACGTGTCACAGTAATCTAGGACCAGACCTCAAGGAGTAGTCCGCGTCGGCGTGACCTTCGTGTCGTCTTGGGTGAACACAAATCGCAAACTCCACTCGCTTGCGACGCTCTTTCCTGCCACTTCCGGCGGCGTGAACACCCATTTTCTCGCGGCTTGAAGAGCCAAGTCAGCGAAAAACTTGCTTGGCCCCGGAGAATCCAACTCTGCTCCTGAGACCGCTCCTGCGGCATCCACTTGCAATTTGATTCCCACGCGCACCCGTCCTCGAATCGTAGCCCGCGCCTTCGATGACACGTCCGGCAAGACCTGGTCCAGGACTTCTCCCTGCGACGAAACGATCCCAGCTTCCGCTGGCTTGGCGGTTTCTGCAGGGTTGGCCGACGGGCTTGCGGGGACGGCGGGTGAAGGCTGCTCCTTGTCACTTGTTGCTTTCAAAGTGTCTGCATTTGCCGGCGGCGGCGCCTGCGACGTTATTGGAGAACTTGAGGATAGGGAAGGTTTGGCAGTTTGCGCAGCTTGTGGGACGTGTTCCGCCCCACCCTTTGTCTTGGGCAACGTTTTCGCCTCGACGGGATTCTCGGCGGTTTGTTTGCTGACTGGCTTTTGCTGCGCCACGATCGTTGAATATCGAGTTTCGGGCCGGTTCGTCAAGAGGCGTGGCACTGTTAGTATCGCCGCGAAAATTACGGCCCCCACCACCGCCATTGGAATGATAAAGCGCGATCTTGTTCCCGATTCTCTGTACCTCTCCGGACGATGCGGGTTGGTTTGCAATCGCGCGGCAACTTTGGAAGGGGGCGCCACTGGGCCTATGTGCATTGGCATCGTAGGCGAAGCCGTTCTGGCAGAAGTCTGCATGCTTGGTACCGGCATTGCCATGGAAGCCGACGCCGCAGCGGACGCCACGGCAACCCGCGAATTCAATCTTGAAGCTACTTCCGCAACACTGGCTCTCCTCTGCGGTTCAAGTCGCAAACATTTGCGCGCAATTTCCTGGAATGGCTCGGGGAGATTGGCGGGCACCACCGGCTCCCGATGCGGTCCTGGTTGCCATTCCGGCAAACGCTGGGTCATCACTTCAACCAACGTCGTACCCAGCGACCAGACGTCCGCCGCCGGAGTCAATATACCGCTGATCGCTTCAGGCGGATCGTAAACGCCAGGTTTCTTGGAGGGGATTTGCGCTTCTCCTGAGCGCGAAATTGTATCGCTCGAGATTTTCAGGCTATCCCCACTGGCCAATATGTTTGCCGGCTTCAAATCACCGTGAACGAGGCCCTTTCCGTGGAGATATTCGAGCGCGTCCAGGACGGGGCAGAGCATGTCGCGCGTTTCTTCGGAAGTTAGCCCGCGTTGGGGAATGATCTCGGAAAGGTTCTCCTCGGCGTACTCCATAACCAGGTAAAGAAGATCGTTTCCTTCGAGCGAACACCTGCCCGTGGCGAACACTCGCAGCAAATTTGGGTGGGATAGATGCGCGGCAAAGTTCCAGCTGGAAAGCTGCAAATCCGCAGTCCCTGCATCCGCTGCAATCAGCTTGATGGCTGCTTTTCGCGACTCACCCTCGGTGTATTCCGTCAGAAACACCGCGCTGTGGTCGGACTCGCCCAGCTGCTCCCGCAAGGGAAATTTTCCGTCGACAATCTTGCCGACCCACTGTTTTGAGGCTTCGCTCATAGTGCACCTCCGCCTGACCGTGGAAATTCCTCATGTCTAGGCGCTTCTTCAGGCACTGCCCGGGAAACGGTTCTGGCTGGATACCCCAATACTACCAATACTGCCTGCCCTTTCAACTGGACCACAGGCCAGTAGTAATTCTCGATTCCAATCAGATACTCTGGCAGCGATCACAGGATTCGATTCCCGGAATCTGGGAGACCAGCTGTGTTCTGCGACCGTTGCGGACTAAACTTCCTTCCCAAGCAATCCATTTGCACCCGGTGCAGACGCGTTCCCACGCGTTACTGGTTCCAGCTAATGAGCCTGGTAACCTTGCTGGTTGCCGTGGCGGCAAACGGTCTCGTCGCGATTTTTCTTCTTCCTCGCTTCGCCATGGCTCATAACGCGCACTTTGTCTTTAGGGCCTGGTGGTGGCTCGATCAAAAGGTGTCCCTTTACGGATGGGTCTTGCTCGCCGTCGCTCTCTTAGCCTGGGATTATTTTGTCTGGAAGGAAGCCCGCCCGAAAGTCAAAGGCTGGTTTACTCGCAAACTGCTGACTCTATCCCTCGCCGCAGGCGTCGCTCCCATGATTCCGTGGTGGATTCCGGCTGGGCAGCCACCCGGCCAATTTCTCTCGATGATCGGAAGGTACCCCGGACTGCCGGCCATCCTCGCTTGGGCGGTAGTCCTAGTTGTTTCCGTTTTGCTTTGCATTGACGCAGAATCCCGAGACTATCTCCTCGGTCACGGCAGAACTCTTAGCGTCGTCAGCACCGGCATGTTGCTTCTTGTCTTGACGATGACGGTTGTTGGATGGTCTCTAGCTCACTGAGATCGAAGGACGATCTTCTTCATCTCTTCTCACTGGCATCGAAGTCCTTCTTGCCAGAGCCGAAAAGTAGAAAGACCTCTAGCGAAGCAAAGCCTCACTGACTTTGCTGTACTTCAGTCCGTTCCGGAACGTCGATGCGTATCTCCGTCAAGTCCGAAAGCAAATTCGCAGCCCACCTGTAAATATTATGTTCACGGACAATCTGCCGCATCCGTTGCATTCGGAGTGATTGTTGATCGACGGGCATCTCGATGGCTTGGTGGATTGCTTCCGCAAGTTGCTGCACATCGTACGGGTTGATCAGCAGCGCGTCGGAAAGTTCGTGAGCCGCTCCCGCAAAAGTGCTCAGGATGAGCACTCCGCGTTCGTCGTCACGCGCGGCGATGAACTCCTTGGCCACAAGGTTCATGCCGTCGTGCAGCGAGGTGACCAGGCAAACCGACGCCGCGCGGTAGTACTTCGCAATTTCTTCGTGGGAATGGTGCTTCTTCAAGAAGATGATCGGCTTCCAGTGTCCGGATTGAAAACGCGCATTGATTCGATCGGCTTCCGCGCTGACTTCATCGAGGAATTTTCTATATCGTTCGATATCGGTTCGGCTGGGCGCGCCGATCTGAACAAAAGTAAAGCGCCGCATGTAAGCGGGATGCGTTTCGAGGAAGTGCTCGATTCCGCGGAACCGCTCGATGATTCCCTTCGTGTAGTCCACGCGATCCACGCCCACGCCGAGCAGGCTGGCTTCAACACCCAACTGAGCAAAAATAGACGCGCGCTCTTTCCCGATGCTGCTCCCTTCCGGCAGCGCAGGTGCTGGATCAGAGAACGCCACGCTGATCGGATACGGCCGCACTCGCGTCACGTGCCCTTGCCGGTTGACGGCAAAGCGATCCCACTCCGTGAGCGCCTCCACACCTCGATCGACGGTCTCAAGAAAATTGTTGCAATGCGATTGCACGTGAAAACCGATCAGATCCGCTCCCAGCAATCCGTCCAGCAGATCGCGCTGCCAGGGACAAATTCCAAACACTTCCGGATTCGGCCACGGAATATGCCAGAAAATGGCCACTCGCGCGTCTGGCCGCGCCTCTTTCACCATCCGCGGCAGTAGCGCAAAGTGATAATCCTGCGCCAAAAGGATCGGCGAATCCGTTCCTTCCATTTCTTCCAGCACGGCATCCGCAAACTTGCGGTTCACCTGCTGGTATCGCAGCCAATCCTCTGGACGAAACGTAGGCCGTGTGTGCGCAATGTGGCAAAGCGGCCAGAGTCCCTCGTTCGAAAAGCCTTCGTAATATCCTTTGACTTCCTCGTCGCTCAACCACACACGCCGCAATGTGTAACTCGGATGGTCCGCGGGCACGCGCAAATGATCGCTCTTATCGACAACCTCTCGATCCGCGCTTCCCGATCCGTGAGCGATCCACGTGCCGTCACACGCAACCAGCACAGGTTCGAGCGCGGTAACCAGTCCGCTCGCCGGAACGAGGTACTCGATCGAGTGATCCTTTTCGTTGTAAACATGCATACACGGCTCGCGGTTTGACACCACATAAAGCGGCTTGTCTCGCAGCTTGCTTCTCAAGCTGACCCGCAGCCGCTCGGCCGTCCAAAGCGACGAGTGTGTATCGCGCAGCCGCGCTTCCTGTTCCGCCGTCGCTCGAGCAGCGTTCAGATCTTGGGCTAGGTGCGTCACCTCTTTGTGTAACTGGTCGAAAATCTCCCCCTGCGGCGGTACTGGTGGAATAGTCTCCGCTCCTGTGCGGAGCGTTCGCAGCCATTTCGCCGTGAGGTTGAGCGGCCCCGTCAGGTTCCACCTTACGAGCAGCAGCGCCAGCCCCGTAATCAGCACGGTTTGTACTAGGGCATTCAGCAGGGAATCCCGCAACGCATAAGCCAGCCGCGCATCGATATAGCTCGTGTCGTAGTAAATGGCGATGGTTCCATCGGGTTTGTCATCGCGCTCCAGCGGAAGCTCGTAAAGATAAAGCTGCGCGTTCCCCGAGCGGAGAAATTCATCCTCTCCGGCCACAGACGGCGTCAGTTTCGAGGCAATATGCGGTCGGATCTTCAACTCTGGCGGTAGGCTCTCGTCGATGGCCACCGCCTTTCCTTCTTCATCGTAGACCGCCAAACCTTTTAGGTGTTCCCGCTGTCCGTATCGCTCGACAAACCGTTGCAGCGAGCGCGTCGAGTTCTGCTCCAACAAATGCTCAACCGTCTCCTGCAGGCTCTCTCCCAGATTCTCCGCCCTGTGAACAAGGTCGTGGTGCAGGTTCCTGTTTTCCGTCCGCACTTGGTAACCGGCGAATAGAAGAGAGATCGCGGCTACGCTGAGCGCCAGCGGCAATGCCACTTTTGTTGTCGTGCGCATTTACGGTCCCCCGTAGGATGGATGCTCATCGAAGAGAGCAGGAGGGTGCCAGGGTCTGGGAGAAGGCACAAGTATAGCACTCGCAAGAGTCCCTGCCAGCCCTCGAATGCGTTTTTCTGCAAGCTTCTTGCTGGCCTCGCGTTATGGCGAAAATCTCTGCGCTGGATTTTCTGCCTCGGCTATTGGTGCACACCGGAACTTGGGGTCACCACGACATGTACGGCAATGTTCTGGCCGCCATCGGATCGGTATTCCACCATCGCTTGCGCTCCGATCGCCAGCTTGCCTTCCATCCGCGTTTTATCATCGACTAGGAATTGCACGGTCTGTTCCTTTTCGTTCTCTTTGGAAACGCTCAATGCGAATGCCGCATCGCCCACGGAGACGATTTTTCCGGAAACGGATTGGTTCTCGGTAGTGCGGCTTGTCGCAGCGCCAGTCTTCTCCGAAGGCTGCGCGAACACGGCAAGTGTGAAACAGGTCAGAAAAAGTGTGGCCAAAGAAAGTATGGTCCGCAATCTCATGAGTTTTCTCCTGTTTGAATTTGACCGGGAATTGAAAAAGGCGCACGACGTGCGCCAAAGTAATGCTAATTTGTCACGAATCGCATAAGTGGTGTAATGTCAGTGGATTACGCGCCGCAGTGGAGTGTCACAGATGTCTCAGCCTCGGTACTAGTCCCGTGCATTTCTTGCTCCCTGCTCTGGGTCCGCACCCCTCTTCTTCGCAGACTCGTTGGCCCATCCTTCTTTTAAATTCTGCGATCTCAAACGCTCGTCTCCATCTCTTCGACTTTGCAAGTATTCGAATTTCGACTTCTCAAAAAGGTACTAGAGCGGCCTCTTACCGCCCAAGCTGCATTGTGGCTACAAATCAGGTGTCTTCCTTGACTTGCCGCTCTCGCGACGGAATAATGATAAAGCATGAGCGTTAGCGCTGGAGGCATTCCTGACGTGTTCCTGGATGTCAAAGATCTAGCTATTCGCAAGTTACGCATCCGGAAGAGCTATGCCCCGGCCAGCATTGATTACCACTCGTCTGAAATCAAGCAGGTAGCCCCCTTGGAAATCACGGCTACGGCGGAGCTCCTTGAGGGCCAGATTCGCATCGAAGGTCAGTTTGAAACAAAGATTGAGATGGTCTGCGCTCGTTGCCTTGAACCGGTCGTAGAAGACGTGAACCGTTCCTTTGACCTCTTCTATGCGCCTTTGCCCAAGGATGCCAAGCCTAAGGAAGACCGCCTCAGGGATGACGACACCGAGATTGGCTTCTACAAGGGTGATGGCCTCTTTCTGGCCGATGTGCTCAGAGAACAAGTGCTTTTGGCTTTGCCTCTGAAAGTCATCTGCCAGAGCGATTGCCGGGGCCTTTGCCCGAACTGCGGGGCTAACCTGAACCACGAGGAGTGCCGCTGCGAGACGCACTCGACCGATCCGCGGCTAGCTCCTCTCGCGCGCCTGAAGCAGGACTGGCTGAAAAAACAATAGTTTCCAGGGCCAAAAGCCCATACAATCCGCCCACCGAGGCGGGAACGAGGAGTATTACTATGCCTAACCCAAAAAGACGGCATTCCAAGCGGCGAACGAGCACCCGGCGAGCCCACGACTTTCTTACAAAGCCGGCGCTCGGCGAATGCCCGCATTGCCACGAAACCAAGCAGCCGCATCAGGTTTGTCCCCACTGTGGCTACTACAAGGGCCGCGCCGTGCAAGACAAGTCGGCCTGACGCCGCTTTCTTTCTTCCGGCTCCCATCCAGGAATTGGCGGTCAGACAAAATCGATGATTACTATCGCCGTTGACGCCATGGGCGGTGACAATGCGCCCCGCCCCGAGGTTGAAGGCAGTGTCCTGGCTGCTCGCGAATTGGGCGTCCGAGTCATTCTGGTTGGTCAGCCCGGCGTCGTACGCGCCGAGCTGGCCAAACATGCGTCGCCAAACTTGCCCATCGATATTCTTCCGGCAAGCGAGGTGATCACCATGGAGGATCACCCGGTGCAGGCGTTTCGCCGCAAGAAAGACAGTTCAGTGCATGTCGCGGCCCGGCTCGTTCGTGAGGCTAAGGCGGACGGTCTCGTCAGTGCCGGCAACACGGGCGCTGTCATGACCGTGGCAAGGTTTCTGCTTGGCACTCTCGAATCCGTGGATCGCGTGGCCCTTGCTGCTCCTTTCCCGAATGCCAAGGGCGGCGTTTCCGTGCTTCTCGACGTCGGCGCCAACGTGGATTCCAAGCCCGAGCACCTGGTGCAGTTTGCCGTCATGGGCGAAATCTACTACCGGGCAACCTTTGGCAACCGGCGTCCTCGCGTTGGTCTGCTGTCCGTTGGCGAGGAAGAGATCAAAGGCAACGAACTTACACGCGAGGTCTATACGCGCTTGAAGAAGCTTCCAGTTCATTTTGTCGGCAATGTCGAAGGCGGAGATCTGTTCTCTGGAAACGTAGATGTGATTGTCAGCGATGGTTTCGTCGGCAATATCGCTCTGAAAATCTGCGAAGGCCTTGCCCTCCAGATTTTCGGTCTTCTCAAGAAGTCCATACAAAGCTCGCTGGCATCCCAGGTCGGTTTTCTTTTTTCGCGGGGAGCGTTGAAGGGCTTGAAGAAGACCATCGACTACACGGAGTACGGAGGCGCGCCGCTCTTAGGCGTTCGCGGCGTTTGCGTCATCGGCCATGGCCGCTCCAACGCCAAGGCCGTCAAAAACGCCATTCGCGTAGCCGCGGGTCTCGCCCGCGCGCGCATCAACGAAAAAATCGAACAGGAGCTCTCGGCCGCCAGCGTTCTTGCTTGACGGCTAAGAAGAGGGATCAACGATGGGCAAAGTTGCATTTGTATTCCCAGGCCAGGCGTCGCAATACCCCGGCATGGGCAAGGAACTGGCGGAAAAATATCCTGCGGCTCGCACCGTTTTCGAGGAAGCGGATAGGGCTCTTGGTTTTTCCATCTCCAAAATCTGCTTTGAAGGCACCGAAGACGAGCTGAAGCTCACCGCCAACACTCAGCCTGCCATCCTCACGTGTTCCGTCGCCGTCTATCGCGTCCTGGCGGAGCGCGGTCTCACTCCCGATTTTGTCGCCGGCCACAGTCTCGGAGAGTATTCCGCTCTCGTGGCCGCCAATGCCCTGAAGTTTTCCGACGCTGTCCAGCTTGTTCGCAAGCGCGGTACGTACATGCAAGAAGCCGTCCCGGCCGGCGTGGGCGCGATGGCCGCCATCATGGGCCTCTCGCCCGCTGTCGTTGCCGACGCCTGCAAGCGCGCCGCCGAAAACGAAATCTGTTCCGCCGCCAATCTCAATTCGCCCGACCAAACCGTCATCTCCGGCCACGCCGGCGCCGTCAAGCGCGCCGTCGAAATCGCTTCGCAGCTTGGCGCAAAGCGCGCTGTGATTCTCGCCGTATCCGCGCCCTTTCATTCCGCGCTCATGATGCCGGCGCAAGAGCGTTTGGCCAAGGACTTGAAGAATGTCGCGTTCGCGAATTTATCCGTGCCTCTCGTGACCAACGTGGATGCCGACACCATCTCGACCGGTGATGAAGCCCGCGAAGCGCTCATTCGCCAAGTCACCATGCCTGTCCGCTGGGAAGAATCCGTCCGCCTCCTCATCGACGAAGGCGTCAACACTTTCGTTGAAGTCGGCCCTGGCCGTGTACTTAGCGGGCTACTCCGCCAGATCGAGCGCTCCGTCGCTACGCTCAATGTCGAGGACGAAAAGAGCTTGGCTGCCACCGTCGACAAAATCGCCGGTGCTCGTTCCGACGCCGCATGAGTTTGCTGGTTGTGTCCGGTCAGCCGAAGCCTTAACGCAACGGAGGGTGCCACACCTTCGTTGTTTGAAGGTGGGTCTTCGCGTTAGATTTTAACTTCAGCCAGAGGTAAGCACAGGAAAAGAAGATGTTCAGCCTGAAAGATAAAGTCGCCCTCCTCACCGGCGCCTCCCAAGGCATCGGCCGCGAAACCGCTCTCGCTCTTGCGGAAGCTGGAGCCAAGATCGCCGCTGCCGCCCGCAACGAGGAAAAACTCGCCTCGCTTGTCAATGAAATCGTGAATGCCGGCGGCGAAGCCATCGCCATCAAAATGGATGTCGCCGACGCCGAACAAATCAAATCCGGCTTCAAGCAAACTCTCGAAAAATTCGGCCGCCTCGATATTCTCGTCAACAACGCGGCCATCACCCGTGACGGCCTGGCTCTTCGCATGAAGCAGGACGACTGGGACGCCGTCATTCGAACAAATTTGACCGGCGCGCATCTTTGCATCCAGCAAGCTCTTTCCACCATGATGCGAGCCCGCGCAGGCCGCATCATCAACATCTCGAGCGTCGTCGCCGAAATGGGCAACGCCGGCCAGGCCAACTATGTCGCCGCGAAAGCCGGCCTCGTCGGCCTCACCAAAGCCATCGCCATCGAAATCTCTTCGCGCAACATCACTGTCAACGCCGTCGCTCCCGGCTTCATCGCCACGCCCATGACCGACGTCCTCCCCGACGCCGTAAAAACCGAGCTGAAGAATCGCATCCCTCTCGGCCGCATGGGCTCCGCACGCGACGTAGCCTCCGCCATCGTCTTCCTGGCGAGCGACGAAGCCGCTTACATCACCGGCCACGTCCTCGACGTCAACGGCGGCTTGTACTTGGCATAACGAATATTCGAGGAGCGCCGTTTTGAAGATTTACGTGGATCTACCAGACGAACTCGTCGCTGTTTGGTGCCCCGTGGAGGCGGTGCATATCGGAGATGACGTCTACAAAATAACGCAGGTCAATGACGATCCCGAAGACACCCGCTGGGCTTTTAATACAGGTGCCAAAGTGCGCTGCAAAGCTAAAACTACGAGGGACGGAGAGCAAATCCTAGTGGCATACGAGGAAGTTTCGAATTGACGCCTTGCATGAATCCCCGCAAGTTGACCTTGCGCGGAGGGTTGCCTAGAATGGGCAGGTTGCCTGATTGACGATTTTCGAGTCCGTACCACGGCATTGGGGCCGATACACTGTTACTGTACGTCTTTGCACATTAAGCGATAGAAATCGCGGAGGACACCGGAATGGCCAGTGTGGAAGAGCGCGTTAAACAAATTATCGTCGAGCAACTCGGCGTCGATGAAGCCGAAGTCACGCCCACGGCGTCCTTCGTGGACGACCTCGGAGCGGATTCCCTCGACCAGGTCGAGTTGGTCATGGCGTTTGAGGAAGCCTTCGGCATCGAAGTCCCTGATGAAGACGCTGAGAAAATGACCACGGTCAAAGACGCCGTCGATTACATCGACAAACACGCCAAGGGAAAGTAAGCCACGAAATTACCGCCTAAACAGGGAGCTTTACACAGTTGACTCGCCGGGTAGTCGTTACGGGTGTTGGACTTGTCTGCGCGCTGGGCATCGGCACGGAGGAATCCTGGAAAAACCTCGTCGCCGGCCAGAACGGTATCGGTCTTGTCACTCAATTTGATACCACCGGCTTCGATTGCAAAATCGCCGGGGAAATCAAGAACTTCGATCCCTTCCGTTGGATCGAAAAAAAAGAGCTCAAGAAAATGGGCCGCTTCATCCAGGTCGCTCTCGCCGGCGCCGATTTCGCCGTCAAGTCCGCCAACTGGAAGCCTGAAGATTCCAATCTCGATGAAGTCGGCGTCTACGTTTCTTCCGGTATCGGCGGTTTCGATATCATCGAGCGCGAACACTGGAAACTCGTCCAGGGCGGACCCGGAAAAATCTCTCCCTTTTTCATTCCCTCCGCAATCGTAAATCTCGCGAGCGGCCACATCTCCATTCGCTACGGCGCCAAAGGCCCGAACTCTGCCACCGCCACCGCCTGCTCCGCCTCCGCGCACGCCATCGGCGACTCTTTCAAAATCATCGAGCGCGGCGCCGCTGAAATGATGATCTGCGGCGGCACCGAAGCCACTATCACTCCCATGGGCATCGGCGGTTTCGCCGCCATGAAGGCTCTCTCCACGCGCAATGACGATCCTGCCCATGCCAGCCGCCCGTTCGATGCGGGCCGCGACGGCTTCGTCGTTGGCGAAGGCACAGGCATTCTCCTCCTCGAATCTCTAGAGCATGCCCAAAAACGGAATGCTCCGATCTTCGCCGAAATCGTCGGCTACGGCATGTCCGGCGACGCCTATCACATCACGCAGCCCGCCGGCGACGGCGACGGCGCCTATCGCGTCATGAAAGCCGCTCTCAAAGACGCCCATCTCGCGCCGGAACAGATCGGCTACGTCAACGCCCACGGCACCTCCACTCCTCTCGGCGACGTCATCGAAACGCGCGCGCTCAAAAGGGTCTTCGGCGACTATGTGAAGAAAATTCCTGTCAGCTCGACGAAGTCCATGACCGGCCATCTTCTCGGCGGCGCTGGCGGTCTCGAAGCCGGCATCAGCGTTCTCGCTCTTCGCGACCAAATCCTGCCGCCCACCATCAATCTCGAAACGCCTGATCCTGAGTGCGACCTCGATTACGTTCCTAACGTCGCCCGCAAAGCCTCCGTCGAGTACGCGCTTTCGAACTCCTTCGGCTTCGGCGGCACGAACGCCGCCCTGATTTTCAAGCGCTGGCCCGGCCAATAGGTGGCACAGAATTCCGTCTGTGCAGTTGTGGTGGCCGGTCTTTAGACCGGAGCTTTTCGAGACGAACGTTTCGCTTCAAAAGTGCTACAAATATCACCAGCATTTCGCACCAAGGACTAATCCGTGAACATCATCGTCTGCATCAAGCAAGTTCCCGCGAAAGACGCTCCACTCTCCATTGCCGGCAACTGGATCAAGGAATCCGACATCGGTTTCGAAATGAACGAGCCGGATAGCTACGCGCTCGAAGAGGCTCTCCGCCTCAAGGAAAAGCACGGCGGCGAAGTCGTCGCTCTCTCCATGGGCCCCGAACGAGTGAAGCAAACCATCAAGGAAGCTCTCGCTAAAGGCGCCGACCGCGCCATCCATATCGCCGACGATAATTTCGCCCAGCTCGATCCGCTCGGTTCCGCAAAAGCTCTCGCCGCCGCCATCCAAAAGGAAAAAGCGGATCTCGTCCTCACCGGCCTCCAGAGCGACGATCACGGTTTTGGCCAGACCGGCGTCCTTCTCGCCGCGCTTCTCGATCGCCCTCACGCCACCATCATCATGGCCATCGAAGTCGCCGGCGACAAAATGAAGCTCAAGCGTGAACTCGAAGCCGGCTGGTTCCAGCACATCGAGTGCCCCTTGCCCGCAGTTCTCTCGATCCAATCCGGCATAAACAAAGTCCGTTATGCCACGCTCAAAGGCATCATGGCCGCCAAGAAAAAAGAAATCTCGACCGTCACGCGCGAATCCTTGGGCGTTCAGCACGAGCCCACTCAAAAAATCGAAAAAATCTACGTCCCCACAAAAACAAAGAAGACCGAATTTCTCACCGGCACTCCCAAAGAAGTCGCAACCAAGCTAGTCGAAAAACTCAAATTCGAAGCCCGGGTGATTTAGGCAGGCCCCAAACACCGTCATTTCGAGCGAAGCGAGAAATCTCTCTTTGTTCTTGGGAAGTGCAAAAAGGAAAGTCCAATGAAAATCCTCGTCGTCACCGAACTCCGCCAAGGCAAGTGGAACAATGCCAGTTTTGAAACTCTGGCCGCCGCCCAACAAATCGCAAAAGACACATCGAACACCGTGAGCGCTCTAGTCATAGGCAAAGGGATCGCGGCCTTCGCCGCCGAACTCGCCGCAAAAAACGTCGCTGAAGTTCTCCAGATCGAACACGACCTCCTCGAAAACTACACGCCCGACGCCTATTGCGTTGTCCTCAAACAGGTCATCGATTCCGCGAAGCCGGATCTCGTCCTTTTTCCCCACACCTACCAAGTACGCGATTTTGCTCCCAAACTTGCCGCCTCTCTCGGCAAAGGCATGATCGGCGACTGCATCGGTTATCGCCACGAATCCGGCAAGCTCGTTTTCGTCCGCCAGATGTTCCAGGGCAAAACCGCCGCCGACGTCGTCTTCCTCGGCGCCGCCCCGTGGTTCGCCTCGTTCCAATCCGGCGCCTTCCGCGCTGATCTGCTCGAATCCCATCCCTCCGGCAAAGCTCCCGTCAACTCCGCCTCCGTCACGCTCGCCGCCGATCACATTCGCACCAAGCCTCTCGATCTTTTCAAGGAAGCCAAATCCGCCGTCGACCTCACGCAAGCCCCCATCATCGTTTCCATCGGCCGCGGCATCAAAGCCCCCGAAAATATTCCGCAAGCCGAAGCTCTCGCCAAAGCTATCGGCGGTGAAATCGCCGCCTCCCGTCCCATCTGCGATGAAGGCTGGCTCCCCATGGAGCGCCAGATCGGCAGTTCCGGCCAGACCGTCGCGCCCAAGCTTTATCTTGCCCTCGGCATCAGCGGCGCCATCCAGCACGTCGTCGGCATGAAAGGCGCGCGCACCATCGTCGCCATCAACAAAGACGCCAACGCCCCCATCTTCGAGATCGCCGACTACGGCGCCGTCGCCGACATCTTCGAAATCATGCCCGCCCTAACCGAAGCCCTAGAAAAATCCAAATCCTCCTAACCCTCCTAACCCTCCTAACCCTCCTAACCCTCCTAACCCCTCCTCGCCCGTGCGCCAACACTCGCCCTCACTCTTACACTCGCCCCCATTCCAACAAGTGTCATTCCGAGCGAAGCGAGGATCTCTGGGCCTCCGAGCGATTTCGGCGAGGAGAATCTGCTTTTTCTTCTCCGTGCCCTCTGTGCTTCTGTACCTCTGTGCCCTCTGTGTTAAATCCTTTTCCCTTCCGTTCAACTTTCGACTTTTCAACTCGGCCTTCAAATTCGCGAAGCAGAAAGGCGAGCAACAATGAAACCGGACTTCCTGCGGTTCGACGGCTCCGTCGAGCGCGATCCCGCCATCAACGCCTGGATGAAACAACACGCCGGCGAATTAGGAGCCATCGCGCATCGCTGGTTTGAAGTGATGCGAAAATGTGGCGACGAAGTCCGCGAGCTTCTGCACGACGGCTGTCCGGTCGCCTGCTTAGGAGACGCCCCCTTCGGCTACGTGAACGTTTTCACTTCGCACGTAAACGTGGGCTTCTTTCACGGCGCATCCCTGCCCGATCCGTCTCGTCTGCTGCAAGGCGCCGGCAAATTCATGCGCCACGTAAAGCTGAAACCCGGAACGCCCACAGACGCCGCAACCCTAAACAAGCTAATCGACGCGGCGTATGCCGACATAAAATCCCGCGTCGAAATCGGCTAGCCGCGCTAATAAAGCATCGTGGCTACCCAAATACTAGATGAGTCCATCTGACGATGAATTCATCCAGGACCGGCCTCGACATAACAGCCTTAGGAGGCCACAAAACCGGTGTTCGAATGCTCGGCCAGACCGAAATTGAGCAACCATCCCACACCTTATCTTGAGTGAGGCGGGGAGGTAGTCCAAGTTGGTTGAGTACATCCGCTTTCCACTTGCATCCGGCAACTTGAACGACAAGATGTCCGAGGCCGTAAGTGAAGATATTCAGTTGGAATGGAGCCGGAGTTCCCGCGAACCCATCTATATGCATACTCTTAAAAAGGCCATGTTGAAAGGGGACGCTTGCGAGCCACATTTGTACTCCGCCCGGAATAGAAAGCGTCTTTCGAAAGGATTGACGTTCTTCGAATGTGAAGAACGGCGGAGTGTTGGAGTGCATATGATCCCCAACAACGGTTTTCAAGAAACCAAAGGCAGCTAGAGTCGCTATGTCAGGACCACGCAGGGTAGTCTCCGTGCAATTGACAACCATTTCCTTCGCGACGGCCTTAGTTTTCTTTTCCAATTGGCTCATCCAGCCCGTATTACAACCGTGGCAGACGACCCTCGCTTTTGGGTTAAGCTCCGTATGAGCCCAAGTATTAACCTTTCCATTAATTGTTCTGCGTGTAAACCGATAGAGTTGTCTGCCGAGCGATCCTCCAGCCCACGCGCTCCATAGATGCTCGCCCGTGATTCTTGCTTTTGAGGGACAAAATGCACATGGCTCCCTGGTTTCTTTGAACATAGCTAAAGTGTGCCCATAGGCAGAGCTTCAAGCGGGTCTCCCCGTCCCAACCTATGCCTACAAGCTCCTGAACTCCTCTTGCGAGCGGACCAAATAGCGCTCGATGAGGATTCTTGCTTTGGCCGCCCTGGCCGTCGCGAAATTCGTATTGAGAGCAACACAATCGCCGCGGCTGTTGATGTCACTCACTGCTCCTCGCGGTACCAAGAAAAATACGTACTCGAAATCTGCAGGGTATTGTTCGCAGAAGCCTGGATCCTTTTCTCCCGCCAAGACAAGGAAATCGTATTTCTTCGGACCAACAAGGTTGTCCCAAACCCAACGTTTAGTCTTCGTAGACTTATATTCATGGACTTTGCTCTGCTTCACCTCAATGCGAGTTCCTTTCTTGGTCGTGACATCGTGCAAACCCTTATATATTTCGGTGCGTTCACCTCCCGCCATTTTTGCCACTAACTCCTCCGCCTGGACGCCTCGCGCACGGTCACGCCTCTTCTTGAGTTCCTCATTTTCCTCCTCAAGTTCGCGAATACGTGCCTTGAGCTTCAGGATTTCTTCTTCGTCTCTTGGCATGGGCCGTGGCTCACCTAACATATTATGAGACGTCAGGATCAGGCTACAAACTCGAGGAGCGCCGCGGGTCTCTTCTTGGCAATGCTGAGGAGCCGGAGCGCAGTGCTTTGCGGCCGGCGCACCCCTTGCTCCCAGCTTCTGACGCACGACACGCTAGTGCCGAGGTAGCGCGCAAAATCAGCTTGGCTCATCCCAAGGTCCGTGCGAATCTTGCGAATCTCTTTTGGTCGCAAGGCGGCCACATCTGGAGAGAAGCGCGACACTCGCACGCGCGCGGTCTGCCCCCTGCGGTGCTTTGCGGCTTCCTTGAACCCAGCCATCATCTCTGTAAAAAGCGAACCCTTCATTTCTGCGCCTCCCTCAAACTCAAAATGGCTTGCTTCAAATCCGGGGACAAACGGGGGGGTTCCAATGCTCAGTCGACTCTTTTTACCTAACCACACGGCGTTGTGGCTTCAGCTTACGCCGCCCCCTCCGCTTCCCTCGCGGCCGCACGTAGTGAAACCGTGTCAAATAAATCTTCTCCCCTCGCCCATGTTTCGCCACCTTCAGCAGGTCCAGCACGCCCAGGAATCCAGACTCGCGCGCCAGTTCAGGCGTAATATCCGGAAACCCGATCGGTTCAATCGAATCGACTTCAATCTCGCCTTCCTCCATCCGGTATCGCCCGCCCACTCTCACGTGAGGCCTCATCCAGATCCGCACGCTGCAAGTGATTTCCCCGCGCCGTATCCCCTCCCGAAGCCGTTTAGTGAACGTCATAAAGAAAGTCTACGTCCAACGTCCCACTGCGCCTAGTTTGCAAAACGATGACCCACCGACAAATGCCGGGAAACGGTACTCGTCCAGTCACCGCGTTTTCCAGGATTCAGTTTGTTTCCGGGAGGCGCTCATTTTTGTTACTAGACAAAACCCGACCGCGCTTACCGGCAGACCTAACGCGTCCCTTCCACCCAACTCATCACCGGTGAACCGGGGGCAAGTCGCCGTCGTTACCAGAGGCGGATGCGGCCGGTGCGGCCGCCGGAGGCGAGCCAGCGTCCGTCGTGGCTGTAGGCGATGGCGTAGAGATCGCCGAAGCGATCCACGTCGAAGCGGTTGAGCACAACTTGATTTTTCACATCCCAAAACGTAACAAAGGAGTTCCCACGGACATCCAACGGCCATTCGGCGACGGCAAGGACTGTTCCATCTGGTTTAAAGGCAAGCATGTGGATGTTGCTGCGGTATTTTTCAAAGGCGGATACCGCACCCATGGCTTCAAGATCCCAAACACGAATACCGCCATAATGGGATGTTTTGGACAGATGGTTACGGGAAGCACCCGAGGCGAGAAATTTGCCATCAGGGCTGAAAGCGACGGATTCCACGCGAGCATTGACGTCTGGGAGAGAGCGGACCAGCTTTCCGGTTTGCGGGTCCCAGAGGCGCACGGAGCCGTCGTCCGATGCGGATACGAGAAGGCGGCCATCGGGGCTGAAGGCGACCGCGTTTACCTTGTCCGTGTGCCCGGAGAGCTTCTGGAGTTGGTTGCCGGAGTGGACGTCCCAAAGGATGACAGTGGTGTCCCAGCTGGCGGAGGCGATAGTTAGACCGTCGGGACTGAAGGCGACGCCTGTTGCGCCTCCGAAGTGTCCGGAAAGAGTGCGAATTTCGTTTCCGGTCGAGGTGTCCCAGAGCTTTATGGTTTTGTCGAGGCTGGCGGAAGCGAGGATTTTGCCATCAGGGCTGAACGCAAGACCTTTAACGATCTGGAGGTGCCCGCTCAATGTACGAATCATCTCGTTACTGGAAACGTCGAAGACGTGGATTTGCTTGTCGCCGGTTCCGGCAGCGAGCCATTGGGAGGTGGGACTAAAAGCCAATGAGAAAACGGCGCCGAAGTTGCCGCTCAATTCCAAACGAGGAGCGGACAGCGGAGGAGGAGCAGGACGGGGCGGAGGTGGAGGAAGACCGCAAGCCGACCAGAGGACCACAAGAATGCCAACCGATCCCAGGGTGATGACAGCCTGAGACCAGAAGGGGAAACGCCGGAATCTTTGGAATAGCATTGCTGAGAGACTCATACAAGCTTCTCCTGATCAAGCGTGCTGGTCCGGGGCAAGAGGAAAGGGCGAAGCGGAAGCCAGGGAATCTGGAGAAACCGCGGCGCGGCGGAGAGGAGCGAGGCGGGTTGTTTCCAGGTCGTCGCGATAAAAAAGATTGTAGGTGTCGAAAGGAATGAGGCGGCCATCGGGATGAACGATGTGGATGCAGGTTTTCTTGACGGAGCGAACGTCGAAAGCGTGGGCGTCGAGAAACTGCACGATGAGCACGCGGAAAATGTTTTCGTATCTCAAATCGATGGGAGCAGAGACGCGCGGCAGGCAGCAGAGCAAATCCCTTAGAGAGGCCGCGCCGGATTCGGGTGAATGGTTGGTGGCAAAAAGTTTGAAGAGGCATTCGCGGATGCCGGGCTCTTCTTCGTACACGATGGTGTTACGCGCGCCATTGATGAGCACGGAGGGCTCCACGAGCCCGGTGAGGGGAACCACTTTGCCGTTTAGCTTCAAGGCGTACGCCATGGCCAAAGCATCGGGATGGCAGGGCACGGGAATAACGTCTTCTGCACGGAAGACGCTGGTTTGTTCGAGAATCTTACGGCGGACTTCGGTAAGCAAGAGACGGTCCGTGGCGGGATTGAATTTCTCCAGCCGGCCGGCGTCTTGAATGGGCTGCAGGGTGACGCCGCGCACGCAAGGCTGTGCCAGGGCAAACTCGATGATCTTGCCTATTTCGCGGTCATTCAGCCCTTTCTTGAGCGTCGCGACCAGCGTTGTGGAAACTTTGTACTTGTTGAGGTTTTCGAGGGCGCGTTCACGCACGTCCCGCAGGTCGCCGCCGCGCAAATCAAGCAGCGCTTCGCGCTCGAACGAATCGAACTGAAGGTAAATCTCGAATCCCGGTTGATATTCGGCGAGGCGCTTCACAAAGTCTTCGTCTTGAGCGATGCGAATGCCGTTCGTGTTGACCATCAGGTGGCGGATGGGCCGGGCGCGAGCCATATCCAGAATGGTGAAAAATTCGGGGTGGAGCGTGGGCTCGCCACCAGAGATTTGGACAACGTCGGGATGGCCTTCGTTGCGCACGACGGCATCTAGCATTTTTTCAATAAGAGCGAGCGGGCGATGTCGCGCGCGTTCCGGGCCGCTGGAGGCGTAACACACCGGGCAGCGCAGGTTACACGAATCGGTCACTTCGACGAGCGAAAGGCAGGAATGCTGCTCGTGGTCGGTGCAGAGGCCGCAATCGTACGGGCAACCCCACTTGACGGGAGTGTTGTACACCATGGGCATTTCGGGTTTCTTGATGAACACTTCGCGGCAGCGGCGGTAATAGTCAATGTCATCGGCGACGAGCACGCGCTCGGCACCGTGCTCCGGGCAGCGCTTGAGTAGAAACACCTTCTCGTCCTGAAAGACGATCTTGCCTTCCAGCTTGCGGAAGCAAGTCGAGCAGATGGTGAGCGCGACGTCATAGAACATATAGGGGCGCACGCGGTCGGTCATGGCTGTTGGCTCCTGGGGCGCAGGATATGCAAGACAAGCGCCACGATCGCCCAGATGACCCCTGCTAGAAACGCAACGACTCCGGCGATCATTCCCCATACAAACAGCGCGTTTATCGGCTTGCTGTGGCCATTGATATTGAGCGTGCCGATAAATCCAAAGCAGGAGCTGCCGGCGAGCAGGGCTCCGCAAAAAATCGTGAGCGCAATGGCAACGAGGCGGGATTTCCTGGCAGGTGGAGGAGGACCGACAGTGCGCAAGTTTGGCAGTTCGGTCACGAGGTCTCCTCCGATTGCGAAAGGGACGCCACGGCGGGGGAGGCCGGCGCGACCGCTGCGCGGCACCAGCGATAAACATCCGGCGAATAATAGAGCAGCATGGCCACGCAGGCCCATTGAATGGAGGACAAGCGCAGAAAAACCCGAACATCGGGCTTTAAGAAATCGATCGCCAGACGAAACGAGAAATAGCCAACCACGAAGATTTTGAACAGATCGCCGTCAGGAAATGGTTGGCGAGAGACTCTCCACAGAAGAGTCGCAAGCGCCAGGACGAAGATGATTTCGTAAATTTGAGTCGGGTGGCGCGGGACACCGTCTCCGAAATTGACCCCAAAGGGCAGCGAGGTGGCGGAGCCGGCGGTGTGGTCATCCAGACCGGTCAGAAAGCACCCGATGCGTCCGATGGCAATTCCGATGCAAAGCGGGATGGCAAACAAGTCGCCGGTTCTCCGGACAACTCCAATTCGTCGTTTGGTCCATTCGACGGCTAATAATCCGCCGATAAGCGCGCCCACTATGGTCTTGCCACCAATCAGGAACGACGGAGCGTTCCAGTTCGCCAGCGTCAAGCGCGGATCTTCAAACCAATAGAGCAATTTGCTGCCGAGAACGGCGCCGACGGCCGCGGCAGCGATGACCCACCAGCGGTTGGCATCGTCGACCGCGTCGCCTCTTCGTTTGCGAAGCCACAGGTACACTCTGAATGCCGCAAAGTACGCGAGCGATTCAAAAACTAGATGTGGATGGAGCCGCAAGGCGCCGAGGTGAAAATAGAAAGGAAATGACATTGACAGGTGCCTGGACTTGTTGCGGGCAAGGTTACGCCCCGATTCGGAAACGGTCAAGGCATCCCTGACGGATCCTGCACAGCCGTGCCAGTCTCTTGTTCCAAACCGCTGCTTTTTCAGCGCCATTCGCATTGCCGACGGATGACCGGCATCTCGGAAGTAATTCCACTTACCTGGTTAGTCGTGGTGGTCTCAATGGGTCGATGCAACGCTAGGCCGAAGTCCGTTGGCAGGGCCTCAATAGCTAAGATTCGTTGGCGAGTGTTGATTCAATGGGAACACCGCCCTGCCCAGGTCTGATTGAGTCCAGCCGAACGGATGAGCTTTCCTGAGCTGGAACTGTTGTCGGATCAACTGACTAGAAGGTGTTGCGCCGACCAGTTGAGCCCGCACGCCTTACCGGACATCTTCGTCGGCAGCTTACTCGTCTGGCTCGGCCTTCTTCGCCTTGAACCAGGATCGGATCCGCTCTATCCCCTCGTCAGTTTTGACGGAACTGGAGTAGACGCTCCAACTCTTCGGTAAAAGACGCAATTGGGAACCCTCTGCCTCGGTTAGCTCTTCTCCTCTACGCATCTTCAGTCGCAACTCCGCCGCCGTTTGGAAACCCTTTTCGAGGTCGTTGACAATTTGTTTGGGACGGTGTTCAAAAGCTGTCGATTTGAAAGTGCTAACGAAGGGCTCGGCGTAGGAGATTACGTAGTGGTCGATTCCAGCCATTTCCAGGAAAGTCTCAAGCTGCTGTTTTCCTTTTACAACTCCCATACTTAACAGTTGGGCACCAAACTGGTTTGCCGCCGCAAGAACTGCTACTTGTTTGAGTTCGTTTAAGGAGATAAGGACGAGTCGAAGATTGTCGTTTGGAACTGTCATTTCTGCGCAATCTTGCCTACATTCGCATATTTTGTCATTCGTGTAAAAGAAACGTTGGAGACGACGCAACGCCCGCGGCTGTTTGAGGCGGTAGCCACTGCCATTCAATCAAGAGCAGCTGCCCGATGCTGCCTCATGTCGAAGTGCTGAACGCCCCGCGATTTTGCGTGGCACTCGGCGTACTCATGTGTAGTCGCCTTATCGGAAACTGGCTCTTCGTCTCCCCCGAACCGAAAAATACCTCCTCTTTTCTCTTGACAGATGGTTACTTTTGGCATATAGTAGTCGCTGTATATCACTGTGGTTTCACGTAGTCAGCGCCAGCTTCCCGCTGGCGTTTTTGTTTTCTCGGAGCGCCCTGTCCGCCAAGCCCGTGTCTTCCGCAGTTTGCGAAGCCCAGCTCTGTGCCGCCCGTGGTCTACCCATAAGTCTCTGGGAATCAACACTTGCAGAACGGTCCGGAATCGCAGCATTCTAAACGACTTAGAGAATTCCTAAGTTCTTTAGATGCAACACTTACAAGAAAAACGGGGAGGGGTAGCGCCCAAGCAGCAAACCAGACGCGGCCTTGATGCACCAGCCTGTCGCAATGGCTGCGCCCTCCAGAACACGCAGGAATCCCCGCAACTCCAGTGCTGTCTATCATTTACTTCATAACTTGCGGACACCCCGGGTGGGGGGTACAGCACCAGAAAATCTTCCAGCCATTGGCATAACGGTTGGACGAATTCCAGAAGCTCCGCTGAAAACAAGAGAGCTTTGTTAAGATGACTAAACCAATGACCACGCAGCGCGAACAACTCGAAGCCGATGTCCTCATCGTCGGCGCTGGCCCCGCCGGTCTCTCTTGCGCGCTTCATCTCGCCAATCTCATAAAAAAACACAACGACTCCGGCGCCAAGCCGCAGCTCTCCACGGAAAATATCTACGTCCTCGAAAAAGGCCGCGAAATCGGCGCTCACCAACTTTCTGGCGCCATCATGAATCCCAAAGCTCTCGCCGAGCTGGTCCCCGACTTCGAAAAATCCGCGCCGCTCGATACGCCCGTCACCGACTCTGCCGCTCTCCTCTTCACCAAAAACTCTTCCTTACGTTTTCCCATCACTCCGCCTCCATTTCAAAACAAAGGCAACTATGTCATCTCGCTCAACAAGCTCGCCAAATGGCTCGGAGGTCTCGTCGAAGCCGC
>JBAQJX010000044.1:0-85128 GCA_049641765.1 Candidatus Acidiferrum sp.
AGCAGACGGGCCGACCGGTTTGATGGAGGAGAAGGCTTGCTTGAGGTTGGGCTCGTGATTTGTTCGCTGACGCTGCTGACCAAGCGCCGTGGCTATTGGATTGGGGGCATGCTGATTGGAGTCGGTGGCATCCTGTTTGCGTTGACGGCTTTCCTGGTGCATTAGACGACGATTTTTCTGGTACGCGCGGACTAGGCTTGCGCCGGTGGCTGCGAGGTCTTCAGGTGCACGATTTCTTCCATTAGCTTTTCCAGCCGGCCGACCAATTCTTGGTGCCGCACGTCTTCCGTTGCCGGTTTCTTTCCAGCGAAAGAAAGCGCTCCGCCGGGCTCAAGCATGCAGCGCTCCACGTCCGCAAGGGAATCGAAGCCCTGCTTCCGCGCCGCTGCTTCGAGCTGCGCGGTCGTGATCAGCTCTTTCTTGAGCCGCTCGGCCTGGACTTTCCCATTTTCGATCAGCAAGTCCGATCGTCCCTCGACGATCTGCTCTAGCTTGCTGTGCCCATAAAGAAAGCGCACAACGAGATAATTTATGAGCAACAAGGAAGTGGCGCCAATCAGGCCGCCCGAGACGCTGTTGTCGTCGCCAATGATGGCGTTCTGCACGGTGTTGGAGAGAGTGAGCAGGACAACAAGGTCAAAGGGATTGAGCTGAACAAGTTCGCGCTTTCCGGAGAGTCTGAGGCTAACCACGAGAAACAGGTAAACGATGATGGGCCGCAGGATTTTTTCAAGAAGCGGAAGGCCCAAGACAAACATATCTTTCCAAATGTCGTGCGTTGACACATCGCCTCCAGTGATCGGGGGAATTGTCCAGAAATTGGTGCACCGCAAATGGGCGCGAAACGAAGTGGAGAGTAGCACGCTCTCCGCAGCGTGGGAAGAATGGCAGCCTCGCTGCCAGAGCGAGATGAAACGTTCTACCTGTTCTTGCGGACAGTCATACTTTCGCAACACACCTCATTCGATATTCCGACTCAATATGGCTAATCCGTTATGATTGAAACGTTTCGTCAAACCACTGCCGGCAAGGTCGTTCTAGAACGCGAACGTAAGGCGGAGGATTTTGCGTCTTCCGCAGTCCCTTGGGGCACGAGAACGTTTTCGCTAGCATCGACCCTATGTCACATTCGTCGTCTCTCGCGCAAAATACGACCGCCAACCCAGGGCAAGTCTCCGCGTTGCTCGAATGCGCGCGCGAGCTGTTGCTGATTCTCAGTCCCGATGGAATGGTGATGCATGCAAACGCGGGGGTGCAAGGTGTTCTCGGATTGCGCCCCGAGGATGTGGCCGGTCGGGGGATTACCGATTTTCTTCACCCGGATGAAGCACAAGAGATGCTGGGACGGCTTCGAGGACTTGCCGAAACGCGGCGCAGCCCCCGCAATGGACGCTGCCGCCTTCGGAGCAACTCCGGCGAGTGGAAATGGTTTGAAGCAACGATCAGCAACTGCCTGAGCAATCCCACGACTGACGGACTGGTGGCAAGCTTTCTCGATGTGACGGCACTGCACCGCATGGAGGCCGAGCGCCAGGTGATTTCGGAAGTGGTCCATGCCCTGAACCACACCGCCAATCTGGATGAATTGCTCGAAGGCATCCACCAGGCATTGAAGAAAGTCCTGGACGCGGGGAATTGTTTTGTTGCGCTTCACAACCCAAAAGAAGACACCTTTTCTTTTCCGTTTTTTGTGGACCAGTTTGACGTCGCGCCGCCACCGCAGAAAGTGGGGCGCAGCTGTACGGCGTTTGTGTTTCGCACCGGACGTGGAATGCTCATTCCGCAAACGGAGTTTGACCGGCTGGCCCAGGCCGGACAAGTCGAGTTGGTCGGATCACCTTCGCCGGCTTGGCTTGGCGTGCCGCTGAAAACGCCGACAGAGACGATTGGAGTGCTTGTCGTCCAGCACTATCAAAACGAAAGCGCCTACGACATGCGCGACCTGGAATTTCTCGATTCTGTCGGCGGGCACATCGCGCTTGCGATCGAGCGGCGCCGCTCTGAAGATGCGCTTCGCAAGAGCGAATCCGTGTTCCGGCTGCTTTTTTCGCATAACCCTTTGCCGACGTGGGTCATGGACGACGAAACGCACCTGTTCCTTCAGGTGAACGATGCGGCCGTCCGGCAGTACGGATTTGCGCCGGATGAATTCCAGAAGATGAGCTTGTCCGACATTCGACCGGAGGAACAGTGCAAATCCGGCGAAACGCATGCTAGAGAAAGCCACGGCCCCGAGCGGTTCCAAGGGATTCAGAAACATCGCCGGAAGGACGGAAAGGTATTTGAGGTCGAGATGATTTCGCATCAGCTCGACTACGCAGGGCGCGGGGTGCGCCTTGTCGTGGCGCAGGATATCAGCGAGCGCCACCTGCTAGAGCAACAACTGCGTCAGGCGCAAAAGATGGAAGCCGTAGGACGGCTCGCGGGCGGAGTTGCGCACGATTTCAACAACCTCTTGATGGTCATCAAGGGGCACACCGAACTGCTGATGAATGCGCCACCTCTTTCGGAGAACATGTCCAGAAAGATTGCCCAGATTGATCGGGCCGCGGACCGGGCGGCGGCTCTCACGAAACAATTGCTGGCGTTCAGCCGCATGCAGGTGCTGCAGCCGCGCGTGATGAATTTGAACGGCGTCGTGGAAGATATGGGAAAGCTCCTGCCGCGGCTCATTGGAGAAGACGTCGAGCTGGCGATTCGAACCGCGCCAAATCTGGGAACAATTCGCGTCGACGCAAGCCAGATGGAACAGATGATCATGAATTTGGCCGTGAACGCGCGCGACGCCATGCCGAAGGGCGGAAGACTTATTCTCGAGACGTCGAATGCGGATTTGGATCACGGATATAACTTGACGCATCCGATCGTTAAGCCTGGAAGATACGTGCTGCTTGCAGTCTCCGACACAGGAATGGGAATGGACGCGGATACGCAGGCGCATATTTTCGAGCCTTTCTTTACGACGAAGGAACCGGGCAAAGGTACCGGTCTGGGTCTCGCGACCGTGTATGGCGTCGTGAAACAGAGTGGCGGTTTCATCTGGGTTTACAGCGAAGTAGGCAAAGGGACGTCCTTCAAGATCTATTTCCCGCGCGTCGATCAGCCGGAGGAAAAGGGAAGCGTGCCCCTGCCTTTTGTGGACGTGCCACGTGGTACGGAGACTATTCTGCTCGCCGAAGACGAGCAGGACGTGCGAGAGGTGGCGCGTGAGTTTCTGGAATCCGGAGGCTACACCGTTATTGAAGCGCACAACGGCGCAGAGGCGCTACGTCTTGCAACCGAGCACAAATCCTCCATCGATTTGCTGGTGACCGACATGGTCATGCCCGGGATGACCGGAAGAGAGCTTGCGCAGAGATTGCAGCATCAGCATTCCGGACTGGGCGTGATCTACATGTCGGGCTACACAGAACACGCTGCGGCAGAGACGGTACAAACAGAAATTAATATGCGCTTACTTACAAAGCCATTCAGCCGCGGAAGCATCCTTCGAGCGGTGCAAGAGGCACTGCGCGCATATCGCAGCGCGTAATTCGTACGTGGTCTCTCGTTCATTTTTTTCCGTTGCAATCAGGCTAGTTTTGGATGGTGGCGGTGCCAGTCGGTGTGCATCTGGAATGTTCGCGCTGCTTTGATCACGGCAAAGTCGTCGCCCGCGCGCCCCACGAATTGCAAACCAACGGGAAGGTTATTTTCTGTAAAGCCGCAGGGTACGGAGAGAGCGGGAAGGCCGCACAGATTGCCAATAGCGCCAAGCGGGTCAGGAAAGGCGAGATCGGTCTCGAGATTCGTTTCGAGCGGTGCGGCGGGAACAGGGAGAGAAGCGGCCACCAAGACGTCGAATGTGTCAAAAAGCGCTTCCATCTTTTCTTGCAGAATTTCGCGGATGCTGAGTGCGCGCAAATAATCGGCGGCGGAATACTGCTCGTTGACGTAGCCCGCGATTTGCCCCAGCGGATCGGCCAGTTCGCTGACTTTCCCCGAACGAATCAAGCTACGGAACGAAGCCGCGGCTTCGGCTGCGACTATGACATTGGCCGCATCTTCGAACGGTCCTTCTGGAAGAAGAGCAGCTTTCGTGCTCGGAAAGCTTTTCCGAACGATTCGTTCGGCAGCGAGCAGCGCCTTGGCAACTCCCGAGTCCAATTGTTTCCATGCGTTCTTCAGCCAGCCGATGCGCAGCGGACGTGCCTTCAAATCGAGCGACGGTGAATCCGTGAAGGCCGCCTTATCAATTGGGAGCGTACTGCGATCTTTCGGATCGTGACCTGCAATGGAAGCGAAAATGTGCGCGCAGTCTTCCGCCGTTCTCGCAAGAGGACCGATCTTGTCCATCGAAGGTGCGAGCGCCATCGCGCCGTAGCGGCTTACACGGCCGTATGTGGGGCGCAGGCCGCTGACACCGCAGAAAGCCGAAGGGCAGACAATCGATCCCCAGGTCTCGGTGCCAATCGCGAAGGCCGCGAGTCCAGCGGCAACGATGGCCGCAGAGCCCGAGGAAGAGCCACCGGTCCAGCATCCCGGATTCCATGGATTTTTTGTCGCGCCTTGCAGCGAAGCAGAAGCGAACCGGTAGCCCATCCCTCCAGCCAATTCAATCATCGCCGCTTTGCCGATGAGAACCGCGCCGACACGATTCAAGTGTTCGATCGCTGTCGCGTTGTACGAGAAGAGCTGATTCTCATAAGGCTTCGCTCCCCAGGTCGTGGGGATATTTTTCACGGCCAACAAATCCTTCGCGGCATAGGGAATTCCGTGCAGCGGTCCGCGGTAATGGCCATGCTGAATCTCTTTCTCCGCGGCTTTTGCCTGCTCCAAGGCGCTCTCCGGCGTGAGACGCGCGTACGCATTCAAGCGAGGACCAAGTTTCGCGCTACGGTCGAGATAGAGTTGCGTCAGATCGACAGGCGAGAGCTTTTTCGTCTCGATGCGTTTGGCGAGCTCACTCAACGGCAGATAGAAGATTTCTTCGACTGGCATGGCGAGTCTCGCTCAGTGACTCTTCGCAGGGGCGCTGGATGTCTGAGGGTTCAGTGCTGCAACAGGTTGTTTCTCTCTCTCTACAAGTGGCTTCAAATAGAGCGCAGGCGCGTCGCCGTTTTCGATTTCGAACGAACGCAGATGATCTAGGGGAGGCTGTGCAAGGAAACTGAGCCGTCGAAGTTCCGACTTCTGCGCTTCGGAGAAACGCGAGCCATAAGCTGCAAGGATCGCCTGATAACGTGCTTTTGCTTCCGCCTGACTTTCCTGCGGAAGCGAAGGAGCATCCGTCGGTTGCTGGGGGATTGCCTCTGCCGAAGCTGAGTTTGCCGGTAGAGCCCTTGGAGGAACCAACGAAACGGCAGAGACAATCGCCGCGCGTCGAGCAAACTCTCGACGCGAAATCCCGGGACGATTCTTTCCGTTCATGCGGGCCCCCAAGTTAGGAATGAAATCTACAAAGAGCAAGAGCGAAGCTACCGAATTGCCTTCTCAGCGTCAACGTCTCTAATCGCGCTCTTACGCGCAAGAGCAACTGCTCTACGTGTGCTTACTCTGCCCGTGTAAGCGCTTGTATCTGAAGTTCGAGCGCCTGCGTGTATTGACGCTCGATCTGTATTTCGGTCTGGAGCTTTTTAACGAGCAAATCGAGGCGCGCGATTTCCGTACGCAGTTTCTGGATGTCGTACGCCGTCGGAGCTGGACGGCCAGCCTGCGCGCTGGACTGCTGCAAACTTTGTTGAGGAGCAGGGACTTCGCCCGGCCGCGGTGCGATGAACGCATCGGCAAGTGCGCGCGGCCAAATGGAATCCGGAGTTTTCTGCTCGGCTGGTGGTGACGCGAGCGGACGCGACGCAGGTTGTGCCGGGGGCGGAGGCGGCGCAAAAAGACTATTGAGTGCACTCGAAGCATCGGGGCGTTCCACGGCTGGCGCATCCGCTGGTCTCTTCGGCTCGAGCAAGCTTTTGACGCGTCCAATCAGTTCCTGCGGCTGAAACGGTTTGCGAATGAGCTCATCGGCTTTCACCGACACTGCTTTGTCTGCCACGCTCTTGTTGACCACACCGGACATCAGCACGACCGGTGTACTGCCGTAATCGGGATGCTGTTTGATCTGGCTGCAAACGGAATAGCCATCCTGGTCTGGCATAATCACGTCGGTGATCACCACGTCGGGCTTGGTTTGTTCAAACTGGGCCAAAGCGGAAGCGGCATCCGCGCAAGTGATCACATTAATGCTCTCGCGGCGGAACGCGATCTTGATGACCTCGCGCATCGTCGCGCTGTCATCGATGAAATAGACCGTCGGGACTTTCTTTGTTTCCGTCTCGTCCAACGGTGGAAAGGTGATCGCCTCGCTCATAGCGCTTCCTTGTCCGCCATGTCGCGTTCTCCCTCGTCATACTCGCGCATGGCATCCAGCATCAGATCAGTTGCTGACCGCAACACGGTGCGTTGCGGCGAAGTGGTCCCATAAGCAAATTTGTAGACGCCCGAGGCGCCCTGAACACAACTCTTCAGAATGTGAATGACGGCTTCGTCGCCGAAGAGGCTGCCGCACTCCGCATGCGTGATTTCTCCCGCGTCAAAGAAAAGCACAGCGTCGGTTTCGCCTGCATTGATGTGCAATGCGCCGGTCTGGTGCGCGTGTCCCAGCATTTGCATGACGCCCGTAAGGTCGTGGTGGGTCAAGCTGCCGCTGAGGCTGGTGTCCGATTGCGTAAGCATTTGCGTGGGCTGAAAGCCTTCGGTCTTGCTCACGAGGATGCTCTTAACGTGCGACGCGATGACCGCCGGCGGGCTTTGCCGATCGATGTAATCGTCACATCCCGCTTGGAACGCTTCCATCAAGGCGCGCTGGCTGCCGTCGCCTAGAGCGATGATTTGCAGCGAAGCATTCTTGGGATCCGCGTGAATGATCCTGGCGATCTCAAGCGCTCCCATTTCGCGCATGTTCGTCGCGCAAAGGATTGCCGAAGGCGCGTTGTACTCGAGAGTGGTCAGCGCGTAAGCGGCCTGGGTGCTGGAAACCACGTCAAAGCCCTCGCGCTTCAACGCGTCGCCCAGCCGCTTCGCGAAGTAGACATTGCTATCGATCAGCAGAATCTTTGGCCCGCGTTCCGGAAGCGTCACGGCCTCGCCTCCAGGGAAGAGGAAGGGGCGCCGCGCGATGTGAACCGCATTTCGCCCGGCGTGAGCGCATCCAAATCCAAGACTTCGATTACTTCGCCGTTGTGCGAAATCCAACCGGCGACGTGCGGCGCGTCTGCCTCGCCCGCTCCCGTCATCTCCGCAGCAATCAGCTCGCAATCGCCTGTCACGGGCAGCGCTACCCACTCGGATTTGTCTCCGTAGTGCCGGACAGCAATCAGATAGAAGCGGCGCGAAGCGAGCCCTTTGCCGAGCAAGGTCTCCGCGACGTCGCAGACCGGAACAATTCTGCCGCGGCGAAGGATTACGCCTTCGAGCTTGTCGGTGTGATGCGGGAAGCGGAAGATGCGGCTGGGCGCGACCAGCTCTGAAATCTGCGTTGCGGCAACAGCAAAACGGCGCTCCCCCAACCGTAGCAAAACAAACGAGAGTGAAGTGTTTTCGGAGTTCTGCGTCATTGCGGCAACTCCGAACTGCCGCTCTCCGTTTCCTCTGCTGTTTCCAGAGGAGGCAACGAGGCATCCAGAAGCGCAAACTCAGCTTCGGTCAAAAAACCTTCAGGGTTGACGACGGGAATCACGTGTTGATCCAGCGCTGTCAAGCCGCGATACCAGCCGCGCTCTTCGTGGCAGTAGGCGAGAGGCAGCGCCTGCAAGCGCGTCATGGTGGCCATCTTGTCCATGGCTTCGACGAGCAACGCCGTGCGCGTTTTTCTCAAGACAAATACAAGGCCCGCCGCAGTCGAAGGCAATCCGAAGTGCGCGGCTGCGTTAATCACGTAGATCGCTTTGTCGCCGCGGCGCAGAACATGGCGCACCTTGCGAAGCCCCGGCTGATTGACTTCCGTTGCCGCTCCGGAAAGGCTGTCGACACTGCGGACTTCTTGCACAGAAGCCGAAGAGACGGCGAAGAGCAGGCCCGACACGCGGAAGAGGATGATCTGCTCCGTGCGTGCGGCAGGCGACTTTGCAGGTGGCGAGGCCACGCGCATTAGCGCACTCCTACAGGAGTTGAGCGGCAAATGCCGATCACACGCTTTTCAATCGCGGGATAAATGTCGTCAATGCCGAGCACTTCATCCACTACACCGGCCTTGATGGCTTCCGCAGGCATTCCGAAAATTACGCAGGTAGCTTCGTCTTGCGCCAGAACGAGGCCGCCGGCTGACTTGATGGCCTTTGCGCCTACGGTTCCGTCGTTGCCCATTCCGGTGAGGATCGCGCCGATGCTCATGGCACCTGCGTACGCCGCGACGGATTCCATGGTCGCGTCGATGTTCGGCAAGTAACCGTTAATGCGGCCGCTCGACCCATCGAGCTGAATGCGTCCCGTTGGCGTGACTCGCAGATGATGGCCGCCTGGGCAAATATAAAAGGTACCGGGCTGAAGCGTTTCGTTGGGCTCTGCTTCTTTGACGCGAATGCCGGTGAACTCTGCCAACTGGGTCGCGTATTGCGTCGTGAAGGAAGCCGGCATGTGCTGCACCAAAATGACGGCCGCCGGAAAATCGCGCGTGAAGCCCGGAGCCAGGCGCATGACGGTCGCCGGTCCCCCTGTCGAAGCCGCCAGCACGACAACAGGAAAGCGTTGGTCAAGCCCGGAGGTGGGCGCCGGCCGGGATGCGGCAAGCGCTGGAGAAGCAGCCGGCGAAGCGCCGTTCGATTTCTGAACAGTAGAAGCCAAACGCGATGCAGTGCGCACGACTCGAACCTTCGCCGCCATGCGAACCTTGCGCACTAAATCTTCTTTTACGCTTTGCATGTCGAGGTCGATGCCGCTCGAAGGCTTTGCGACAAACTCGATAGCGCCCAATTCCAGAGCCTTCAAAGTGCTTGCCGCGCCGTCGCGCGACTCGGAACTGACAATCACGATTGGCCGAGGATTCGTGGTCATGATCTGCGCCGTCGCTTGCAAACCATCGACATGCGGCATGTTGATGTCCATGGTGATGACGTCAGGCTTCAGTGATTCGGCCATCGCCACGGCCTCGCGGCCGTCTTTTGCGTGGCCGGCCACTTGCAATTGATCGTCGGCGTTAAAGATCGTCTCGAGCACCTTCCGCATGAACGCCGAATCGTCCACGATGAGCACTCGATACTTTTTGTTTGCACTGATGGCCATGGTGGACTACGCAACGGGAACCGTTGGTCGCGCCTCCGTTCCCATGAGTTGTTCGACGGCGGCAATCAACTGATCTTCCTGCACGGGCTTGGTTAGGAATGCCGCCGCGCCTTCTTTCACCGCGCGATCGCGATGTTTGGCGCCCGCGCGCGACGTAACGACCATCACGGGAATGCGCCGTGTCGTCGGGCTCTGCCGCAATTGCACCATCAATTCGTAACCGGTCATACGCGGCATTTCGAGGTCGGTAATCACAAGATGGCAGCCGTGCTGCGCCACCAATTCCGCGGCTTCCATGCCATCGGCCGCGAGCTTCACTCGATAGCCGTTCTTTTCCAGCATGCGTCCCACAAACTTGCGCACGCTGATGGAATCGTCCGCAACCACGATGAGGCGTTCCTGTTCGACACGGTCGATGGCTTCGGCTGGAATCGTCCCGCGTGCCACGGCCGCTGAACCCGGAGCAAAAATGCGTGCCGCGCTGGCGTTGGCTTGTAGTGGTCGGCGTTCTGTCGGCTCATTGGCGACCATGCGGTTCAAATCGATAAGCAGAATGAGGCTGCCGTCTGGAGCGATCGTTGTGCCGGGGAAAAGTTTTACGCGGCGCAGATACTCGCCCAGATTCTTTATGACGATTTCGTCCTTGCCGAGCACTTCCTCCACGACCAAGCCGATCTGCCGGTTGCCCGCGTTCGCAACGACCATGCGGAAATAGCCGTTCACTGGTTCAAGCGGTGGAAGTCCCAGGTAGGTGTCCAGTCGCACGACCTCCGTCACTACGTCGCGAACCTTCGTCAGCAGCTTTCCGCCGACGTCCTCAATTTCGTCAGCGCGCAGGCGGCGAATTTCTTCCACGACAGCAAGCGGCAGCGCAAAGTTCGTCACACCGCAACGCACGAAGAGCGCAGGAGAGATAATGAGTGTAAGGGGTACCTTCAACGTGAACTTCGTGCCTTGTCCGCTCACGCTCTGAATATCGATTTCGCCGTTCAGAGCGTTCAAGTTTGCGCGCACAACGTCCAGGCCCACGCCGCGACCAGCAAGCTCCGTCTTGACCGGAGCCGTCGTGAAGCCCGGATGGAATAGCATTTCGCGGAGATCGCGTTCGGTGAGGCGATCCGCGGTTTCTGGCGAAACCAGGCCGCGCTCAATAGCGCTCTGCTTTACGCGTTCGTAATCGATGCCCCGTCCGTCGTCTTCCACTTCGATGTAGATGTGGTTGCCGCGGTGGTAAGCGCGGAGCGAAACCTTGCCCATCTCCGACTTCCCCGTGGTAAGGCGATCTTCCGGCCGCTCGATGCCGTGCGCCACGGAATTGCGCACGAGGTGAACAAGCGGGTCGGAAATCTGCTGAATAATGTTGTTGTCCAGTTCGGTTTCGCTCCCGGAGAGATCGAGGTCGACCTGCTTGGCCGCCGATTTCGCGGCGTCGCGTACCGCGCGCGACAACCTCGAATAAAGCGTTCCGATTGGCACCATGCGAGCTGCCGTAATTTCATCTTGCAGGTGATGGGCGAGTTTTGTGAACTCGTCGATATCGCCCTCGACGCGCCCGATGAATCCTTCGAGCTGGGAGAGCACTTCGTTCACGTCCGCGGAGATTTCCGCCATGGACCGCGAAAGGATGTTGAAGTCATCATACCGATCCATTTCGAGTTCGCTGAACTCCGACCAGAACGACGTATCGCCCGAAGCGGCGCTCGTGAGCGTTTGCCGCGCGGTCGAAGGGCTCCACGGTCCTTGCTGCCGCGTGGAGCTGATGCGGTTGAACTCGTACTTCTCCTGGAATTCGCCGACCTTCCCTTGCAGGCGTTCCTTGGAAAAGCTCAGCGTGTCGACTAATTTTTCCAGTTCGGCCACACGTCCGACCATTCGCGTGCGGTTGATGACCAACTCGCCGACGGTGTTCATCATGCGATCGAGGCGCGACAGCGCGATGCGCACGGATTTTGCAGCCGCAGCCGCCGGGCTGACGGTCTTGCTTGTTTTCTTTGAAGCTGTAACTGGGGCGGCGGTTTCTTCACCGGACTGGATATGAACTTCTTGGCCGCCCGCTGGCGCAGTGACTGTTTCTGATTCTTCAGCCTCTACAGGTGCAAATTCCGCTATTCGTCCGAGCAGCGAGTCCACGCCCGCGCGCATGCTCTTCTCGTCGGCCCACTGACGATGGAGTGTTTTCTTGAGCACGTCGACCGATTCCAGGCAAAGGTCGACAACCGCGGGCGACGGCTCCAACTCGCCATCACGGAGGCGGCCAATGAGATCTTCCACGCGGTGGGCAATAGCTCCAAGACGCTTCAATCCAACCTGCGCAGCAGAGCCCTTTACCGTATGGATGGCGCGAAACAGCTTGTTGATCTCTTCGGGATTGTTGTTGCCCTCGAGTGAAATCAAGCAATCGCTTACAACCTGCAGATGTTCTTCCGCCTCGGGCTGGAAGAATTCCAGAATCTCATCGGATACTTCGTCGTCAGAGGGCAGGGCGTCAAAGTAAGATCCCGTCGCCGCTGCAACAATGGTTTGCTGGGCAGGTACGATGGCCTGCTGCTCATAGGTCTGTGTCTGGGGATAATTCAGTGGCGGCGGTTCCGTCGGGAACGCGAAGCGATAACGTTCTTTGAAAGCTGCGATATCGTCGAGGCTCTCTTTGCCTGTGTCGCTAATTTCGAGCAGATCCGTCTCAAGAAGCGAAATGCCGTCTGAGAGAAATTCCGTGAGGGGGCCGTGGAGGTCGTCGCCAAGCGGCGCATTCAGTGCATATTGGAAGACGTGAGCAAGCTTTGCGGCAATCTCCGAAAAGCGGGGGAATCCGTAGCTCGCGGAAGTCCCGCTCAAGGTGTGGGCGGAAATATAAAGTCGCTCCAGATCCTCTCGACGCGGTGAAATCTCCTGCAATACGCTGACGTACTCCCGCAAATACTGCAGGTGCTCGGAAGCCTCCTGGAGGAACATTTCGACGGCTTCGCGGTCCGGCATGCTCACGCGCGCCCCTCCGTCACCAGTTCTGGTTTTTGCAACTCTTCCGCTGTCGGCTTGCGGTACAAGATGCAGTCATTCAACACGATGGCCTGAAATTTTACGGGCATCTTCGAAATCGATTCGGAATGGCCTAAAAAGAGATAGCCGCCCGGCTCCAGGGAATCGTAAAAGCGCTGCACGAGAGCGCGCCGGCGCTCCTCAGAAAAATAAATGAGCACGTTCATGCAGAAAATCATGTCCATTCTGCCGACGTAGACGGCCGATGCCAGGTTCATCTGCGCAAAGGTCACCAGCTTTCGCAGCCTGGGCTTGATCTGATGTCCGCCTTGCACTTGCGCAAAGTGCGTCGCCAATTGTTGCGGGTTGACGCTCGCGAGGCTCCGTCCTGCGTAGACGCCGCGCTCGGCGTGCTTCAACGCCTGGCGTCCCACATCGGTCGCAAGAATTTCGACGTTCCACGAATCGGAAAAAGAAAGGGAATCTGTAATTGTAATCGCGATGGAATATGGCTCTTCGCCCGTCGAACAGCCCGCGCTCCAAATTCGCAGCGTGCGAGGATTTTTCCAGAACTTCTTCACGTGCAATTCCGGCAAGACGCGCTTTTCGAACGCCTCGTAGACGCTCGGATAGCGGAAAAAGCTCGTCTCCTGTGTCAGAAGATTCTCGAGCAAAGCTTCGTACTCCACATTCGATTTCCGAATGGACCGCAGCAAATCGGTTCCGCGCTCCAGACCTTTGGTGCGCAAGTGTTCCTTCACGCGCCCGGAGAAAAACCGCTCGCGCGACTCATCGAAATAAATGCCCGTCCGCTCCTCAATCAGCATGCGGATCTCACTCAGTTCGTGTTCACTAAGACCATGCCCCGGTCCGTGCCGTTCGCTCATTCCAGTCCCGCTTTTGCTCCGGCATCTTGCAGGAGCAGATAATCACTGCCTACCGCAGAGCGCCGGCAGGAACGGGCCGCTCGGAATCTTCCAAAGAATTGCCGGGTTTCGAATTCGCACGGAACTGCGCCAGCCCTTCGTTCAGCTGGTCGGAAAGTTTTACGAGCTGGCTAACCGTCGCTACCGTTCCACGAGTTCCTTGAGATGTCTGGCGCGTAATGCTCGAAATAATTTGCATCGCGTGCGCGACACCTTCTGTTCCGCGCACCTGTTGTTTGGAGGCCAGCGAAATTTCCTGCACGAGTTCCGCCGACTGGCGCACCACGTTCGAAATGGCGTCCAGGGCTCGTCCGGCTTGATCGGCCAGCGTTGCCCCGCCTTCCACTTCCTTCGTGCCTTCTTCCATGACCACCACGGCTTCGTTCGTCTCCGCCTGGATGGCCTTGATGAGCGCCGCGATGTCCTTTGTCGCACTTCGGCTGTGTTCCGCCAGCTTGCGAACCTCGTCCGCGACGACCGCGAAACCGCGTCCCGCTTCACCGGCGCGCGCGGCTTCAATGGCTGCGTTCAGAGCGAGCAAGTTGGTTTGTTCCGTGATGTCGTTAATCACGTTGATGATTTCCGAAATTTCCAAGGAGCGGTCGCCTAGCGATTTGATCTTCTTCGCCGTTGCCTGTACTGAAGCGCGGATCCGTTGCATTCCTTCCAGCGTATCGCGCACGGCGCGGTTGCCTTGTTCCGCGGCGTCTAGTGCGCGGCGCGCGGCTTCCGCGCTAGCTTCCGCGTTGTTGGACACTTGTTTCATCGAAACCGTAAGCTCCTCGACGGCGCTCGACGTGTTCGTGATTTCCTGGTCTTGCTGCGTAGCGCCCGCTTGCATCTCGTCCGCCGCCACAAGAATGTTGTTCGAGCATGCCGTCACTTCCATGGCCGCCTTGCGCACGCGTTCCAGAACCTTCGTGAAGTTGTCGAGCATGTAGTTGATCGAGTCCGCCACGTTGCCCAGAGCGTCGTTGGTCACTTTACCTCGCAACGTCAAGTCGCCGCGCGCCACTTGGTTGATGACCGTCAACAGTTCCGTAATGCTGCGCTGTAGAGCGTCATTTGCATCCTGATTGCTCGTCGCCTTGGAAACCTTCGCCACCGCGCGATTCAAGTTCTCAGCAATATAGCCAAGCTCATCGCCTGTGGTGACTTCTGCCCGCGCCCGAGGATCTCCCGCCGCCAATCGTTCGGAGAATTGCGCGAGTTCCTGCACGGGCGAGAGCAGCCGGCTCCCCAGCCGCCACGCCATAAACACGGCCATGCCGATGGCCAGCAGCAACGCCAGCATCACGGAGCCGCTCGCTCCGCTCGGCAGCGCCCCGAAGTCGAACAAGGACGCTCCGCCGGATTGCCGTCCGGCGCTGTACGCCAGGCCTAGCACGGCGAAAAGAATGACGCCATTCACCATGACCAGCGTCCAGATTGTGGAACTCAGTCGCGATTTCATGCCTTCCTCCAAATCTCAATCTCTGTGCCCCTGTCCGCATACGGCAGCGGCCGCGCAATCTCATTCGTGCAAATTCAGATGCTGGGGCCCGGAAAAACTTCGAGCATTCTCCGTAAATCGATCACCAGAGCCAGCCGGTCGTCGTGGCGCAGCATACCCGTGCAATGCGGCACATTTTCCGGAGCCTGCTCAAGCAAGTCCTCTGCGTTCACCGAATAAGTTCCGATCACTTCGTCCGCCGCGATGCCGATCCGCAAATCGTCATGCGCGCCTTCACCTCGCAGCGATGCCACGACCACATGCTTTGGCAGCAATCCGGGTCGCCGCCCTTCGGTAATCGCAATGTCGATCAGCGGCACGATGGCTCCGCGCAAGTTAAAAATTCCCGCCAGATACGCCGGCCCAAGGGGCAGCTTCGTCAGCAACGGCCAATCCAACACTTCCTCAACGTCCAGCACGGGCAAGCAAAATCGTTCTCGACCGCTTCGGAAAACGCAGTATTGCGACTCTGGCGGACGCTCTTCCATCGGCCCAAGCGCTTCGAGCAGGTCTTCCGCATCCGCTGGCAACGGCACCAGGTGAAAGTCTTCGTTCATTACCGGTTCATCCTCAAGAATTCCCCTACGCAAATCGCCGTACAGCCCGCAGCAATTCTTCCCGCGTAAAGGGTTTGGTCACGTAGCCGTCCGCGCCCTGCTGTTGGCCCCAAAATCGGTCGCTCTCTGTGTTCTTCGACGTCACCAGAATCACCGGTATGGCGTTGTAGTCCGCGTTGTTCTTCAGTTCCCGGCAAACTTGAAAGCCATTCCGCTTGGGCATCACCACATCCAACAAAATGACGCTCGGCCGCTCGATCGCAATCGCTTCTTCCACTCGTTCCGGGTCGTTTACGCCGACAAGCCGATATCCTTCGTGTTCCAGAAAGCCCTCAATCAACTTCACTTGCGAGGGTGAGTCATCGACGATGAGTACTTTTTTCTGCAGCATCGACATCTCCCCAGAATCCTCCGCAGACCAGAGGTGCACGTCAGCAGCCAGCGTGGGAGGTCTGTTTGCGTCCTTGTCTTACCTGTCTAAGAGCTTATTTATGAGCGATTTGCGACTGTGCTGACCTGGCCTAGCGGCGGGGCCCTGGGGTCACTGGCTCTACTTCCGTCTCAGCTTGAGATGCATTCTCAGCCTCCCGCATCTCGCTCGCCAGCGATGAGAATCTCTGCATAATCTCGTTAATCCTCAAAGCCATGCTATGAATCGTCTTGATCTGCGCCAGCGACTGCGAAGAAAGCTGGCCCGGCTCCAGTAGCAGGAGTTCGGCATTGCCAAGCATCGAGGTCAGAGCGTTATTCACGCTGTGCTTCATGTCCATCATGTAGCGGCCTAGTGTCGCGTGATGTTCATTTTTCGCCGCACGCCGTTCCGCTTGTTTCGAAACCCGCAGCGCTTCCGCGCGCCTCAGCGATTCTCCAGCCACCAGCAAGAGCGTTTGTGCCCAGTCTTCTCGTAAGGGAATGTGAACCAGCCGCGGATGTCGCGTTCGCAGTTGTCCCAGCTCTTGTGAATCCGTGGGCACGCAAAGGATCACCGCGGTCGTCGATTCGAACGACCGCAGAACGCCGGGCAGCTTTCCCTCGACAACCGGGCCGACCACCACCAGGTCGTACGGCGCCACCTCATGATTTTTCCAGAGTTCGCTGCTGAGGACCGTGATTCCCGGTGCTTGCCGTTCGGTTTGCCAACAAGCGGTTAGCAGCCGTGCGAACTCGGGTTCATCGGTCAGGATTAATACGCTCGCGTTTCGCACAGAGGACCCGCTCCCAGAGTAATCGCCCGGAATGACCCGAGAAGATTTTCAAAACCTAAAGTTTTTCGGCTTCGTCCAGCGCCGAGAGTAACCGCTTCGTGCTGATGCCCAGATTAACGGCCGCTTCCGTGTCTTTCGCCTGCTTTGCGATGTCCACGCGTTCTTGCAGCCGTGAGACTTCGATCCGCGCAATTGAAAGCGCCTTGTCCATTGACGTCGCGTTGCCCGTTTCCTTCGCGGATTCCACGGCCGTTGTGACCATCGCGCGCGCCACCACGGCGCGTCGCAGATCTTCAGCCGAAGGTCCGTCCTCGCTGACGAACGCAGCCACTTCCCACGAAGACATCAGGATCCGCGCCGCTCCGATCCTCACCGTGGTCATTGAACGGCCACGCGTGGGAGGCGTCGCGATCAGCTGTTCCCATATTTTTTCAAGGCAGGATTCGAAATCGAGAGAGAGAGAGCTGAGAGATTTATTTGACCCGGCTCCGGCGGCTTTTCCTGAAGCCTGACCCGCCGCATCCGGCGTAATCTTATCTCGTCCTGCGGCCGCCGGTTCCGGCGTGTTAGGCTTGCCGGCCTTCGGAGCTGAAGCCATCGGTTCCGGCACCTTCGGCGCGGCCTTTTCGAGCGCGCGTTCCACGGCCGTGCGCAACCCCAGCAGTTTTTCGAATATCTGATTTACCGACCGTTCGGTGTATTCCTTCTGGAAAGGCTGCTTCCATTCGTCGGCGATATCGCGAATCTTGGGAAGTGGCTCCGAAGCGGTCAGGCCAAAGTGCTGGCAGTCCATCGTCTTTACATTCGCCATTTCAAGCTGCGCCAGCCCGGACCGAATGGCAATCAAGTCCGCGTGCATTAGTTCGATAAACGTTCTACGCAGAAGAAAATTGAAGCGAACGAAAGCAAGCAGTGCGGCGGGGTCGTAAAACATTCCGCCGGCCGTCTCTTTCACTTTGCGGCCCTGTTCGATGAAGTTCGTCTTCAGGATTTCACGGAGGCTGCGGAACGTTCGCAGTTTTTCGATCATTTGCTCGAGTGGCGCGCACCATTCCAGCGTCGAATCGTCCACATCGCCCAACACCGGCTTCATTACTTGCGCCACGTCAAGAGGCTCGATCTGTTTGTGATAAATCTGCGGCGGAGCGCACAGAGCGAAGTATTGCACCAGCAGGAAGTCTACTTTGTCGCGGTCCACGTTCGTTTTCGCCGACTTCTGCAAATGGCGGTGGATCAGCGCGCACAGGCTGGTCTCGTTCGCGTTGAGCGTCGTCGTTTGCAGCAGCTTGCGAAGTTCGTGCACAGCAACCCGCTGGTCCATCTCATCCAGCCACGCCTCTACTTCGTCGAACAATTCCAAGTCTGGCTTTTCCGGCAAATTTCTCTTTTCCCGCGGAAAAGGAACTTCAATTTCCAGTTGCTTCGCAAGCGCCAGATAGATCGGGAAAACAGACCGATCCTCCGCCCACTTTGCCTGCCTCGAGTTCGCAGGTTTCGCCGGCTTCGGAATGTTGAGTGTTGTAGTCGTCTTGTTCACGGCTGAGTCACCCACGCGCAGGGCCCCTGTACGAACCGGACGGCCACCGCTTTATGTCCATCGTGATATTGCACGGCAATCACTGTTGCTTCCGCCGTGCACCCGTTCCGATCGCGTTCAATGCGTACCCGGTCATCAAACTCCAGCGGCAAGCTCGAAAGAAAAATCGCGTGCTCTGCGCCGCCATATTCGACTACCGTCGCTTCCCGCAATCGCGTGCTCCCGGTCCTCAGTGCCGTGATCTGCACCGGGACTCGAACTGGATTCGCGCGCGGGAAGAAGCGTGCCAACCGCTCTGCGCAGCCCTGTTCACTCGCGGTCACGGTCGCTTCCTCGGGTCGTCTCACGTCGCCTCTCAAGTTGCCGTGCGAGGGCCGCCCGTCCATCGCGGTCTGGCACACGAGCTTCCGTAAATGGACACAACGTCCCCGCGATAGAGATGCACGCTGCCCGCCAAAGAACTGCAAATGGGGCATGTCTGGAAGGTAAAGAAAGGGAACGACTTAGAAATTTCCCATGTATCTTGAGTGACTCAATCGTCTCACGCTGAAACGCTCTTGTCTCAGCATCATAGTACTTTCGCGTATCGCCGCAAGCTCTGAGACGTCATTCAGCGTGTTGCGCGGTCTCTTCCGGTGCGTCTTCTCCCTCGCCAGGGCCCGACCGCAGCGGGATGTTATAGCGTTTCAGCTTGCGATACAGCGTTGCTCGGCTGATGCCTAGCATCCGGCCGGCGAGTGCTTTGTCTCCATTGGCTTGCTCGAAGACCCGCAAAATCGTCATCTTTTCCATCTCGGCGAGGGCTGTCGTCGAAAGCGATGCCGCGTCCTGGGAGGTTGAACTCGAAGCATCCGTTGTGTCGCTCCGAATGGCCGGAGGGAGATCAACCACATCGATCACCTGCCGGTCGCCTAGGGTAATGGCGCGCGCGATGCAATTCTCCAGTTCGCGGATATTTCCCGGCCACTCGTAATTCAGCAAACTCTTCATCGCCGCCGGTGTGACCTGTAAGTGGGAACCTGGCGCGTAGCGGTCCAAGAAATGATGAACCAGCATCGGAATATCCGAACGCCGGTCGCGCAACGGCGGCAAATGCACTGTCACCACATTCAGCCGGAAATAAAGGTCTTTCCGGAAGGTGCCCTCGCGATAGGCTGCTTCCAGGTCTCGGTTTGTCGCTGCGATCACGCGCACGTCCACGTTCACCTTCTCATTGCTTCCTACGGGACGCACTTCCTTCTCCTGCAGCACTCGCAGCAGCTTGGCCTGCATCTCGAGTGGCAGCTCGCCGATCTCATCCAGGAAAATCGTGCCGCCATTGGCGGCCTGGAATAAGCCAGATTTGGATTTGATGGCGCCCGTAAACGCGCCCTTTTCATATCCGAATAATTCGCTTTCCATCAGCGTTGGCACCAGCGATCCACAATCCACCGCCACGAACGGCGTCTGCGCAAGAGCGCCGCGAAAATGAATTGCCCGCGCGACAAGCTCTTTGCCCGTTCCGCTTTCGCCGGAAATCAATACCGGCGTCCGCGTATCCTTCAGCCGGGAAACCATCCGCAGGACGTCCTGGATGTTTGCCGATGTGCCGATGATTCCGTCCAGATTGTCTTCCGTGCTGACCCGCTCGCGCAGAAACTCGTTTTCCGTTACCAGCCTGACTTTTTCGGCCATGCGTTGCAGCAGCAGCCGCATCTTCTCGACGCGGAACGGCTTCTCGATATAGTCGTATGCGCCCAGCTTCATCGCATCGACCGCCGATTCGATCGACCCGTGTCCGGTCATGATCGCGATTTCCGCGCGCGGCATCACCAGCTTTGCCTGCTTCAGAAGCTCCACGCCGGAAAGCGTTGGCAGCTTCAAGTCCGTCAGGATGAGGTCAGGAGCGTCCGCGTCCAGCTTTGCGAGCGCCGCTTCCGCGCTCTCCGCTTCCGTGCAGGCGTATCCCAGCGTCCCGCCGATCGTCATGCATAGCTTGCGGATGCTTTGTTCGTCGTCCACAACGAGCAATCGTATTTTTAGGTCCTCGCTCATGGTTTCCCGAAGGTTTTCTCCACTATCGACATTAATTGATGTACACGGAACGGTTTCTCGATGCAAGGCGTCCCACTATGCGCCAGCAGTGCTTGCGTCTCGCTGTTGGCCGTATCCCCGCTGATCAAGATAATCTTCGAGCCCAGCTCGGGCCGGTTCTTCTGGATCCATGCGTGTACTTCCGCGCCATTCACCGCTCCCGGCATTCGAATGTCGGAAATCACCCCGCTGTAACGCCCCTCCGCGAGCTGTTTCAAACCTTCCACTCCCGACGACGCATTCACGACTGCGTATCCCTTTCGCTCCAGCGCCGCTTTCAGGAACGCAATCACCGAAGGCTCATCCTCAATCAACAGCACTGGCGCCGCATTGCCTACCGCCGGCTGCCCGCTCATCGTCCGGCCTCTTTCGCTGCCGCCGCCGAAGGTTCCGCCGCGATCGGAATTCGCACTACAAATGTGCTCCCCCCGTTTTCCGTGTTGTTCCAGCACTGAATCTCGCCGCCGTGTGCCCGCACGATGCCATAGCAAATGCTCAATCCCAGCCCCGTCCCTTTGCCCGGCTGTTTCGTTGTGTAGAACGGATCGAAAATGTGCTGCGGATCGACGATGCCCGTGCCGTTGTCCGTCACCATCACTTGCACATTGTTTCCGCCTCGCTCCGTGCGAATCTTAATATGACCCCGCCGGCCCGCTTCTTGCACTGCGTCGTATGCGTTGTTCAAGATGTTCAAGAACACTTGCTGGAGCTGCTGCGCGTCGCCCAGCGCCGGCGCCAGCGTCTCGTCGAATTCCTCCGTCACTTCGACGCCGTGACTTGCAAAATCGTAGCTGCGCAGTTTGATCGTCTGCCGCAAAACTGAGTTTACCTGTACGGGCTCGCGCTGCACCGGACGCTGCCTCGCGAAGCTGAGCAAATCCTGCACGATGTCCTTTGTCCGCTGCGTTTCCTGCAAAATGATCTGCAAATCGTCCCGCGCAGAGGGCGGCACTTGTGGATTCTCGAGCAGCAAATCGGTGAAGCCCAAAATTGCCGCGAGGGGATTGTTTACTTCGTGCGCCACGCCGGAGACCAGCCGGCCAATCGTCGCCATTCTTTCCGAGTGCGCCAGCTTGGCTTGCAGTAGGACCGCATCCGTAATATCCGTCATCACCACGACCACGCTGTTCACCGCGCTTTGTTCGTCTCGCATGGGGCTCAAACTGATCGAAAAATGCCCCATCGTTCCGTCGCTGCGCCGAACTTGCAGTTCCAGGTTTTCCACCTGCTGTCCGTTTGCTGTCGTCTCGAGCGCAGCTTCAAAATCCGCCTGATGAGAAGCTTCCACCCAATCCACCAGCCGGTGTCCGATCAATTCGTTTTCGCGATAGCCCGCTTCGTAGCAACGCCGGTTCGCATAGCTGATCAATCCGGCCGTATCCAGCACCAAAATCATGCTCTGCGTAGTGTTCAAAATTTTCTGGTTGAAGTCGCGCTCGCGTTGCAATTGTGACTGAAACGACTTCTGTTCCGTAACATCCAGCATCAGCCCGCGGATTTGAGCGATTCGTCCCTGCGCGTCGCGCACCGCGGTAATGTTTTGCAGTGTGTGCAACAGCGCGCCGTCTTTCCTTCTGAGCGTTTCTTCGTAGTTCCGCAGGACTCCGCGCTCCGCCAGCGTTTGCAGAAATCGCTCTCTCGCCGCCGGCGCCGGATAGAGATGCGGGCTGACGTCCGCTCGAAGTATCTCTTCCCGTGATGCGTAGCCCAACATGCGCACCATCGCATCGTTTACATCCAGAAATCTTCCGTCCGGCGTCGCAAAGAAGAGCCCTTCCTGAATACTGTCGAAAAGCTCGCGGTACCGCCGCTCCGCTTCCCGCCGGTCCGTAATATCCTTCAGGACGTGAATCGTTCGCGTATCGTCTTCCACCACGCCCGGGGCCCTCGACGTAGAGACAAGAAAAATACGCTCCGCAGAAGCAGCCACATACTCTTCGCGCGGCCGTTCGGTATCGCGACAAAAGGGGCAGGGAAGATCGCTTCCCGTTTCCGCGATTTGTCGCAAGCCGCTCATCGCTTCGCCGACCAGAGCAACCGGCGGCACGCCCAAATGCGAGGCCAGCGAACGGTTCGTGCGCAGGATTTTCCAGGCGCGGTCGTGCACCACGATGTAGTCGCTGATCGCGTCGATGTCTTCAACCCATTGCCGCTTGGACTTTTCAAGTTGCGAAAACCGGCGGAAATTTTCGAGCGAGAGTGCCGCGTGGCTGGCCAGAGCGTGGAGCAGCGCCTTTTCCTTGGCGTCTATGCTCTTGCGGGACCGCAGCAGGCATAGCGTTCCGAGGCGTTCTCCGTCGCTCGCGCTGATCGGTACAAATATCGCATTCATCGACGCCGCGCCCGGCGCCTGACTGGCCGGATCAGCCTCCCCGCCATGCTGCGGTAGGATCGATGTAATCGTTCGGTTGTCTCGCGCCGCCGTGATCAGCCAACTTTTGAGCGCAGCGCTCAAGTTCAACTCCGTTTCGGCAGCGGAATAAAGGTCCGTTTCTCGCCCCCGGAATACGGCCACACCACCCCACGCAGCGTTGACCATCCGGGCGGCGCGCCCAGCAAATCTCTCCAAGAATTCGGGAAGCTGCCTGGATTGAGCAGCATCCACCGCCAATTCCATCAATTCTTCGGCCTGTTTCGAGTTGGAAGGGGGTAAAGGAGGTTTATTTAACCGTTTGGTTAAATAGGAAGTCCGTTCCGGTTTAGCCTGCGGCTTCACGGGTTTGGGGGTGGGCGCGCGTCTCAAGTTGATTCCAGCCGTTCAATACCACCCTAACGACCAATCTCATTCTGAGTCAATCGCCGATTCTGTTGCGTTGCTGAATCGTCCACTGTCGGTCGGCCGCACTCGCGACTCTCGTCTCAGCATGAGACCTAGCTTCAAGAAGAATCCGCTCTCTGAGACAACTTCGCGCTGTGAAGATTCGCCGCGCTCTGTTGCAGCAAGCAGCTAACTCTTCATTCTAAGGCATTTGCAGTTGCCGCGGAGCTTGCACCAAAGGCGCGATACGCGATTCCACGCATGGCCCCCGACGTGCCTTTCTCCAAGCGGGGTTTTCCCATTTAGGAGGGGTGGTGTTCATGAGATCCGGATGGAGAACGACTATCCGAGCAATTGCGGTCACCGCAATCGGCTTGGGCGTGGCGGCGTACAGTTTTGGGCAATCGGGGACCACGGACGAAGGCAAGCGCAAGGTCAAGACGAAGGTTTTGCCTGCGTATCCCGAGCTTGCCAAACGCATGAGCGTAACCGGCAAAGTGAAAATTGAAGTGGTAATCACGCCGGATGGGCACGTCAAGAGCACGCGCGTGATCGGGGGGCATCCTTTGCTGGTGCAGGCGTGCCAGGACGCAGTAAAGGAATGGAAGTTCATGCCCGCTCCACAAGAGACGACACAGATCGTGGAATTTGATTTCAGCGGCGCGAGCAACTAACGGAGTTGCAGGAAAACGGCAGGAGCGGCTTGGGTTGGGCCGCGTCGCCGGGGGAGTGGAGGCGTTTTGCAATGACGATCGGGAAGAGGCTGTACTTAGGGTTTGGAGCGATAGTCGGCATTTTGGTCCTGTTGTTCGTCGTCAACCTGATTACCGGCTGGCGGGAGAGCTCGGCGCGTAGGGACGCTACAGCCGCGCTTGAAAACGTACGATCGATCGAGGCGGTGCGCTACCAAATCATGCTGAACCGCCACAACATGGACAATTTTCTCTTGAGCGGGGACCCGCGTGACGAGGAAAAGGTCAATCGGGGCTTCACGGATATGAGTGACCTCATCAAGAGAGGCGAAGCGCAGACGACGAACGACAACGTCAAGACCGCGCTCATCCAAGTGGAAAGCACGGAAGCAAGCTGGGCGGATAATTTCGCTAAGCCGCTGCTTGCCAAGCGCCACCAGGTCGATTCGGGAGACGCAACGGTTTCCGATCTTCAGATTTTCTACCTCCAAAAAGATCCGGCTTCGTGGCTTACAAAATCGTCCGTTGTTCTTGATCAAACCACCGGAGACATCTCCAAGTCGCTGGACGACACGACCAAGTCCGCCGACCGCGCCAGTTCCGCCAGCCAGTATGTCACCAGCCTGGGAACGCTTCTCGCGCTCATCATCGGACTTTTTGCAGCTTACAAAACGGCCAAGTCAATCAGCGAACCGTTGACGCACCTGATCACCGTTGCGCGCGAAATTGGTGATTCCGGCGATCTTGATCAGAATATCGACATTCATCGCAATGACGAAATCGGAGCATTAGCTACGACATTCAACAACTTGGTTGCGTACTTGAAAGAGATGGCCAACGTCTCGATGTCCGTGGCCGAAGGCGACTTGACGGTGGAAGTCGTTCCGCGTTCGAAGCGCGACACGCTCGGCAACGCATTCCTCCGCATGTCGCACGGCCTCCAGGAATTGGTTCGCACGACGCGCGATTCCGCCGGCCAAGTCTCGGCTGGTTCGAACCAGGTTGCTGGGGCGGCGGATGAGTCCGCAAAGGTAAGCGTACAGGCTTCCTCGGCGATTGAAGAGGTCACCAGCACGATGCATGAGATGAGCATCAACGTGCAGAACGTGGTGAAGAACACGCAGGTGCAAGCTTCGAGCGTGGCGGAAACGTCCGCATCGATCGATCAGATGGTGACTTCGATCCAGCGCGTTGCGGATACGGCCAAAGTTCTCCTCGACATCGCGAATCGTTCGCGAGAGGAAGTGGTGACCGGCATCCAGACAATGGAGAAGGCCACCGACGGGTTGAACCGCACCAACAAGGCGATTCAGTCCTCGGCGGAAATCATCAATATTCTCGGCCATCGCGCCGACGATATCGGCAAAATCATTGAAGTCATCGACGACCTTGCAGAACAGACAAACCTGCTAGCCTTGAACGCGGCGATTGAAGCGGCACGAGCAGGTGAACACGGCCTAGGTTTTGCGGTCGTCGCCGACGAAGTTCGCAAGCTCGCCGAAAAGTCCACACAGTCCACAAAAGAAATCGCGGACCTCATTCAGAGCATCCAGCGCGAAGCCCGCCAAGCCGTGGAAAACATGGAGCGCAGCACGCGTATCGTCGAAGAAGGACTGAGCCTCGGTAATGAGCTCGGCACGGCGCTTCACAAGATCTCGAACGTGGTCACCGAAGTCTATAAGTTCTCGCAGGAAATCGGAGCAGCCACGAACGAACAGTCGGTCGGCTCTTCGCAAATCGCGAAGGCCACCAGCCGCCTCACCGAAATCACGCAGGAAATCAACTCGGCCGTCGAAGAACAGGCTTCGGGGGCGCAAGCCGTCGTTCGCGCGATGGACAAGATGCGTGAGCTCGTGCAGCAATCGGCGTCGAGTTCGACCGAGCTTTCCGCTGCCGCCGAGCAGATGCTCAAGCTGTCCCGCAACCTGCTCGACAGCATGGACCGTTTTGTTCTGGATCGTTCTTCGCAAAACCGCACACGCCAGGCGGAACCCGCCGCACAGCGCCGCGGACATCAGAGTTCGGCGCGTGAACGCGAAATGGAATACGCCGAACTGGCGCGTTCCTGAGGAAGCGGAGATCGCTAGATGGAAAAGGACCTACAAATCGTCGGGTTCCGGATCGGGAACGAAACGTACGGAGTGCGCATCGGCGCAGTCCGCGAGATCGTCCGCGTTCCGGAGATCACAGCGGTTCCCAGCGCGCCGGACACGGTCGAAGGCGTCATCAATCTGCGGGGAAAGATCATTCCGGTGATGGATCTGCGCAAACGGTTCGGCCACACGGAAATCAAGATGGATAAGAAGAACCGAATTTTGGTCGTGGAACTCGAAAATAAATTGCTCGGCTTGATCGTCAACTCAGCTTCGGAAGTCTTGAAGATTCCGCCATCGGAAATTGAAGCGCCGGGATCGGTGTTTGCGGATGGCGAGTCGGGTTATGTCACCGGAGTAGGCAAACTCAGCGGCCGCCTAATCATCTTGCTCGATATTTCCAAGCTCTTGCATCGGCCGGAACTCAAACGACTCGAGGAGGCCGCGGAAACCGTCGCCACAGCAGACTAGCGCTGTCCCGAGAGGCGCCGGGGACAGCCAACTGGCGGATTGCCGCTCATTTCATGGGAACCCTTACAGCTCAGATCCAGCTTACCGAAGCTGAACTCAAGCTCTTGCAGACGCTCGTCTATCAGGAATGCGGTATGTTTTTTGACGAGCGCCGCTCGCATTTCTTGAAGGACCGCTTGCAGAGGAGACTGAAGGCCTGCCAGCTCGATTCTTTTTACAGCTATTACCGTTTGCTGACGAGCCGCGAAGGGCGCGCGGAGCTTGCCCTTCTTCTCGAAAATCTAACGGTCAATGAAACGAGCTTTTTCCGGAACAAACCGCAACTTGAACTTCTTCAAAAGCATGTTCTTGAAGATCTTCTGCGAAGAAAGCAGGAACGCCGCGACTGGAACTTGCGCGTCTGGAGCGCGGGCTGTTCGAGCGGTCAGGAACCATATTCGGTCGCCATTTTGATTTGCGATGCGCTGGCCTACTACTACCTGCGCAATCCACTGCCTTTCGAGATGCCCTCGCCGAAGCCCTTGATTCCCCCGCCGTGGAAACTGGAAATCGTTGCCTCGGACATCAGTTACGCCAGCCTCCGCGTCGGGCAGGAAGGTGTCTATACGGAACAGCAGATGGAGCCGGTCGATTACACGTGCCGGCTGCGCTACTTTGAAAAATCTGGCACCAAGTACGCTATTAAGCCGCTGCTAAAACAGCTGGTCCAATTCGACTTCCACAATCTAAAAACAGAATTCTTGCCGCGCCGCAACGACATCATTCTTTGCCGCAACGTGATGATTTATTTCGACGAAGCGGAACAGAAGCGGCTGATCGAAAAGTTTTGGCATTGCTTGAATCCCGGCGGCTACCTGTTTGTGGGCCATGCCGAAAGCCTTTTTGGGCTTACGCAAAAATTCCGCATGGTGCACGAAAACAACGGCACGGCCTATCAAAGGGTGGAGGCGAATTCTTGAGCAAGGCTCCCGAAGATCGCAATCCGGAGCTTCGCGCCATCTTCTTCGAGAGCGCGAACGAGCTGCTGCAATCGCTGAACGAAGCGGGGCTGGAGCTTGAGGCTCGTCCCTCGGACGAGGAGGTGATTCGCCGCGTGCGGCGCGCCGTGCATACGCTTAAGGGCGATTCGGCGGCCTGCGGATTCCACAAGCTGAGCGAACTCGCTCACGAGTTGGAAGACGTTCTTACGCCACAAGTGGCGCAGAAACACGGCGCGCGATTTGCCGAGGTCGTTCTCGCGGCTGCCGATTCGTTCGAAGCGATGCTGGGAGCCTACCAACGCAACAAAAAGCTTCCGTCGCTGGATACGCTGCACGGGTTGATTCACGGGTTGCTCGTGGAAACGGCTCCTGTTGCGGCTGCCGAACTTCCCAAAGCCGTCGAAAGCGTCCCGGCGGCGTTCGCATGGACCGAATACGAGCAGTTGATGATCTCCGAGGCGGTACACCGCGGAGAGACGGTTTACAACGTTGCCCTCCGGATCGATCCGGAAAGCTTGATGCGGGCCGCGGCGTTTCAACTGATTCGAAACGTGCTGCACGGTTGCGGGACACTTATTGCGCTCCGGCCGGAAGACAATCTTGCCGCGGCCAATGTGGAAGTTGTCGAGGCTGCGCTCGCCAGCTTGCAGGGCGAAGACGTCATCCAGAAGCGTTGCCGCATTCCCAGCATCGTTTCCGAAGTTCGCGTCGAGCGCGCCGCAACACTGGAATCACCCGAGCATGAACTCCTCGGCGATTTGATGGAAGCGCAGGCGGCTCAATTCGTGGCCAACTCGGCGGAGCACGGCGAGAACGGCGAAGCGGGCAAGTCCGGGCAGAGCGGTTCGGCAGCAGCGGCGGTTGCGGAAAGCACGCTGCGCGTGGAAGCCAGTCGCATCGACGCGGTGATGAACCTGGTCGGCGAGCTAATCATTGGAAAGTCCATGTTGCATCGGGCGCTTACGGAACTTGACCAACGACACGCGCGCGATCCCGTGCGCGCCAAGCTCGCGGATGCGCTTGGCTTCCAATCGCGCGTGCTCGACGAATTGCACAAGTGCGTATTGAAAATCCGGATGGTTCCTGTCGAACAACTTTTCCGGCGTTTTCCGCGCGTGGTGCGAGACGTCGCGAAACAGTGCGGGAAGGATGTAGCGCTCGATGTGGCTGGGCAGAACACGGATCTCGACAAGGGCATTCTGGACGCACTGGGCGAGCCCTTGATGCACCTTGTGCGTAATGCCGTCGATCATGGCATTGAGCCGGCCGACGAGCGGCTGACGGCGGGCAAGCCGGCACGCGGTACGGTGTATTTGAACGCCTATCACCAGGGCACGCAGGTTGTGATTGAAGTGCGCGACGACGGGCGGGGAATCGATTCGGCAAACGTGCGGCAGCTGGCGGTCAAGCAGGGAATCATCAAGCCGGAAGAAGCGGCGAGGCTTACAGAACAGGAAGCTCTGAATCTTATCTTCGAATCTGGGTTCAGCACGGCAACCGAAATCACGGAAGTGTCCGGCCGTGGCGTGGGCATGGATGTGGTTCGGAGCGTGTTAGACAGGCTGAAGGGTACGGTTCACATTTCGACGCAGAAGGGAAAGGGATCGACTTTCCAACTTCGTGCCCCGTTGACCCTTGCAAGCATCCAGACGCTGCTCTTCCGCGTGGGGGGCCGTCTATTTGCCGTTCCTCTTTCTTCGGTCGTGGAAATCTCGCGCGTGCAGGAGATGGAAATTCATCGCATCGATCAGCGCGAAGTGCTTCGCCTGCGCGATCAGATTCTTACTCTTGTGCGCCTCGAGCATCTGAGCCGCCTGCGTGCCGTCGACAGCGAACCGAAGAAGAAGAAACATTTTGTGATTGTGATCGGCTCCGCGGAAAAACGCTTCGGCCTCGTCGTGGATAGCATGGTCGGGGAGGAAGAGTTGGTCATAAAGGCGCTCCCGAGCGATATCGTGTCTAGCGATCTGGTGAGCGGCGCTTCCATTCTTGGCGACGGCACGGTTGTGCTCATCCTTAATGTGCCCGCAGTGCTGTCGCGGCTTTCACGTTCCGTGCCAATCGGAGCGATCGCATGAACGCGCGAATCAAAGTTCTGGTCGTCGACGATTCAGCGCTCATGCGGAAGCTGATTCCTTCGATTCTCGCGCGCGACCCTTCGATCGAAGTCGTCGGAACCGCAATGGACGGTGCGTTTGCGCTGAAGAAGATTGAAGAATTGCGGCCGGACGTCGTCACCCTCGATCTTGAAATGCCGCGCATGGACGGCATGGAGACGCTCCGCCTGATCATGCGGCGTGCCCCAATGCCCGTCGTGCTCTTCAGTACGCATTCGAAAGAAGGCGCGTACGCCACGCTTAAGGCGCTGGCTCTCGGCGCAATCGATTTTGTTCCCAAACCGCAAGACGCGGCCGCAGGGCATCTCGATTCGATTGCCGAACTGCTGATCGACAAAATCAAGGTAGCCAAGCGAGCTGCGGGCCGCAAATTGCCCGCAGCGGTTGTTTCCGACGATCCGCCTCAGCGCAAGAAGAAACCGGATCGAACGGCCATGGCGCCCAATCGAATCGTCGCCATCGGTATTTCCACCGGCGGACCGAACGCTTTGCAATATGTTTTGTCACAGATCCCGCTGGATTTTCCGGCAAGCATCCTGGTGGTTCAGCACATGCCGGAAGGCTTTACGGAAATGTTTGCGAAGCGGCTCGACGAATGCTGCGCGCTCGATGTGCAGGAAGCGCGTTCGGGCGATCTGCTGATTGCTGGCCGCGTGTTGATCTGCCCCGGGAATCGCCACTTGATGGTTCGCCGCATGCCACGCGGCGACATGGCGGTTTTGTCCGATGGGCCGCCGGTGAATGGCCACCGGCCATCGGCGGACGTTTTGTTTCACTCCGTGGCGCAACAATTTGGGCTTACCGCTGTCGGTCTGCTGATGACAGGCATGGGCGAGGATGGCGCGGAAGGCCTGGGCGCAATCAAAGACGCCGGCGGCATGACCGTCGCGCAAAGCGAGGATACCTGCGTTGTGAGCGGCATGCCGCGAGCCGCTATTTCGAAGGGTTACGCGCAGAAAGTGGTTCCGCTGGATGGTTTGCCGGGCTTCCTGGTTCAGAACTACGGCGGAGAACGCTCCAGCTCAGAAAAATTCGACAAGATGGAAAAGAACGACAAGAACGAGAAATCGGAAAGGACACCCGTCTCTTCCCATCGCACATAAGACCGTGCCGGAAGAAGGAGAAGGCCATGCAACAATTCGCCGCTCTATTACGGAAAGACAATCAACCTGTTCGCTACCTGGTGGTGGACGATTCTGTCTTCGCGCGCAAGAACATCATCAAGATGATTGAGATGTTCGGCGGCGAAGTGGCCGGGGAAGCCGGCGATGGCCTTACCGCCATTGCAGAGTTCAACCGCACCAAACCTGACATCGTGCTCATGGACATCACCATGCCGCAGATGGAAGGCATTGAAGCCGTCGAGCGCATCGTTCGCCAGCACGGGGAGGCGCGCATCGTTATGGTTTCTTCGGTGGGCTACCAGGAGAACATTCTCGCTGCGCTGCAGAAGGGCGCGAAGCATTTCGTACAGAAGCCGGTAAAGCCCGAAGTACTGTACGAAATTCTACGCTACGTTTTGAGCGATGACCCCAACGCCGCGGGTGCGCCCGTGGCGTTTGCAGGAGAACACCGCTCATGAGAATGGAACTCATCCAGCCCTTTATTAACGCCGCGGACGCCGTGTTTTCAGAGTCGCTCGGCGGCCCGACGAACATCGCCGACCTGAACATGGGCGAGAACGCATATCGCCGTAAGGGCGTGGCCGCGCTCATCGCCATCAAGGGAGACATCGAAGGGCGCGTCATTCTCGATTTGTCTCCGGAAGTTGCTATCAAAGTCGCGAGCTATCTGGCCGGAGCCGAAGTCCCCAGCAACGACCAAGTCGTCCGCGAAACGGTGTGCGAATTGGCGAACATGGTCATCGGAAACTCTGTGACGCTGCTCAACGATCAGGGATTCCGCTTTAAAGTGTTTCCGCCGGAAATTCACATGAACGAGGAAGGTTTGGCGGGCAGCGCGGATACAGAAGCCATGGTCATTTGCGTCGAAACGACCTGTGGCGATATTTTTCTGAATATTTCCATGCACTATCTCCATCGCCGCCGTCACGAGCGCGATTCCGCCGCCGTCAGTGTAGATTGAAAGCCCGTAGCGGGGATAACCCAGGTTCTACAGTGTCACTGCAAAAAGGGAAGGTTCTTGCACGAGAGTAGACTGAGGGCGCGGAGCGTTTAGTTAGTCCGCGGAATCCAGTGGCGGCCGAATGTACGCAGCGCCGTGACGGTACAAACCAGCCGACGGGATCGCCTGCGAAAAAACGATTCGTATTGGAACAAAAATCGCGCCACTACCGGGCGTGAATGGAACAGCCACCTCGAGGCGCGAACCTTCAGGATACTCGTTGCGGCTGCGGAAACTCAGCCCACCCTTTGACAGGTCTTCGCATACGGCAACTTCTTCCTGAAATCCACGGCGCCGAATGCAGGCAAGCACGCGCGCTTTGACACGAGTGCGGTTTCGGCGTGGAATCACGCGCTCCTCGACGGATTGCGGATGCCCAACACCCGATTCAGGCGTCTTGATCTCCGCCTGCGCCTCGATCCAGATCGAAGGCGTATCGCAATGCTTGCAGAGCCGAGCCACGCATTTACGCACCTCAAAAGATTTCAGCTCCAGCTCGTTGAGGTAAACCACTTCGCGCCGCTGGCAAAAGCCGCATTCCATGAGAAGACGCGCCAGCGCCTCGTCCGCTTTGTGAGGAGAAGGGAAGTCGATGTCCCAAAAATCCGCGCGCGGTTCGGAGAGGTGAATCGCGTACAAGAATCCAGCGGGCTCCTGATCGATTTCCGCCATGACACGCGCTCGAGCGGTCTTGACCTGGTCCCCTTCGATGCGGCGCAAAGTAATCTCTTGACCGGGGGCCAGCTTGGCCTCCAGCCGCAGAACGCCTCCATTGCGGCTTACAAGCAGAGTCTCCGCAATGTGCTTTGCTGGCGTGCCGGAACTCGCAGTCCACGAGGCCTCGACTGGCATGCGAAAGCTCACGCGATCGCTCTGCCGAAGTCCGTCGCTTCGCATCGTTTCGTTGAGCATGGGAGGATCTACGAGTTCAGATTAGCACTCCCGCTCGGGCACCCCATATTTGCGTCGAGAGTCCTTGTCGTACCAACTAATATCTGGTGCTCATCCCGGGCGGATGGCTGGCGGCACAGGTCGCTGTTGCTTCTTTCGCCTTTTCGCGCCTTACAATTGCCCTATTTTCCGGCTTCTCTGGCACCCTTAGGTAATAGAGGGGAACGCTCGTCCGGTTAATCCTGAATCTCTTTTCCCCGGCCAAAAAGACAGTGGGAAACGTTATCACCATGAACGACCGAATCACGGATGGCACTTCGCGCAAATCCAGCGTGCGCGACCGCCGTTACGCGATCCGCTATCCATTCGCCGCGGATGCTGTGGTTCTGGACCTTGAATCCGGCTCGCGTTCGGAAGGCGTTACGTCGGACCTTTCGCTGGGCGGCTGCTTCGTCTGCACGAGCAAGCCGCTTCTGGTCAAATCCCGCGCGCGCGTCACGCTGACGCGCAAGAACGAGAGCGTCGAAGCGCTGGCGATAGTTCGCATCGTGAAGCCACGAATCGGCATGGGGCTGGAGTTCATCGACCTCGAGCCAAACTTCGTCACCATTCTCAGGCGTTGGCTGGACCTTCTCCGCCGCGACCGCTAGAACTCAACCAAACTTACCCACCATAACGCTACTCAGGTGAGCACTGCGTCGAGCAATTGGCCGACGGCGCGATGCGCTTCCAGGATCGAATAGCGATGGTCCATCGCTCCGGCAAGATCGGTGTTTGCAAAAGCGATGCGGCCAAAGGGCGCGGCACGTAGCACTTCGCGCGGCGCCGGTTTGCCGTCCTTGCCGAAGAAAAATCCCGGCTGCGGATTCAGATAGGCATGGCCCCAGCGGTTTAAGACAATTCCCGCGATGTCGCGCTCCGCATCGAATCCTGCAGCCGAAAACATATCGGTAAATTGCTGCCGAATCCGCCACTCGTATTCGCGGAACGACGTCGTGATCATCTCGCCCCTCCCGCGGTGGCCCTGATTTTCCGTCGATTCGCCGGGATAGGAATAGAGCACTTTCAGGGACAGCACCACCGGAGAGTCCGGACTGATTGTCGGTGAAAGATCTCCGCAAACCGCAACGCGGCATACGTCAAAATAGTTTCCGACGCCTTCAAACCAGCGGCAGCCCGTCATTCCCATCTTTTGCAGAAAACGCCAGTTGCGCACGGCGACATTCGCCATCATGCAGGGTGAACGATAAAACTGCGCGTACGCATTCCGCTGGGCTTCGGGCAAATCCTTCACGATGTGTTTCGTGGTCCAGCTTCCTCCGGCCATCACCACGGAACGCGCCTTCACGCGGAACACTTTGCCGTCCTTCGCGTAAGCGATCGAAAGGGAATTTGCCTTCGCGGGGTCGCCGTCGTGTTGTACGGAAACAGCCGTCGCGGAAAGTCGCAAGCGAACGTTCGAGGCGGGCGCATCGAGCGCGGAAAAATTCACCGTCCCGCTTGTGACTCCGTCCACTGTGGGTGGGCCACTGACGGAAGTGGGAATCAATGCCCTCGCCATCAAGCGCGCGATCGTGGTATTGCCGCCGGGAAACATCTGCACGGTCTCACCGGAACCATCGTCCCAAGGGTGCAAAAGGTCCGCCGCGTAGTCGCAGTACGCGGAGAGGGCATCGGGTCCAAGCCCGGATCCTCCTCCTTCGACGGGAGACAAATAGGTCCGAATCGTCTCCTGGCTCAGGCCGTAGCGCTCCATCATGTGCTGTTCGAGCGAAATGGCGTCTAGCTTCCGCGAAATTTCGTCGCCTTCATACTTCGGCGGATCAAATTTGGATTCGTCCGCGGCTGCACCGGAGAACCACCGCAGCAACTCGTGGCGCGCCGCCGCGGGAACGGGTGCTCCCCCCATTTTTTTGCCGACCGGATCGATGAGCCACATTCCGGGGTTCTTTCCAAACTTGGCGCCGAACCAGAATCCATACTGGCCGCTGCCCAGGCCCGCCGAATCATACGGATTGCGGCTCAACGCCATCGACGGTCCGGAGCCCGCCCATTTTTGATACGTCAACTTCGGCGCATTCAAGCCAATAGAATCGTAAAATCGCCCGATGAAACTGTAAGGGTATGGAACCAGATAAATTGCCGATCCTTGATGTGCGATGAGCCGTCGGCCATCGACCTCGAACTCATTCTGCTTAGCTTCTCCTCCGAAGATCGGATGGTTTTCGAGGATGAGGCACGTTTTGCCCCGGCCCGCCTGCCGCTGAAAGAAGAGCCCGGCGGCCAGTCCGCTGATGCCGCCGCCAACAACGACACAGTCGTACGTCTCGCCAGTATCGATAGTGTCCGCGGGCAGGGGATCGTACGCGCCATCGCGCATCTTGTGGCCCGCTTCCATCACCGCGAAGGTGTTGCCGTTCGAACGGCTGTACTCGCCGACGCCGCCATATCCTGTCCAATCATCGCTCTGGCGAGCCGCGCTTTGGCCTCCGGCCATGGCAAGAAGCTGGGCGGGGCTTAGTCCTTCAAGAAGGCCCGCGCCAGAAGCGAGCAGCGTCGAACCGAGAAAATCGCGCCGCGTGATAGACGCATCCATCCCGATCGCGTGATCGTCAGAAATCCTATTTTTCTTGTCTGTCATTTCGCGCAGCTCATGGGTTATTGCGGCGTGTCCAGCGGGTGCTTGCTCTTTTCATAAAACTCATTCTGCAGCTTCAGGCTTTCGTCGTCGGCTTTGATGGCTCGTAAATCTGCAACGATGGCCTCAATCCAATGAGTCATATTCCATTCGCCGAGCGCTTTCGTCGCGACTGAACCATCACCGGAATAATGATCGGGGAAACGCGCGTACCACCAGATTCCGCTATAGATGTCCTCGGGCAGATGGACGCGATTTTGGTCTGCCCCGGATTCGTTCTTTGCGCGATCCAAGTGCACGAGATCCGGCCGCGACACCATCGTATTCGACGTTTCGTTTTCGCCGGCGTGATAATCGATGCCCGTGTATTTTCTTGGCGGACCGCCCGGATGGCTTCTCTCGCCGTCCTGCACATAGACGACGTAGTCATGCGGATTATCCATTTGCGACTGGGCGAAGAGCGGCAGCAGATGTTCGTTTCCGCCGTGGCCGTTCACAATCAAAATTTTCTTGCAGCCGTTGCGTGCCATCTCATCCGTCGTTTCCTGAAGCAAGCGCAATTGCAGCTCCAGGCTGTAGGCCACCGTACCCGGCTCATGTTTGGCTTCAAAAATCTGCCCAAAGTAATACTCCGGAAACACTACGGCATATTCCTGAGCCACGGCTTGCAAAGAGACATAGCGCACATTGAGCAAATCCGTTCCGATGGGCAAATGCGGACCGTGTTTTTCCAGGATTCCGAAAGGCAGCAGGCACGTCCCCTTGGACTGATGAATCGCGCCAAGAAAGTCAGAAGCCGTAAGTTCCTCCCACTTGGGAGACAGCTTGGCCTGCGCACGAGCGCGCGGCGCGGCCAGCGTCGCGCTCAGCACAGCGATTGTCGTAAAGCATCCGATTATAATTTTTCTTAAACGGCGATGAATCATGTGGCGGACCCCCTCGTCGACGCGAATTCTAACGCCCGGCAAAAGAAATCGCACTATTAAAGCGATTTTATGAAGGGAATGAGAGCGAAGGCCAGGCGGGTGGAATGGCGACTAGCCGGGCCGCAATCTACGCAGTTGGTTTTGCTTTTCAGGGTGGGCGGGTAGAGCGAAGACGAGCAGCGCCAGCATCTAAGTAGTTGGTTTTGCCTTTAGGGTTGCCGCACCCCGCCTATCTCCCTCGGCTAATTGCAGAAGTGGTATGCTCCCTCAGTGCCCGACCGTCAAGAAAAAAACCGACGCGTCTATGCTCCACCTGGTGGGTGGGCGACCCTAACGGCCAGGTCGAGCCTTTGCGGCACCGGCCCAGCCCCACATTAAGGAGCAGACAAATGAAATATCTGAATGCCTCGGCCGCCGCCTTACTTATCTTGTTGGCTCGATCAGGCGCACCTCCCGAAACAGTGTCAGCTAACCAAACGAACTACTACCATGGGCTTGTTGTGAAAATCAGTAGCAACAAGTCCGAATACATGCAGAGTGAGCAACTGACACTCACGGTCGAGTTCCGAAACGAGGGCACAACAACCATTCGCGTTGGGCGCGCCGTTGACAGTTACGTTTCTTCGCCATTTCGTCTTTCAATAAAAATCGAGGACTCCAGCGGCCGGGCTGTACTCGATCCGCCGCGCGATTTGCCAGAGCTACCGTGTGTCGATTTGAGGGAGCCTGATCCACAGCACCCCCGGATTTGGGCAGAAATCGCGCCTGGCGCGGCGTACACAACTTCTCTCACCCTCTCTAACAAAACATTAAGGCCTGGTCGATACAAGCTTGAGGGACGCTATCGATCCTACGGCCTATTGATGGGTGGCCATTGCACCGCGGGAGATACGGATAGCGACCTTAATCGCACGGCTATGGCCCCGACGGAGATTGAATGGAAGGGCGCAGTAAATACAAATCCTCTATGGACGGCTATCCTACCTGTCGGCGCGCAGCATTAAGAAGTCCGGACGGGGCAATTGAAGGAGCTTGTAGCGGGTTGAGCAGAGACTAGCAGGGCGGAAATCTGCACCGTTGGTTTTGCTCCTCGGGGATGCCATCACCACAAAAGCCGAGCAACTCTCCGCCTATCTCCCTCGGCTAATTGCAGAAGTGGTATGCTCCCTCAGTGCCCGACCGTCAAGAAAAAAACCGAGGCGCCTATGCTCCACCCGCCAATGGAGTCCATCGACTCCACAAGCGTGCTCTTCAGTCAAGACAGTATAAGTTCAACATTTACCGACGGACGGACCCTCGAGGAAAGCATAACTGGTTTGGGAAACGGAACAATCCTTCCGGCCGATTTACCCGCTATCCGCCTCGTCAACAGGGATGGACTTTTGTATACTCTCGATAATCGCCGACTCTACGTCTTTCAGCAGGCTGGCCAAAAGATACCATTTCGGATGGCCACGCCAGAAGAGATAGAGGCAGAAGCCTGGAAATTCACAACGAAAACCGGTGGAAAGACGATTCGAATTAGGCCACCACGACAATGAATAATAAATCTAACAGAATTGACCGAATTCAAACCCGCGAGGATCTCGTGGCGTTCCTGGACGAATTTTATCGCGACTATAAAGTTCGTCCCGACGGGTGGAGAAACAATAAACTAGAGATCTTCCTGGAGGCGCTGGCCGCGTGGGCGCGAGACATGGACGGCTTTTATCTCAACAAAGGCGCAGTTGTTCCCGAATCCCCCGAATGGAAGACCTTCGCCCAAATGCTTGCGGCGGCGACTATGTATGAATAGCGATGCTCCGCTCATCCATAAAACCCTTCTTGTAAAATGCCGGGAAAACCGGCGCCGAGATTCACGTGAAGAGCTTTATGGCTCGCCACCGTCGATTGCTTGGATTACCATGATTCCTACATTTGAAATGACAGTTGAAGACACCTTTTTCTTCCAGGACGGCAGGGTCGTCTTTGCAGGGCGCATCGAGTTCTGTGGGCCCGAGAAAGTAATTCGTGAGTGCGACTGCGAAATTGTCCTAAACAACCAAATCAAGGCGCCGTTGCGAATTGAGGGAGAAATGCGACCAAAAAGATGGCCTGGAGTAGTCTCGTCAACACGAGCGCTCTCGACTAGGGACCCCATTAATCTGGAAGCTGTGGGTTTGGAGCGAAGCGGTTTTACGCTGCGCTGCACGAACCGCGAGGATAGGAATCTCTGAACAAATTAAGCCAGGCAATTTCTCCGGGGACTTGGAGACGGGAACCCGGGGCAGCTGGGGTCCACTGGAGAAAGTTCGTCCAAACCGTCTCACGAAACTCACAAATTCCCGCTAACGCCTTTCATGTATTCCACTTCCGCATCGATTCGAATCGTAACTAACATTTGACTTGACACAGAGTATACATTCGTAGTAAAATCCCCTATGTTCTCGTCGACGCATCTTTCTCTATCCGCACCCAGTCCAACCTCCTCCCACCCCGCAATTGCGCGTCCGATAATATCTCCCGCAACCCCTTTGGAATCAACACTTCCAACACCCCTCGCAAGTGTTCATTCTAAACCACTTACAGCTACTCCCTTTCCTTTAGAATCAACACTTCCAAAAAAACCTAGGGGGTGGGGTCAATTATTGTTAACCAGATTTCCGATGAGGAAATCTGTCCTGACGAGCGTAGCGAGGAAGGACCTCTCTTCACACGCGATGACCGAAGGTTCCGACCCTGTCGGAAAGCATGTCTGTCCTGGGCGACCATCGGGAGCGACCGAAGGTTCCGACCTTGTCGGAAAGGACCTCTCTTCATTTCCTGTAGCCAGGTCCGTAGAGGATTTTTCCCGGACGCGCGCCGGTGTGCTTTCCGTGGTCGACAACGATTTCGCCGTTCACCAGCACGTAGTCGATGCCTGCTGGCGTCAGGTCGGGATGCTCGTACGTCGAAAGATCTTGGATTGTGTCGTAGTCGAAAATCACCACGTCGGCCCACATGCCATCTCGAATGACGCCGCGATCGGCGATGCGCATTCGAGTGGCGGGCCACGACGTCATCTTGCGAATGGCATCTTCCAGAGTGAGTGTGTGAGTTTCTCGGACGTAGCGTGCAATCACGCGAGGGAAATTTCCGTAGCTGCGCGGATGCGGCAAGCCAAGCGCGTCGTCGCCGCCGGGCGTGAGCGCCGAGCCTGCATCGCTGCCGATGCTGGTCCAGGGGAATTTCAGCGCGGTCTCAATGTCCTGCTCGCTCATCATGTGATAGATCGCCAGAACGCGGCCCGTCTTCGCTTGAGCCACAAGATCGAAGGCCGTGTCCGCGGGATCCTTGTTCAGTTCCTTGGCGATGTCCGCGATGGTATGTCCTTCGTATTTGGCGTTGTCCGGATTCTGCGCGTTGACGAGTACGATGTTTTGCCAGCCGCCGGATGCTTCGACGATGTTCCACCAGCCCGGCGAACCGGTGACGATTTCTTTTTTCAAGCGCGCGCGAATTTCCGGATCGGCCAAACGCTTGAGCAGGGCATCCTTTCCGCCGTCGTGCGCCCAGGAAGGAATCGTTGCCTCGAGGCCCGTTCCGCCGGCGGTGTAGACATAAAGATCGGCGGCAACATCGACGCCCCGCGCGCGCGCGACATCGATGTGCCGTCCCGCTTCTTGCATCAGCGTGCCCCAGCCGGGACTGTACGCAGCCTTGAAGTGAAACACTTCGCCGGGCAAGCCGCCCTTCTCCGCGATCTCGATGAGTTCATCGACCGATTGGACAAGCTCTTTGCCTTCGCCGCGCATGTGGCTCGCATAAATGCCACCGTACTTTGCGGCGACTTTGGCCATCTCAATCAACTCGGGAGTCGTGGCGTAACTGCTCGGAGGATAAATCAAGGCGGTCGTCATGCCCATCGCGCCGTTTTGCATGGCCGTGTCGAGAATGGCTTTCATCTTGTCGAGTTCTTCGGGAGTAGGCTGGCGCGAATCGTAGCCAAGTACGGCGACGCGCGCCTGTGTTTCGGAGAAATAGCTGCCCCAGTTCAAGCTGATTCCGCTCTTTTCGAGGCTTGCCCAGAAATCCCGAAGCTGATCGGCGGGAACAGGAGTTCCGCCTTCGCCACCAATTGCGGAAGTCACACCTTCCATCAACTTATTTTCGGCAAGGCCGTTTTTAGGGAGAGCGATGCCTGACTGATCCATCATGTCAATCCAACCGGGAGAGACGTAGTGTCCATGCGCGTCAATTTCCTTGCGGCCAGTGCCTTGAATTTTGCCGATCTTGACGAAGCGGCCGTCTTTGATCGCAACGTCCGCCCAGATGCAGGGATTGCCGGCGCCGTCGAGAACGCGTCCGTTTCGAATGACGATGTCGTATTCGGGCTGCGCCGAGGCACTGTTCTGTGCGCGGCCCGCGGGCACGAAGGCGAGGCAAGCAGCAACTGCCACACATGAAAGAAAAGCGTTTCGAAATTGGCTCACGATTTCTCCTCCAAACTATTTTACAGTGGGCGTCGTAAAGGGCTGTCAGCAAGTGCAGGAAGAAAGCTTATGTTCGCTGAGTCTATTCGAAGCGCGCGAATAGACAAAATTTATCGCGGCACTGCCTGAGTGGGAAGGGAGAAGAGAGCGGCAGGGGTGTGTTGCCGCTCTCTTCGGGGAGATTGGAACGGCCCAAAGTTAGAATTCGAACCGAATTCCAATCTGACCTTCGCGACCTGGGAGATATTGCAAGGTTTGGCCGATTCCGGGCGACCCTGCCTGTTGTTGAAAGACGTTGCAAGTTTGCGGACCAAGCGGACTGATGTTCGGCGGATTGTTCGGGCAAGTTGGCTCGAGTCCATTTACCGCAGCTGCGTTATCGCGGTTGAGGAGATTGAACATTTCAAAGAGAACCTGAGCCTTTACGCGCTCGCCCAAGTTAAAGCGTTTGGCGATACGCATGTCCAAATTGACGAAGGCAGGCGCAGTTTGGGAGTTGCGGGCGTACAGCGGATTTCCGAGGCCATCGAAATAGAGACCTTCTCCGTTGAACAAACCATCGCCGTCGAAATCAGACCCACCATCGAACGGGCTTACGCCGTAGTGGAAACCGCTTTGCGCGCGGAAAATGCCCGAGAACTCCGTCTTCCAGGGAAGTTGCCAGATTCCGTGCAGGAGGAACGTGTGATTCAACGAGAGGTCCGACGGACCACTGTCGATCGTTGCACCGTTGTAATAGGTGCCGGCCTTGGGAACGGGATTCAGATTGCTGTTGATGAATGGTCCATTCTTATTCGTTTGTCCGGTTATGGCATCGGTGACAAGCGGCACAATGCCGACGTAGCTATCGCTGAGTCCGGCGATGGGAAGGAAATTGACACCCTCGCCGTTCTGGATTTCGGAGGTCAGCGTGGAGTTGAGTACGTCGTCGGTGGCATGGGTGAAGGTGTAGTTTGCTTCCATTGTGAAGTTATGCGACATGCGCTTCTTGAGGCCGACCGTAAATCCATCGTAAGTGCCGGCGCCCCATGGACCAAAGCTCTCTGTGCGGGTCGTGCCGGAAGAAAGCAGGCCAGACATGCCCGGCATTCGAGCGGCAAAAGCAAGGTTCGTGGAGCGGACCGTCGTGATGTCCGCGATGTCCTTGTGGTAGTAGTCAAACGTCAAGACCATACCCGACGAGATTTCGCGCTGAACACCGGCGTGGTAGTCGTACGTGCGTGGAACTTTGAAACCAGGGTCCACTGTAACGGGGACGAGGCCGGCGGTGCCGTTAATGCCGCCGATGGTTGTGAGATTGCCGAACGGATCCCACGACCAGTAGTTTCCGGGAACGGTAAGATTCGCGTCCGTTCCCGCCATGTTGGCGATGGCCGCGTCGGCGGCGGCGAGGAATTGATCCGGAGTGTAACCGCTGAGTTGCTGAACGTTGCCCATATTGACGACGGTGTTGGCGGGAATCGCAGCGTGGCCGGGAGCAACGACGTTGTTGAGGTAGTCGATGCCGTAGAGCGTGGTGCCGAGACCGTTGGGACATGTAGCACCCGCAGCGAGAACCTGCGATTCGGTCATGGCGTTGGAGACGCAGACCGTTGGCCGGCCGAGAGTCTGGAATAGGCTTGTGAGCGTGGTCGGGTTTCCGTAGAAAAGACGTGGGAAGGATAAGAGGCGCTCGCGTTGAATGTCCGCTCCTCCAAGCTGGGGGACGTCTCTGGCCACACCTTCTCTGAACTGATCGTAAAAGACGCCAAAACTAGCGCTGACGACAGTCTTGGAATTGATGGCCCAGGCAGCGCCGATGCGTGGAGAGAAATCGGTCTTGTTGGGAAACTCAGAGTCGTAATCCCAGCGGATGCCGCCGTTCACCGTGAGTTTGGACGTCACTTTCCAATCGTCCTGGAAGTAGAGACCGTTGTAGTTGTCGCGGATGCGAACGACATTGTCCTGCGGCGTTTGACCGCCCTGAAGAGTGATGAGGTTGATGCCCGAATCGACGGGACCAAAGGTGTTGAAGTCATCCACGGTCGCAAAGAGCTGGGTGAAGAAGTTGTTGGGCTCGACACCGTTGACGTTGGTGTTCTGGAAGTCCCAGCCGAACTTAATCGTGTGGCGGCCAAATTCCTTACTGATGTTGGAGCCCAGCGACATGTATTTCTGGTAGTAGGCGAATGCGTTATAGCCCGGGCCAAAGGAGGCCTGGCCGAGATCGCCGAATTCATCGCCGCTAGTGTAGGTATCAAAGAGGTTAAAGAGAGTATTGGGGATGCCCGCATTCGGGTGAGACGGGCTGGTGAGGAGCGGGTTAGCGCGATATTGGAAATAGGAGTTCGCGATCCAAGGATTCGAGGTGTCGCCAAGCGTCCAGAGATCGTTCAGGCCGAGCATCAGAGTTCTGCCGCTGAGATTTTCGCGTGTGTCAGGGAGATTGATGGAGGCCGTCAACGGCAGGTAGTCGGTGATGTGCGTGTTGGTGTAGTTCATTTGCTCGGAAAGACGGTGGCTGCCGAGGTTCTCATCGATTTTGAGGCGGGCGCGCGTGTCGTACGTCAACGAGTGCTTATTGAACGGAGTTTCGAAAGCGATCAGGCTGGCTGGCAGATTCGGATTGAACGTAAAGTTCAGATCGCGGCTCTCTTGGATACGCTCTGCGGAACCGAAGAGAAATACTTTGTCCTTCTTGATGGGGCCACCGAAATAGACGGTGGGATCCCATCGATTGAGGAAAGGCGCGCCACCGGTGGCGCCGGGGATGTCGTTCGAATCGAAAACAGAGTTGCGGAAGAACGCGGACATTCCGCCATGCCAGTCATTCGTGCCACCGCGTGTGACGACGTTGACGATGCCACCGGAAGCGTGGCCGAACTCGGCCTTATATCCGGCGGTGACGACCTGGAATTCAAGAATGGAGTCCTGGTTGAACTGGGCGGAAGGACCGCCATTCAGGTTGTCGCGATTGGGCATACCGTCGATGAGATAGAGCGTGTTGCCGCCACGTTCGCCAAGGATGGGCGTGGAGTTATCTCCAGCGGGGTCGTTCTGGCGATTGAGAGCAACGCCGGGAACCAATTGGAGCAGGTCGAGGTAGTTGCGGCCATTGATTGGCATGTCCTCGATCTGCTGAGGAGTGATGGTGGTGCCGGTGGAGGTGGCGGAAGTTTCGAGCAGGGGAGTGGCGGAGCTAACTTCGACAGTTTGATTGAGCGAGCCGACCTGCATGGTGATGTCGAACTCAAGGGTTCTGTTGAGGGTGACTTCGATGTTTTTTAGGACCTCGGATTGGAATCCGTCCTTGGAGGCTTTGATCTCATAGACGCCGGGCGCCAACGAGAGGACGCGGTACGAGCCATCGGCGTCGGTTGTGACGACGCGGTCGACGGCCAGAGCAGCGCTCGTCACGTGGACTTGCGCGCCGGAAACAGCAAGGCCCTGTTTGTCTTTGACGACGCCCTCGATGGTGGAAGTAGTCTGCGCAGCGAGCGCGAAAGCAAAGAAAAACAATCCGAATGCCAGGCTAAACAAGCGAATCATCGTATGTTTCGAAATTCCCGGCCTCTCGGGACCCTCGCCAATGGAATGCACTTCCTGGATTCCCATATCTCCTCCTCATACCCCTATTTTTAAGGCGCGTAGCGCCAGCCTGCCACCGCGCGAGACCAACTCTTCATCGCAATGCAACGAATGTTGCAGTAAGATGAAACGCGTATGTTGGCGTGAGTCTAGGCCGCGAACGAGCATGATGTCAACTCATTCTTTCAGATAGCCAGCGTTTCGAGGACGATGTGCAACACATGTTGCATCAGTGATGCAGTGTATCGAAAAATAGAATACAGTGGGGGCGCGAAATGGGATGCAGCTTGACAGAATGTAACATACGTTGTATTTCCGTCATCACGGTTTGGGTGGCTTTGTGAAGGGCAAGATGCTGGGGAGTGCGGTGGGAGCGCGGCGGCGATGCGATCAGAGCGCCGATAAGCGGCCAGCGGGGCGAGAGGAATGAGCGCGGCCAAGAAGGCGCGAGTTCCCGCAGCGCGTCGCAAACCAACAGAACACAGCTACGCAGAGGGGCGAACGCCTCTTGAAGCGCGATTCGCAAAGTCGCAAACCAAGCTGAATAAGAGCCGGAAGAAGTTGCTCGGCATGATTCTGGAAAACCCTGGGGACACATTTTTCCTGTCCTCGCGGGAACTTGCCAAGCGATACGACGTCGATGCGGCGACGATCGTGCGGACGATTCAGGCGCTGGGCTACCACAAGTTTGCAGAGTTTGCGGCGGATTTGCGTTCTCATTTCATCATGCGGATCACGCCGTACACGGCGTTGAAAGCCGCGTCGCAAGAAAGACTAGCGCCAGCCGATCGAATCCGGCACGGCGTGGAGATGGATCTGCGAAACCTGCAAACGTTGCGGACGACGCTGGATCCTGAGCGCGTCATTGCGCTGTCCAAATTGGTAAAGCGTGCGCGGCGGATCATGGTCGTGGGAATCGATCTTGCGGCCGCACTGAGCTGGCACCTGGCATACGGATTGGTGCACTTAGGATTTCCGGCGGAAGCACCCGTCGGCGGGACGGGAAACGTACAGAGAAGGGTGCGGACGCTGACGTCGAAGGATTTGCTGATCGCAATCAGTTTTGGGCAATGCCTGAGGGAAACAGTGGAGGCGGCGCTTCGCGCGAAGAAACAAGGAGTTCCGACGTTCGGAATTACGGACAGTGAGCGAACCCCGATTGCGAGTGTGTGCGATAACTTTTGCCTCGCGTCAGTGGCCAGCCCGTCGTTCGGAAGTTCCTACGTAGCGCCGATGTCGGTATTGGGAGCCATTTTGATTGCCTGCGCGCATACGCAAACGTCCAGAACGCTCGCGCTGTTGCGACGCAGCGCGGAGGAGGATAGCGCCGATCGCAGGTGGTATTGGGTTCCGGAAGACGGAAAAGAACTCGATTAGAGATTCGCATCAGGCCGCGATATGAGCGAGCAGGAGGATGTCATCGCGGCGACCATAAACTCGGGGAAAGGCCCAAGGGATGAGCAAGGGAACGACATCGGCGGTTAAGCAAGGCATTACGGTACGAACACTGGAAACCGCCGAGGAGATGAAAGTCTGCGTCGATTTGCAACAGCAGATCTGGAGCTACACGGAGATCGACACCGTACCGGATCAGATTTGCATCGTGGCGAGAAAGACAGGCGGACACGTGATGGCCGCGTACGACGGGGAGCGGCCGGTGGGATTTGCCCTGGCATTCGCGGCTATGCGCGACGGACTCACCTATCTTCACTCGCACATGGTAGGCGTGGTGGAGAGCCACCAGAACCGCGGGGTGGGAAGGCAGCTGAAATTGGCGCAACGCGAAGATGCGCTGGAACGTGGAATAAACCTGATTGAATGGACATTTGATCCGCTGCAATTGAAGAATGCGCACTTCAATATCGAGCGTCTTGGCGCGATCGTGCGCCATTACGTTCCGAATCTATATGGCCGGACTTCCAGTCCGCTACACGCCGGTTTGCCAACGGACAGATTGGTGGCGGAATGGTGGGTAAGGTCTCAACGCGTGGAGGAAGTGCTTGCGGGCGTGCGACGCCCCGGCAGCGCGAATCAGCAGCGAATCGCGATTCCGGCAGCGATCCGCGAAATCTGCCGGGATGATGCAGAGCGTGCGGAGAAGATTCAGGCAGAGGCGCGCGGAGAATTCCTCACGAGTATTGCGAGCGGCCGCGCGGCGATTGGATTTGAGTTCAACGAAGAACAAGGGACGTATCTTTTGGAGCCTTATGAAGATTGAATCCATCACCTTGCGTGAAGTGCAAATGCGTCTAAAGGCGCCGTTTGAGACAAGCTTCGGCGTTTCGCACCAGCGCAGAATCATCCTCGTCGAGGTTGTTGCGGATGGAATGAGCGGCTGGGGGGAAGTGACGGCGAGTGAGACACCCGGGTACAACTCCGAGACGACCGATACGGCGTGGCACGTGATCTCCGATTTTGTGGCGCCCATCTTGATTGGGAAGACCATCGCCAAAGCGGCGGACTGCATGCCGCTGTTAGCCGCCATTCGCGGGCACCAAATGGCAAAGAGCGGCGTGGAAACAGCGCTATGGGACGCAGAGGCGCAGCTCAAAGGCGTGCCGCTTTCGAAGTTGCTGGGCGGGAAGCTTGAGGAAATTGCGAGCGGAGTGTCGCTGGGTATCCGCGAGAATCCGCAGGCGCTGGTGGATAGGGTGGAACAAGAACTAGGCAGCGGATACCAGAGAATCAAGTTGAAGATCAAGCCGGAGAAAGATCTGGAATATGTGGCGGCGGTACGTAAGAAGTTTCCGGGAATACTCCTTTCGGTGGATGCCAATTCCGCGTACTGGCTGGAGGACGCGGCGCACCTGCGAAAGCTCGATGAATTCAAGCTCTTGATGATGGAACAGCCGCTGCACTGGGACGACATCTACGCTCACTCGAAACTTCAGTCGCAAATTCAAACCGCGATTTGCCTGGACGAATGCATCAACAATGCAAGGCACGCGCTGACAGCGATCGAGTTGAAGGCTTGCCGGATTATCAACATCAAGCTGGGGCGCGTCGGAGGACACAGCGAAGCGCAGCGGGTCGAGGAAGTGTGCCGGACACACGGGATTCCGGTGTGGTGCGGAGGAATGCTGGAGACGGGGATTGGCCGAGCGCACAACATTGCCATGTCCACGCTTGAGGGATTCACCCTGCCAGGTGATGTATCCGCGAGCAAACGGTATTGGAGCGAGGACATTATCGAGCCAGAGGTTGAAGTGACACCGAAGGGCACGATCAAGGTGCCAAAGACGCCGGGGATCGGATACACAGTGAGGCGCGACAGGATCGAGCAGCTTACCGTGCGGACGAACAATTGGACGAACAAGCGGACGGCGGCGTAGGTCCATAACCTCAGATACAGCTTGCGGTTCACGGCGGCGTAGGAATCGTGCATCGAGTTCAGGTCGCTGCAGGAAGCGAATCTCTCCGAATATCTGAAGATGTCGAACGCGAAAAGCGCAGCGAGCGCGAGCCGCTGATTTGGGCTGCCGCGCAGGCAAGAACGGGTCGGCAGCGCAAAACGCTTGACAATCCTGCGATTGGTACTTAGTCTCCCCACACAAGAATGCAACAAATGTTTCAGGTGTCTAGGGCCGGGAAGGCACGTCACTGGTGCGGGTATTTGTTGGCGAGAGGCACCGAGTGAATAAGGAGGTTGTTGCTGTGAAAAAGTCGATATTTGCGAGATTTATGTCGGTTGGATGCGCGGCCCTGTTCGCTTGCGCTGCGATTCATGCGCAAGCTGCTAAAGCGGATTCGAAGACGCCGGCGGCTCAGACAAAGGCCGCCGGGACCGAAGCAGAGACGACGAAGGGGCATGATCTAACCGCGGACGACGTGGGCGCCTTTCTGGACGGCTTCATGCCGCAAGAGATCGAACATGCCGACATCGCAGGCGCCGTCGTGGCGGTGGTGAAGGACGGAAAGTTGGTATTTGCAAAAGGTTATGGCTATGCGGACGTGGCGAAAAAGGTTCCGGTTTCTCCGGAGACAACGCTGTTTCGTCCAGGATCGATTTCGAAGCTGTTTACATGGACGGCGGTGATGCAACAGGTGGAGCAGGGAAAATTGGACCTGGACCGCGACATAAATGACTACCTGGACTTCAAAGTTCCTCCGGCTTTTGGGAAGCCGATCACGTTGCGGGACATCATGACGCACAGCAGTGGTTTTGAGGAGACGATCAAGGATTTGTTCGTTGGATCGGAGAACGACCTGAGGCCCCTGTCGGAGTATTTACAGGTGCACATGCCTGCACGAATTTTTCCGCCAGGAGTGACGCCGGCATATTCGAATTATGCAACGACCCTTGCTGCGTACATCGTGGAGCGCGTTTCTGGCGAGAAATTTGACGATTACGTCGAGCAGCACCTTTTTAAGCCGCTGGACATGACGCATGCCACGTTTCGGCAACCTCTACCCGAGGCGCTCAAGTCCTCCATGTCGAACGGATACCTTCTAGGTTCCGGTGAGCCGAGGCCGTTCGAGGATGTCCAAGTCGCGCCAGCCGGTTCGCTTTCCGCGTCCGCGGTAGACATGACGCACTTCATGATCATGCACTTGCAAAACGGAAAGTACGGAGACGCACAATTATTGAAGCCAGAGACCGCTGTCGAGATGCACTCACGCCAGAAAGGGTGGCCGCCGGCGATGAATGCGATGTGCCTGGGCTTCTACGAGCAGAACGAAAATGGGCATCGCGTGATTTCGCACGGAGGGGACACGATCGCATTCCACAGCGACTTGTTCTTGATTCTGGATGCGAACACAGGGCTATTTGTTTCCTACAACAGCGCAGGGCGCGGCGAAATTGATGCGCGCGGCTTGCTCTACGACAAGTTTATGGACCGGTATTTCCCGGCAGCGCCTTCGAATGAGCCGACGCTTGCGACGGCGGCTGAGGATGGGAAGAGCGTAGCCGGCGTGTACGAAGTTAGCCGGAGGTTCGAGACGAACATCCTAGCCGTGACAACGGTGATGGGCGAAACGAAAATCACAGTCAACCCGAAAGACAACACGATCTCCATGTCGGGATCCAAAGGACTGAATCAACAACCAGTGCACTATCGGGAAATTGCGCCGATGCTTTTTCGTGCCGTGGATGGGAAAGCGAAGATCGCGTTCGTGAAAGATGCCGCGGGCCGAAGAGTGGCGTACATCGATTATCCGTTCATGGTGTTTCAGCAAGTGGAAGATACTTTTGACAAGCAAAGCGTGAACTACTTTCTGATCGGATTCAGTCTGTGCGTCATTGCGCTGACGCTGCTGCTTTGGCCGATTGCCGGAATGCTCCGCAAGCACTATGGCAAGCCACTCGCCCTGGACGAAGGCGCGAGACGGTTGCGCATGCTGGTCAGATTGGTGTGTTTCGGCGTAGTGATTTTTATCGTGGGCGAGTTAGTTCTCGTCAGCAAACTGGGCAACCCATCCGGAATGGCGGAGCGCAATGACATGTGGATCCATCTGCTGCAGGTGCTCGGTGTCCTGATCGGATTCGGTTCCCTGGTGGCTATCTACAACTGCCTCAAGTCGTGGGGCGATGGACAACAATGGATCTGGAATAAAGTCTGGAATACATGTCTGGCCGTGGGATGCTTGGGTTTCTTCTGGTTCATTTTCCACTGGCACATGTTGAATTTTCATTTGAATTATTAGACGCGCTAAAAACGCTGGGAAGCTCGGCGGAGGTTCCAGGAACCGAGCTGACTGTGGCGACGAAGTTGCAGTCCTAATGGGAAAATGCTGGGAGCGTCAAGACCAGCGCTTTGGCGCCATTCCATAGAATCTGCACCCCGATGCAAACCAACAGAAACGACGAAAGACGCATGATAACGCTCATCGCCGTTGCTCCCAGGGCGCGCGCCAGACGTTCCGCGAATCCATAGCAGAGATAAATACTTACGGCGATGATAAAAGATCCGATGAGCACCGCTGGAAGGCCGGCCAGGTTGAATCCATGGCGATGCGGCATGTTGGCTCCCAGGGTAATCGCGACGGAGATGGAACCGGGACCTACGGTTAGAGGAAGTGTCAGAGGGTAGAAAGCATTCTTAAATTCGTCGCGGGGAGGCATATTTTTATTGACGCTGCTATCGCGACTGTCATCGTCATCATCGGTGCTTTTCAACATCACCCACCCCGTCGAAATGACGATAAGTCCGCCCCCGACTTGAACCACCGGTAACGAAATGCCGAAAAAGCTAAGAATGTGGGTTCCGATCAAACAGGAACAAACGAGCAAGAAGAAGCTGTTGACCGCGATGCGCCAGGATAGAGCACGCCGGTCGGACGCTGAGTAGCCCCGAGTCAGAGTGAGAAAAATTGGGCTATTGCCAAGCGGGTTTACGATGGGGAATAGCGCGCTGAGAATGAGTAGGGTGCTTTCCGCGGCTTGAAGCAAGTGGTTCCTCCGGGACCCAAAGTATAGCCGAGGCAGGTAGTCCCTCACAAAATGTCGCTCGTTCCTTGCTCCAAAACAATTAAGAGAGACGCCAAACCTAGGACGGCTGCGCGAGCATGATCTTCGCCGTGGTGATTGCTTGTCCGACATGGCGTTGCGTGTGATCCGCTATATGAACTAGGAGACCACCGAGGGTGGTTGGAAGATTTCTCTTGCCGACAATTCGTATAGCCTCGAGATCGGAGAACGCAAGTTTGCGGATGCGAACAGCGCTGCTTGAAAGCGCGCTGGAAAGTTCGGCGAAAAGCTCGTCTCTCGTAGATGGAGGATCGAGTTCGAGCTTGAGTGCCGTCAATTGCTCTTCATTTAACGCGCCGCCTTCGGCATAGGTCAGGAGGCGATCGAGACTTCGTGCAATATGGCGGAGATGGAATGCGACGGGTGCGATTTGTGCTGGGCGGCGATTCATCTGCTCATCGCTGAGATGACCACACCAACGATTCAGATCCTCACTCGCTAGTTCGAGGGCGTGAAGAACGGCACGACCGACAGCCGGCACATCGACCAGCGTGCCGCGTAGCCACGGCTCCGGAAGCATCTTCTCAGGCATCGTTGACACCCCTTTGCGAATGGAATTCTAGAACAGAAAGTCAGCCAGCGCAGAATACGACAGGGGGCTTCGCGTGATCTGCGGAGTTACGCAAGACGACGGGCTTGCACATACTGGAGTTCTTTTGCGCAGAGACATCTCGGACTTGCCGTGAAAGAAGACGTGCGCTAGAGTCGCGGTTCCAGTTTGGGGAAAGCGATGGCAACGAAGAAAAGAGCGGCACGAAGCCTGGAGACAGTTGCGGGCGAGACAATCAAGATATTGATTTCGCGAGAGCGCATCCAGCGGCGGATACAAGAGCTGGCAAAGCAAATCCGACAGGACTTTCCAGAAGAGCCGCTGCTTTTGGTGGGCGTGTTGAAGGGCGCCGTGTTTTTTTTGTCGGACCTCGCACGTGCGATCCCGGGTGAGGTGTCATTGGATTTCATCGCGGTGTCGAGCTATGGAAAAGGGACGCAATCCTCCGGCCAGGTCAAGCTCACCAAGGATCTCGATGCGAGTATAGAAGGAAGAACAGTCGTTGTAGTGGAAGACATTTTGGACACGGGAATGACGTTGCAGTATTTGCTGCGCGTACTTGAACAAAGGAAGCCGAAGCGATTGCGCGTCGCCGTGCTGTTGGATAAACCGGAGCGGCGCATAGCCGCGGTGAAGGCGGACTATGTCGGGTTCAGCATCCCGAATGAATTTGTGGTTGGGTTCGGTCTGGACTACGCCGAACGCTACCGGAACTTGCAAGGTGTTGGCGTGCTCACTCTGAAGTCATCGGAAAAAACGAAAACATGAGGCAATACGCAAAGCGCGGACTTTACGCGTTCGGCGTGCATGCGAACCTCTGCCTCTCAGCTTATCAGGCCTGGCCTCAGCGATCCGCAGCCATGGGTTGCCTGCCTGTTATAATGAACTGAGTTCATGACCCCCACCAACGAGCCCAAAGAAGCAGCGGCCATGCAAACTGCGACGGCGGAGGTTTCCGCCGAAGTCTTGACTACCCTGGCGGAGATTGGCGAAGAGGTCAACGCTTCACTCGATCTCGACGAGGTGCTGGCGCGAAGCGCGGCTCTCATCAAGAAACACGTCGATTACGAAATCTTTGGCGTTCTCATGGTGGAAGGGAACGGAGCCTATCTTAGGCACAGGTTTTCTATCGGATATCCGAGAGAGCTCGCGGAAAATCTGCACATTCCGATCGGCCAAGGAATCACGGGAACGGCCGCAGCCACCGGGCATCCAGTGCGTGTCAGCGATACGGCAAAGGATCCGAGATATATCAACGCAATTGAGAGTGTTCGCTCCGAACTGGCAGTCCCACTCATGCTGCGTGGGAAATGCGTAGGAGTGCTGGACATTCAGAGCAGGCATTTGGATTATTTCACACGGGAACAGCAGAGTATTTTGACGCTCCTCGCGAGTCGCCTGGCGGTGGCAATCGAAAACGCGCGGTTATTCCAACAAGTGCGGACTCAAGCAGAAACCCTTCTTTTACTAAATGAAGTGGGCCGTGAAACGAGTTCCATTCTCGATGTCGAGGAGTTATTGCGACGCGCTGCCGAACAGATCAAACGAGTGATCGACTATCAAATACTTAGCCTCATGTTGTACGACGAAGATCAGAAAGTGTTCCGTCATCGGGTCGACGTGAAACACGGGCATCGCGTGCAGGGAAAGATGCGGGTGGCCGCGAGCGAGGGAATCGTAGGCGCCGCAGCTGCCTTGAAAGAGGCTGTGCTTGTCCCTGATGTCACCGTAGATCCGCGGTATCTGATGGTGAATCCAGAGACGCGATCCGAACTGGCCATTCCAATGCTGCACAAAGGGAAAGTCATCGGAGTGCTGGACCTCGAGAGTCCGCAGACCAACTACTTCACTGACGATCACGTTCAGACCCTTTCGATCTTGGCGGCAAACCTTGCCGTATCTTTAGAGAACGCGCGTTTGTACGAGGAGGTTGCGAGAGGCGAAGCGCGGCTGGAGCGGGATTTGCAAGCTGCAAAACGTATTCAAGGTGCGCTCTTGAGGACTGTCCCGTCCGAGGATTTTGGGTTGGATATGGCGGCTCGGTATCTCTCAGCGAGGGAAGTCGGCGGCGACCTATACGATTTTCTACGCTACGGTCCGCAGCAACTCGGCATCGCACTAGGAGACGTGAGTGGGAAAGGAACGGCCGCAGCCCTTTATGGGGCCGTCGCGATCGGCATCATGCGAAGCCTTGCGCCGCAGAAACTCCAGCCAGCGGAAATGCTCAAACAGATGAATCAAATCGTGGGCGAGAGGCGCATTGAAGGACGGTTCATGACGGCATGCTTTGCGACTTGGCAAAAGGGCCGAAGCAAGTTGCGCGTGGCGAACGCCGGCCAATCGCAGCCGCTACTTTATAAAGATGGACGATGCGACAAAATTGCGCTAACAGGATTTCCTCTTGGAATCTTTGAGGACGTCAACTATGACGAATGGGGAGTTTCGCTGGATCCAGGCGACATTCTGGTGTTTCACTCCGACGGGATTTCCGAGACGATCAACAGCGAAGGGCAATTTTTTGGAACGGAGAAGCTGCGATTGCTCATCGAACAACAGCACGCCCTGAGCACCGCAGAACTTGCCGATTTGATCTTTCAAGAAGTCGACTGGTTTGCGCAAGGCGCACCGTTGGCGGATGACCGGACCCTCGTGGTGTTGAAGGTGCGATGAGCGTACAGCCCACCAATCTCCGCAAGAAGCTCAAGTTCGTCGATCCAGCCGAATTCACGCCGCAGTTTTCCTGGAAACATTCTGCACGCGATCCCAGGCTTGAGCATGTGTTTTGCGAGGATGTGGACCTGGTGGCGGCCGCTGCGTCTTTTGGAACACCAACTTATGTTTATAGCCGAGCGGCGATAACTAAAGCCTACTGCGAATTCGAACAAGGACTAAACAAGATTCCTCACACCGTGTGTTTTGCCGTGAAGTCCAATGGGAATCTTTCCATCCTTAAAGAACTGGCGAGGCTGGGCAGTGGTTTCGATATTGTTTCCGGGGGAGAGTTGGAGCATCTGGGGCATCTCGGAGTTCGCGGCGATCGTATTGTTTTTTCTGGGGTGGGGAAGACACGGCACGAGATCCAAGAAGCATTGCAATATCCGTCCTCTGCGGCTGGTGAGTCGGCTGCGAATCGCCACCGTGGAATTCTCTTGTTCAACGTGGAATCCGAAGCGGAGCTTGAGGTTTTGCTCGAGGAATCGGAAAGCGCAGTGAAGCAAGGCGGAAGAATTCCCAATGTTGCGATTCGTGTGAATCCCGATGTTGCGGCAGGGGGCCATCCGCACATCTCGACTGGCAGCCACACCCACAAGTTTGGTCTCGATTGGCCGGAAGCGCGGCGGCTCTATCTTGCGTACAAGGATTCGCAGTATTTGCATTGGAAGGGAATCAGCGCGCACATCGGGTCGCAGATCGTCTCCTTGGATCCCTTTCGCCGCGCGCTCGGCAGGATCGGGATGTACGTGAAAGACCTGCGACGGGCAGGGATTGCGCTCGAGTATCTCGACATTGGCGGCGGACTCGGTGTGCGATATACAATGGAGCGTGCGCCAACGCGCGAGGACTATGCTCGGCTGGTTGCAGAGTTTGCAAGATCGCTGGGGCTCCATCTATTGCTGGAGCCGGGGCGCTCGATCATCGCAAGCGCTGGAGTTTTGTTGACAAGAGTGATTTACACGAAGCAAAACCGCGGTAAGACGTTTGTGATCGTGGACGCGGCGATGAACGATCTGCTACGTCCGGCCCTCTATGGTGCGATTCACCCGATCACACGGATCCTGCGGAAGGCGGGCGATGCCAAGTCTCCAACGCGCCGTGTTGATATTGTAGGCCCCGTCTGCGAAACGGGAGATTGTTTGCTGCGTGACTGGCCGCTCGGGGAAGTGAGGCCAGGCGATCCGCTTGCAATTTGGGTTGCCGGCGCGTACGGCATGTCGCAAGCTTCGAATTACAACGCGCGTACGCGTCCCGGTGAAATCTTGATTGATGGCAGCCGGACGAACGTGATTCGCCGCCGTGAGACCCAGGATGACCTTCTGCGCACGGATGTGCTTGCCGCAACTATATTGCCTCGTTCTTGACCCTGTTAGCGCGAATCGATTCTTACGCGCAGGACGAACCGGAAGAGATCCGTTGCTGGCAGCGGTTGTGCCAATTTATTCGTCGAGTGCGAATAGTTAGCCTGCCAGGGAGCCAGCGAATGCATTAGAACTAAGCCTCGCCCCACTTCAGCTTGCTCCGCAGTATTTCGAAGTAGGATTTTCTAGGAGGCTGAATTAGCTTCAGGCACTGCGGCGAACGGGTGATCCGAATGCGGTCTTCCGACTGCATCGGAATGCCCCTCTGTCCATCCAAGGTTAAGAACACAGATTCGGCGCTGCCGGTTAGTTTCACCTCGATGCAGCTAGAGTCGCGCACGACGACGGGCCGATCGGTTAGTGTGTGCGGACAAATCGGAGTTATGAGGAACGCCTCGACCGAAGGATGCACAATCGGTCCACCAGCCGAAAGAGAATAGGCAGTGGAACCAGTGGGAGTTGCGACGACAAGACCATCCGCTCGATAACGGCACACAAAATCGTCATCGATGAAAAGTTCGAGTTCAATCATGCGCGCAAGCGCGCTTTTATTCACGACTGCATCATTCAACACATGATCGCGATCGACCACGGCTTCTCCGCGCACCAGCTCCACCTGTAGCATGACGCGCTCGCTCATGGAGGATCTGCCGGCCAGAGTCTCCTCGAGAGCTGGGTAGAGTTCATCGACCGTAAAGCTTGTTAAGAAACCCAAGCTCCCCATATTAATCGGTAGGATTGGAATGCAGCGCGAAGCGGCAACACGTGCCGCTGCAAGCAGCGTGCCGTCCCCGCCAAGCACGACAAGGATGTCTGCTTGATTAGAGAGGTGCTCTCGGGTTTGGCCGCCCCCTCGATTTGGCAATGCTGATGCAGTCTCCTCGTCGTAGATAACGCACAGTCCACGCGATTCAAGCCACTGGAGGAGCGCCGGCACAACGGAAGAAAGATTTGAGCGGCGAGGGCGAGAGATGACGCCTATGGTTTTGAGAATTGGAGATGTCTTCATGTCTTTCTGTGATTTTACTTCAGTACTACTCTGCGGGCGTGCAGAAAATACTCTTGATTGCCTTCCGCACCAGTCAACCTGCTCGGACAAATTTTGAGGCAGGACAATCCCTCCTCTTCTGCGGCCTTTTGCACCATGGCGATAGCTTTTTGGTGCATGCGCGTATCCTTAACGATTCCGCCCTCGCCTATTTCCTCCCGGCGGAGTTCGAATTGCGGCTTGATCAGGATCAGGAAATTTGCGTCCGGCTTTGCACACAAGGACGCGGGTCCAAGAACCTTGCGAACGGAAATAAAGGACACGTCCACGGTAACCAGATCGACCAGTTGGGGCAGATCTTCCTTCTTCAGTTCACGCGCGTTGCGTTCGATCGCGGTTACATGAGGATCCTGCTGGAGTTTCCAATCGAGCTGAGAGACATTTACGTCGACTGCATAGACGTGTGCGGCGCCGTGCTGCAGCAGGCAATCGGTGAACCCGCCATTTGAAGCGCCGATATCGAGGCAAATAAGCTGTGAAGGATTCATCCCAAAATCTTTCAATGCTCCCTCTAATTTGACTCCGCCGCGGCTCGCATATCTTGGGTGACGGCTTCTTACCTCGAGCTGTGCGTCGAGAGATATGGGCGTTCCAGCTTTCTGAACAGGCAAGCCATCCACCAGAACTTCACCCGCAAGAATGAGCGCTTGCGCTTTCTGTGGGGATTCGGCTAGACCACGTTCAAAAAGGAGCGTATCGAGGCGTTTACGTTCTGGTTTCGATCTCATGGCCACGGAAGACGTCAGGCGCGGCGCTGGACGAGATATTCGGCAATGGCTCGGAGACGGGAAGCGCGGCCGCCGTAAGCTGTCAATTCTCCGAGCGCTTTGCCAGCAAGCTCGTTCGCAATCTGGTGTGATCGCTCCAAACCATAAATGGCGGGGTACGTCGCCTTTTTTTGAGCGATATCCTTTCCAGCGGTTTTTCCAAGCGCCGCGGAAGATTCTTCCACATCGAGAATGTCGTCGGTGACCTGAAAGAGGAGTCCGATGGATTCTCCGAATTTTCTCAATCGGGCGGCATCGTCCGACGAAGCCCCTGCGCAGAGTGCGCCTGAAGCCACAGATGCGCGAATGAGTGCGGCTGTTTTCGAGAGATGGATGTATTCGAGCATTTGAGAGTCAATGCGTTTACCTTCTGCTTCAAGATCGGCAACTTGGCCGCCAACCATTCCGTTGATCGTGCCAGCGGCGGTAGAAATTTCCGAAATCATTGCAACGCGGAGAACCGAATCCACCGGCGTCGCGCTAATTGTTTCGAAAGCCAAAGTCAGCAATGCGTCACCGGCAAGAATAGCCGCCGCTTCGCCAAATTTCTTGTGGCAAGTCGGTTTTCCACGCCGCAGATCGTCGTTATCGAGGGCGGGCAAATCATCGTGAATCAGCGAGTAGGTATGGATGAACTCGATGGCGCAAGCTGGATAATGCACAGGCGCAACGTTTGAATCGAAGATGCGGGCGGTTTCCAGGCAAAGTATTGGGCGAATCCGTTTTCCGCCCGCAAAGACGCTGTAGCGCATCGCTTGATGAATCGAAGGGGGCTGTGCCGTTTCCGCTGGCATCAAGCGATCGAGAGAGGCGTCTACCTCTACGCGGTCTTCTTCAAAGAAATGCGGAGGCTGCATGGTCACAAGCGAGCCAAACTCGATGCGGGAGTAATCTCCATCACGATTCCCCCTCGCCCTCCGGATCGAATGGTTCGGCGGCGAGCTTGCCATCCGCTTTTTTCATGAGGATTTCGACGCGCCCCTCAGCCTCTTCCAACTGTTTCTGGCAATCACGCGAGAGCGCTACTCCCTCTTCGAAAAGCTTCATGGCCTCGTCGAGCGAAAGTTGTGGGCTTTCGAGGCGCCGGACCACCTCTTCGAGCCGTGCCAGTGAACGTTCAAAATCGGGTTTCTTCGGTGGTTCGGGCTTCTTTGAAGCAGGTGAATTCACTCGATGCGCCTCTTACGTTGACTTCTACTTTTGGCAGTGCGAACAAAAATAAGTTGAACGGCCGCCTTGGGCGATGCGCCGGATCGGCTTGCCGCAACGGTGGCATGGTTTTCCTTCGCGGTCATACGCGCGAAGAATTTTTTCCAGGCCCTGAAACCACCATTTCGGATCCCGGAAGTCAGGCTCCGGATGTAGACAGCATTCTAAAGCACGCGCGAGAACGGAGACAATCGCTTTATAAAGACGGCCGGTATCCGCGGCTTTCAACGAATTCGCACGTCTGCGTGGGTCTAGCCTTGCCTGCCAGAGGGCTTCGCATGAATAGATATTGCCGATGCCCGCGACACGCGACTGATCGAGGAGAAATTCCTTGAGAGGGCGTCGGGAGTTTGAGGCGAGTTCAGCGAATCTCCGGGCGGTGAACTCCTTGGACATTGCATCGACTCCGAGTTTATCGAGCGCTGCGCATGCATCCACGGACTTGTAAAAGTGGACGCGCCCGAAGTGTCGGCGGTCCGCAAAACCGAGTACCCCGCGATCAAGTTCGAAAGCGACGTCGACGTGAACGCTTGAGCCTTGTTGATTGGCAAGCTCTATGAGTTCCTCGGCGTCGGAAAACCAGAGGAGTTGGCCGTCGAGTTTAAAGTGGAGAGTGATGATGGCATTTGCAAGCTCCAGCCAGAGATATTTTCCCTTGCGGCGAACAGCGAGGATTTTTTGGTTCTGCGCGGTGCGAGCAAGATTGGAAGGTGACTGTGGCTTCGTCGCGATGGCGTGGAAAACGTGCACGCATTGAATGCGGCGATGTTCAACAAGAGGGCGGAGCGTGCGGGCGACGGCTTCTACTTCGGGCAGTTCGGGCATGTCGGGAAGACTTGTTTTCGGATCATGAAGCCGGTATCAGCGTTAACCTGTGCTTGCGAGCTTTTGCTTCCGCGCCATCGCTGAACGGCGCGCCGATCGGCCTGCCTTGATACCAGTACGAAAATTGATCCGTGTAGTGGCGGCTGCCTATCTGGCCCGACTCCCCAGCCGGGATCACCATGATCGAACCGTCCCAGTTGGCGAGGTTGGCGATAAAGCGCATCGATGGACCGTGATGTGTCGTTGCGGCTCGCACACTGTAAAGCGTGCCATCTTGAGGTTTCCCGCTAATGCTTAGGAGGCGTTTCAGAAACCCCTGGCGGCCAAGTGGATGTAGCATGTCGAGTGAATCGAACTCCTTCCATTCCCAATCTCCTATACTGTTGCTCTTCGATTGTTCAACCAGCATAGATACAGCCTGATCGGCCGCAGCCGCAAGCATTTCATCGTAGCTCTTGTATCGCGGAGGGAGCCATTTCTCTGGGCGCTCCGTCAAAACCTCTTGCAGAAAAGTTGTGCTACGCCACTCATAAAGATTGGTGTCAGTTCCAAGATAGGGTTCAAGAATCAAGCGCAAAGCAGCGCGGCGCGTCATCTCGACGAAAGAGACGACCGGCGAATCGGCATCGGCAATTCCATTCCAATTCTTCAGATCCTCAACTAGTTTTCGAGCCCGCAAATCTTTAGGCTGCACCGTTTTCACTGCCGCCAGAAGTTGGTCCGCCAAAAATACGTGCGGATAGCTATACGTATCCGCTTCAACCTTCAACATATCGACAGGCCGCAAGTCAGTTTTGTTGTGGAGTAGATCGTAGATGCGCGCAGTTCGATAGGGTTCTTCCCAGCGGTCGGTCAAATAGGGCTTGTAGTTAGGGCCTACAACTCGCGCATTAGCGGTTACGATCAACCCGCTATCCGGATTCAAAGCCTGCGGCAACTGGTCAAATGGAATGTATCCCGCCCACTCGTATTCGTCGGTGTCGCCCGGAACGGGAACCTCTCCATGTCCTTTCTTTCGAATGGGGACCCGAGCCGCCATCACGTATCCAATGTTTCCTTCCACGTCCGCGTATACGGCATTTTGCCCGGGACCCCAAACGCGCTTCATAATCTCGCGAAAATCCTGCCAGTTGCGCGCCATCGAAAGCCAGTTGTATGTATTCCCAAGTCCACCAGGTTCAAGAGCGGTCCAGCGAAGGGCGTAGACTTTTCCACCTTCTCTTCGAACAACGGGACCGTGACGCGTGACGGCTACTTTCAAATCCTCATCCGCTTGCCCCTTGACGTGAATCACTTCGTCAAAAACTTGTGCCTTGACCCACGCTCCATTCACTCGATATTCGTCTGGTTCCTCGGGATTGAATACCTCGATGTAAAGATCCTGCACATCCGCGCCATTATTCGTGAACCCCCAAGCGATGCGGTCATTATGGCCAATAACGATCAACGGTGCTCCCGGCAGAGTGAATCCCGCCGCATTGAAACCTGGCGCGGTCAGATGAATCTCATACCAAATCGGAGGAATGGAGAGCTCCAGATGAGTGTCGTTTGCGAGTATCGGCTTGCCAGTAGCCGTGTGCGCTCCGTTCACAACCCAGTTGTTGCTGCCAAGCCCCTGTCGAATTTCACTCTGCGTCTCTTCAAGGTAACTTTGAATCGAGGGCCACAAAGCAGAGGTTATATCCGCAAAGGTTTCGGGCTCGGGAACTCCGGCGCCGTGGCTCGAAGCCTTCAAAATTGTGTCCGTCGGCAGATCCTCGTCTTCATCATCTTCACGTCTGCGAATGGCGCGCGACGCCTTTGACCCGTCGTTGGGCACGTTGGGATCGCCGACAACGAAATGGTCCATCGGCGAATCCTCGGAGAATAAATCCTTGGATCGATCCGCTCCCACGCGCTCCTCGACCTTCGCCCGGTCCAACTCCCGCTCCCAGGTGTCGGTCAACGTTTGGTACATATAACCCGCTATCACCAGCGAATCCGAAGGTTTCCATGGCTGCGGCTTGTAGTTAAGGAGAGAAAATTCCAGCGGCAAATTCTTCTGATGCTGGTCGATGAAGTCATTTACGCCGCGGGCGTAAGCTTCCATCAACGCACGCGAATCCTTGTCCATTGCCGCGTACTCTCGCTCGGCTATGCGGGAGAAACCATAAATACGGAATTGCCTGTCTGATTTCAGTGCGAGCGGCCCGACGATCTCCGACAGTTGCCCACGCGACGCGCGCCGCATTAGATCCAATTGCCACAGACGGTCCTGCGCCATCACGTAGCCTTGGGCTTCGACTGCATCCTCGAGCGAAGCCGCCCGGATGTGCGGCACGCCCCATTGATCGCGCTTCACGATAACTTCTTTTTGAAGGCCAGGAAGAGAAATGGTGCCGTCAAGCTGAGGAAGTGGGCGATAGATCAACCACCAAGCGACCAGGCCCGCAGCGACCACGAGAATTGCCAAAGTCCAGAATAGAAGGCGAACGATAATCCGCAAGCAATCTCCAGGCAGTTGCGAGTAAGAGCAAAGTGTAGTGGACACTCTTCCAGCGTGCAACCGGACGGAGCCGCTGGGCGGCTGTGATAATCTAAGAACATATTGCCTATGAACATTTATAAACCTGTGCCACGAGTGCCCGATTTTCCGGCCATGGAGCGTGAACTCCTGCGCTTTTGGGAAGAGAATCGAATCTTCCAAAAGCTTCGCGATAAAAATGCCAATGGTCCGCGCTGGTCGTTTCTGGATGGGCCGATCACGGCGAATAACCCCATGGGTGTGCATCACGCCTGGGGACGCTCACTGAAGGACATGTACCAGCGCTACCACGGTATGCGTGGAGAGGCCCTGCGCTATCAGAACGGGTTCGACTGCCAGGGACTCTGGGTTGAAGTCGAAGTAGAAAAGAGCCTGGGGCTGAAAACCAAGCGAGAGATTCGCGACTACGGGATAGAGAATTTTGTTCGTGCTTGCAAAGAACGGGTTTTGACTTTCGCGGCACGGCAAACGGAGCAGTCCATTCGCCTCGGCTATTGGTGCGATTGGGACGACCCCAAAGTATTGATCGCCCTCCGCGATGCTCTGGCCGATGGAGACCGCGAGCTCACTGTAAGGCTCCCGAGCGGGCACACGGAAAGAGCACGAGCAAGCGAGATTGTGCGAAAGCTCGGCTCCGCTGAATACGGCGGCAGCTACTTCACGTTCTCCGACGAGAACAATTACACCATCTGGTCTTTCCTCAAGAAGTGCCACACGGAAGGGTTCATCTATCGCGGCCACGACGTCATGCCTTGGTGCGGCCGCTGTGGAACTGGTCTTTCACAAATGGAAGTTGCAGAGGGACGACGCATTACGACGCACACCTCTGTCTTTGTGCGTTTCCCCATAAAGGGGCAGGAGCGAACGGCGCTTCTGATCTGGACGACGACGCCCTGGACGCTCACGTCAAACGTCGCCGTAGCCGTGAACCCAGAGTTGTCCTACCTCAAGGTCAAGCACGGCGACTGGTTTTATTACGTCGCAAAAGGAAACTTTGAGCACGACCGTGTGCAAGATCTGCAAGTGGAAGGGAAGCACGAAACGCACAAGCTGCCCTCGATCCGCACAATCCTGAAGGGCAGCGGCGTCGTCGAGGTCGTGGGCGAAATTCCTGCAAAGGAATTGGTCGGGCTCACGTATCAAGGTCCGTTTGACGAACTCCCCGCGCAAAAGTCACCTGGCGGCGTCTTCCCCTACGGTGAAACGGGCGGCGGCAAGTGTGCTGCAGAAGCGCATCGCGTCATCGCATGGAAAGAGATCAGCGAAGCGGAAGGTACGGGGCTCGTTCACATCGCCCCCGGCTGCGGCGCGGAAGACCAGCAACTCGGCAAAGAAAATGGTCTACCGTTTATCGCACCACTGAATGACAGTTCCATCTTTCTCGATGGCTTCGGGCAGTTCACAAAGCGGAGCGCAAACGAAGTCGCTGACGACATCATCGCCGCTCTAAAGACGTCCGGCTTCCTCGTGGCTCGCGAGCGTTACCCCCACGTCTACCCGCATTGTTGGCGCTGCAAGGAAGAACTCGTCTTTCGTCCCGTCGACGAATGGTTCATCCGCATGGATTGGCGCGACCGCATCCAACGTGTGGTTCCCAACATCAAGTGGATTCCGCCCGAGGGCGAAGCGCGGGAACAAGATTGGCTTCGCAACATGGCCGACTGGATGATTTCGAAGAAGCGTTTCTGGGGTCTGGCCCTGCCCATTTGGGTCTGCGGCGATTGCAGCCACTTTGTCGTCATTGGTAGCAGGGAAGAGCTCAAGGAAAAAGCCGTCGAGGGTTGGGACATTTTCGAGGGGAATTCTCCCCATCGGCCCTACATTGACGCCGTCAAAATCCGTTGTGAGAAGTGTGGAGGATTGGCGCAGCGCATCGAAGATGTCGGCAATCCCTGGTTGGACGCCGGAATCGTGCCTTTCAGCACGATACGCTACTCGACCGACAAAGCGTATTGGCAGAAATGGTTTCCGGCGGACTTGGTTCTCGAAAGTTTTCCGGGCCAGTTCCGCAACTGGTTTTATTCCATGCTGGCGATGAGCGCGATGATCGATGGACGTGCTCCCTTCAAGGCGCTCTTGGGCCACGCCCTCGTTCGCGACGCACGCGGCGAGGAGATGCACAAGTCCAAGGGCAATTCGATTGCGTTTGATGAGGCGGCAGAGGCCCTGGGTGCCGAGGTGATGCGGTACATCTACACGGAGCAGAAAACGGCGCAGAATCTCAACTTCCCCGATTTGCATCCCGCGGGCAATGTCGGCCAAACCATCGACGGCGACGCCCGCCGTAAGCTCCTAACCTTCTGGAATTGCTACAGCTTCTTTGTGATGTATGCCGACGCGGACAATTGGAAGCCAGGCGATTCCGCGCTCCCCATCGCCAACGAGCTCGATCGTTGGGTCTTGAGCAAGCTTCAGCGGCTCATCGCCGAGGCCAACAGCGCCTTCCAGAACTTTGAACACTACAAGCTCGTCGAGGCTTTTCAAACTTTCGACGAAGAATTCTCCAACTGGTATTTGCGCCGCTCGCGGCGGCGTTTTTGGAAGAGCGAGGGGGATGCGTATCAAACGCTCTACGCGGTGCTGACGACTGTTACTCGCGTTATGGCGCCGGCTTTGCCGTTCTTGACGGAGGATATTTATCAGAATCTCGTGCGCTCCGTGGATTCGTCAGCGCCGGAGTCTGTTCACCTTACGCAGTATCCGCAAGTGAATGCTGCTCTCATCGATGAAGGTCTGGAGCAAAGCATTGCCGCGGTGATACGTATCAAGAACCTGGCGCTGAGTTTGCGGACGCAGAGCAAGGTCAAGATTCGCCAGCCGCTTAGCACGCTTTATGTGCGGCCGAGAGATGCCGCGGACCGGCGCGTCTTGGAAAATGCGGATTATGTCGCGCAGATTCTGGAAGAGACGAATGTGAAGTATCTCGTCTTGATTGACGACGAAAAGGCGCTGATAGCGATGCGCTTAAAGCCCGACGCGAAAAAGATTGGCCCGCGAGCAGGGCGATATTTGAAGGAGATCGGAACAGTTTTGGCGGCGGCTGACCCTGCCGCTGCGCTACGGGGCGAGCCGTACTCCGTGCAGGTGGCTGATCAGACCTTCGACCTAGCGCCGGACGAGATTAAGATCGAGTTCGAGTTTCTAGGTTGGGAGGCTATTGCAGCGCCGGAAGCCTTGAAGGGCAACGTGGAGCAGGGGACTTTCCTCGCGCTCGATACGCAACTGACACCGGAACTGCTGCAGGAAGGACTCGCGCGAGATTTCAACCGCATGTTGCAAGACCAGCGCAAAGCGCTCAACCTCGACATTTCCGACCGGATCGTCGTTAGCTTTTCCGCTTCGCCGCGCATTGCGGAAGCGATCACTGCGCATGAGGTTTTCCTGCGCAATGAGCTGCTTGCGGAGCGGCTGGAGATGAGCCCCGCCCAGAACGGCGGCGTTAAAATGGCGCTCGGCGGCGAAGAGATTTTTGTCACGATCGCGCGTGTGTAGGCAAGGCACGCGCGCCTTGCGCGGCGGCTCGCGCACCCGGCGCGCATTGCTACAATGCCGCTAGGGGACAATTAAGAAACTATGTTCGCCGTGCGGCTGATCGGGGTGCTGGCGCTCGTCGCGCTAAACGGCTTTTTCGCCGCAGCGGAGTTTTCGCTGGTTGCCGTGCGGCTTTCGCGCGTTCGCCAGCTCGTTGCAAAAGGCGACATCCGGGCTCGAGTCGTCGAACGCTTGCTTGCGGATTTGCATCGTGTCGTTTCCGGCGTGCAAGTCGGCATCACGCTGACCAGCCTGGCCATCGGGGCGCTCGGCGAAGCCACTCTTGCCACCGCATTTCAACAAATCTGGCATGGCGCTGCGGGTACGCGTACGGCGTTTTTCGCCCATGCGGTTGCTCTGGCCTGTGCATTTGCTTTGCTGAGCGCGATGCACGTGGTGCTGGGCGAATTGGTGCCGAAGACTGTGAGCCTCGCGAAGGCGGAGCGCGTGGCGCTGCTGGTGGCGTTGCCGTTTCAGTGGTTTCTGCGCACGTTCCGCTGGGCCATCGATCTGTTGGATGGAGCGTCGAGCGTCATCGTGAAGGCCATGGGCGTCTCTTCGCCGCACGCGCATGGAACCGCCCACTCGACAGAGGAGCTTCAGATACAGATTCAGCAAGCGCGCGAACGCGGCCTTCTCGCGCCAGGCGAAGAGAAGTTCATCGTCAGCGCTATCGAGCTTGGCCAGGTTCAAGTGCGCGAGATCATGGTCCCTCGGCCGGATATGTACACACTGCCTGTCGAAGCGTCCGTCGACGAAGTGATGCGTGTTTTCGCCACGTCGCAGCGTTCGCGCATTCCCGTCTACCGCGGCTCGGGCGATCACATTCTTGGTTTCGTCCATATCAAGGACATGCTCTGGATTTTGCTCGATCGCGAAAGGCGGATGGAAGAAAATTTGCCGCCCCCATCCTTCGACCTACGGCGAGTGTTGCGGGAAGTCCTGATCGTGCCGGAAACGAAGCCTGCCAGCGAGCTGCTCCAGGAGCTTCGCGCGCGTCACATCGGCATGGCTATGGTCGTCGATGAATTTGGCAGCATACTCGGACTGGCCACGCTCGAAGACATCATGGAGCAAGTGGTCGGTGAAATTCACGACGAGTTCGATGTTGTGGAACGTCCGCTCACGCTGGCCGATGGCGCGGTCATCTTTGACGCGGCTCTCAACGTTCGTGACCTCGACGCCCAGTACAACATTACTCTGCCGGAAGATCCCGCTTACGCCACGGTAGGCGGATTCGTCCTGGACCAGCTCGGATTTATTCCGCGCGGCGGTGAAAGCTTCGAGTACGGGCAGTTTCGCTTCACCGTGGTGGAAATGGACGGTCGGCGCGTTGCTCGCGTAAAAATTCAACGAGTCCGGCCCGCGGATGAAGAAAAGACAGCGGAAGCTACCGTGAGCGGCGAGCCAGCGGCTCGTACATCGAAAGCTGCGGCGGGGGAACCGTAACAAACCGACGAGAGTGCCAGCATGGACAAGAGTCGGTGGTATGAACGTTGAGTTTCGTGAGTGCTCCGATAGACAATGAGCACGTGAGTCCTCCGAAGCACCGGATCGCCGATTACCTGCGGCCCAAAACGTTGGCGATGCTGCTGCTCGGATTTTCCTCAGGCCTCCCCTTTTATTTGGTCGGCAATACGTTCGGCTACTGGCTGCGCGATGAACACACCTCGCTGACGGCGATCGGGTTTCTTTCCTGGGTGGGCATCGCCTATTCGCTGAAGTTTCTCTGGGCACCCTTGATGGATCGCGTCGACCTGCCATTGTTTAAGCGGCTTGGCCATAGGCGCGGATGGATGATGTTTTCGCAGATCGTCGTCGGCCTTGCGCTTTGCGCCATGGGCGGAACCGGCACCCAAGCCGGGCTCGGCCGCCTTGGCGCTTTTGCGCTCATCGTTGCGTTCGCCTCATCGACACAGGACATTGTGGTCGATGCTTGGCGAATTGAATCAGCAGACGACGGAGATGAACAAGGGCTTCTTGCGTCTGCCTATCAGTTCAGCTACCGCCTAGCGCTCCTGACTACGGATTCCCTTATCCTCCTCGTGGCCGCGGTCGTGGGTTGGCGCATGTCCTACGGTATTTACGGCGCATGTATGGCCGTTGGAATGCTCGCGACCTGGTTTGCGAAGGAACCGGAGCGCGCGAATGCCGTGGCGCATGAAAAAGGGCGCGAAGCGCCGCTTTGGCGCGGTTTCTTCGACGCCATTGTGGGACCGTTCATCGCTTTCTTCCGCGCACACGGCTGGCTCGCGCTAGTGATGTTAGCGGCCATCAGCCTCTATCGGTTGCCGGACTTCATGATGGGCCCGATGGCGAATCCCTTCTACCACGACCTCGGCCTTACGAAGCAAACGGTCGGAGCGGTGCGCGGCTCCATCGGGCTAATCGCAACGTTTGCGGGCATCGCTGCGGGCGGATTCTGCTCGCTGAAGCTTGGCTACATGCGCGCCCTCATCATCGGGGGTATTTTACAGGCAGCTGCGACTGCCGCATTTGCGACTCTCGCGTTCGCGGGCTTGAGCATTCGTCTCTTCGCCTTCGTCATGGTAGGTGACAATTTCAGTCTCAGCTTCGCCGCTGTTGCGCTAGTCGCGTACATGTCGAGTCTCACCAATCTGGGATACACCGCCACGCAGTATGCACTCTTGAGTTCGACCTATGCCTGGCTCGGAAAAATCTTGAAGGGATTTTCCGGTGCTGCGGTCGAAAGGCTGAGCACCACGCACGGTCTCATTCACGCTTACGGCATTTTCTTTATCGTTTGCGGACTGACCGGCGTGCCTGCCGTTCTTCTGTTCGCGGCATTGGATTACTGGCACAGGCGGAAGCAACCGGTCGCCGCCGCTGCCTAGGGCCGCGTTCGAATACCCGCGCTGAAACCTACGGAGGCGATTCGTTTTTTCTTCTTACGTTTTTTGGAAGCGAGATAGTTGCAGCTACTTGTTGGAGAGAACTACCGGTGCTCCGCGGCCAACGCTCAGCGTCCGCGACGCGCTCCCCTTATTTACGGCGATTTCTACGTAGCCTGTTGAGCCGACGTAGGCGATGGGTTCGCTTGCTTTGCCGTTTGCAAATGTGTCGACGAGCCTGCTCACCGCATGAGTTCCTACCTGCAACTTTAGACCGCCGTTTTGTGCGCCTTCCGGGAAATCCTCAAGGCGAAAATTCGTGACTAAATTTCCGAACGGATCGATTCGAAGCACCACCCCTTTAAGCCCCCCATCCACTTTCTTTGGGCGCGGCAGCGCGAATCGTTTGTAATCTTGAATTTCTTCTCCCATGCTCGCGGTCTGCCATCCCTTCGAGAGCCACGCTGCCACCGGGGCGAACACATCGCGTCCGTGAAATGTCTTGCTCAACGGCTGCAGAAAATAATGTTCGGCATTCGCGTGCCGCACAACCACGTTGCTTTGCTCGCGCTCGTAAATGACCGAAAGCACGCCGTTATCCGGCGCAATAAAGTACTGATTCTGTCCGCTCACCAGAAGCGGCCGCCGCTCGGTGCCCACCCCCGGATCGACAACCACAATATGAATCGTCTTCGGAGGAAAATAGGAATACGCCGCGCCAATCGTCAGCGCTCCATCGAGCAAGTCGAAAGGCGTCACATGATGCGTGATGTCCACCAGCGTTACTTCCGGATTGATTTTGAGTATGACTCCCTTGAGTGTCCCGACCAGATGGTCGTCGGTGCCGTAATCCGTTGTCAGGGTGATGATGGCGTTTGCCACGAGTTTCTCCCGCTGGGTTTTCTGGCGTTGCTAGCCACGAAGTGGGAAGGCACTCCGCACCTTCTGACGCTATCGGACGCTCTCACCGTCGTCAAGAATTCGCGCGGGCTCTGCTGTGCATTCGCCAACTGTCCTTTCAGGACGATCGAGCAGACTGCACACTGCGAGATGGCACAATCTCAGCCTCGTTATGCGGTTTTTGCTGGAGAAGCCAGTGCGGTGGCGGCTTCGGCAGTGAGCAGCAAGAAAGTGAGCGTCTCCTGCAGGTACAAACGCACGGCCGTATCCGTGTGGTTCAGATAGCCGATGGAAACGTCCTGTCCAATGTGCAGCGCAAAATCGCCGCCGCGCGTCGTCAGAACAAAAGCACCCTCGATAGCTGGCGCCCAGATAATCTTGTCATTCACCAGCCGTTTGACATGTTCCAGCACCGGATAGCCGTGATCGCTGGTTTCCGCCAGCGCCGTATACGCATCCGCCCCAAGCAGCACGGCGTATGGCCCATTCACGCCGACGAGCCGCAATCGGCTCAGGCCTTGCGCTATGGCCTGAGGATACGCGCGCACATCGCTGGGCAACGTCATCGGCGGATTGCTGTTCCCTTGTCGAATCCCCACGATTCCAGCGGCGGCATAGCCCTCAAAAATGGCGCAATCTTCCGCGAACGAGATTTGCCTGGCTGCGTCCTTTGCCGGTTGCCAGTCCGAATCATTCGCTCCACGCTCGACATCATCGATCGCATTTCGCGACAATTCGAATGGCACGCGAAGCTCAACCAGCGCCTTCGCTTCTCGCTGTCTTGCGACGATGCCGTCTCTCGGGGCCGCTACAGGCCGCACATGCCCCGTGCCCACCGCCGAAAGTTCCGCGCCGCCTGGGCCCTTAACGTCCACCACGCGACGTCCGGCTAGATAGCGCTTCAGCGTCCGCGACGTTTCCTCTTCGATCTGTGCCCAAGCCGCATCGGAAATGGGGGCAAGCTCACGATGCAGGTTATTCATGTGAAGTTTCTCCTTTAAGCGAACCGATACTCAGCGAACCATCGCGGACGCGCGAGTCCGGTGTAGAAATTGAGTTGAACGTCGTAGGCGTTGCCGCAGATTCGGCGTCGGCCACGCTTTCCAAAAAAGTCGACGATGGCACAAAGAAAAGGTTCCCCGTTTCCGCTTTGCTGAAATCTAGCAGCCTGTCATAGTTACCAGGCGGCCGTCCGACAAACATGTTCTCAAGCATCTGTTCGATCGTTCGCGGAGACCGGCTGTAGCCGATAAAATAAGTGCCAAACTCCCCGTGCGCCGGCCGTCCAAACGGCATGTTGTCCCGCAGAATCTTGACCTCTTTTCCGTCCTCGACGATGGTAGTGAGTGCGCTGTGCGCCGAAGTCGGTTTTGTGGCATTGTCCAGTTCGATGTCGGACAATTTCTTCCGCCCAATGATTTTTTCCTGTGCTTCGATCGGCAGTTCATTCCACCTCTTGAGATCGTGAAGATATTTCTGCACGATCACGTAGCTCCCGCCCGCGAACGCGGAATCTTCCGCTCCGATGAGCACTGCCTCTAGCGCTTCATCGCCCCGCGGGTTCTCCGTTCCGTCCACAAATCCGATCAAGTCGCGGTCGTCGAAGTACCGGAATCCGTGCACTTCGTCCACCGGCAAGACAGCATCGCCGATACGCGCCATAATCTGTGTAGCTAGCTCGAAGCACAGATCCATCCGCTTCGCCCGAATGTGAAACAACAAATCCCCCGGCGTCGAAACCGCATGCCGCTCTCCTGCGTGAATTTCGCGAAAGGTGTGCAGCTCGGCGGGTCGCGCTCCGCCAAAAACTCGATCCCAAGCCTCCGGCCCGAATCCCACTACGCACGACAGTCCGCCTTCGATGTCGCGGAATTCCACTGCGCGCAAGATCGCGCTGAGATCTCCGCAGAAGGACCGAACAATCGTCCGGCTTTCGGGCCCAGGCTTCAATGCCACAACCAGAAAAATCGCAGCTCGCGTAAGCGATGCACCCACTGCTTGCGGTACGTTTGGCACCCCGCCCACCGCTTGCGGCGCGCTCGCTGGATCGGATCCCATTGACTCTCATCCTTGCCGCGCTAGGGAATCGCGCTCTTTGGCACATCGCGGCGGAGATGGCCACGACGAGAATTGCACTGCAAAAAGCAATTCGATGATTCGAGCTGTAAGACTACCATCGGCTCGCAACGAACGTCCATTGGACCAACGCAAGCAGGAGAGAAATCTCGCCACGCCTCAGTGGCTTAGATTTCTACGCCCATCAAGAAATACAAGAGATACAAGAGATGCAAAATCGTTCGCCAGTTCTGAGTCGGCCTCTTAATGTTTGCCTTGCAAATCGATCCACGCTGCCATTCGAATCAGTACCCGCGTTTCTCGCGCCGCTGTACATATCCCTGATCGCTGAAATATAATCCAGACAGAAGAGCGGGCGTCGTACAATGGCAGTATAGAAGCTTCCCAAGCTTCGGACGTGGGTTCGATTCCCATCGCCCGCTCCAAAGATTTTCGGGTCGACCAAGACCATTAACTAATTGCCTTTCGCGCTTCTTTCGTTTCTCCGTCACGCTCGTGGACAACTCCTTTCAAGACCTGCTACTCTCCCACTCGGCTTTCCGCGGTCGAACGAAAATTCCGTCGTCTCGACACTTCTCTCTGCAAATGCTGAATAGGAAATCAACAAATCCAGCCTCGCTCGCAGCCATCCTCCTGTTCCTTTTCACTAGCGCAGCAACCTGCCGCGCGCAAGATCGCTGGGTCGGCTCATGGACTTCCTCTCAGCAACTCCCCGAGCCTCAGAACTCCCTCCCGGCAGCCGATCTCCGCGACGCCACCTTGCGCCAGGTCGTGCACCTATCGATCGGCGGCACGCAATTGCGCCTGCGTCTATCGAACCGTTTTGGCTCCGCGCCGTTCTATTTCGCTTCTGTTCACGTCGCGCGGCCCGCGTCTTCCGCTTCGGACGCCATCAACCCCGCCACCGACAAAGCTCTGACCTTCTCTGGCCGTTCCGACGTAACTGTTCCCGCTGGGGCCGACTACATATCCGATCCGATTTCATTCCCGCTGCCGGCATTGTCCGACTTGACCGTCACCATCCACTTCGACGTTCCTCCTGCCGGTCAGACTGGACATCCTGGTTCCCGTGCCACTTCCTATTTAGTTCACGGCGATTTCGTTTCGGCTGCGACACTTCCTCAGCCCAGAAAAGTAGAACACTGGTATTTTATTTCCGGCGTCGAGGTCATGGCCTCACGGCAAACCGCCGCCATCGCTGTCCTGGGAGATTCCATCACCGACGGCCATGGCGCCACCACGGACGCCAACAATCGTTGGCCCGACCTCCTCGCCAAGCGCTTGCAAGCCGACCCATCGACGCAATCTCTCGCGGTTCTAAACCAAGGCATTGGCGGCAACCGCCTCTTGCTCGATGGTCTTGGGCCAAACGCCTTGGCGCGTTTCGATGACGACGTCCTCGCGCCGTCCGGTGTTCGCTTTCTGATCGTATTGGAAGGTATCAACGACCTCGGCATGCTGATGCGAGAAGGTGAAGTCTCGAAGCCTGACCAGGACGCGTTTGTGCACCGTATGCTCGCCGCCTACGTGCAGATGATTGAGCGCGCCCACGCGCACGGTATCAAAGTCATCGGCGCCACGCTCCTCCCCTTTGTCGGCACTGCGTTCTATCATCCCGGCCCGGCCTCGGAAGCGGATCGTCAAACCATCAACGAATGGATCCGCACTCCGGGTCATTTCGACGCCTTCATCGACTTCGACCAGGTCACGCGTGATCCCGAACACCCCGACCGCTTGCTGCCGGCTTACGATTCCGGCGATCATCTCCACCCCTCGCCCGCCGGTTACGCGGCAATGGCCGAAGCAATTCCGCTGTCGTTATTCACTTCCACCCCGTCGTCCGCTGCCCCTCCATCGGCAACCATCTTTGATCCGCCCATGCAGAACACATCCACTTCTCAGCCGGCTCTCCCGGAGCTCAATCAATGGTTCTAGCGCGACTCTCTATCGCAGTATTCCTGTTTTCCTCGCTGTTGTCTGGAATCGCGCCATCCTCTCTCCTTGCCGCGCAAGAAATCCCACACCTTGATCGCGCTCAAGGATCCACGGAATTGATTGTAGGCGGCCAGCCCTTTCTCATTCTCGGCGGCGAGCTTGGCAATTCCTCGGCTGGGACCGCTGCCCAGGCCGATCAAATTCTTCCACGTCTTGCGCGTGCCCACATCAACACCGTCTTGATGCCCGTCGCCTGGGAGCAGCTTGAACCTGTCGAAGGATCATTCGACTTTGCAATTCTCGACCATTGGATCGAGCAGGCGCGCCTCCAGCATCTGCATCTGGTCCTCTTGTGGTTTGGCAGTTGGAAAAATGCTTTCTCCAGTTACGCTCCCGAGTGGGTCAAGAATGATCCGCGGCGATTTTCCCGGGCGATATCTCCCGATGGCCGTCCCATGGAGATTCTATCCACCTTCTCCAAGGAAAATCTGGATGCCGACGCTCGCGCCTTTCGCGCCCTGATGCGGCATCTCAAAGAATCGGACGCCACGCAGCAGACAGTGTTGATGGTCCAGGTCGAAAATGAAGTCGGCATCCTCGGCAGCGCGCGAGATCACTCCGCGGAAGCGGATCGTCTTTTCAGCGGCCCCGTTCCGGAAGCTCTCATACAAGACCTGCGCACGCATCCGAACTGGTGGCCACAGGAACTGAATCGTACCTGGAATCTCGACGGGCACACCTGGCGCGGCGTTTTCGGCGACTCCTCAGCCGAAGTTTTCATGGCGTGGAACTATGCCCGCTACATCGGCCAGGTTGCAGCCGCCGGTAAAGCCGAATATCCACTCCCGATGTACGCCAATGCTCAACTCCCCGCTCCGCAGGAGCGCGCTGGAGAATATCCGAGCGGCGGCCCGTATCCGCTCAATCTCGAGCTCTACCGCGTCGCTGCCCCATCTCTCGATTTCTTTTCTCCGGATATCTACTGGCCCAATTTTGAATATTGGCTGGAGCGCTACAGCGATCGCGACAACCCGCTCTTCATACCCGAAGCAAGATCCGACGCCGGCCCCTTCAATGCTTTTTGCGCCTATGGCGATCGCGCATTTGGATTTTCGCCGTTCGCTGTCGACAGCCTGCCAGACGTAGAGGAAGGATCCGATGCGCAGAGTAGCAAGAATCCGCTGGCTCAGGCTTACGCCGTCTTGCAACAGTTAGAAGACATTGTCCCGCAAGCTCAGCGCGAAGGTCGCACCCGCGGTCTGGTCCTTCACGTCAGCAGTCCACGCCCCTTGCAAACCGTCTCTCTCGGCGGTTATCTCTTCACCGCAACTTTGGCGCGTTCCTGGCCCGCCAGAAATCTCCTCCAGGACGACGGCGCCATGATCGTCGTCCAGACAGCCCCGGACGAATTCCTGATCGCCGGAACATCCCTCAGCATCAATGTCTCGATGGACCCAGACGTAAAGGAAGGCGTCGCCGGAATCGCGAGCGTCGAGGCGGGCTCACGTATGCAAGGAAAATGGGTCGCCGCGCAACGTCTTAACGGCGATCAAGACAACCAGGGACGCTCGATCTCTCTGCCGGATCATCGCTTCGCGCTACTTCGCGTCAAGCTTTATACAATTCCTTCGCGTTGAAAAAGACCCAGCAAAACGAGTCTCGTGAATATGCGGTCGCTCCACTATCACAGCATCTGCTAACCTCGCACTTCCAGCAGCGACAATGCCTTAGTGGCTCTTTTCCTGATATCCCGGCCCGCGCAGCGGACGTCCGGGCCGCTCCTCAGTAATGGCCCCCTCCCACACAACCGGCCGTCCATTTACAAACACGTATTTCACCCCGACCGAATAGCGCATCGGATCCTTGAACGTGGCCACGTCCTTGATCGTGTTGGGATCGAACACGGTTATGTCGGCAAACGCCCCCGGCCGCAGTATTCCTCGGTCCATCAATCCGACGCGGCTGGCCGCCAGCGACGTCATCTTGCGCACCGCGTCCTCCAGGCTCATCGTGTGTTCTTCGCGCACATACATTCCGAGCACGCGCGGGAACGTTCCGAACGCGCGCGGGTGAGCTTTCGATTTGCTCAGAGGTCCGTCCTCTGCGTGCTCTTCGGAGTCGGAGCCAAACGTGACGATTGGATCGGAAACGGCCGCTCGCACATCGGCTTCGTCCATGATGGAAATCACCTGGCTGGTGTGGCCGTGATCCGCGATCGCAATGTCCATTGCTGCATCTTTCGGATCTTTGTGCATTTCCTGGCCGATCTCATCCAGCGTCATGCCTTCATACTTGCTCAATTCGGGATTCAGGAGTCCGACCACCATGATCCCGGACCCGCCGCCTGAGCCGCGCCACTCGTTCTCCCACGTATTGCTGGGCTCATCCATCTCTTTCTTGATTCGTTCGCGTTGTGCGGGATCCTTCAGGCGGACGATCATCGCGTCCACGCCGCCCTCGGAAACCCACGGTGGAAACGAGGAGATCAGTCCGTTACTTGCCCGCGTATAGGGATAGACGCTGGCCGCGACGTCGATGCCTCGTGCGCGCGCCTCGCGGATTCGCCGCAGCACCTCCGGCATTTTCCCCCAATTTTCCTTGTACGCCGTCTTCAGGTGCCAGATGGTCGTGGAAATCTTCGCGCGCTGCGCAATCGAAAACACCTCATCCAGCGAAGTATAAATTGCGTCCGTCTCCGATCGCTGGTGCGTGAAGTAAACGCCGCCATATTGGCGCGCAACCTTAGCCAATTCCACGATCTCATCTGTCGACGCAAACGTGTCCGGTACATATTCGAGAGCCGTGCTGATTCCGAATGCGCCATCCTTCATCGCTTGTCCAACCAATTGCTTCATCTGTTCGAGATCGGCTGGCGATGCCGGACGATTCACCGACCCCATCACGTAATTCCGAATGCCTCCCGCTCCCACGAACGTTCCCAGGTTGATGGCTGACTTCGTCCGTTCCAGGTGCCGGAAATATTCGTCCAGCGACGCCCAGTCCAGCGTTACGCCGTATTTTTTTGCTTCCTCTTCATTGGCGGGAAAATCGGGTTGCTTCTTCAAGTGTTCGTTCAGGGGAGCGATCGAACTTCCTTCGCCGGTGATTTCGCTCGTCACGCCCTGCGTGATCTTGCTTGCCGCGCGGTTATCCACCAGCAGATTAAACTCGGATTGCCCCTGCACATCGATAAATCCCGGCGAAACCACCAATCCATGTACGTCGACGCGCTTTTTCGCCGACGCCTTGCTCAGATCGCCGATGGCTGCGATGCGGTCGCCAGTGATTCCAATATCGCCCTCAACCCACGGCGCGCCTGTGCCGTCGACGATGTGCGCATTGGAAATAATGAAGTCGTATTCCGCGTGCTGCGCCCTCGCGAACCCAACAAGGAGCAGCAGTGCAGCCACCGCGCAAACGGACACCCGGCCAAGTTTCAAATTCACGATTCACCTCGCGATATGCAAACGCGCGATGATACATGCCAACGCGTTCACAAGGAAGAAGACAATTAGAATCCCCACGTCTGCCGCAAACTGGATGGCTTACATTTTCCGCAGCAGAGCAGCCGCGTTAAGTTCGTAGAAGGTTACGTATGTCGGTTCATTTGAAATGCGCTTCGGCAATCGTGGAACAAACGCTGCGTCTCGTCGACGGATTATGCTCAGTTCGTCGCCCAAATCAATAAAGGCCCGACTCAGTAAAGGATGGATGGCAAGTACGCTCCCACGGGTTCGTTGTAAAGTCCCATCGTCATCAAGGTCATCGGTTGGACGACGCGCAACCCCTTGTTCAGGCACCACCGAAAAAGTTCAGCGTTGCGCGTGGGAACCAGTATACCCGGCCCTTGAAATGACGCTGCCGCGGCAATCAAAGCTTTCAAATCCTCGTTCGCCTCGCCGACGGCGTGGCCCGAGAACGCAAGCGAAGAGGCATACGCCGTGATGTGGCCACGCGATTCCGCTACGACCGCTGTCCCATGTTGAATCGCTCCGCTCAGTTCGCCGCCCCGGTTGTGACCCTGGACTCGCACACACAGTTCGTTACACGCCGCGAGATCTCCGGTTTCCGCCGGCCGAACCCGATAGCCCGGTAATGCTTCTTTAATGGCCGGCCCTTGCATGCAAGATAGCGGCTCGCGCACGGCGAAGCCGAGCTTTGCATAAAGTGATAGCGAACGATTGTGATACGCCGCTTGAACCAGCCGCACTCCCGCAAAACCTCGTTCGGCGGCGCGCGTTAGCACCGCCTGCATCAACTGGCGCCCCGCCGCGCGATTCTGCACTGCCGGGTCGATCGTAATCGGGCCAACTCCAGCGATCGCGTCGCTTTCCAACAAGCAATTGCTGCCAACGATTTTTCCATCCGCTTCCGCCACCACGCAAAAAGACGACGGATGAGAAAACATCATCGAGAGAACGCTAACGGGAATCTCGGGAGCAGGGAAGTCCGAGGGGAAGCCGTGACGACTCGCGAGCGCGGCAAACGCTTCATAGCAGATTTTCCCGCAAGCCTCCGCGTCAGTTGGCGTTGCCCGGCGAATTCGAATGGATGCCTCGCCCGTGCCGATAGCCTGCGATTGTCCTGTCATGATTCATGCCTCCTTGCCAGATTTTCGGACCGGCGCGCAAAAGGGACAATGCCTGTGTCGAAGACGCCAGCCTTCTTGCACCTCGAAGGCTCGCGCCGTTTCAACCGCGGCATTCTAGCAAACAATCTCCCGCAAACCTCATTTGTCCCTCCGCCTCGCTTTGAAAAACCGGACGCCGCATGTCGCCAGCCCCCCAATCTCGTTCCTATCCGGCAACACGGACAACTCTTTCCCATGATAAAAGCGTCTTTTTCTTGGATGGCTATAGCGCCTAAAATGGAAGAGTATGACTAAGCGACCATATTCCATTGCGGCTGCATTGGCAGTCCTTCTTTTGTTTCCGTTTTTTCTTCTCGCCGACGGCGCCAACTTCGATCTCGACGGCCCGGCCCTGCACGTTCGCGTCACGCGCGGCAAGCAGACTCTCGACATTGGCCAGGTTCCGAATCTTCTCGACGGCGATAAGCTCTGGATTCAACCCGCATTTCCCGCCGCGCAGACCGTCCACTATCTCCTCATCGTCAGTTTTCTTCGTGGCGCTACAAATCCTCCTCCCGAGGAGTGGTTCACAAAGGCTGAAACTTGGACGGAGCCCGTTCACAGCAAAGGCTTGACCATCACCGTCCCCCAGGGCGCCCAACAAGCTCTCTTGATGTTGGCTCCCGTCACCGGTGGCGACTTCACGACTCTCCGTAACGCCGTCCGTGGCCGCCCCGGCACTTTTGTTCGCGCCGTTCAGGATCTCCAGCAAGCCAGCCTTCAGCGCTCGCGTCTCGACCGCTATCTCGACGCAGTCCAGAAAATCGCCGCGAACGATCCCAACGATCTTCGCAAAGAAGCCCCGCTCCTCGCGAAAAGCCTGAAAATCAAGCTCGACGCCGACTGCTTTGAAAAACCCGCCGACCAGCAGGCCGAGTGCCTGACGCAAAATTCCAACAGTCTCGTCCTTGACGACGGCAACACCGAATCCATGGTTGCCCAACTGATTTCCGGCACCAACACCGACCTCATCGGCCAGATCAGCTCCACGCGCATGGCCGGCGGCGGGGCTTATAGTCCTTACGTCGGCGCCGTCGTTGACATGGTGAAAATCTTCGGCAATCTCCACACCGCCAAATATCAATACATTCCTGCGATCTCCGTCCTCGATGGCGAGCGCATCGGCACCAAGCTCAACAATCCGCCTTCGTTTCATGATCCAAAGTCCGTCATCGTCGTCGGCCTCCCGCCGATTGAACCGTCGCACCTGCCCGTCCTCATAACCGACGATGCGGACAAAGCGCATTGCCTTCAGGACTCCAAACTTGTCCTTCCCGTCGAAGGCGCCCCGCTGCTTTTTTCCACGACCTATGGGCGCAATCTAAAACTGCAGATGAAAGACGCCGCCGGCAAACCGCTTGAATTTCCTGTCGCCGCAGACGCTGGCCGCGGCGGTCTCGTACTCCTCGGCGCGAAAAATCTTCCCGCCGGTCTGGATGGCAAAGCCAAACTCAAAGGAATCTGGGGCTTCGATAACTTCGAAGGGCCTTCCTTCCAACTCTTGAGCGCCGAGCAGCCCGCCCATTGGAAATTGCGCTCCGAAGACGAAGAGCAGTTGCTCGCTGGCAAAGCCGACACCGTTCATCTGCTTTCGCGCGAAGCCGGATGCAGCGAAAAAATCACTCTCGCCGCCGACTCCGCCAAAACTCTTACCTGGAAATCCGATAAGTCCGGTGAAATCGAACTCCAACTTCCGCTCGAAACCGTAAAGCCCGGTGAAGTCACTCTCGAAATCAAGCAGTTCGGCTTTCCCCAACCCGAAACCGTCCCCCTTCGTGCCTATTCGAACGACATCAAGCTCAAGTCCTTCGATTTTCACTCCGGCGACACCACGCTGAACGTCACCGGCGCTCATCTCGATCAACTCGCTTCGCTGAAACTGGAAGGCATTCGCTTCATCCCCAACGACGCAAACGATTCCGGCGACGAGCTCACTCTCAAAGCGCAGGGTGATCCTTCCTCTCTCAAGCCCGGCACAACGCCGACTGCGAAAGTCTCTTTGCGCGATGGCCGCACTCTCGATTTGAAAGGCGAAATCGAACCTCCTCGCCCGCATGTCACTCTTCTCGATAAGGAAGTGAATCCCTCGCCTTCTGGTGATCCGCTCGCGTTCCTTCGCCTCGGCGATCCCAATGATCTCCCCATCAACGGCTCGCTTACCTTTTTCATCAAAGCCGCCGCGAAGTTCGACCGCATGATGAAAATCGAGATCGCCACCGACGACGACGCGGCGAGCGTTCAACTTGGATTTTCCGATGGTGGTTTGATTCTTCAGGACGCCACGACCGCCCGCGCCGAGCTCAACCCCGCCAAGAGCTTTGGCCCTTCCGTCTTCGGCGAACTTCGTTTCCGCGCCATTGACGGCAACGGCGGCAAAGGCGATTGGCAGCCCCTCACGCGTCTAGTTCGCTTGCCGAAAATCACGCGCATCGTCTGTCCCGAAAGTCTCTCTCAACCTTGTCGTCTCGAGGGCTCCGATCTTTTTCTCATCGATTCACTTTCCTCCGACGACAAATTCACCTCACCGGTCGTCGTCTCCGAGGGTTTTGCCGGCACATCGCTCGCCGTTCCCCGGCCCAACGGCACGCTCCTTTACGTCAAACTGCGCGACGCCCCCGGCGCCATCAATCATCTGCTCTCGCCCGTTTTTCCCGAGCAGTGAGACTCTAAATCTCGCTCTAAATCTAGAAGAATTGCGAGTCCGTCGGCTCGCGCGTGCGCCGCTTCGCCCGCATCCGAAAATCCCGCATTTCCGGTTGACACCCACCTCCGTCGCGAGCGACGATTTGAATATTGAGACGACCCCCTGCCCTCATTGGGCTTAAATCTGCATCTAACTTGGCAGGTGGCTGACTGTGACCATTAAGAAGCTTCTGACTACTTTCGCTCTCTTGCTTTTTCTTATCCCGGCTCCCGCCTTTCCCCAGTGTCGCGACCAGCTTTGCCAGAATCTTCAAAACATCCTCTACGCGGCGGTTACCGACTTCCGCGGATATCGCGAGCACCTCGTTCCCAATCCCAATGTCTCCGTCTCCGGCGCACAAATTCCTTGCCAGATGACCGAATGGGCCAACAACGTTCCCATGTACATGTGCTACGCGCAGATTCCTTGGGACAGCGCCCAAACCTGGTACATCAACGCTCTCGCCTCTCTCCGCGTTCTTCAGCCGTCTTGGAATTTTCGCGTCGACTCCCCTGTCTCGGACCATTTCGTTGACGCCGGCCCTCCCGATTGCAACGTTCCCGCAACGGAAGGCCCGTACATCGGCCATTGTCCGCTCCATATCCAGCTCAACAAGCAAAACGACGGCACCGCGAAGGTCTATCTCTGGATGAGTTCGCTCTCCTCTCCCTATTTGGTCAATCGTCCTCCAGGTCCGCGTGCGTCGGCCCCCGCTCCGCCCGTTGCTACCAATGCTTGCGACGACATGTGCGGCGGCCTCAAGAAAGCTCTCGACGCTCGCCTGCATTCCTTTACAAATATCAGCGGAGCGCAATCGAATGGCGACGGCGGCACTGTCGCCACGGATATCTTGCCCGGGGCAGGGCAGTGCTCCGTCACTGCGGCCGCAATGCCTCATTCTGGTGAAGTGGGAACTCAGTACGTTTGTTATTGGCAGGAAGCCACTACCGCAGCGGCGGACTCTCGCTTTGGCGATCTTGTCTCACGGCTTCAGGTCCTCGTGCCTTCCGGTTGGTCCGTCAAGCAGACCGATCAGGCCGAGGAACTATCCGGCGCGAAAATCAGCTCCTGGAAGGCTGTCGCTCCGGACAACAAGCAGCAAGTCTCTCTCTACGTCTCCAGCAAGTCCGTGGGACTCCACATCCAAGTTTGGAACTGACGCCAATTTTTCATCCGCCGCCCCTCTGCGTTCCGCAGCGTGCTTGCAGGCCGTCCTATCTCCGCGAATTTACGCCGACTTGGCCAGCTTTCCCAAATCGCGCATCTTCGTGTCATCCACCCGAACCGCCGCCGTGGCCATGTTCTCTTCCAGGTGGCTCACGTTCGACGTTCCCGGAATCGGCAGCATCACCGGTGACCTCCACAAAAGCCACGCCAGCGCCAGTTGCGACGTCGTGATTTTCATTTCTTCCGCCGTGCGCGCCAGTTTGCTTCCCGGCGCCGACAATTCGCCCGCCGCCAGCGGAAACCACGGAATGAATCCGATCTTCTCTCGCTCGCAATAATCCAGAACGTCCTCCGCCGCGCGGTCCGTCACGCTATAGCGGTTCTGCACCGACACGATTGGCACGATCTTCCGCGCGTGCTCGATCTGTTCCACCGAAACCTCCGAAAGTCCGATGTGCCGAATTTTTCCTTGCGCCTGCAAATCCTTCACTGTCCCAAGCTGGTCTTCCGCTGGATACGCCGGATCAATCCGGTGAAGCTGGAACAAATCGATTCGTTCCAGCTTCAACCGCTTCAAACTTCCATCGCATGCCTCGCGCAAATGTTTCGGATTGCCGTTCATCGTCCACTGATCCGGCCCCGAGCGGTCAAACCCCGCCTTCGTCCCAATCACCAGTCCGGCAGGGTAGGGATGCAGCGCCTCCGCGATCAGCTCCTCGCTCACGTTCGGTCCGTAGGAATCCGCTGTGTCGACAAAATTGATTCCCAATTCCGCCACTCGGCGCAGCACCTGAATCGCTTCATCGTGGTCTTTCGGCGGTCCCCAGATGCCTTTGCCCGTAACGCGCATCGCGCCAAATCCCAGCCTCCACACCGGCATGTCCCCGCCAAGCACAAACTCTCCGCTCTTCGCTGCCGGCGATTCCTTCCCGGAATTTCCCGCCCCGCTCGTTGTTTTCTCTGTGCCGCTCATTGTGCTTCTCCTTGTTCCATCTCTCTAAGCTTGCGTTCCGGCTAGAAGCAAAGCGCCCACACCGGCTGCCCGACATTGGATGCACACACCGCGAAGTAAGGCATGTGAATCTTTCGAGACACAGCCTCCCCGCTCACCATCCCAGCACACACGCAAAAACCAGCGGTGCCACGATCGTCGCGTCCGATTCGATCACGAATCGCGGCGTATCCCCGCTCAACTTGCCCCACGTGATCTTTTCATTCGGCACGGCTCCTGAATACGAACCGTAGCTCGTCGTCGAGTCGCTGATCTGGCAGAAATACGCCCACAGCGGCACGTTCTCCTGCTTCAAGTCTTGATAGAGCATCGGCACCACGCAGATCGGAAAATCTCCAGCGATTCCTCCGCCGATCTGGAAAAATCCCAGCGGGTTCTTGCTCGCCGTTTCCATATACCAGCGTGCCAGTTCGATCATGTATTCCACGCCGCCTCGAATCGTCGTCACATTCTTGATCTTTCCGCTCATCACCTGCGCGGCGTACATATTCCCTAGCGTTGAATCCTCCCACCCCGGCACGAAGATCGGCAGATCTCGTTCGGCGGCTGCCAGCATCCAGCTGTTTTTCGGATCGATTTCATAAAACTGCTTCAGCTTGCCCTTGCGCAAGAGGCAGTAGAGAAATTCGTGCGGAAAGCGGCGTTCGTTCGCCCGGTCTGCCGCGGTCCACTCTTCGACCACCAGCCGCTCGATTCGCCGCATCGCCTCTTCTTCGGGTATGCACGTGTCCGTCACCCGGTTGAGATGCCGGTCGAGCAGCGCGGCTTCTTGTTCCGGCGTCAGCTGCCGGTAATCGGGAACTCTTTCGTAGTGATTGTGCGCGACCAGGTTGTAGAGATCCTCTTCGAGATTCGCGCCCGTGCAGCAGATCCCGTGCACTTTTCCTTGTCGGATCATCTCCGCCAGCGAAAGTCCCAGCTCTGCCGTGCTCATCGCCCCCGCCAGCGTCAAGAACATCTTGCCGCCGTTCAAAAGATGCTCTTGGTAGGCTTCGGCTGCATCGACCACCACGGCCGCATTGAAATGCCGGTAGTGATGCTTCACAAAAGAACTAACCGGACCAGTAGATAGCGTGCTCATGAACAATTCCTTTCCCGAAAATCAATTTCGAAAAACACCCGTACCTGTGTGCTCTAGGCAGAGCGGGGTCAGGCTAGAAGTAGCTCGCGGTGTAGCTCAGAAGGCGGAACAGCGTATGTGGTGAAACTAGAAGTTGTGGTGAACGTGAATGCGTGAACATTGCCATTGAAAAAGGAATAGCACAATACGAATAGGCAACGCCAGCTAATTCCCGCGTTCCAAAAATATTATTGCGCACGCAAAATCGTGCAGTCGCTTCAAAAAAGTCTCCAACAAAAATAATTTCGTTCAGCGAATGAATTTCTTCTGAATGCCTTCATTGAATTCATCCCGCCAACCGCGCGAATGCCAGTAGGTTTGTCCATCGCGGCAATAATCTGCGGCACCTAGGGGCACGATATATCGTGCCCCTGGCGCGCAATCGCTGGCGCCGCTCAATGCTCTTCCAACCGGCTTCCCTTTTCCCCCAGCGCCTTCTGAATCGCCTTCTCCGCCAGAGGCGCCATGATCTTGTACCCAGCATCCGTCGGGTGCAGCCCATCGTCGGACAGGGCGCCCTTCAGCATGCCTCGATCGTCTACTAGCGCGCCGAAATAGTCGAGATACACAAAGCCGTTTTTAGCGCAGTAGTTTTTAAGCCATTTGTTCAACGCCAGGATTCTATCGCGCGGGCGCAACGCAAAAGACTCTTCGGCATCATGCGTGTAGTTGTGCACGGGGAGGACGGACGCAAACACCGCGCGAATGCGGTGCGCGCGCGCCAGCTCGGCCATGGAGGCGTAGTTGGCCTCGATGTCCTCGTTCGACGTGCGTCCCGTGACGCCTGCGATGTCGTTCGTTCCGGCGAGCACGACCAGCACTTTGGGCCGCAGCTCGATCACATCCTGACGGAAGCGCACCAGCATTTCGGGCGTCGTCTGCCCATCGATGCCTCGGTTGATATAACTCTTGCCGGGAAAATAATCTGGCAACTTCCAGTAGTCGGTAATGGAGTCGCCAAGAAATATGACTCGATTTTCGCCCGCCTTTGGCGGCGCGAGCGCGGCGTCGGCATCCCGATAGCGTGCGAGTTGCCCGAAGTCGTCCGTGTAGATGGAAATCCGCGACGCGCGGTATTCATCCAGCCCGGGGAAGCCGGTAGAAGGGATGGGAGGAGCGGGCTGTTGCGCCAGTGCTGGAAGGCAGAGAAGGATTGCAAATAGCGCTTGGAAAATGATGCGGATGATCGGCTGAAGGCTCATGTTCTCCTCGGAAAACAGCAGGATAGTCTAGCGCAGTACACCGTGTACATTGGACGAGCCAAACCTGCCGAACGTCCAGCCCGGCGAAGTTAATCTCGGTGCCGCAGTCCAGAAACCGGGCTGTGGGAAGTGAAAGACGATCTCTGAGTGGATTGTCGGCAACCCGGAATTAATCCAAGCGCCACGCCCTTTCCTATTTCGTCGAATTAGCAAATCGCAACGGCGCCAGCCCCAATTCACAAAATTTTCCATTTGGCAACACCATCGCCGCCACGGTATAATTATTGCGTTGAGAACTACGCCTCGCCACCAGCGAGGCGTTTTTGTTTTCCGGCACAAGCTTCAGCCCGGCTCTTTATGTTTTGTGCCTTTTGTAGGGGCACGATATATCGTGCCCCGGTGGCACAGGCTTCACCCTGTGCTCTCAGTAGCACTTGTTGTGGTTGTAGGCGCCGGGCTTCAGCCCGGCTCTTTCTTTTCCATCCGTCCCATTCCCAAAATTAAATCAAATCTAAATCAAGGAGACTTCTATGTCCTCGCTCAACGCAAAGGACCGCATATCCCTCTGTCTATTCTCTTTCACCGATGGCCGCCGCTGCCGCACTCCCCGCATCGCCAACCATCCTCACTTCTGCTTCTACCACGCCCAAAAAGAAGCCCAGGCCCAAGCCGCCGAAACTCTCGGCCAGGATCTCGCCTACTTTTTCTCCGGCGATTATCTCTCCGCCTGCGATCTCAGCACCGCTCTCTCCCGCCTCATCCCCTCCGTCATCCGCGGCGAGGTAAAACCCAAACTCGCCCGCACCGTCGCCTACCTCATGCAAAC
>JBAQJX010000046.1:0-9427 GCA_049641765.1 Candidatus Acidiferrum sp.
GGACGGACCGAAGTAGCTGCTCAACCAATCGACATCCGCAATCGTGCCCGCCACAACTGCGAACGCCAAACCTGCTTTTTTCGTCCGGGGAAAAAATCCTCGCGCCAGTGCGATCGATGCAAGCCCATGTGTGAAGATGTCCACGCTAAGACTTCGCGGTTGCTTTCGATTCCGAGGACGCCCCATTGGCAGGCACAAGCAATTTCAGCGCGCGCGGCACAATCCGGAACTCCACCGGCAAGCGCGCCAGCGGCTCGCCGTCCACCTGCGCGTAGATTGGCTCCGTTCCCAGCGCTTCGCACAAAACCTGATCCGCCTTCCAGAAATGCACTCCGTTTGTCCCGCGCAATTTCCCCAGCCAGAGCGTCGGCAGATAGCTCAGGTAGCGGAGCCCGCTCTGCGTGGTCAGCGTCATCAGCTCAAACTTGTCTTCGAAGAGATCGGCGTCCGTCGTAATTTTGAACGGCCCGCCATAATGCTTTGTCCGGCCCACCACCAGCAGCGAGGCATCGATCTTCTCCCCCGCAGCCGTTACTCGAAAATGCTTGAATTTGTAGCGAAACGCTTCCCGCGCACCTTGCCACCAGTACGCCAGTATTCCGACGCGCGCTTTGAGTTCCAGGTCGATCGAATAGACGATCATCCCGTCCGGTCCTGCGCCGGCCACGCTCAAGAAATACTTCTTCTTTGCCGGTTCGTTGAGCGGTGTTGCCAGCCCCAGCGGAATCTCGCGCACTTCTCCGCGCACCAATTTCTCCGCTGCGCTTGGAATGTCCCACGGCAGGTTCAATTCCTTGGCAAGCACGTTCGCGGTCCCGCCGGGAAGCAGCGCGAGTGGCACGCGGTGGCCGTTCTCCTGCCCGGCCAAGCCGTTCACCACCTCGTTCAATGTCCCGTCGCCTCCGCAGGCAATAACCAATTGCCGCCCTTCCGCATTGGCGCGTTGCGCGATCTCCGTTGCGTCGCCCGCTTTCTTCGTTTCCGCGATCTCCGTCTCGATGCCGCCCGTGGCCAGAATGCGTCGCGCTTCGTCCAGCATGGGCCTGCGTTCCCGCCCGCCGTTGCCGGCGTTGGGGTTGTGAATCAGCAGCGCGTTGTGAATTTCCGGTGTCATCCCGTGTTTGGCTCGGGCCTAGCGTTGAGTCGCAAGTCGTTTCTTGCCGCATTCATTCTATATAATGTCTCTCGGAATTCAGCCATCTCTTCTGCCGAGGGTTTCATGGCCAAAGCTGCTCCCGCTTCCGTCAAAAAAGAGATTGAAGGGCTTCGCGAAAAACTTCGCCACCATGAATATCGCTATTATGTCCTCGATGAGCCGGAAATTTCGGACGCCGCCTATGACAAGCTCATGCAGCGCCTCCAGCAACTCGAGGCCGCCTACCCCGAGCTTGTCACTCCCGATTCTCCGACCGTCCGCGTGGGCGGCGCTCCTCGCGAAGGCTTCCAGACCGTGCGCCACGCGCGCGCCATGCTCAGCCTCGACAACGCGTTCTCCTTCGATTCCTTGCGCGAGTTTGACCGCCGCGTCCGCGAAGGAAGCGGCCAGGAAAAGATCGAGTACATCGCCGAGCACAAATTCGATGGCCTGAGCATTTCCTTGCAGTACGAGCGCGGCTCGCTGGTTCGCGGCGTCACGCGCGGCGATGGCACGACCGGCGAAGACGTCACTCCCAACGTGAAAACCATTCGCTCGATTCCTTTGCAAATGGACCCGGCCGCTTTGAAAAAAGCAAAGCTTCCCGCCGATTTCGAAGTGCGCGGTGAAGTCCTGATGACCCGAAAAGCCTTTGAAGCGCTGAACCGGCAACAGGAACTTTCCGGCGGAAAGATTTTCGTCAACGCGCGCAACTCCGCCGCTGGAGCTGTGCGCGTCCTCGATCCCGCCATTACTGCCGCGCGCCGTTTGGACTTTTTCGCCTACTACCTGTTCATCGATGGAAAAGTCCCTTTCGCGAAACATTCCGAATCCCTGGCTGCTCTCAAGCAATTGCGCTTCCGCGCTTCCGACGATTGGAAACTATGCAATGGCATCGAGGCCGTCACCGACTATTGCACCGAATGGGACACCAAGCGCGAAAAGCTGCCCTACGAGATCGATGGCGTGGTCATCAAAGTCAATTCCACCGCCATTCAGAACGAGTTGGGTTTCACAGCCAAGGCTCCCCGCTGGGCCATCGCCTACAAATATCCCGCTCGGCAGGAGACTACCGTCGTCAACGACATCATCGTTCAGGTCGGCCGCACGGGCGCGCTCACGCCGGTCGCCGTGCTCGAGCCGGTGCAAGTCGGCGGCGTCACTGTCAGCCGTTCCACGCTCCACAATATGGACGAGGTGCAGCGGCTTGGCGTCCAGATCGGCGATACCGTCCTCATCGAACGCGCCGGCGAAGTGATTCCTCACGTCCTTCGCGTCGTCAAGGAAGGGAAGAATCGTAAGCCGTTTCGCATGCCTAAGCATTGCCCCGAATGCGGTAGCGCGATTCACAAATCCGACGACGAAGTCGCCTATCGCTGCGTCAATGCCGCATGCCCCGCGAAACGCAAGGAATCGCTTTTGCACTATGCCAGCCGTCACGCCATGGATATCGACGGCCTCGGCGACAAGATCGTCGATCAGCTTGTGGACAAAGGTCTCGTCAAGGACGTCGCCGATCTCTATGCGCTGAAGGAGAAGGATGTCGCCGATCTCGACCGCATGGCCGAAAAATCCGCGCAGAACCTTCTCGCCGAAATCGCAGGCAGCAAGAAAAATAGCCTGTCTCGGTTGATTTATGCGCTGGGCATGCGTTTCGTTGGCGAACGGACCGGCCAGCTTCTTGCCGAACATTTTTCTTCGTTGGAAGAATTAGCCGCCGCGAAGGAAGAGCAACTCGAAGCTGTGAATGAGGTCGGTCCCAAAGTTGCCGCGGCCATCGCCGAATTTTTCTCTGAACCTGCAAACCGCCAGCTCATCAAGAGGCTGCATAAAGCGGGTGTCCATCCCACCGCCGAAAAGCGCGAAGTCAAAAGCCAGAAATTCGCCGGCAAGTCGTTCGTCTTCACGGGCAGCCTCGCCAATCACAGCCGCGAAGAAGCCGGCGAACTCGTCCAGCAGCACGGCGGCAAAGTCTCCGGCTCCGTCAGCAAGAAAACCGACTACGTCGTCGTCGGCACTGACCCCGGCTCCAAACACGATAAAGCCAAAGAACTCAGCGTCCCCATCCTTACGGAATCCGATTTCGAAAAGCTCCTGTCTAGCAGGTAAGTAGCCTGGAGTGGACGTGTTGGCTTGCCTGTGTGACACGCCGTGGCAGGAATCGCTGAGGCGGGCGGCTGGCTCTGAGCCGCTTTTTTCATTTAATGGCGTCTTCGGCCCAGAACCGCGCTAAGTCTTTTAGAAGCAACACTTACAGCAGATTGAGATTGCTCCGCGGCTCCTGCGTCCCCTCATGTGCTAAGTCCTTTAGAATCATAAAGTCCTCGGCCTCCCGTAAACGTTGATTTGACAGGGATTACAGTGAGCCTAAGTCTTTTAGATGCAACACTTACAAAAAAAAGGGGTACCCTCCCGCTCGGCGCGCTAGCGATCTAGTCAGCAATTCTTCATTCCTTCGGCTTGGCCGCGAATCGCAAAGCCAGATCGCGGAACAGATATTCGTGTTCGCTCTCAACGCCCCATGATTCGAGCCGGCCCCAATACCACGCCGGACTCAGGTTCGACCGTATGGTCGTTGTCCGAGTAACGATCGTGCCGTCTCCCTCCGCACGCAGGTCGTATTCGGCGCCCTCGAACTCGAGCCAGTGCCGGCCAGGCATGTTTGTTCGGTCGATGGAAAGCAGCATTCGCCGCGGCGGGTCCCACGCAAGTATCGTCTCTTCAATGGAGCCTTGGTCGAAATAGCAGGTCCGCTTGCTGCCCACCGCTTTGCCTTGCAGCACACACTTTTGCGGAATTGGCAGTCCGACGTGCATCAGAAATGGTTTCTCGCCTGAAAGGCTATCGAGCGATTGGATGTTGGACCACACCTGATCGGGCGTCGCTTGCAACCGAATGCTCGTCGCGATGGTCTGTATCCGTGGCTGAGGAAAAGCTCTTCGCTGCAAGCCTTCGCCGCCGAGAACGAGAACAGGCATCGCCAGAAAGACGAGATAATTTGTGCTGATGCTCCGCATTTCCCGCACAAAGCTGCGCAGCAGCAGGCCGATGCCGACCCCCAACAACAGCGATAAAAACACCAGCGGAAACGCCAGCAGCGCGCACAGAATTCCCTCCGCATGGATCGAAACCAGCGAGATCAGACATATGGCTAATGCGAGTGCCCCTGCGAGAATGGAAATCCCCGCGATGGGGCGTGGCGTTACCATCGCGATCGTGGCCCCGATAACTAGCGGCAGCAGCAGGAACATGATCCCGCCCATGCGCGGTGTCTCCAAAACGCGCACGACGAAGAAACCCAGCAGTCCATAAACTATGCCCACGCCGACTCCGACGAGAGCCCCCAAAAAGGCGGGCAGAGTGGTGAGCGTGCGAGGGGCAGCTTCGTTCGTCATGTAATCCCTCCGTGATCGAGAGACTTGGACAGAGTTTCTTCGACGTTATCGGCGACCCGGTGGCATGGCAAGCAGTTTGTAATTTTGAATTGTCCGAAAAGGCCAGCCAATTCATCGCTCCGCGCGAAAGCACTGGCCGGCTTCCCGAGCGAAACGCTGGAAAGAAAACGACGCAAAGTTCGCGGCAGTAATCCACTTGCCTTGGGCATTCATCTCGAAAACGCACGCGATTCGTGGCACGCTCGAAGTATAATGAACTTGGCGGGTGAGCCGGGTGATCGCTGGCTTGGCCATCGCAAGATGGTTTGGCGGGAGGAAAGTCCGGACACCGTCGTCGTAGGCTCGCAAGAGCCGGTGACGAAATAGGGCAACGCGCCTGGTAACGCCAGGGGTGCAGTGGCACAGACTTGAGTCTGTGCAGCTTCGTTTGCGCGATATGAATTGTGCAGCGAAGAAGAGCACAGGTTGAAGCCTGTGTCACTGTTCACGGAAAGTGCCACAGAGAATAGACCGCCGGCAGAGTGCAGCACGGTGGCATCGCGCAGGAAAACCTGCGGGACGTCTTCGCAACGCTCGCTCCGTTTGGCAAGGGTGAAAAGGTGGGGTAAGAGCCCACCGCTCCGGTGGCAACATCGGGGGCACGGAAAACCCCGCGTGGTGCAAGGCCAAATAGGAGGGGAGAGCCGGCCCGGCTCGCCGAGAACACTTTTGCATTCGACCGCTTCGCGGCGGCTGCTGCAAAGAGCGATCTCCCTCGATGGCGGAGCAATCCGCCGCCGAGAGCAACCCTCGGGTAGGCTGCTCGATCCCGGTGGCGACATCGGGACTAGAGGAATGATCGCCGCAGCGCGCCGCCCCTCACGGGGTCGCGCGCCGCACAGAATCCGGCTTACAGGCTCATCCGCCACTAAGTTTCGTAGAATCAATTGATTCTACCTTTCGCAGCCGCCCCGTGTGCCCGTGACGTGCCCGACAACTGCTCAAGTCCGACGCCGTTGTCCATGATACCCCTGAGCCGATCACGAAGCTCGGGTACGAACGGCGCGTAATGCTTTTCAACCGTCGCGACGACGTCGCCGAGCGCTTTCGCCACATCGTAGGGTGACGCACCTTTGCACAACAGGTCCACTGCAAACGTGTCGCGAAAACGATGCGGGTTGGCGTTCTGAACACCCGCTCGCCGGCCAATCGCGACCATTCGCTCATACAGCCGCGGCCGCGTGAACGGCCGTCCGTTCGTCGAATTCAGCAGCACGCGATCTTGGGGTTGCGGCTTACGACGATCACGATCCGCTTCCAGCGCGAAAAACAACTCCTCCGGTATCGGCAGATCGACGCGCTTCCGCCGCTTCAGCGTGAGCCTGCTGATCTCGCGAGAATCGAAGTCGATCTCTTCCCATCGCAAGCCGACCGCATCGGATCCGCGCAAACCCGTGTGCCGCAAGAGCAGAAATGCGAGCATATCCACGCCAGCCGCGTCGCGAAGTTTTTTCAACTCATCTGGTTTGAAAGGCTGAGATCCGCGATCTGCATCATCGCCAGGTCGGCCTTCCATCCGGACTGGATTTTTGACGATCCAATCCAATTCGTCGACCGCATACGCGAAAATTCCGTGCAGGACCGCCGCGTCGAGCACGAAGCCGCGCCCGCCGCGCGATTGTGTTTTCGCGAGTGCGCGCGCGCGTTGCCAGCCTTTGAACTCATCGACGACCTCGCGTGTGACTTCATCGAGATACGTGATTCCGCGCGTCTCCAAAAAATCGCTGAATGACTTCGCCGTCTGCGCATACCTCTTGCGGGTCGAGTCACGCAGTTTGTCCAGCGCGACGCGTCGATCCATCCACTCAGAGCGTTTTGCGGCGAGATCTTTCCACGTGTGCTTTGGAGTTTCGGGCTCCGCGATGTGACCCGCTATCGCCGCGAGCGTGCCGAACGTTTCGGGAGGAAGTACCGCGCGGAGATCGTTCCACTTCGCCGATCTCGGTCCTTCCGCGAGCGCCTGATCGATTTTCGAGACAAGAACTTGCGCCGCGTCGCCGTTCATCGTGCCGAGCGAGAGCCGAAAACGCTCGCGCTCGCCGGATCCGCGCCGGAGCGCTTCGCCGTATCGTCCTTCGAGTCGATAAAACTTCCCTCGCTTTTTCGCGCGAAACGTCATCGCAGTACCCTCAAGTGTGCGCGCTCGATCTTCAGCACGACGTCGACCGGGATGAGCTTGTGTCCTTTCCGGCCCTTGGCGGCGAAGTCTACCACCAGTTGCCCGCGAATTCGGTTGTAGACGGATCCGCGCGAACATCGCCAACGTTCAGCGAGTTCGGGAATCGAGAAAAAGTGCTGCGCAGAGTGCGCCGGACGCGGTTCTGAGTCTGCGCCGTTCGTCGCTGCGAGTTTTGGTGCGGCTGCCACTTTCCTAACGCAGACTGTCCCGCACTCGTCCGATGAATCCCTTCGGACGTTGCTCCGATCCCGAGTCGTCGTTGCGCGCGGGCGCAGCGCTGTCCACCTTTTCGTCCACTACCATCAAAAGATCCTCCGCTTTTGCCGTAACCGTCCGCGCGTGTTTCCACTCTTCGCTGCTAAATGAGATCCTCAAACTGCCGTCTCTATGTGCCCCTGCCAGGACGCCCCACAGCACGCCCACGCCGCCGGGTGACAGGCTCAAGCCGTCATTGATTGCGATCCGCTCGCCGACGAAGTAGCTCGCGCGAACATTCGTCGCCCGCGCTTTCACGAGGGAACGAGCTTCGACGATGTGCTTCGCCAGTTCCTCGATCACGAGATCTTGTCCGCCGGGATCGCCCGAAGGGGACTTCGTCGCCGTGAGCAAATTGCAATCGAAGTCGAGTCGAACGCCGAGCTTCTGCGCCTGCTCGATCAACGTTTGTGCTTTCTCCATCCGATCCATTTGTCACTTCCTCTCTCTTTTTTTTGGAACCAAGCCGCGATGAGTAGCCGGATCCGTGAAAACAACCGGGGGAAAATTTCCAGTCGAACAGCAGAGCGCTGCATCGCAAGATCATCCGCAACCGCGCTCGTGACGTACTGAATCGAGCCTTCCTCCGCATGGGCTCCATCAAGCAAAATCGAGCGCGTCATCCTGATCCGCGTCAGCCTGAGCACGCTGCGCATCATTTCCACGCCAGCCAAACGAACCATGCGAGCGCCGCGCCCGCGCAGACCCACGCCGCCGGATCGGCGAAGACGCAGCTCAGGAGACAGCGGAGAACATATCCGCGAGGGTTCCGCGGCACCGCTACCGGTTCGCCCGATTTCGGCGCATCGAAGACCGTTGCGTATACTGCGGAGTGCGTGGGACCGTCCCAATCCGCGCCGAACGTCTGCGCGCTCGCAAGGTGATCGCCGCGATGAACGATTGCGAGAGCGTCCTCAGTCACGTACACATCGAACTCATCGTCTCTGAACATCACGCCTCTTCCGTCGACCGAATTTCCTCGATCTGCCGAGCGATGAGCTGCTCAATCTCCTCGCGCACAAAATAGATCGTGCCGTCAGCGGGCCGAGATTTCAGCTTTCCCTCTTCGGCCATTCGCCCGACAACTTCCTCTGGAAGATCCGCCGCCTCCGCTGCGTCCCTGAGTTCTATCTCGTTGTCCCGCTTCATTTTTTTCTCCTTTCGACGGCGATCGTGATGGCCTGTTGGATCGGCGACGCTGCGCCCGGCCACGCGTCGAAATACGGAATTCTGTTGTCCGCTGCAAATTGCTTAAGTTCTTCCCCCAGGTCGCCGAGGGATTTGTTGGGCTCAGTTCTCAAAAGCTCTGTCGCTCGATCCGCGATCCGTCCGATCTGCACGTAGCGAACATTCTGTTTTTGCATGATTCGAGCCTTTGCCTTTCCCTAGCCAGCGCTTTGGCCTTTTCGTTGAAGTTCCTCCGCCTGTCTCTGAAGGAAGCGCCGCCGTTCGTCGAGCTCCTTTTGTGTCTTCCGAACGGGGGTCAGAGATTTCCTTTGCGCAAGCCGCGCGATTGCTCGTTCGGGCCCCTGTTTTTCTACATTTCCACAGGATGGAGTGAGCTCGGCCGCGGCAGCGGCCGTAGGTTTTAATGCAGATGCAGATGCAGATGCAGATGCAGAGCGATCACCACCCGAATCGCCACCCGATGCCTTGCCCCACCGCTTTTCGTTACCTCTCTTACCCGCATCTGATTGAGCCTTTTGGCGTTGCTGATTTTCTTCATACTGAGCGCGGAGCCTCGGATTCACCAATCGACCGCCATCGATTTGCCAAAGTTTCGGGAAAGTTTCGACAAACTTCCGGAAACTTCGGATGGACATTCCGCAAATCTTCGCAGCGAGCTCGAAAGGAAGGGGCAAAGTGCCCGGTTCGTCCTGATCCCACGCAGCCGCCAGCATGTCGATGAAGTCCCCACGCTGTTCCCTCGTCATCGAGCGAACCGTGGAGCTTGAGCGCCAGTCCTTCACGTAGAACTGGAATGCCGGAGGTTTGTTCATCCGCTGCTCCCCCGTCAGCGTGAGCTATCTGCGTCGCTGGTCGAAATTGACGACGCAGGAACGTCGGACTGTGCTGGCGCTCTCCCGAGAAGCGCTTCGCCGACCTGTTCCCAGGACGGATCGAGTTTCGGTCCTCTTCGCACATAGGCGTTTAGCGCACGATCCGACGAGATTCCAAACTGGTGTCCCAGCACCGCCGCAAGGATCCGCTCTCCGATGGTTGGCTGCGCACTCTCGCGCTTCATCAAAGACCCCGGCTCTCGCTTAATGGCTATACCGTAGCGCTTCGCTTTGACGACAGCGTCGTTTTGGATGCGAATGCGACCAGCGATTCGTACGTGAGGAAGCGAACCGCTCAGCACGTAGCGCCTGGCTGTCGACACAGAGATTCCGAGTTCCTTCGCTGCATCAAGAAGCGATACAA
>JBAQJX010000053.1:0-2003 GCA_049641765.1 Candidatus Acidiferrum sp.
GGGTCGGACTTCGACGGGAAGATGAAACCGCCCTTAGCGTTCGTCGCCCGCTTTTTGAGCAGCTCTAACACGTCCGCCGTCATCGTGACTTTACGGCGAGCTGCCTTCGTCTTTCCGGATGGGATGAAGATTGTGCGTGCCGCGAAATCGAGATTCTCGACGCGGATTCGGAACACTTCGTCGGGCCGCATGCCGGTGTCGAGGATGACTTGAGCGATATCCCTCAACGGCTGGCTCGCCGCAGATAGGTATCGGATCTCTTCCTCGAACTTCACTACCCGCGTCCGTCCATCGTTTTCTTTGAGAAGCTCAAATTTTCGCATAGGACTGGCGATACCGTAGTCGCACCCCTCAGCGTGATAAAAAAGTTTCTTGAGCGTCGTCAGGGCTCGATTCACTGTCGCCGGCGAGACGATGCTGCCGTCCTTTGCGTTGCGCCGCTCTTCGCCAGATCGCGCGAGCTTAAAGTCCTCGACCATGTCGCGCGTGATTTCATCCAGCCAGCAACCACGAAAGAATCGCAAGAGTGTGTCGCAGTTCGTATTGTGGAGTTCCCATGTCTTCGGTTTGTGATGCAGTTTCGACCAAGCCAGGAATTTTGGAACGTATTCCTCGAACTTCGGAGCGAGCTTTGTCTTTGAAAACCCGGCACGTCGCTCGATTAAAACTGTGCGGCGTTTTGCTTCCACGTCCCGAGCCCTGTCCTTGCTCCGCATCTTTGTGGATTCTTGAATTTTTCTTCCTTCAAACTCAAAACTAAACCACCAGATTTTCCCGCGTCGGTACAGTCCCATAGCTATCTGTTCCCCCTTCTCTGAAGCTGACCAGCTTCGACGGGGACTATACGCTCCTCTAAAAATTTGTCCAAATCGACCTGACGGTATCGCACGACATTGCGGCTCAGTTTGATAAATGGAATTCCTTTCCGTTGGCTGCGCCACTGCGCGAGCGTTTCGGTCGAGAGGCCAGTGATTGCCGCGACTTCAGTGGCCTCGAGCAAACGACCAGAGCACGGCGTCGGCATGATCGCTGGAGCATTCCCGAATTTGATTACGGTGGCCACGGTTTATTCTTACCGGCTCCTCCGTCGCAGTTCGCGCTTGGCCAGTTTGAAAAACTCTTTCGACGAAGCGCTCAAGATTTTCTTGCCGGCGGCAACATCGGCTGAAAATCCACTTTGCCGAACGGCGTGCTGACCGGGTCCAACGTTTGCCAGCCTTTGTCCCGCAACGTCCGCTGCTCCTCGTGGAACGCCTCGCGCAGCTTTTTGTCGAAGAGCCGGCCGTCCTCTCCGTATTTTCGCGTGTGTAGTGCACCAGCCAGGAAGTATTCGGCGACTGCGATTCGTGCCGCGGCCATCGCTCGACGCGCAGCTTCGTACTGTTGGGCGAGTCTCGCCTCATCGCCTGGCCGATCGCATTCGAGAATCCGCGCATGGTGTGTCGCCGCTTCGCCGTCGATTTTCGCGAGCTTGCTTTCGAGCGTGGCGATCTCTTGCTCGGCGTTTTTGATTTCGTGGCCGAGACGGTAGAGCTGGTTTTTGTTTTCCGGCCGCTCCGCTCCAAGCGCAGCGAGCTGTTGGCGCAGATCGGCGCGCACCCGGAGCTTCTCCGCGAGCTTGGCTTGCGGCTTCTGCCGGTCGTCGTCCAGCTCGACCAGACGCCGGTGATGCTTTGCTTTCGTTTCTTCCAAAATCGTCGTCACAATTCCTCCCTTTTTAGTGCTGCTGAAATCAACTCTCTGTGGCCTGGCCTAACCCCACATTCGATTCGCAGCTCTTACCGACGGGCGAAAGTAGCGCAGGATTTTGCCCCGGCTGTTCGTTCGGCAGCCATCCGCGCGCGGCGAGGGCAGCCTTCTGTCGCCGCAACTCTTCCGCGAGTTCGACTTCTGATTTTTCGCGGACAGGACGGGCGAAGGTTTTTCGTGGTGCGGTCGCCGGTTTGGCGATCTGCGCCGCATAACGCAAGCCGCGCTCGTGCAGCTCTTCAAACGAACCCGGC
>JBAQJX010000065.1:0-28844 GCA_049641765.1 Candidatus Acidiferrum sp.
CCTTTCTCGCGGTCATTTGCCGTACCGCGTGAGAATTCTGAGCAGGGCGGGCTTTCCTTTTTTCGCCTGAACGATGGCCGGTTTTATCATCTTCGTCAGTTCGGCGAAAAGGTCCTCACGAAAATCCTGTAGGGCTTGGTCGTTCGACTTCGCGGCGCTCTTTCGCATGGCGGCTTCTAGTGCGTCCGCCGCGGTCCTACCGGCTTTGCCTTTGCCGCGCTTCCTCTGTCCGCGTGTCGCGGCGTCGATGACTTTCTTTCCTGCCGCCGTGGCGATTCCTCCGACGATGCTTTCCACGATGCTCATGCGCGGTGTCCTTTCTCGTGCTGCTCGATCACTTCTTCGGCCGACCTGTGATCCTCTTTGTGTAGCCTGCCTTCGGTGTCCATCCACCACAGATCGGGATGGAATACTTCCTTCTTGGACACCGTACCGCTGCCGTCCTTGGCGGACATGCCCACCCGGTAGAAGCGTTCCTGCAGCCTTTCTCTCTCTACGTTAGGATCCGCGCGTGCGACGGATCTTGCGTGGGACCCACTTTCGTGCGCGCGCTTGTTTGCGGCTGCGATTTTGTCGGGATGTGCGGCGCGGTAGCGCCGCGATCGCAATGCGGCCTTCGATGGGAATCGTTTGCGCACGGCGCTGGTTCCGTGTTTGGGGTGTGAGGGTCGGCTTCCGCTCCGGCCCTCACGCGTGGTGTTCGCCAGGGCATGGCGAGGGATGGCCACGTTGGGTGGGGATTGTGGCATGGGTGACCCCGTACCACAATTACTTGTGCTGAAACGTGTAGGAGGTGGGGGGAACCGCGCGATCGCGCGGTTCCCCTGGGACCCCTTTTTTTTTGCTACTGCATGCCGAGGAGTCTCTCGGCCTCCTCTCGCTCGATGCGCTGGAGCTCCTCCAGGTACTCCAGCGCGAACTCCGGGTGGGTTTGTTTCCACCGGAGGTTCGCTTCGTGCTGTTCCTCCTCGGTGCCTGCGGTGTGTTTGGCCAGGAGGTTGTATTCGACTTTGCCGTAGGGGTCGCGGTGGTCCGGGTGGGGACTTCCTTTTCCGGTCGGTGGGTACCAGGCGAATTCCTCATCGTCTTCCGGCTGCGGGGTGACGATGATGGCGAGGGATTCGTCGGCCGAGACGTGCCCGTACTCGTCCTGCGTCACGGTGTCCAAGGCGGCGCGCATGGCGTAGTGGTGGTTCAGGTGGTCCGCCTGGTGCTCGTACCTTGTGGCGGGGCTGCCGTCCTCGGGCGTTATCAGAATGACCATGTGGTATCTCACGGTGTCCTGCCTTTCTTCGTGGCGGCGAACTTCTTTTCGGCCTCGTCGATTTGGCGGTCTACGATTTCCTGCGAGGTGAGCAGCGGGCGGAACTCGCGGCGCAGAGACGCAGCGTGGCGTTCCTGCTCGGCGCGTTCGTACATCTCCAGCTTGCCCCACGCGTACATGCTTGTTCCTACGAACATCAGCGAGAGTCCGAGAATGGCCCACTCACTTAGCGGCATTGGTCCTCCTTTCCCGCCACGCCGTGACGTTTATTTCGGCGTGGGCGTCGCGGCGTTGGTGGCGTTTGTTCGAGTCGCTGAAGAAGCCGAGGAGTGCGTTGGCTATCGCGCGCCTGATCGATGTACCTTCGGCGCTGAGCTTCAGCATCTGCGGTCCCCACTTCTTGTGCTTCCACCTCACTACAATCCGGTACGTTGCTCTGGACACCGTTGTCTCCTTTCATTTGTGTTTCGCTCTCTCTCCCCAAGCCTCCGGTACCGCGTAGCGGCATAGGTGGGCGATGGCGTTCATCTCTTCATTCGACAGGCGGTCGAAGCGCTTGCATTTTTCGTCTTCGTTTTCGCGGAGCATGGCCGTGCAGATATCGACGGCGCGGGTGAGGGTCATCGGGATGGCTCTCACTGCTTCACCTCGGTGAAGGGCTTGAGTCCTTCTAGTAGGTGGCGGAGGTGGTCTGGGTCCTGGTCGACGATGTAGCGCGCGGTGGTGGCGAGGGTGCGGTGTCCTAGAAGCTGCTGGACGAGGCGCGCGTCTTTCGTGTTGCGGTAGAGGTTTGTGGCCGCGGTTCGCCGGAGGTCGTGCGGGTGCATTTCCTCGGGCAATCCGGCGTTGCGGCGCGTCTTCCTCCACTGATAGCGGATCATGTTGCGGGAGATGGGCTTTCCGTAGAGGAGCTCTATCATGCTGGCGTCTGGCCGGTCTGCCGGCAGCGACTCGATGATTCTGCGGATTTCGTCCGTGACAGGCAGCGTGTGCAGGTCGCCGCCCTTCGTTGTGAGGGTCAGGGTTCGGGTTTCGCGGTCATAGTTCGCGAGGGTGGCCGTTCTGGCTTCGTTGAAACGCAGGGCGAGGTCCGAGCAGAGTAGGGCGAATAGGCGCAGCCACTGCGGGGCTTTCCCCCGGAATTGGGCTTGCTGGTCGGCGGACACCGTTTGCTGGCGGGGCCGGGCTTCGCTGATTCGCGGGACTGCTTCCGCGAGGTTTTTGCCGATGATGGCCGCGGCGTCCTTGAGGATTCGGCGGAGAGCCTTCGTTCGCACGTTCTGGGTGTTGCGTGCGTAGTCCTTCCGCCAGCGTCCGACGATGGCGGCGATGTGGGGTTGCTCGATGGCGGTTGCGTTCATGGTGCCGAAGAGCCTCGTGAGTTCTTCCGCTACGAGGCGCGTTGGGTCTGTGTCGATGCGGCCCCGCGTGAAGAGCGCCGCGAGGTCTTCAATCTTCGGCGGGGCCGGGCTTTTTTTGCGGCGCTTCTCTTCTCCCGTTCCGCCTGCTGGAATGCTAGGGCCTCTTTCCTCGTGTCGAAGGCTTTGCGGAGCCTGCGGCCTTTTTCGTCCCTCCAGTCCGCGAAGTACTTGCCGTGTTTTTTGAGCATGTTTGGACACCTTTCTGGACACCGCGTTGCGCTGGCCTTTGTTCTTGCGGGTTCCAGAGGTGTGGTGCTGTCCGAACGGACAGGTGGCATTCGCGAGCGACGGAAAGAATGCGGCGCGCCATATGCGAAAACAACATAAGCCCGGGGAATTTTCGGCTTGCGCGAAACGCGAAACTCCTAGAAAATGCCTTTATTGAAACGGTTCAATGAGCGAAGCAAACAGCAGGAGACTGCCTCGCTCTTCCCACGAAAACAGGCGGCCGCCGTTCGGCGAAGGCCGAGCGAGCGAAAGGAATATGATCCGCGCGTGAAAAAACGCACACGAAGAGTGTTGAAGAAAAATGCGCGCGCGGCTCGCAGCAAACGTTCCACTTCGCAGGCTGCCGGCCGGCAAACGCTCGAAGAAATTCTCTCGCAGCCGGCAACATGGCTGGAAACAGCGCGGCAGTTCGAGCAGAAGGCCGAACTGCGGGATGCCTTAGAAGGTTTTTCCTCCGGGGAGCCCTGGCTGTTTGTCGCCTGCGGCTCCAGCTACTACCTTTCGCAAACGATCGCTTCACGGTGGACGAAGCTGCTTGGCACGGTTTGCACGGCGGCACCGGCGTCAGAGCTGCTTTTCGCGCGTGAAGAGGTGCTCCGGAGGAGCAGCGCGCGGCAAGTTGTGTTGATATCGCGCTCGGGAAAAACCACGGAAGTTTTGCGTGCGGCAGAATTGCTGAAAGCGGGCGGCCGCATTCGCGCGCTGGGCGTGACCTGCAACACGAGTAGCGCGTTCGGCGAATTGTGCACGCGAACGGTGACGCTGCCGTGGGCGGATGAAAAAAGTGTGGTGATGACGCGCTCGTTCACCTCCATTTTGCTGCTCTTCGAAAGGCTCGGCGCGAAACTTGCGGGCGATTCCAGGCTTGCCAGCGCCCTGGACGCCTTGCCCGAAAAGACCACGCATTGGCTTCGGGCCAATGCTGATAAGATTCGGGCGCTTGGAACGAAGCGGCGGTTCGTGGACTTCGTGTTTCTTGGACAGGGCGCACATTATTGGCTGGCGCAGGAGGCCGCGCTGAAGATGACGGAAATGTCCGCGTCCTACGCACAGGCTTACCACACGCTAGAATTTCGCCACGGACCGCGCGCGATCGCGGGCAAAGAAACGCTGATTACGTTTCTGGTTTCGGATGCCGCCGCGGAAGAGGAAAACCAGATGGTTGGCGAATTGAAAAAATTGGGCGCAGCCACAATGGTTGTGGCGAAGAGTGCCACGCCGATCCTTCGGCGCGATAGCGATTTGCTGATCGAGCTGGGCTCGGACGCGCCAGAGGGCGCCCGGCTCGCCATGACGGCAATTCCGGCGCAACTCCTGGGGCTCGCCGTGGGTTTGCGCAAGGGATTGAATCCCGATGAACCGAAAAACCTTTCCCGCGCGGTGTTGCTGGACGCGCAGAACGAGGCCCCTTCGAAAGGGAGAAGCGCTTGAGCGACGAAGCCAACTTCAGCGCCGGGCCGCACCTGCGGCGCACACTTACGCTCTGGGATCTGCTGCTCTACGGCATCATCGTGCTCCAGCCGGTAGCGCCGATGTCCGCGTTTGGCGCGCTGAGCGACCGCGGCCGCGGCCACGTAGTGACGGCCATTCTCATCGCCATGGTGGCGATGCTTTGCACCGCCGTGAGCTACGGAAAGATGGCACGCGTCTATCCGAGCGCAGGTTCTGCCTTCACGTATGTGGCGCGTGAAATCCATCCTGCCGCGGGATACGTGACGGGGTGGAGCATGGTCATGGATTACATCGTGAATCCATTGATCTGCACGATCTGGTGCGCGGGACAAGCGCATGAGTTTGCGCCGGGCTTGCCGGCGTGGGGCTGGAAGATATTTTTCGCCGTGGTGTTCACGCTGCTGAACCTGCAAGGCATCAAGACATCCGCACGCGTCAATGCCGGCCTGGCCGCCGGGATGAGCGCCGTTGTCGTGGTCGTGTTCGTCACAACGATCCGGTACATTTTCGGCCATCCGCACAGCGATCCAGGATTCTTCACGCGGCCGTTTTACGATCCGCAGACATTTACCTGGGATAACCTCTCCGGATGCACTTCGCTTGCGGTGCTGACCTACATCGGGTTCGACGGAATTTCGACGCTCTCGGAAGAAGCGGAAAATCCGCGCCGCAACGTCATGCTAGCCACTGTGATGACGTGCCTCGCCGTGGGCGTTCTATCGGCAGCGGAAGTCTACGTCGCGCAGTTGGTGTGGCCGGCTTCGCAGCCATTTCCGAATCAGGACCAAGCGTATGTATTCGCGGCAGCGCGGGCATGGGCGCCGATGTTCACGATTGTCGGAGCGACGTTGCTGGTGGCGAACTTTGGCTCCGGGATGGGCGCGCAAATCGGCGCGGCGCGATTGCTCTATGGAATGGGAAAGAGCAACGCCTTGCCGAAATCGTTTTTTGGGCAGATCGACGCGAAACACGGGATTCCCCGGAACAACGTTTTGTTCATTGGCGCGATTGTACTCCTGGGCTCGTTCGCGATGAATTTTGAACAGGGCATCGAGCTCCTGAACTACGGTGCGCTGCTTGCGTTCATGGGAGTCAATGCATCCTCCTTCGTCCACTACTTTGTGAGGAAGGGTGAGCGAAGCGTATTGAATTTCATCGTGCCGGTTGTAGGCTTCTTTGTTTGCCTCGGACTGTGGTGGCATTTAAGCCCACGTGCGCTGAAGTGGGGAACGGTCTGGATGGTGGCGGGAATCGCGTTTGGCGCTTGGAAGACAAAGGGTTTCCGCGAGCCGCTGTCGTTTGATGTGCCCGCCGAATAGGAATAGGCCGCTCGGCCAGGCGCGGCTGAGTGCAAATCGAGGAGACTCTGGCAGAATGGGGGAGCCCGGAGGCATGCAGGTGAAGCGCGGAAGCGACAGGGGCCAAACGGTGACCATGCGGGACGTCGCGGAAGATAGCGGCTTCTCGCCCGCGACAGTTTCCATCGTGTTGAACAACGCGCCGCTGGCTCGCTACATCGCGCCGGCGACAAAAAAGCGCATCGAAGACGCGGCCAAAAAACTTGGCTACCGTCCGAATGCGATGGCGCGCTTCCTGCGGAGCAAGCGCAGCCACACCGTCGGGGTGATGTTCTTCGACATCACCGACCCTTTCTGCACGCCGGTGTTGCGCGGCATCGAAAACGCGCTGTACCCGTCCTCTTACGTTCCGATTTTCGCCGACGCGCACAATCAGCGCAATCGCTTCGAGCGTTACCTCGAAATGCTGCTCGAGCACCATGTCGAAGGCTTGATCGTGGTGGCCAACTGGCTCGTCGTGGACATCAATCTCTTGGCGGATTTGAGCAAGCGCAATATTCCCGCGGCTACCATCGGATGGGAACTCCCCGCCGACACGGTGAGTTCCGTAATGGTCGACAACGAAATTGGCGGCCGCATGGCGCTCGAACACTTGCACCAACTCGGCCACCGCAAAATCGCCTTCCTTCGCGGGCCCAAGATGATTATCGACAGCGCTCCACGCTGGCGCGGCGTGCAAAAGTTCGCGCACTCCGCAGGCATCGAGATCGATCCTGCCCTGGTGCTGCAGCTTCCCGATTCGTTCGATCCCAATTCCGGATTCGAAGGCGGCCACCGGCTGACCGAAGAGTTGCTGCAAAAAAAGAAGAAGTTCACTGCGCTGATGGCGTTCGACGACTTGACGGCGCTCGGTGCGATTCGCGCGCTGACCAAAGCGGGCATCAAGGTGCCGGAGCATTGCTCCGTCACTGGGTTCGACGACGTCGCGCCGGCTGGGCTCAGCATGCCCTCACTGACGACCATCCGCCAGCCGCTCGAGGCCATGGGCACATACGCCGTCAATGTCGTGATGGACGGGATCAAGGCCGGGATCGAGAAGCGCGAGTGGAATACCGTGCAGCAAAAAATGAATCCCGAGCTGGTGATCCGGGAGTCGACTCGCGTAGCTCCGCACGGCAGTTCGAACGACTGAACGGCGCATTGCCGCAGCCGCGCGATTTGCGCAGCTAGAATTAGCCTTGCAACCTGCGCCTTGCTCAAATTGTTTCCGACGCCTACTTCTTGAAGTTAAGGCCGGTTCATTCCACTTCCGCAGGCGCCAGATTGAACCCGTCGACGGCGAGTACCGGCTTGGCTTCGCCCACGTCGCGCTTCCTCACATGCACCGTAACTTCGCGCTTCTCGCCGGGGATCAAGGAAATGTAGTTGTCCTCCCAGAAGACGGGCAGAACTTCGGCGCCATCCTTCCCCTTGAGCAAACGCAGCCGCACCAGGAAAGCCAGCCCTGTACCCGTGTTTTCCACGGTGACGTGCGCGGTCGGCTCTGCGCCGCTTTCGGAAAACTCCATCGAGGCTTTTACGCTGGCCGCGGGAAGATTTTGCGGCGCGTCAAAATCCGCATATTGCGACAGCGGAGTCATGTACCACTCCGTTTTGCTGAAATCGGGAACATCGGGTTTCGTCGAGAGCCAGTAGAAATTCCGGCTCAACAATTTTCCGCTCGGCGAGAATAGTTGGAGATTGAGGAAATAAGTGGTCGTAATGCCTTCCGGCTGGGTAACGTCGAAGGCTCGCGTCACGCCATCGGCAGCTACGTCCGTGGTTGCTTCGTGCGAGTAGCGTTCTTTCATCGACGTGTCGTAAATCTTCGCAACAACTTTCAATCCTTTCAGTTCCTTCTCTTCCCCGTTCACGATCGCCACACTGCGGTCATCGTATGAAAACTGCACGTGGACCCGCTCGAGCGCCTTCTTCGAGCCGAAGTATCCTCCTGCGGGACGCAGGCTGTAATCGTAAAGATGCCAGATCAATCCGGGCCAGGCGTTGTTCAGCATCCACTGGATAATGCCGGTCGATTTGAACTTGTTGCGTCCGTACGCCTCGAACATGGCGCGTTCGCCTTCGTACGTCATCGCCTGAGATTTCCATGCGAGGTCCGCAACGTCCTTCACCGCGCCGTAGCGTTTCTCGATGGCGTTCGTGAAAACGTGAATATCCTTAAACTCCCCGCCGCCTGCGTGATAGTTCCACACTTCGTTGATCGGCCAGAGTTTGTCCGGCGGAAACATCGATTTCAACTCCTCAAGCGGCGGAACGGCCGGACCGGGACTCGTCTCGGTGTTGAATCCGTACGCGCCGCCGGCTTTGCTGTCGAGCTCCCAATAGTTCGACGAAACATACTCATACGGGCCGGACATCTTCACGCCGGTCGCTCCCGTCGGCTGCGTCTTTTTTTCGGTGGCGGAAGAAATCACCGGCTTCGCCCAGTGTTCTTCTTTTTCCACGTCGAGGTACGCCTTCTCGCGCTCCGGCGGCGGCGGATTGTCGCTGCCGTTCAGCCAAACGAGCAGGCTGGGATGCGCGCGCAAACGAAAAATCTGGTCGCGCAGCGAATCGACGGACACGCGTTTGTTCTCTTCGCCCCACTTGCCCCACTTCTCCCACGCGTCACAGCAGCACCAACCGGCCATGATCAGAATCCCGTCACGGTCGGCGCGCTCCATGAAGGTTTCATCTTCGAGCTTGCCTTCCAGGCGGATGGTATTCAGTCCCATTTCTTTCACGTAGCGGAACTCCGCTTCGCGGCGCGATTGATTGATGCGCAGCATCATGTCCGGCGCCCAGCCGCCGCCGCGCACGAGTACGGGCCTGCCGTTCACTTTGAACAGCCGATAGCCTTCGGGCGTCAGTTCGGAATCCGTTTGAACAATGCCGAAGGAAATGGTCTGCTTGTCAGAGACAGTGCCCTTTTCAGGAACAAACTCCAATGTGAGCTTGTGCAGATACGGCTCGCCCATCTGGTACGGCCACCAGAGCCGCGGATTGGCCACATTCAACGAAGTCGCGTCTTCCGGCGTGATGGCAATCGCGCGGTGTTCGCCGGCGCTCAACTCCACGCTCTGCGAAAACTCAATCGGCGATGATGCTCCGAGAATCCTTCCGCGCACTGTTCCTTTTACGGCTTCGTTCGAAATATTTTCCAATTCGGCGCGCACGGTCAGGTGCGCCTTGTCGAGCGCCGGAAGATCCAGTTTCGTTTCCACCGCTGCATGCCGCACGGCGACTGGTCCGCTCGCGGAGAGCACCACTTCCTGCCAAAGCCCCATGTCCTTATCAGGCGGCGTAGGATTCCAATCCACCCACGTGATGCCAAGCTCGTTTGCGTGCGGCGCGGAAACTTCCACCGCCACCACATTTTTCTCCCCGGCCTTGACGAATTGCGTCACGTCAAATTCATAGCGGCGAAACGCGCCAACCACCTGGTCCGATCCCGCGACCTTTTTTCCGTTGATCCAGATATCCGCGCGATAGTTGATTCCGCGAAAAGCGAGCCAAACCGTCTTCCCCTTGAATTGCGCGGGAACTTCAAACTCCTCGCGATACCACCACGGCACCGCGAACGGGCTATCGGCCGGCATCTCCTGATTGGCGAACTCCGAGCCGATGGCATAGGACATGCCCGGAACCGAACGCAGGTTCATCCCGAAGTAAGGATTTTTGTAAACGCCATTTTCCACGAGAACCGCGAAAACGGTGTTGGGAGCTGTCGCCCTGTACCAGCTCGAATCGTTAAACCCGGCCGTGGAAACGGCCTCCGCGCCTTCGCTGACTTTCGCGGAGGATTGCACACGCCATCCTTCGCGCAAAGTGATGTCGCCGTCCGCGCGCGCAGCCGTCGCTGCAAACGTCGCGGCCACAAGGAACGCGGCTGCGATACTCGTCGCCGAAATAAAACTTTTCAACTTGCCGGCAGTCTTTGCGATCGATCGCGAACGCAGCTCTTGTTTCTTGGCATACGAAATCATGAGGCTCTCCCCCGCGGCGGCGCCGGAGTGCGTCATCATTTAAACCGTTTCAACTATGCGAATCGGTTCTTCGGAAACGTCCGGTCCGGCCGGGCGCTAGTTTAGCCCGAGCGAGAGAAAAGAGACAAGTGCGATCCGGAAAAGAAAAAAGGCGCGGACAATTTGGTCCGCGCCTTCTGCGATCGGGTCGGTGAAACGCCGTTGCGTTTACTGCACCGGCGGCAGGAAAACCTGCGAAGCGCTCAACAGCCCCACATTGTGAAGCTCCGTCGTCACCTTAACGGTCTGGAACTTGCCCTTCTGTCCGCCGTTGCCGGCAAACGCCAGCAGGTATTGGTTATTCAGGTTGCGCTGGATCTGGTCGAAAAACGGCTTCAACGTCACCGGCATGCCGAGGCCGATAAAGTAAGATTGGCCGCCGGTCTCCTGAGACACGCGTTCGAGATTCGATTCCCAGTTGAAGCCGCCCACTCCGTGGCCGGAACGTCCCACATCCGGGACGTAGATCGACCAGATGTTGACATTCTGCTTTTGCGCGTACGCGATGGTCGGGTCGAGGTCTGGATCGACTGGCGCAAACCCGCCGCGAACGAAGTCAACTCCGGAGGACAACAGGATGATGGAGCTGCGTTCGCCCGTCACGGGCCAGTGTTTGACCCAATCCTGGATCGCCAGATAGGGGCTCGAAGCGACGCTGGCGTTGCCGAGAGGCATGCGCAGCGCCTTCGCCGCAAGCGCGTGGTCGGTAGTGAAATCCTGGGCGATCATGGCCGAGCCGTTTCTCGAGTAAGCCACCGCAATATGCGTGGTCTGCGGCTGCGCCATGAAAAACGCACGCAGGTCGTCCCATTGCTGGGTGACGCTGCTGCGCAGCGAATCGTCAATGAGCACGGCGAGGTAAAGCGTATCGCTGCGCCTTAGATCGGCGATTTGCGAACGCTCTCTGCCTTGAAAGAATGATACGTCGCTCTTCGCAAGCTCGGGAGGCTGCGTTTTGCTTTTGCCCGTCGCTGTGATGGTCATGACGACCGCGTTTGGATTCGATGCATCGGCCCTTGCCTTTGCCTTCGCAAACAGCGGCGAAGCGGCGAGGCCGACTAGTGCGGCGAGCAGCAGGATTACTGTTCGATGGAGCATCTTATACATGGAGGTAACTCCCTTCTTCTCATCCCAGAGTATTAGATGCACGCTAAGGGTTCGGCGAATACATGCTTGTTGCCTCTTGGAAACTAGGCATTCCGGCGTAAAATGCAGCGCGGCCGGAAAGGGCGGGTTCCGTGAAAAGTTATATCGGGGCGATCGATCAGGGCACAACTAGTACGCGGTTCATGGTGTTCGATAAGGGTGCTCGTGTCGTTGCTGTGACGCAGAAAGAGCACGAACAAATCTTTCCCCGCCCGGGCTGGGTCGAGCACGACGCGCTCGAGATCATGCGCCGAACCGAGGAAGTCGTCGCCGAGGCTCTCGAACAGCGCGGGCTGCGGCCTTCGGACCTCGCGGCCATCGGCATCACCAACCAGCGCGAGACGACCGTCGTGTGGGAACGCAAGACGGGCCGGCCCATTGCGAATGCCCTCGTGTGGCAGGACACGCGAGTGTCGGATGAGGTCGGCCGCTTCGCGAGCAACGGCGGGCAGGACCGCTTTCGGGCGCAAACCGGTTTGCCGCTGAGCACCTACTTCAGCAGCTTAAAGCTGCGCTGGCTTCTGAAAAATATTCCGGAGGCGAGCGCCAAGGCCGAGGCCGGCGATCTGCTTTTTGGAAATGTCGATACCTTTCTCGTATGGAATCTGACCGGCGGGCCGAAGGGCGGTGTGCACGTCACGGACGTCACCAACGCGAGCCGCACGCAACTTCTCAATTTGAAAACGCTCGATTGGGACAACGAGTTGCTCGCTGCGTTCGAGATTCCGCGGGCGATGCTGCCGCAAGTGCGGTCCAGCAGCGAAGTGTATGGCACGGCGACGCTTCCAGCCATCGCTGGCGTCGAGGTCGCGGGCATTTTGGGTGACCAGCAGGCCGCGCTGACCGGCCAGGCTTGCTTCCGTCCAGGCGAAGTGAAGAACACGTACGGCACCGGCTGTTTCCTGCTGATGAATACCGGCGAGCGCGCTGTTCCTTCGAAATTTGGTTTGCTGACGACCGTGGCTTACAAATTGGGGGCGGCGCCCGCTTGCTACGCTCTTGAAGGTGGCGTCGCTATCTCAGGCGCGCTGGTTCAGTGGCTCCGCGACAATCTTGGAATGATTGAAAAAAGCTCGGACATCGAAGCGCTTGCTCGAAGCGTGAAAGACAATGGCGGCGTCTACTTCGTTCCCGCGTTCTCTGGACTGTATGCGCCTTATTGGAAAGAAAATGCGCGCGGCATCATCGCTGGATTGACGCGTTACGCCAACAAAGGTCATTTGGCAAGAGCGGTTCTCGAAGCCACGGCGTTTCAGACGCGCGAGGTCGTGGAAGCGATGGAGAAGGACTCGGGGATCGGACTGTCGTCGTTGCGCGTGGATGGCGGTATGGTCGTGAACGAATTGCTGATGCAGTTTCAAGCGGACATTTTGAATCGTGAAGTCGTGCGCCCCGTCATCCAAGAAACGACCGCGCTGGGTGCGGCGTATGCCGCTGGTCTGGCGGTGAAGTTCTTCTCCGGCCTGGACGAATTGCGCGCCAATTGGGCCGTCGACCGGACGTGGGCCCCGCACTTTGCGGAAGCGGAGCGCGAGGAACTGTACAAGCACTGGAAGAAAGCCCTCACGCGCTCCTTCGAATGGGTTTCGGCTTAATGGCCAAAGCAACAGGCTTCATCGGGCCCCATTTCAATAAGGAGATTACTGGATGACATCCCCCTTCTTGGGCGAATTTCTGGGCACGATGACTCTTGTTTTGCTGGGAAATGGCGTCGTCGCGGGAGTGCTGCTGAAGAAATCGAAAGCGGAAGCCAGCGGATGGTTGGTGATCACCACCGGCTGGGCGTTTGCGGTCATGGCCGGCGTGTTCGTCTCGATTGCTTGTGGAAGCAGCGACGCGTTCTTGAATCCGGCGGTTACCCTGGGCTTCGCCGTGCGCGATGCCAGCTTCGTAAAGCTTGCGCCCGATTGGACCGCGCAGATGCTCGGCGCCATCGTAGGCGCCACGCTGGTCTGGTTGCACTACATCCACCATTGGAAGGAAACGCCGGATCCCGCGAGCAAGCTGGCTTGTTTTTGCACGGGGCCGGCCATCCGCAGTTTTGCTGCGAATTTGTTCAGCGAAATCCTGGCCACCTTTGTTCTTGTCTTCGTCGCGGGCGCGATTTTTTCGAAGAAAGTCTCAGCCACCGGACCAGCCGCCGGTTTGGGCGGCTATCTCGTCGGCAGCCTCGTTTGGGGAATCGGCCTCTCGTTGGGCGGCACGACCGGATACGCTATCAATCCGGCGCGTGACTTGGGGCCGCGCGTCGCGCATGCCATTTTGCCGGTGGCAGGCAAGGGCGGCTCCGATTGGGGCTACTCGCCGATTCCGGTGATTGGCCCGCTTCTCGGCGGAGCCCTGGCAGGCCTGCTTCTGCGTACCCTCTCCGTTTTCTAAACCCCGTTCGCAAGTACAAGTAACCGATTCCACATGCGCTCGTGCCCTCTCCGTGTGCGCGTGCCCGGCCTGCGCTAATCTGCAAAGGAATGAGCACGATGACTGCAAACCCTTCTGGGCCCCAGGCTTCCGGTCCGGCCGCCTCTCGAGCACAGAGCCCGTGGATCTATAAGCCATGGATCGACCTGACGGTCGGCTGCGGCGCGTGGTCCGCTCCGCTTCTGCTCGCTGGATTTTATTTTGCGAATTCCTACGCGCGCAGTTGGACCATCGCGTTTTATTTTCTCGCGCTGCTCTCCAACTACCCTCACTTCATGGCCACGGTTTATCGCGCCTATCACACGCGCGATGAGTTCGAGAAATACCGCATTTATACGGTACACGTCGCGCTCCTGCTCGGCCTTGCGGGAGTCCTCACGCATCTTTCGTACGCGCTCCTTCCCTGGATTTTCACGCTCTACATCTGCTGGAGCCCGTGGCATTACACCGGTCAGAACTTCGGCCTATTGATGATGTTCGCGCGCCGCGCCGGCGTCTCGCCCACGGAAACAGAACGCGCCGCGCTACGGCTCTCCTTCATCGCTTCCTATATTTTGCTGATGCTCAGTTTCCACACGGGTCCATCCGGAGACGCGCTGATCCTTTCGTTGGCGCTGCCCGCGAAGTTCACGCTGCCCGCCCGAGCCGCCCTTGCTTTCTTCTTCGTGGGAGTCAGCGGCTGGGCGCTGGTCTCGCTGTCTCGGCGCAGCAACTTCCGCGCCATTCTTCCGGTCGCCACATTGACGCTGACGCAGTTTCTCTGGTTCCTTTTGCCGGCGATCATCGAACTCGCGAGTGGTCGCGAAATTCCGCAAACGCGCTACAGCAGCGGCCTTCTCGCCGTGCTGCACTCCACGCAATATTTGTGGATCACAAGCTACTACCAGAAAAAAGAGGCGCGCGCGGCCGGCGACTCGAATTGGTCCTTCTCGGGCTATTTAGTCACGCTGATCGCTGGCGGCATCGCCCTGTTCATTCCTGGGCCTTGGATCGTCAGCCGCGTTTTCCATACGGATTTTGCCGCGAGCTTCTTGACCTTTACGGCGCTGGTCAATATCCACCACTTCATTCTGGACGGCGCGATTTGGAAGCTGCGTGATTCATGCATTGCGTCCATGCTCCTGGACACGCAGCAAAAAACCGCCGCTGCGGGCGTTGCGAAGAAAAATGGATTTGCGAGTGCGGCAAGCTGGCTGGCCGGTCGAGCGCCGGCCGCGCGCGCCATTAGAATCGCAGTCGCTTTGCTGCTTTTTCTATGGGCCGGAGTCGACCAGGTTCACTTCTGGTGGTCCAGCGAGGCGAACAGCCTCCCGGCCTTGCAGCGCGCTGCCAAACTTAATCCGGATGATAGCGCCGTGCAAGTACGCTTGGCGAACGCCGAACAAAGCGCGGGACAGCGCGATGCCGCGCTGGATTCGATGCGCCGTGCCGCGGCTATCAATCCCGCAAGCCTCGCGCTGCAGGAATCGTATGGCCAGAGCTTGATTGAAGCCGGGCGCTTCGCCGACGCGGATGCGCAGTTCCAAAGAATTCTGGCGCGCTGGCCGCGCAACCCGGACGCGCTCGTCGATTCCGGAATCCTCGCGCATCGCCTCGGACATGACGAAGATGCGGTCGACGATTGGCAACGCGCCGTCGACATCGACCCAGGACAATCAAACGCGCAACTCTATTTGGCGCAAGCGCTCGATCAAGCTGGCCAACTGCAAGCCGCGGCGCGGCACTATCGCATCTACCTGGAAATCATCGCGGCACGCCACGAGAAAATTCCAGCGGAGACGGCGCCGCTGCTCGTTGCCTTGATCAAGGTAGCCGACGCCGATGTCGCAGTGAGTCACACGAGTGAAGCGCTGAAGGGCTACACAGCGGCAACGAATTTTGCGGAGAAAGCCGGCGAGAAGACGCTCGAAAGTCTGGCGCTTGTGCATCTCGCGGACTTGCAAGAAAAACAGGCGGACATCGGCGGCGCGGCGCAATCCTATCAACGGGCGCTTCGCCTCGACGCGGGGATTTCCGATGCGCAAAGCACGGCGTCTGATTGGTTCAATTACGCCGAGTTTCTCCACAAGGAACAGCAGCCAGAAAAATATGCTTTCGCCTGCCTGCTGCACGCGGAAAACACTTTGCAGAAAAATCCGGGCAACGAACTCGATGTTGTCACGAAAGCGCGCAAGGACAGCGAAGCTCGTCTTGGCTCGGAAGCTGCTTCCGTGCGTCGAAATTCGAATGCGATTGCGGCGGAATCGATGAGTTTGCAGGTTGCCGCCCTGGCCGCGAAAAAGTAAGCCCGCCTCTCAACTCATCGAAAGCGCAAGGCTTCTGTTCTTTCTCCACGCCTTTCCACTTCACTCTTCTTCGACACTTTCTGCGGAGGCTCTCCTATTTTTTCTGACCGTACTACGCCGTGCTCCCGTGCTTGCGCAGAAAATGCTTGTCGCGGAGATGTTTGGAGATGGCTTGCGCCTTGGGATTGGCGGCAATGGTTTGGAAAGCCATCGAAGCGATTTCCTCCAGGACGACCGCGATGTGTGCCGCTTCGGCGGGAGATTTTCCCCAGCAGAACGGTGCGTGCCCGGCAACGAGGATGGCCGACGCATGCGTCGGGTCAAGTTTCTTGAAGCGGCGCACGATGGCGTGCCCGGTGTTGGCTTCGTAGTCCGAGCGAATCTCCGCCGCAGTGAGCGATTTCGTAATGGGCACCGGACCGCGAAAATAATCGGCGTGGGTCGTACCGAAACATGGAATTTCTTTTTGCGCCTGCGCCCAAGCGGTTGCAGCGTAGGAATGCGTATGCGCGACACCGCCGATGCCACCGAACGCGCGATAGAGAATGAGGCGAGTGGGAAGATCGGAAGAAGGGCGCAACGAGCCTTCGATGATTTTGCCGTCGAGGTCGACGAGAACGAGATCCTCGGGTTTCATCGTTTCGTACGGCACGCCGCTCGGCTTAATGGCCACGAGACCTTGTTCGCGCGAGATGCCACTTGCGTTTCCAAACGTGTAAAGCACGAGTCCGCGGCGCACGAGATCGAGATTGGCCTGCAGGACTTCTTCGCGGAGTTCTTTGAGGATCATGCGTTGCCTCGCGATGCGGTCGCGACCTGCCGCAATGCCGGAAGGACGCGTCCGGCGGAGATGGCGGGCGAATTGGATTTGCCGAATTCAAAATATAACTCACAACAGATGCCGCACAACTCTTCGCGACGGCTCGCGGATTGAGGATCGGCCTCGACCACACGGTGCTCCGGGCACAATGCGCGTTGCGCGGCATCGATGGAGCCGTGCGCCCCAGCAGCGACCGAGGCAAAAATAGTGGGGACGAACCGTCCCCCTTCCGTATCGACAATCGTAACGCGCAGGCTGAGCGCGCCGAATCCGGCGCCTGCAACAACCGTCATCGGTGGTTGGACAAGAAGTCGTCGTAACCGCTTGATTGATTTGAAGAAAGTGGTCGGGGCGAAAGGATTTGAACCTTCGACCTCCTGGTCCCGAACCAGGCGCGCTAGCCAGGCTGCGCTACGCCCCGAATCCCATTGCAAACTTTGCTTAGTTTACGCGGGATTGGGGCAGGCCGCAACCCTAAGACGAGTGAGGCTGTTCCGTGACCGAGGGCAAAAACAACGCCGCCAGGGACCGCTGGCTCTCCGGCGGCGTTTGGAATTTTGCGATGGCGGACTAGAACTCGTAGCGCAATGCGAACTGCATGACGCGTGGGTTCGTGAGCAAGCCTGTGTAGTTGCCGAAGGTGCTGGAAATATCGACTTCGGGAACGTTGGACTGAACGTTGAAGCGAACAGAGTTCGTAACGTTAAAGACTTCCCAACGGAATTGTAGGCTCTGGCCTTCACTCCAAGGCATCTTCCAGCGCTTGGCGAGACCGAGGTCGATATTGAAAAAGCCCTGGCCACGGATCTGATTGCGTGCACCACCGGAGCCGGGGAGCGGGCTGACGAAATCATTGATGGCGTCTGGCCCATCGGCAAAGATGCTGATGTTGCCGGCGTCCGGGCCGCTTGTCACAGGATAGGCGCCCGTCTTGACAGGAGCGACGAGCGACGCGTTTCCGCCCAACTGCCAGTTTGTCGGCCACTGGTAGCCATTGCTGATATCCACGGGGAAGCCGGAAGTCAACCGGAAGAGGCCGGAAAGCTGCCAGCCTCCGATGACGCCCTCGGCGAAACCGTGTGCGCTGGAAGCAAAGGTGCGGCCGCTGCCGAACGGCAACTCGTAAATCCAATTGGCGTTGAATTGGTTGGTAGCGTCAAAGTCCGAGACGGCACGCTCGGCATTGGGATCCCAGGAATTGATGATCTGCCCGCTGAGACCGCCCCACTCGCCAATGCGCTCGGCGTCGGAGTTAATGTCCATCGACTTCGAGAAGGTGTAGTTGAAATCGAATTGGAGGCCATGGGAGAGCTTGTGGCGAAGAGTGATTTCCATTGCGTTATAAGCAGCGTTGCCGATGGTGCGCCAAGCGTAGAGCGACGAATACTGGCCGTTCCAGAAGGAGCCGGGTCCATCGACTGGGAAGTAGGAATTGTTCGGATTGTTGTAATCGGGGATGCCATAAAGGTCCAAGCCAAACAGCGCACTGGTCTCGTTCTGCGAATAGCAACTAAACAGATCGTAGGCAGCTTGCAGGGCGCTGGGAGTGGATCCGCCGCTGCACGTGAGAGAGTAAGCGCCGCCCGGAGCCAGCGGCTGGATCATGTCGGCCCAATAGGAAGCCGTAGGGCCGACCTGCGCGGCCGTCAACGTATTGGCTGCGGGGGCATTCGGCTGGCGATAGAGATTGGCCAGCGCATCGACCGCCTGGAAGTATGTGACCTTGGTCTTGGGGTCAGTGAGATTCAAAGGCATAGCCATGTCTTCCTGCGCCAGCAAGTGGTGCGAAAGGCGGCCCACATAGGCGGCCTCAATAGAGAAACCGCTGGGCAAATCTCGATCAATGGAAAAGTCGATGGTCTCGGAGTAAGGAGTCTTCAAGTGGTTGTCGTCGCCCCACGCGATGGCGAATCCGTAAGGGCTCAGATTGTTGTTGGCAAAGATATTCGGAAAGGGCGTGGGCAGAGCCGGGGGAACCGGCGCGAAGAGCGGATTGTTCTGCGCATCGACGGTGGGAATCACATTCATGTTCGTGATTCGCGGCGCGCTGGCCGGGCTTTCGATACCGGCGGAGTTCGTCAGCACGTCGAGCAAACCGAAGGAACCACCGCTCTGATCAAATGTGTCGACGATACTTTCGCCGAGACGATCATAGACGATGCCAAATCCGGCGCGGACGCTGGTCTTGCCAGCCCCGCCAAAGAGGTTGCGCAAAAACCCGCTGTCTGCATTGGGCGACCAAGCCAACGCGACACGCGGGCCGAAGTCATGGTAGTCGTAATTGTAGTAGCCGCTCTTGCCGCCATTGGCAGGACCGGACCAATCGAATTCGAGCGCGGGATCGGCGTTGGAGCCTATGCCTTGTTCCATATTCGCGGCGCGCTGATTGAACCACTGTCCGAGAGGTTCAGTTGTAGTGGCTTCAAGGCCGTTCGTCTCCCACGGCGGCGAAAACAGCGAATAGCGCAAACCGAGTGTGAACGTCAAGTTCGGTTTTATCTTCCAAACGTCCTGCATATAGAGTTCGGCACCGTTTTCCGCGAAGTTGCGCGAGATGGGCGTGCCCTGGGCCAACACCTGGCTTTGGCGGTTGAAGTTGTAATAGGCGTCCACTTCAGAAACCATGCCGGTCAAGGCTGTAAGAGGAAAGTCGTAGGAGTTACCGAAATTGGGATCGACCTGGGGATAGTGCGGCTCATTGGGATTGTAACTGCTTGAAGTCGGATCGGGATTGTAGCAACTGCCGGTCGATGTGGCCGCGGTCTGCGAGCAGTAGGGATCGAAGTGCCCAGGGACACCAGTGTTCGCCAGCGCCGCTGTATCGAACCAGGAAGCGTTCGTCAGGCCATCACTGAAGGAATTGTTGAGGTTCGTTTCGGGGTTGCGGAGGAAAGTGACTACGCCGCCAAACTGAAACGTATGCCTGCCGTGAATCTTTGTGACGTCATCGTAGATATTATGGATGGGACGTTGGAAGCTGGAAGAACGCGTGATGCCCTGGTCGATGCTGCGGAAATAATCCCAGGCCTGCGTCGAGTCGCCGACGAATCCGTTGCTCTCGCGGATGAATCCGTAGCGAAGGTTGTTGATGAGAGACGAAGAGAGCGTCGCGGAATAGTTGACGATGATTCCCTTGTTGTAGTTGACCGTCGTCAGTTCAGGAGCCGAGCCGGGCAGAAACCCCGGTCCTGCGTCGCTGGAATTCGAAAGCGCGCCGCTGACGGAAATGCGATGACGAGCGTCGGCGGTGAGGTTGTAGTCCATCTTTGCGATGTACCAATTGTGTGTAGTGTAGGTCGGAGCCGCAAAGCGGTAACCGGAAGTATTGATGCCGTCGCCGACGGTGGTGTCGTTCGGCAGCGGATAAGTACTATGCATATAGGCCATCACCGTCGGGTCAGGCCCCAAACCCTGCGGGTCTTCCGCGGCGAGCATGGACGGCGACAAAGCAAAATTTCCAGGAGCGACGCTGTAATTCGCGCCGCTTGCGCCCTGGACTGATCCGCCGGGGCAAGCCGTCGGATCGGCGCAGGCGTATTGCACGATGCCGTCGCGCAGTGTAGCGGTGGGAATGGTGCGTAGCACACTCTGCGCTTCAGCGTCGCGGTAGCCTTCAAAATTCGCGAAAAAGAACAACCGATTCTTCTTAATGGGCCCGCCAACCGAGGCGCCAAAAATGTTGCGCGTTAGCTTCAAGGCTTCATTGGGCTCGCCGGCGTTTAGCTGAGCCTGCTTGATGAAATAGTCGTTGGCGCTAGTGGCGTTGGTCCGGTTGTATTCATACACTGAGCCATGGAAATTGTTTGTACCGCTCTTGGTGACGAGCGCGACTTGCGCGCCGGAAGAGCTACCTTCATCGGCGTTGTAGTTGGTCGTGGTCACGCGAAATTCCTCGACGGAATCTAACGTCACGGGGAGAACTGACTGGAAAGCGTAACCGCCCTTGGGATTAACCGAGACGCCGTCGAGCGTGATGTTGCTCTGGTCGCTGCGCGCGCCGTTGACCGAGCCGCTGCGCGTATCCGTGTCCTGATCGATGTCGGAACGATTGCCGGTATAAACGACGCCGGCTTGCAAGCTGAGCAAGTCGGGAACGTTGCGGCTCTCGAGAGGCAACTGTTTCACTTGGTTCTCGTTGAAAGCGATTCCAAGAGACGCGTCCGTGGTGTTCAGCGTTACGGTTTGCGCGGAGACTTCAACCGTCTCGGTGGCCATGCCGACTTCGAGGGTAATGTTCTGCGTGTACGGCGTGTTCACAAGAAGTTGCAGGTCTTTTTGCTGCCACTTCCGAAAACCGGACAATTCCACGGACAGGACGTAAGTCCCCGGCTGCAAGCCCAAAAATTCATAGGCGCCGAGTGCGCTGGTCTTTATTTCATGGTGAAGCGCCTGGCCAGGGTTATCCAGCGATACCGTGGCGCCAACGACTGCAGCTCCAGATTTATCGAGCACTGTTCCGCGCACGGAGGTAGTGCCCACCTGGGCCGACGCGGACGTAGCCGCCAGGAGAAATGCGGCGAGAGAAACCAGGAAACTGCTTTTTATAAAAGACCACTTCATGGACTACTCCTTTCGCACACCAATTCGATTGGTTGTAAAGCGCGCAGCGGGACGCACTGTGCGAACACAACACCACTCGCGGCGCTTCACAGGATCCTGACCTGGCGGGAACTACGCTCGACCCTGGAAAACGTACTCCTACAACTCCATCGGCCTACAATTGAGGTAGCATTTAGGTCAAATTGAGGTTCTCTGTCAAGGAAAGATATGCTTAGTATTATTTCGATTCAAATCCATCGAAATTATGGATTCTTGAGGTTTGATCCAGTTATGGTAGGGGCCTCGACGCGCGTATCGACTATCGGATAAGACGGCTCGGTGTGGCCGCTTCCTGTGGGTTTAACCCAACTTCAGAAACCGGGCAACCGTGATCGCGGGAATTCCCCGAATCGCCCCCAGGATGGCATCGGACACGTCTCCGTCCAGCCGAACCAGGGAAACGGCCTCCGCACCCTTCGTTGCCTCTCGCCTGCCCAAGGCAAAGGTGGCGATGTTCACTCCCATATTGCCCAAAGTTGAACCTACCTGACCGATTACTCCAGGCTCATCCCGATTTCGCAGGTAGAGCATCGTCCCGGCGAGTTCCGCTTCGAGTTGAATGCCATCAATCTGCAGCACGCGCGGCGAGCCGTCATGAAGGACCGTGCCCTCGGCGGCGAAGCCCTGCGTCAAACCACCCTTTTCGGGTAGAGCCGCTACTTCCAATGTATTTGGAAAGCCGCGTTCCCGCCTCCGCGTCTCTTCCTCGACGGAGAGTCCTCGCGCCGCTGCTACCGCGGGAGCATTCACGACGGTCACCTTTTCATCCAGAACCGCGTTCAACATCCCCGCGAGAACGGCGTTGCGGAGCAAGTGTGTCCCAACCTCCGCCACTTCGCCGGCATAACGAATCCGTATCCGAGCTGGCCGGGCGGCTACGGCTTGTGACACGAGCGAACCCAGGCGCTCGGCCAACCCCAGGTAAGGTCGAACACGGCGGTATTGATCGGCCGAGAGCGCGGGCAGGTTCACCGCGTTTCGAATCAATCCCTCCGCCAGGTAGTCTTTGATCTGTACGGCAACCTGGGTTCCCACTTCCTCTTGCGCCTCGGTCGTCGAGCCAGCCACGTGCGGCGTGGCAATCACATTGGGCATGGCCATGAGTGGCGAATCCTTCGGCGGCTCCTGCGCGAATACGTCCAACGCCGCGCCCGCCAGTTTTCCGCTTTTCAGAGCCTCGATCAGCGCGCCTTCATCCACCAACTCGCCGCGCGCTGCGTTGATCAGCCGCGCACCGTCTTTCATTTTTGCGATAGATTCCGCGTTAATCAGGTTCTGCGTCGCCGGGCTCAACGCCGTGTGCAGCGACACAAAATCGCTCTCCGCCAGCAACTTCTCGAGCGGCACCAATTCAACCTGCAATTCCCTGGCGGCTGCTTCGCTGATGAAGGGGTCATAACCGAGCACGCGCATATCGAACGCATCCGCCCGCAGCGCGACTTCGCTCCCGATGCGGCCCAGGCCGATCAATCCCAGCGTCTTGCCGCGCACTTCGGTTCCCGCGGCTGACGATTTCTCCCAGCGCCCTTCATGCATGGATTTGTCGAGTCGCGGCACCAGCCTGGCAAGCGCCAGAAGCAGCGCGAAGGTATGCTCCGCGACGCTGACCGCGTTTCCGCCCGGTGTGCTCATGACCAGCACACCACGCGTTGTCGCGGCGTCCAGGTCAATATTGTCCACGCCCACGCCCGCCCGCCCGACGGCGCGCAGCCGTGGCGCCTTTTCCAGCAGTTCGGCCGTGACTTTCGTCGCGCTCCGCACAATCAGGGCGTCGGCATCCGCGATTTCCGCGTTCAACGTGTCTTTCGTCGTCAGCACGATGTTCCATCCCGTCTGACGTAACAGAGCAACACCTCTCTCGCTGATCTTGTCCGCAACTATGACTTTCATCAGGCCTCATTCAGATTGGTTTGTGTTTCCAGGTGCAACCGGCGAGCAAAACCCGCCAAAAGGGAAACATCAACGGTAACGAGCCATCCGCACGGTGTCAATTGCTCTTCAATGATTTATTTTCCCGGGCTCCCCGTGTCTTGCTGTTGGGCGTAATTCCCTCAACTTTCTTTTTCTTCTGCTATATTGAAGCTCATGACTCTCTCCGAAAAAATTCAGAAAGACTTGACCGACGCCATGCGCTCGAAGGACGAACTTCGCCTCAGCGTCCTGCGCGGAATCAAATCCGCGATCAAGTACAAAGAGACGGAAAAAATCCGGACGCTCGATGAGGGCGAAACCATTCAAATCCTGCAAACGCTGGTCAAGCAACGCAAGGAATCCATCGATCAGTTCGGCAAGGGCGGCCGCCAGGACCTGGTCGATAAGGAGACCAAAGAGCTGGCGATTCTCGAGTCTTATCTTCCCGCCGGTGCCAGTAACGCGGAAATGGACGCGGCCATCGCGAAAGCGATTGCGGAGACTGGCGCCAACTCCATGAAACAGATGGGCGCCGTCGTCAAAGCGGCCAAGGCTGCGCTCGAAGGCAAGGTCGTCGATGGCAAAGCCCTCAGCGACCGCGTCCGCACGCGCCTCGCCTGATTCTTGCTCTCCAGAAATTTTGCTTCGGAGATCTGCCTGCTGTCGCTTAGTTTCCGGCCGGTCTGATGACCGCCGTGTTCCGTTCGTCGCTCGCGATGATCCGGTAAAACTTCCTCAAGTTTTCCGTCTGCTCCACCGGCACGGTCAGTTGCTTCACTTCTATCCAGCGCGTGTACTTCAACGTGTTTCCGTCAGCCACCGTCTTGCTGTGATAGCTCGCAAATTCGTAGTCCACGTCCACGGCCGGCGGCAAATCGTCCACCACGTAACCCGCGGGCAGCTTAATTTCAAAGTCGTCCGAATCCATGAGCGGCCCGTCAAATTCCACGGGAAACTTTCTTGGGTCTTTTGTCTCCAGCAAAGCGCTCGATTTGGTCCCCAGCACGCGAGGCCTCACGAGCAGCAGATTCCCCGCAGTCTTGGCGTACTTTTCGACCACCACGGAGTATTCGTAACCGAACGGTTGTCCAGTCTCATTCAGATTGTCCACAGCCGCGTGCGTGATCCGGTAATTCGAAAGCGAGCCGCTCAGCAGGTTTTCGATCGGCTTGATACGGTCTTGATTTGTGCTCACCGTGCGCAACGCATACCTTTGGCCCGCGGCGCGGTCCCCCAATCGAAGTTCCTTGACGTCTCCAGTCAGGGTCCCATCCGCCGTGAGGGTAAAATTCGCGCTTCGGCGAATTCCATTCAGCGCCGCTCCTAGTTTCGGCAGCTTGATAAGCTCGCCGCCCGCGTCCGTTACCAACAATCCATAATTTGCCTGCAGCTGTCCCGGCAAATAGCCAAAAGGAATCAAATCATCCGTGGGATCGAAAATGAGCAGCTTTCCGATTGTCTTGTCCACATAAACGGCCTGCAAATCCGTCAGGTCGGCCCCTTCTGGCAGTTTGATCGCCAGAATCATGTGATCGAACCATCGTGTCGCGGGCGTCTGTTCGTTGACCGCTCCGCGCTCGGTGTTCACGGCGACGTAATATGAATCCACGCCGATTTCCTTCAGCATCGTGCTCAATAACGTCACTTTGTCTTTGCAATCCCCAAAGCGGTGCGAAAAAATGTCGGCCGCCGGATGCGGTTGCCACCCGCCGATTCCGAGCTGAATCCCCACGTAGCGAATGTCGTTTTGCACGAACTTCGCGAGCGTAGCCATCTTCTGCGTTACGTTGGTCTCCGATGCCGTCAACTCCGCTACCTTCTGTTTGATCCCCGGCGAACTGTCGCGACGCCCGCGGTCCAGTCCCGCCTGCCAGAGCGCCATGTCGTTCCAGTCTCCAAACCCTTTCGTCGGTCCGCCGCCTGGTGGAAAAAACGAAACGATCATCACGCCCGCGACTGCTGTCCACGGCGGCATATCGTCTTCCGGCCGGATGCCCGCCACGTTGTTCACCACCCACTGCAATTGGTTTCCACTTTCGGAGCTCGGCTTCACTTCGGGATAATTCAGGAATGAGGCCTTGTATTCCCATCCCGGCGGCAATTGCAGCGTATAGATCGCCTGCCGCACGGGGTCCTGCTGCTGAAAATCCCACAAATCCTGCAAAATGTAAGGTCGCCTTTCCTGCTCGATTTCATAACCGATGATGTTTCCTGGGTCGGCCGCGGGAATCGTCATCAGTTTCGATCGCTCGTCCGTGGCCAGTTCGCCGTTCAAAACGCCAAAGAGCGCCGTCTCCAGCACATCCTTGTCTTTCACTTCGTAATCCTTGCCTTGCGCCGGAATGCACCAGCCATGCAGCCCCGTAATGCGCGTTTCGGAATCAAACGAAGCGCGCACCATTCCATGTTCGCGTCCGTCCGGCCGCAATATCTTGTAGGCGCGCCGCTCGATGCTCTTGATCTTTCCGTCGCTCTGTACATTCAAAATATCTTCGGCATACAGCAGCACCGCGTCCGCTCTCTCATCGTGCGGCGGCAGCGGCGCGTTCACCAGCGCGTGCAGCCATTGTGGCGCGTCTGCCGCGCGCGCCGGCTTCGCCAGCCCCGCGCAACTCGTCACAAGCAGCACCGCAATCCACACGCCCCTGTGCACGGCGCTAATTGCTCGCGGCCGCGGCCATCGGTTGCAACACGATTTGCTCTTCATCGCCTGTCCTCACCACTTCGTAGAACTTCCTCACCGTCGGATAGAATTTTTTGTCCAGGAGGATCAGCTCGCTCTTCAGCTGCCTCTCCAGATGCAGCGTCCCGTTGTTGTTGTCCACCTTCATCGAGTACACCAACGCCTTTGCGTCCTCTGTCTCCTCCTTGGGCAGGCTGCTGACCTGCCAGCCCAGCGGCAGCTCGATCGTCACGTCGTCCGCTTTCCGCGACATATAGTGAAAATAGATCGGCTGCACTCGCGTGGTGTGCTCGAACCTATGTTTTTCCGGCGCACTGAAGATTCCCACGGGCAGCAGCGCGCGCCTCCCGGCTCCCGACACCCACCCGGGCACCTTCAGCGAAAACTCCGCCGCGAGATTCGTGTCCGAACTGCTCCAATCCGGCTTGTTCGTCAGCTCCACCTCGATCGCCGCCGGAATCATTCTGCGAACGTCGTCCTCGAGCGCCTTCTTCCGGCTGGCCTCATCTTCATGTCGTTCTCCCACGCGCCACTGCTGCGCCTCGAGCCCCGTATACGTCACCGTCAGCTTGCCCTCGAGGTTTCCCTCCTGGGTGACCTTCAGATCCGCTTTCCGCTCGATCTGCGACGCATCGCTTGCCGGCTGGTAGGTCGCCACCCACGTTCCTCCATCCTTATCCAGTTTCAATCCTTGCGTTCCCGACTCCGCCCACGGCAGCAGCCCGAACGGCGTATACGCCGAGCCTGGATCAAAATCGAGGTCCGTGCCGTTCAGCTTCACGCGCACCACGTATGTGTACAGGTCTGTCGCCCTCATGATCTGCGGCGTAAAGAAGTGATCCTCGCGCGTGGAAATATCGATCGCCGACGCCTCGAATCCCGCCGCGCGCGCCAGTCCCAGGAACAGCAGCGTAATCTGGTCACCGCTTCCGTACCCGCGTTTCCAGACGTCCTCCGCGTTTCCTCCGCCTTTTTCCTGCGCTCTCTTTTGCTCCTGCTCGGTCTTTTCCTCTTCGTAGCTCGTGTTCTTCAGTTGCTGAACTCGCGTATAAATCTTCCGCAACTTCGTTTCCGGCGTGTCCGTCGGCCCCACAATGCTCCCGACCGCCTCTTCCATCGCTTTCTTCTTGTTTACGAACCCTTCCACGAAATCGTTGTGTTTCTTGCCCTGTTTCTTCCAGAACTTGACCGGATCCGTTTCGATTCCGTCTTCGTAGTACGTGAAGTCCACACGCAGTTTCAGCGCGTCTTCCGGTGGCATATCGTCCTCGCTCTCGAACGCCGGAATGTTGTTCGCCTCCATGTGGATCATGTGCCCGACTCCCTTGCTCTCTTCCGGCGGTGGCGTGCTCTTCGGCAATCCGTTCGGCCACGCCCATTGCAAGAGCCATTCGGGATAAGGCTTCAGCGTGAACTTCGCCGATTTCGTGAACAGCTCGCCGCTCAAAATCCAATTCGAATTGAAAACGTAGTTTTCCGCGAAATCGATCATGTAGTGGTATTCGATGATGCTTCCCGGCTGCACATCGGAAAACGAAAAAGTCTTCGCCAGAATCTTCAGATTGTTCCCCTTCACAATCTCCTTGTCATAGACCTTCCCGTCGAAATCCACCGTCGTTCCATCCGGATGCACCGTGCGCGCGCGGATGTTCACGATGTGGTATTGGTCCTTCACATACCGTATCTCCGCGTCCGCGTATTTCCGCCCCTCTTCCGTGAAGATCTTCTCGCGAACGTAGTTGTATTCGTGCGGCACTCTTGGATTGCTGTCGTCCCGGTCCACTTGCCGGTAGAGAATGACCGCTGGCGCGCCGGGAGCTTCCGGCACCCCGGTCATCTTCAATTCATCCTGCGAAATCGGCAACCACTCGTCGGCGTGAATGGAATTGAGGCAATACGCCGCCGCTCCAAGCACGATCGCTGCCGTGATCATCGTTAACCGGCGCAGAAACAAGGGCCACCTCCGGAAAGCTTTTTCAGGAATTTCTGTTGCATGAACGTGAGTTTCGCGCGCGCACACGAATCCAGCAGCCGCACGGAGGAACCTGTGACCTGCACCGCCGCGCCGGGAAGGGTTTGCGCGCATGAGCAGTGTTACCCACCACACTATAACCGACGAAAGTCACTTGCTGTCGCGGACAATACCGCCGGGAATTCGCCCTGTCAATAGCCCTTGCCGCCCCGCGTTCCACATTTTCCGCGCCTTCCTGCTCGGCCCCTTAGGCCCCTTGCAAACGCTCCATCGCCGGAGTATAGTCGTTCTTCGATATACTGATCATCGAGCACCTATGCCCAAACGTAAACTAGACCCGCTTCCTTCCGCCGCCTTCCAAATCCTCCTCTCCCTTGCTGGAGAAGACCTCCACGGCTACGGCATCATGCGCCAGGTCGCCGAGCAGACCGACGGCCGCATGCGCCTCGGCCCCGGCACCCTCTACAGTTCCATCCACTCTCTGCTCGAAGCCAAACTGATTGAAGAACTCGATCTCCGCGAGGACCCGCCGCCCGGCCACGAACGCCGCCGCTACTATCGCCTGACCTCCGCCGGCCGCAAACTTGCCCGCTCCGAAGCCGAACGTCTCGCCGATCTCTTGCGCGTCGCGCGCACCAAAAAACTCTTAAGGGGGGACTATGTCTGAGAAGATTTTTGCCTGGCTTCTGCGTCTCTATCCTTCCCGTTTCCGCGAAACCTATGGCGACGAAATTCTCCAGCTCTTCCGCGATCGCGCCAGCGAGGAAAAGGGACTCGTCCCTCGCCTCCGCCTCTGGCTGAATTTGCTTGCCGACTTCGCCATCTCCATCCCGCGCGAATATTTCTACGCCGAGCCGGAGTTGCTCGCCGCTTCGGATCAAAACATGTCTGGTGCGCCCTCGTTCTATGTCTTGGGCGACGAGTCGCCTCGCGCCGGCGCGCTCCTTTCGGGAGCCATGCTCTCCGTGGCGGCGCTCGCCGCGTTTTCGTTCTTGCTCGGTCAAGGCGAAAACCGCGGCGCTTCCCGTCCCCGGGCACACCAAAGCTCCAACGGTCTTGGCTCGCTCGCCTCCGGGCGTCCAGCCTCGCGCCCAACTCACAACCAAGATCGCAACCAAGATCGCAACGAAAGCTCTTCGAACGCAGCCGCAAATTCGCCCAGCGCATCCGCGCAGGAGCAATTCGCGACGGCCACATCCAACCAGCCGGCGATGGACGCGACTCCTTTCCGGCCAGACCAGCCGAATCCCAGCGCTTCTCGCCCGACTTCCTCCTTCGCCTCC
>JBAQJX010000077.1:0-14881 GCA_049641765.1 Candidatus Acidiferrum sp.
GCGATCCAATCAATTTGGCAATCTCATGCGAGTGCTGAAATTCCGCGCAATCCACCTTGATGACCGCTCGCGCGTCTCCAAACAGAATCTCCGCTGCCGCCTCCACAATGCGCGTCTTGCCCGAACCCGTCGGGCCCAGCAGCAGGAAATTCCCCACCGGCCGCCCTGGTGAGTTCAATCCGGCGCAAAACACCTGATAGAGGTCCACGAGGGCCTGCACGCCTTCTGCTTGTCCGACGATCTTGGAGCGCAACGCCGTCTGAAACTCAATCGTCGTGTTGCTGCGCAGGTTTGGATCAAGTGGCAATGGCTGGGAGCTCATGGTCTCCTCCTAGCGACCCTGCATCCGCAGGTTCGCATTGCTGAAGCGCCCTCGCTTCCGGTCGAACTGGTTCAGCTTGACCTGAAGAGTGGACTGCAGGAGCCGCAGTTGTACCAGCAACTCTCGCGCCACTGTGGGCGTTTCAGAAATCCGGAGTAGCGGCGGAAACAAGTCCGCCAAATCGAGGTTCAGCGCTCGCAAATCCGAAATGAGCTTTTGGATCGCTGGGGAACTCGCATCCGTCAAGTCCAGATGACCATTCATTCCCTCACGCAGTGCGCGCCAATTCAACTCCACGAAGGGGTGCTTCTTGGCAACCTCGCGCACCACTTCGTCTGTAATTCGCCCGCGTTCCCCGAGCCGCGCAAGGTGCAGTTGCCGCACTTTGCCGCCGCGGCGCACGTTGTGCACCAGGTAGAACGAGTTCCCTTTTCGGCGGACAAAAGCCATCGCATCACCTCAACCACCAATTGGGCTGGTAGTGTACTTACCGTCCACTACAGCCGTCAATGCGCTTTGTGCGTTATTGCCAAAACTCCTGGCGATTTTGCTCCAGAGTATCTCATCACACTTCCCGGTCAGCTTCATTGATCCAGCGCAACATCCGCATCTTCCACATTCCCAGTTCCTGACTATTAGATGCCCGCCGCCGTGTTTTGATTTCTTATCTGCTTGCTTCAACCCGGCGCTCACTGAATTAAACACCGCTCCACCTATTTTTTCTCTTGTTACGTCTCCTACTTGCTTCTACGATGTCTCGCGCGCCGGTGTTTCGTTTCAACTCCAGGAGCTGATTCGCTTTGTCTTTCGATCCCGTCTACAAGCTTGTGAAACAAATCCCTCGCGGCCGGGTTCTAACCTATGGGGGCCTCGCGAGAGCCTTGCGTCTCCGGGGCGGCGCCCGTACCGCGGGGCGCGCCATGGGCGCTACTCCTCGCGGCAAAGGCATTCCTTGGCACCGCGTCCTCGGCGCCAACGGTAAAATCCTCATTCGCGAACCCTACGCATCCCTTCAGAAAAAGCTCCTCGAGTCGGAAGGCGTTTCCGTAATCGAATCTCGCATCAATTTGAAAAAGCACCTGTGGGTTCCTCCACGAAGGAAAGCCTCCGTCGCCAGGAAATCTCGTCGATCTATTGGCCGCCGGTGAACAAGTTGTGCCATGCTGTGAACCCGAACCGAGCACACTGAGGAGCACTCAATTGATGCGCAACTACCTTCACCTTGCCGCGTTCTCCGCGATCTTCCTGCTCCCGCTCGCCCTTGCCGCGCAACAAGTCCCGCAGCAATTGCAGCCGCCTGCAAACTCGCAACTCTTGCTCAAAGTCCACGCAAAAGGCGACCAGATCTACACCTGCAAGGAAGATGCGGGAAAGTATTCCTGGGTTCTGAAGGCTCCCGATGCACAGCTCTTCGACAAGGATGACAATCCGTTCGGTAAGCACTTCGCCGGACCAACCTGGGAAGCGAATGACGGCAGCCGCGTAACCGCAAAAGTTGTCGCCACTTCGGCTTCTCCCGACGCAGATTCCGTCCCTTGGCTACTTCTCAACATTCTCACTCACGAGGGCACCGGCGTTCTTTCCCGCGCCACCGCTGTCCAACGTCTCAACACCAGGGGCGGCAAAGCTCCTTCCTCAAGTTGCGACGCTTCGCGCGCCAGCAAGGAGCTTCGCGTCCCATATTCCGCGGACTATCTCTTCTTTTCGCTCAAGCGGCACCCAGCCGCCATTCCGTGATTGCGAGGAATCCGCGCAACTGCGTTATCCTGTGTAGTCGCTTTGCGTAGAACCGTTTAGCGGCCGACACTCATGGGAAATCCAATCCTGCAAGTAGAAAACCTGGTCAAGCGTTACGGCGACCTCGAAGCCGTTCGCGGTGTCAGTTTTTCCGTCGAGCAGGGCGAAGTGTTTGGTCTGCTCGGCCCTAACGGCGCCGGAAAAACCTCCACCGTGGAGATTCTGGAAGGGTTGCGCGATCTGGATGGCGGCCGGGTTTCCGTCTGTGGACTCGATCCGCAGCGCGATTCTCAGGCACTCAAGCACGAAATCGGCGCGGCACTTCAGTCCACTTCTCTTCCCGACAAGCTCCGCGTGATGGAAGCTCTTCGCCTTTTTGCCAGCTTCTACAAACGGCGCCGCAATCCCGAAGAACTCCTCAAACGTTTCGGCCTCGAAGAAAAGCGCTCCACATTTTACAGCCAGCTCTCCGGGGGCCAAAAGCAACGACTCGCTCTTGCCATGGCGTTGGTAAACGATCCTCAGGTGCTATTTTTTGACGAACCCACCGCCGGACTCGATCCTCAAGTGCGCCGCGAAATCTACGACATCATCGAAGAGCTGAAACGCGAAAGGAAAACTATCCTCATCACCACGCACTACATCGAAGAAGCCGAGCGCCTCTGCGATCGCGTGGCCATTGTCGACCACGGCAAAGTCGTCGCTCTCGGCACTCCTCGCGAACTGAAATCCCGCGCCGGCGGTGCCACTCGAATCGAAGTTCGCCTATCCAAGCCAGAGACCGATGGCGCCCTCAGTAAGTTGGAAGGCGTCGCTGACGCGCGTGAAGTCGATGGCGCTTACGTAATTCATTCCAACCGCCCGCCGCAAACGATCGTCGCAATCGTCAAACACCTCGAAACCGAAGGCAACGAGCTCGTCAGCCTCGAAATTGCTTCTCCTTCGCTCGAAGATGTCTTCATCGAAATGACCGGAAGGAGGTTACGCGATTGACGAACTTCGCCACACTCACGCGCATGCGCATTCAACTTACGCTGCGCAATAAAATGTTCCTCTTCTTCAGCGTCATTATGCCCTTTGGCTTTTTCTTTCTATACGCTGGCATTTTCGCCAAAGGCCATCCCGCGGGCGTCCGGTTTTTCCTCGGACCTGTCGTCGCTCTCACGGTCATGGGCAGTTTCTGGGGACTCAGCGCCGCGCTGGTCATGTTCCGTGAGCAGGGCATCCTCCGCCGTTTTCACGTGACTCCCGTCACCGCCAGCGACATGCTCGCCTCCAGCGTCGTAGCTAACTATGTCCTCGTAACCCCCACGGTCGTCCTCGAATTCTTGTTTTCGCGCTACATCTTCCACGTCGGCCATTTTGGCGACCTGCTCGCCGCATTCATTCTCATCAGCATCGGCAACATCTCTTTTGCCTCCATGGGCCTAGTCGTTGCCAGTGTCACTAACACCATGCAGGAAACGCAAGTCATCAACCAGCTCATCTGGCTTCCTCTGATCTTTCTTTCCGGCGCGACCTTTCCCCTGTCGTTCCTGCCCCACGTCGTCCAGAAAGTCTCGCTGTTCTTACCCGCCACTTATCTTGTCGAAGGTTTACAGGACGCCATCTTCAGTTCCGTTCCCATCTGGAAGCTCGGTGTGGAAGTCGGCTCTCTCGCATTTTGGGGCATCCTCACCTTTTTCTTATCCGCTCAGCTCTTCCGATGGGAGCCCGAAGTCAAAGTTCCGCGTCGCGCCAAACTTTTGGTCGTCGCCACGGTCATTCCCTTCTTGCTCCTCGGCATCTGGGAAAACAAGTACGGCAACATTCCTGCCCAGGCGCAAACCACGTTCGATTCCTTGGTCGGTCCGTCGAACTCCTCGACCCCTCCCGATCTGCCGAAGTAACGCTCTACGTACGAGCGCAGTCCTGTACACGCGCGAAACAAGACGCGCCAATTTGGATTTTGTATTGACCAAGCCTGTCCATTCACTTCATTGACGCTCGCCTCCACGTACCGTATTCTGCAATTTCACTCCCGCGCGCGAGCGGCGCACCAAAAAAGGACACCATCATGCCCATCCAAAAGACCGACAAAATCTGGCGCAACGGAAAATGGATCAATTGGGACGACGCCACCATCCATGTGCTTTCCCACGTCGTCAGCTACGGCTCCGCCGTCTTTGAGGGCATTCGCTGCTACGAAACCAAGCAAGGCCCCGCCATCTTCCGCCTCCGCGAGCACATGCAGCGCCTTATTCACTCCGGGAAAATCTACCGCATGGATTTGCCCTACTCTCTCGATGATTTCTGCAACGTCGCCACCGAACTGGTCCGGCTCAACAAGATGAACTCCTGCTACGTCAAGCCCATGGTCATGCGCGGCTACGGCGAAGTCGGCGTGAATCCTCTGAACTCGCCCATTGACATCTATATGGCTTGCTGGTCTTGGGGCGCCTATCTCGGCCCCGACGCCCTCGCCAAGGGCGTCGACATCGGCGTCAGCTCCTGGACGCGCATCGCTCCCAACACGCTTCCCGCCATGTCCAAAGCTGCCGCGAACTACATGAACTCGCAGCTCATCCGCATGGAAGCGAGCTTCAACGGTTACGCAGAAGGCATCGCCCTTGATTCCAGCGGCCACGTCAGCGAAGGTTCCGGCATGAACGTTTTCCTCGTTCACGACGGCACGCTCTACACTCCTCCCCTCGCCACCAGTATCTTGCCCGGCATCACCCGCAACACCGTCGCCGCGCTCGCCGAAGACCTGAACATCCCCGTCAAGGAGCAGGTCATCCCCCGCGAAATGCTCTACATCGTCGACGAACTCTTCTTCTGCGGCACCGCCGTCGAAATCACGCCCATCCGTTCCGTCGACAAGATCCAGGTCGGCAAGGGCATGGCTGGCCCCATCACGCGCAAACTTCAGGAAGAGTTCTTCGCCCTAACCAGCGGCACCAAGCCCGACCGCCACAATTGGCTGACTCCGGTCAACTCGCCCGTCGCCGCCGCCACCCGCTAGCAAAAGCCACGCTCTCCGGCAGCTGGCAATTTTACGATTACGCGACTAATCAGGCGAGTGGAGGTCCAACGCTAAACACAATCGCATTCTTAGCGGATAGATCGGATCAACTTGCTGGGGTCTCAACCTTGAGGAACAAATCTATTGCGTGACGTCCTGTGTTCCGCCGACAGTCTCAACGCGTTGGGCCGCTACTCAGATCACGCCGAAATTCGAGGAGCTCAACAGGCGCGCCGCTATCGAGGATCATCGCCACTGTAACGCCTTCCGAAGGCGAATTCGGGGCAGTGAGAATTTCCTTTCCTTCAATCGCGGCCCGAAGGTCGTCTACTTCAAACGCTATATGAGGGACTGACTTAATCAAGGCGTGCACTGGGCTATCGGGATCGAAGCGCATCCATTGAATGCCGCAAGGACTCGTCTCAAACGCGGAGACGTACATCTTGAATTGTTCCAGATAATATTCGCCGGGTCGTGGAACGTCAGTCGGGATGCCGATGTGGTGATACCGCCAGCCATGTACAGAAGTGGCCGCAGGTTGGTCGTGCCCCTTCCGCAGAGTATTCGGGCTATCAGACTTGGGTTCCGAAATGCTCATGATCTTTTCCCAGCCAAGATACCACGGCACCCCGCGCGGAGCGATGGCCAAGGCAGGAAGTAATTCTCCATGGCGTCGTTCATGTGTCGTGCAACGTTTACAAATAATTCTCAGAAAGCAAGTTTGCCAGCCATGGGACCCAATTCCTGGCAGCGGCAATCGGAAACTACGCCACAATCCAGTATCCGAAACGCTGGCATTTCTCTTCGCCTTCCAGATAGAATTCTTCCCGGTCGCTGTGGATTCGCTTTTCCCCCGGCCGGGAGGCTCTTGGATGTACAGCTTTGCGCAGAAGCTCACGGCGGAATTCCTCGGCTCCTTCGCTCTCATCTTCTTCGGCGCCGGCGCGGTCTGCGTCGATTGGTATCCCCACGCCTCCAACGCTCTCGGCCTTCTCGGTATTGCCCTCGTCTACGGCATCACCATGGCCGTCATGGTTTCTGCGCTCGGCCATATCTCCGGCGGCCATTTCAACCCCGCCATCACCATCGGTTTTTGGGTCACCAAGCGTCTCAACACCATCGACACAATCGCGTATTGGGCCGCGCAACTCCTCGGTGCCATTGCCGCCGCTTTTGTCCTCAAGTCCATCATCCCCGATGACACCTGGCGCGCCGTCGCCCTCGGTACGCCGATGTTCGCCCACGATTTCACGCGCCTTTCCGGCATGGTCCTCGAAGGCATAGCCACCTTTTTCCTAGTGCTTACCTTTTTTGCCACCTACGTCGACGAGCGCACTTCCTTCCGACCCGTCGCCGGTTTCGCCATCGGCCTCAGCCTCGCGCTTGGCAGCCTTATCGCCAGTCCTTTCACAGGTGGCGCTCTCAACCCAGCCCGTGCTTTGGGCCCCGCCCTCGCTTCCTCTCACTGGCAAAATCACGGCGTCTACTGGGTTGGCCCGCTAGCCGGCGGCTTCCTAGCCGGCTTCCTCTACGACTCCTTCTTCCTGAAAAAGGCCTAAATATTCAGCGGCCATTCTTCGCCAGTCACCAGTCACTATCCCCGGCCCACTGTCCTTTCGTTCAGGTGACTACCGCGCAACCGGACACTCCAGCCAGCTTGCCGCTCCAAACTTCGGATGTTAACGTCGCTTCTTAGTCGCTTTCTCGCGGAGCTCACACCGACATGTCCATCAGCGTTGACGATCTGCTACGCCGCGCCGTAGAAAACAAAGCCTCGGACTTGCATCTCAAAGTCGGCAATCACCCTTACTTGCGCGTCGATGGTCTTCTCGCTCCCATCACCGACGTTCCCCGCGTCACGCCTGAAGAAATGCTCTCCATGGCCTTCAGCATGATGACCAATCGCCAAAAGCAAAAGTTCAAGGAGACCGCCGAGCTTGACATGGCTTACGGCGTCGCCGGCCTCGGCCGTTTCCGCGTCAACGTCTTTCAGCAGCGCGGCAACGTCGGCATGGTTCTCCGCGTCATTCCCACCAAGATTCGCACTATCGAAGAGCTCAATCTCCCCAACGTCATCGGCAAAATTTGCGAAGAGCAGCGCGGCCTCGTTCTCGTCACCGGAACCACCGGTTCCGGTAAGTCTACCTCTCTCGCCTCCATGATTGACCGCATCAACGCCAACCGTGCCGATCACCTCATCACCATTGAAGACCCCATCGAGTTTCTGCACCGCGACAAGCGCAGCTTCATCAATCAGCGCGAAGTCGAAGTCGACACCGCGAACTTCTCCACCGCTCTCCGCGCCGCTCTTCGTCAGGATCCCGACGTCATCCTCGTCGGCGAAATGCGCGACCTCGAAACCATTTCCACGGCCTTGCTCGCCGCCGAAACAGGCCACCTCGTTTTCTCCACCTTGCACACTCTCGACGCCACGGAAACCATTCAGCGCATCATTGCCGTCTTTCCGCCGCCCGAGCAGAAGCAGATTCGCTTGCAGCTTGCCGCCACGTTAAAAGCCGTCGTCTCCCAGCGCCTCGTCCGCCGCGCTGACGACAAAGGCCGCGTCCCCGCCGTCGAAGTCATGATCGCCACCGGCTACATTCGCGATTGCATCATCAATGCCGACAAGACGCGCCTCATCCGCGATGCCATCGCCGCCGGCGGCAGCCAGTACGGCATGCAGACTTTCGATCAATCGATCTTCGACCTTTACAGCAAGCAGCTCATCACCCTCGAAGAAGCTCTCATGCGCTCCTCCAACCCCGACGAATTCCAGCTCCGCATTCAGGGCATTCGTTCCGCCGCCGACGCCGCCCGCGAGGAAATGGAGCGTCAAATGGCCGACTTCGAGCGCTTCGCCCGCAAGTAGTTTGGAGTGCGGTGGTCTGCCACCGCTTTTTGCTCATGCATCACGCGATCAGCAACTTCCGAGTCGGTTACCTAGCTATTCTATTTCTCAGTTTCGGCTTGCTGCGCGCAACCACAGCCCATCAAAATGCCGACGCGGATGTGGTTTACATTGGTATTCTTGACGACGCTCGCGAAGAACTAAGGAATTGGAAGGCCGGCGTCGCCGAAGATCGAATCATCATGCCGGCGTTCGAGAGGAATGACAGAGGATGGACGGCCATCAAGTCCTTCCCACCAAAGCAAGTTAAGTGGACCATTGCCTTTGATGGCAGGAAGCTTGGCCTGGTGGAAAGCCAGAGAGACACGGAGGCAGACCAACTGACATCCGAGTATTCCAGGGCGAAGCAGCGCATCCTGACACCGGCCCCTGAAATCCCATCTATCGGCAAGCCCTCCGTCAAGTTCGCGGGAGTCTTCGCACCTGGTCCTGGCAAGTTTCGTCGTCCTCTTGTGGCAGTCTCGAAACCGTACTTTCGGGACCCTGACAACTGGAAGCGAGGGACGTTACCAGCTGAAATCGCGCGGCTGGTTCGCGCTGGCTTTCGACGGCAGTTTCCTCATGTGGATCGTTGCAGTGAAGAACAAATCGCCGAGCGTGATTGGAAATTCCCTGACTCCGCTATTAGGCTTGGCACTGCATATATTTCCAACAAGGATTCCTTTCTTGTTGCCACTCATCTGGACGCCGGTGACTGTGGGTGGGGCGGCCATCCCGATGACCCTCTCGACACATTTGTTGACCAGTGGTTTTTTGTGTCGCCGGACAGAGCTGTACTCCGAATCGGAGGCTTCGACCAGCTCCTCGACGCAGGTGACTACGACAACGATGGCCATTCCGAACTGATCTTCTTCTCGATGCGATCCGAAATTTCAGACGCGTATGACCTAGTTTACGGCGATTTCCAGCACAAAGTGGAACTGATAATCGGCTACAACTAGCTGGTCCCCTCTTTCGCTTCATCCGTCTTTACTTCGTTACTTCATTACTTCTATCCTTCCTCCATGTTCCCCAAGCCCCGCCAAGTCGACTCCGGATCCGCCCTCTACGACCCCGCCGTCGTCTGCCAACGGGCCGCGCGCCGAATGAATCGGATCACTTCCGGTTGGCCGACTATCCTGGCATGATCGGCAAAGCCTGCGCCAATTTGCGTGATCTGCCGCCAGGAGGAAGCTGGATCGGGGTCATTCGGAAATCGGCCCGTCATAACTTCGGATCTCGAATTCAATCACCACCAGCGATATGATTTAGGAGGGCAGGACCGGTCGCGACCGATTTGAGACGTCGGCCGCAGCAGGCCAGCGGATCACCTCGTGGGTCACTGATACAGACCGATGCAAAAACAGCGTCGTTCGCACCGATCGAGTAAAAAGCCGAGCACAAGGAGCACACGAACATGAAGCCAAAGAACACCATCTGCCTCTGGTTCGACAAAGACGCACATGACGCGGCGCGTTTCTACGCCTCCACCTTTCCGGACAGTAAAGTAACTGCGGTTCACGAGGCTCCCGGTGACTATCCGAGCGGCAAGAAGGGCGATGTGCTGACGGTGCAGTTCACCGTCCTGGGCATACCTTGTCTCGGCCTCAATGGCGGCCCGGTGTTCAAACACACCGAGGCCTTTTCCTTCCAGATCGCGACGGAGAATCAGGAAGAGACGGACCGTTACTGGAACGCGATCGTCGGCAATGGCGGAACGGAAAGCCAGTGCGGTTGGTGCAAGGACCGCTGGGGCCTCTCCTGGCAGATCACCCCCCGCGCGCTAATGGATGCGCTGGCGGCTGGTGGCGGTGAGGCCAAGCGTGCCTTCGAGGCAATGATGACGATGAGGAAGATCGACATCGCCGCCATCGATGCAGCGCGGCGAGGCTGACCTGAACACGCCGAAACGGACGAAGCCGCCGTTGTCCGCCAACGGGCCGCGCGACGGATGAATCAGATTATTTCCGGCTTGCCGACCAGCCGGGCACTGTTACGACTCATAGGCCTATTGACGCAGATTTGCCGAACTGGAGCCGAGATATTGCCAACGCTGCGAGCTGCACCAGCTTGTGGGCAGGTTCGGAACGTAGAGCGAGCCGTGTCCCCGGGAGCACACGAGCTTGGCACCGCACGAGCCAAAAACGAGCTGCGCTGGGTTTCCGACAGGTCTGGAATTGGAAAGCAAATGAAGGCAAACCGGGCAGCGCTTTCGCTGATCCATCAGGATCCAGCGGAATCCGAAGATCCAACCAAGAAATAGTATCGACGGAGCTGGTGGAAATATCGGCAAAAGGGCGACACACGCGAACAAGGGAATAGGCACGACCAGGAGAATTTTGACGGCCAGAAACAGCCAGCGACGCCGCCTGATTGCGAAAGACGGCGCAGAACGATTTGCTTGGTACTCGCCAAGCGTTAAAGGGTTAAGGGCAAGCAGAACCAGCAATGATTCGAGATAAAACCAGAAGCATCCGAGAGCGAAATGTTCTATCGCCGGAGGCGAGCTTAAAACTACGAACAGTTTGCGGGTGGGCAGGCCGTACGCGAACATGGAGCTGAGGAGCGCAAGGCTTGCCAGGAGAAGCATGCAACGCAGAGGCGACTCCACACTAAACGTGCGGCTTGCGCTTAGATTGCTGCATCTTAGGCAGAGCGCATCACGAAAAGAGCCAATGCAAAACGTCGTCGCGCCTTCTTCAACATACCAAAGTTCCGCTTTCCATTCGGCGAACCACTCCGCTCGCTCCGCAGCGGGTACGAGAAGCGCCGCGTTGCGAAGGATGGCGATATGCAGCGCGCGAGGAATCACGCTTTTCCCTCGGCGTGGACTGGAAACAATCGAACCAGAAGTGGATAGCGCTTCTGCGAAGCCACGAGCGTAAGTTTGCCGGAGTGAGTGATTCTGTAGTATTTCCGAGCGGGTCGCTGGCCAGCGTCAGCAACCGCCTGCGACTCCCACTGCGAACGGATCAGCCCCCCGCGCTCTAGCCGCCGAAGCGTTGGGTACACCGTCCCGCTGGGCAGGCCCGTCTCTTCCATCACACTGAAGCCATACACGCGTCCCGCGCCAATGGCCTGCAAGATGATCGCAGCCGTGTGAGAGAGCTTTGCCTGGGATGCCACGAGCGAAATTGTACCTATGTAGCATACTACTTGACAAGTGCCTAGATAGATTGCTACATAGGGTGCTGCAGGGAGCGTGCATGCTCGAGTTGCGCCACGTTTGCAAGCGATTCAGACGGAGCCCCGCCGTGGACGACGTCAGCTTCCTAGCTCACCCAGGCGAAATCACTGGCTACCTTGGGCCGAATGGGTCCGGCAAATCCACGACAATGAAAATGATCACCGGCCTGATGGAAACCACTTCGGGCAAGATTTATTTTCAGGGCGAGCCGATTGACCGCGACTTGATCGCCTACAAGCAGCGCATTGGGTACGTGCCCGAAGAACCGCACCTTTATTCGCATCTGAGCGGCCTCGAGTATCTGACGATGGTCGGCCAGTTGCGCAGCTTGCCGACGAAGGCGACGGCCGATCGCATTGACGGCCTCCTGCAGTTTTTCTCTCTGCATGGGGATAGGCACTCCGCAATCGCGGCGTATTCCAAAGGCATGCGCCAGAAAATGCTGCTCTCCGCCGCACTGTTGCATAATCCGGATTTGCTTTTGCTCGACGAGCCTTTTTCCGGCCTTGACGTCAGTACAGGACTCATCCTGCGCAGCTTGATTCAGGAGCTCGCGTCGCGCGGAAAAGTCGTGCTCTTCAGCTCTCATGAACTGGAGACTGTGGAGCGAGTCTGCTCGCACGTGGTAATTCTGAACCGCGGCAAAATCGTCGCCGACGATTCGATCGAACGCCTGCGTACGCTCATGGCCCTACCGACGCTCGAGGGCATTTTCTCGCAGCTCGCGGTGGAAGTGGACACCGTCACCATTTCGCGCCAGATCGCAGATTTGATCCAGGCATGAGCGACAGCACCAACACGGAATCGCAGTTTCGCGTTCTGTACCGGCAGTTTCTTTTCCGCGTCGTCGACCTGGAAATCCTGTCCCCTTCCGCGCAAGGTGACTCAAACAAGCTGCTCGGCCAATTCGCAGCTCTGCTCGTCTCCGCAAGCGTGTTTTTGGGTCTGATCCCCCTGTTTGTGGATAGGAATATAGCCCCCAGTGCGTTCTTGGATTTAAGACTGCGTACAGAGCACCAACTGGTTGCCATGACGATGCTGGCGGTGGGCCTATTCGCGGTCCTTAGCTGGGATTCGACCTTTCCGAACCGCCGGGATGTCATGGTTCTGGCGCCTTTACCAGTGAGTGTGCGTACGATGTTTCTGGTGAAGGTGGCAGCGACGGCAACAGCGCTAGGTCTTGTCGTGGTCTTGCTACACTGCGTGACCGGCGTCACGTGGCCATTAGCGTTCGCATTACTGCCGCCGACCGGCCGCGGACTTTTCGGAGCTGTGCGGTGGTTTGTAGCGTACTGGTTCACGATGTTCGCTTCCGGCGCGTTTATTTACTGCGGTGTTCTGGCGGTCCAAGGTTTGACCGCTCAGTTCCTTTCTCGCCGGCTGTTCCTGCGGGTCTCCGCGCTTCTGCAAATTGTTGCGTTTGGCGTGTTTGCCTCGATGTACCTTTTGGAGGAACCCGTCGCTTGGTTTCAGGCTCTCCTTGGCCAGCTCGCGGGACCCATGAACTCGGCTCCGGTCCCGCTCGCGCGGCGAGCTTGGATAGGTCTCGGAGTCACCGCGGTTGCGGCTGGCGCAGCTTACGCTCTCTCGTATGCACGAACCATCCGCCAAATTGTCGAAGAGCCGGATATCACGCCTGCCTCACACAGGCTCCGGTGGCTGCCGCCATTCGGTAATTCCGTGGAAACGGCGATCGGCCAATTCACCGTCCGCACTCTCGCGCGCAGCCGACACCATCGCTTGATTCTCGCTTTCTACTTGGGGATCGGTGCGGCACTCACCGTTCCCCTGCTGTCCCTTCTCGCATCATCGCAGGCCCCCGGCGGTCCGCTGATCGAAATTTCGCATCAGGCGAATGGGCCTTTGCTCGCGGCAAGCGTCATGATGCTGGCGCTAATGGTAATTGGATTGCGCGTGGCATTCGCTTTGCCGTTGGAACTCCGGGCGCACTGGATATTCCGCGCAGTCGGGTTGATTGATGAGAGCCAAACCTTGACCGCAGGACGGCGCGTTCTGATGTTACTTTCCCTGGCGCCGGCCTGGCTGTGCTCGGCAGCAATATGTCTTTGGCTCTGGCCGTGGCGCCAAGCCGCGGGTCACCTCGCGGTTCTTGGCTTGCTAGGAATGATTCTCGTCGACCTCGCGCTATATAGCTTTCGCAAGATTCCTTTTACTTGCTCGTATCTACCAGGCAAATCGCAAGTGCATTTGGTCGTTTGTGCCGCAGCTATTCTCATCTTGGTCGTGGGGCAGAGCGTCGTTTGGGAACAGGAAGCCCTTCAGAAGCCGGGATTGATGGCTGCGATGATAGGGCTGCTTGGCGTTGGCGCGGTCACAATCAGATGGCGCACGTCCGTATTAGCAAGAACTGACGAAGAAGGCCTGCAATTCGAGGAGGAGGGGTCTCCCGCCGTGCTGGAATTGGGTCTGTTCCGCGATGGAGGGGTGCTCGGAAGCCGCCCGTCAGACCCGCCCTCAACGTAACGCCCTCGGTTCCTTCGTGCCGAGTCACGGGCTAACCGGAAGTTGAGTCGGATGGGCATGCTGGCACTACAATGACCTTGCCGGACGAAACGGAAGCGGGCTCTGCGGGGACGCAATCATGCTGAGGTATAGCCTGCTGATCGTGTAGACGCCTTGAAAGTCCCCGCCCGAAGGGTGGAATACTCAATAACGGAGAGCGCCTTCTTTCCACTTCAGGCTTAACCAACACAGTATGCTTTCCCCTACCTCGGAGAGTTGCCTGAACCTCCCGCTTTCTTCTTGACTGTCAATTGTCGCCTGTTAACCTCCATTCCCGCCTTTACTTCATTACTTCATTACTTCTATTCTTCCTCCATGTTCTCCAAACCCCGCCAGCTCGACTCCGGCTCCGCCCTCCACGACGCCGCCGTCCGCGCCCTCATGCGCCGCGCCTACTCCGTCCACGAAATGAAGCAGCACCTCACCCGCCGCTCTGACAATCAGGAGCTCATCCGTTTGGTGATCGAACTTCTCAAACGCGAAGGCCATCTCGACGACGAGCGTTACGCCAAGCAATTCACTCGCCAGCGCACCGAAATTCGCCGCCAGGGAAAATATCGTATCGCCCGCGACCTCCGCGCCCGCGGCGTCCCCGATCGCCACATCGAAGCCGCTCTCGCCGAATCGGCCGCCGAAACGGACGAAGCCGCCGTCGTCCGCCAACGCCTGGAACGCAAGCTTCGCTCCTTTCGCGGCCCCGAAGCCCAAAAGAAGATCAACGACAATAAAATAGCTTCCATGTATCGGAGTCTCTTACGTGCGGGTTTTTCCGCCGACGTCGTTCGCCGCGAACTCAAAGCAATAACTCGCGAAGAAGTCCCTGACGCTGACTCGTCGTCTGAGGAATAGTTTGCGCTGGCCATCCGTGGCGGCTGGAGGACTACAAAAGTTCATGCGGCATTTAGTGCGTAGCGCTAACCTCAACCAGGAAGCGAAACCTTTGTCCCTTGGAGCTCGTCTCGTTCACATGCAATCGCGTAGCCCCCTGATCCATCGAGTGATCCACCGAACAGCCAACCTCCGCCTCGCTTTCTTCTTTTCCCTCTTACTTTCCTTCTTACTTTCCATGCCCGGCTCCGCCTTTGCTCAAGGCGGGCCTCCTTACTACACCAACGACCCCGGCACTCCCGGCGATTTCAACTGGGAAATCAATATCGGCTACATGCCGTTCGACTACAGCGGTCAGTCCGTCGCTCACACGCCGGATCTCGACATCAATTT
>JBAQJX010000079.1:0-4987 GCA_049641765.1 Candidatus Acidiferrum sp.
GATCTTGTCACGGGTGGGCATCTTAGTTTCGGGCCACGTAGGAAGTCAACGCGAGCACGGCGGAGACGATGCTGGCCGGTCGAATGAGCAGGCGAAAAGGTATTGAGGACAGTTTGTCCTGGTGCCGAGCGATACGGGAGTTAACGCGGCCTGCATGAGCCATTCACAGCGCCGTAACTTTCCACCTTTAATCTCGCAACGCCTTTGTTGGCCGCTGGCCGGCCGATCAATCGAGAAATCAATGGAGGATTCACAAAAAATATGCGCAGAGTCTTCGCGATCTTACTCGCCACGGTGTTGCTCAACCCGGCGTTGATTGGGGCTGTTCCTCGCAATCAGAATTTCGGAAACACAACCACACCCATCAAACATCTGGTCATCATCTTCCAGGAGAACGTTTCCTTCGACCACTACTTCGGCTCGTATCCCAATGCCATGAATCTGAAGGGCGAAAATCCCTTTCATGCAGATCCGAATACACCAACTGTTAACGGGTATGGTCCGGCGCTCTTGAATCACAATCCGAACTTGAATCCGGCGAACAAGTCCGGCGCGAGCAACCCCTTCCGGCTGAGCCCATCACAGGCTTCCACGGCCGATCAGGATCACGACTACACACCGGAACAGCAAGCGTATGATGCCGGGCTTATGGACCTCTTCCCGGAATTTACGGGCGCAGGAGGAACTGCGACAGGAGGAACGGGTTCGCCGGCGGTGTTCAACACCAATGGATTGGTGATGGGCTATTACGACGGGAACACGGTTACGGCACTTTGGAACTACACGCAGAATTTTGCGATGAGCGACAACTCATACGACACGAACTTTGGGCCCTCCACACCGGGCGCATTGAACGTGATTTCGGGGCAGACCAACGGAGTAATCGACAACGTAAATGGCACCGGATCTGTGGTCGCGGACGGGAATGGCGGCTTGACGGTCAATAGCGACGCTGACCCGATCGGCGACGTTTGCTCGACCTCCACGGGGGAAAAGTTCACGCTCGGCGGAAAGAACATCGGAGACCTTCTGAACGCCGCAGGCGTGAGCTGGGGCTTCTTCGAAGGCGGCTTCGATCTGACGGTCACCAACGCGAACGGCACGACGGGGTGCAAGCGGACCACAACCTCGGCGATTACGAACGTTACGAAAGCGGACTATATTCCGCACCACCAGCCGTTTCAGTACTACCAGAGCACGGCAAATCCAACGCACGCGCGTCCTAATTCGATCTTCGAGATCGGACACAGCGGCCCGGCGAATCACCAGTATGACACGCACGACTTCTTCGACGCCGTGAGCAAGGGAAACTTTCCCGCAGTGAGCTACTTGAAAGCTCCCGGCTATCAGGACGGTCACGCGGGTTACTCCGATCCGACCGACGAGCAGAACTTTGTCGTCACCGTGATCAACTTCCTTGAGAAGACACCGGAATGGCAAAGCACGGCGGTGATCATTGCTTACGATGACTCCGATGGCTGGTACGACCATCAGGTCAGCCCGATTGTGAATCAGTCGGCGACGGCGGCGGATGCCCTGTCCGGACCTGGATTCTGCGGCAACGGCGGAAGCGCAACGACGTTGGCGGGCATCGACGCACCGAACGCGCAAGGACGCTGCGGCTACGGTCCGCGTCTCCCGTTCCTGGTGATTTCGCCCTTTGCACGGAGAAACTTCGTGGATCACACGACCACGGATCAAAGCTCGGTCATCCGATTCATCGAAGATAATTGGCTGGGCGGCGAGCGCATCGGGAATGGTTCGTTCGACACCATCGCCGGCTCAATCATGAATATGTTTGATTTCGAGCGCGGCCGGGAAGATGGCGTTTTGATCCTCAATCCCAACACGGGCGAGCCCCAAGGCCCGTCCTTCAAGTTCTAACACTGGGCAGATGGGATCGACGAGAATCTTCCAGCGCAACTGAACTAAGACCGCGGCGGGCGTGCGAGACCGATTCGCATGCCTGCCGTTTTTTTGTTGTGACATAGAATGACTGTTCCTTTCGGAAGGAGACAGCGTGGCGATTAGCAGGCGGGACTTTTTGCGAAGGAGCGGCTGGATGACCGGAGCAATGCTCGCGCATCAATCCGGACACAAGAAGCCGCCGGTCCTGGCGCGGCCGGCGCTGGACCCCAACTCGCTGACGCCCTTCGTGGACGCGCTGCCGATTCCTGAGACTGCGAAGAGCACCGCGACGCGGCCGAACCCGGAAAATGCGTCGGTGAGCATTCCTTATTATCGCGTAGCGATGCGGGCTTTCGAGACAAAAGTACATCGCGACATGAGGCCCACGCGAATGTGGGGATTCGGTGGGACGTTTCCCGGGCCGACATTTGATTTGGAAAGTGGCCGCGATGTGTTGGTGGAATGGGCCAATGAGCTGCCCAGCGAACACTTTTTGCCGATCGATCACACGCTGCACGGAGCGGAAGCAGACCAGCCGCAAGTGCGCGCAGTTGCGCATCTGCACGGTGCAAAGGTGCGTCCTGAGAGTGACGGCTATCCCGAGGATTGGCTCGTGCCGGGAAAATCTGCGGTCTATCACTATCCCAATCGGCAGGATGCGGCGATGCTCTGGTATCACGACCATGCCATGGGAATCAACCGGCTGAATATTTTTGCGGGGCTCGCAGGCGCATACATTTTGCGGGATAAACAGGAAGAAGCGCTTCATTTGCCGAGTGGCAAGTATGAGATCCCGCTTGTGATTTCGGATCGGATGTTCGACAAGGATGGACAGCTTTACTACCCGGTGTCCGACAAGCCAGACGCGCCGTGGATTCCGGAATTCTTTGGCGATGCGAATCTGGTGAATGGGAAGTTGTTTCCTTTTCTGGAAGTGGAGCCGCGCAAGTACCGGTTTCGCGTCGTCAATATTTCCAACGGGCGATTCTACCGATTGAGCCTTTCGAATAGGCAAGCGTTTCACCAGATTGGGACCGATCAGGGGCTGCTGTCCGCTCCCGTAGGAGTCCAAAGGATCATGATCGCGCCAGGGGAACGAATCGACTTGATTATTGATTTCAAGGAGAGCGCTGGAAGCAAAGTCGTGCTTAGCGACGACTATGTGGGATTCATGCAGTTTCGTGTTTCCACAGGGGCCGTGAAGCACGACAGCGTTTTGCCCGCAAAGCTTCGCACGATCGAAAAGCTGCCGGAGACTTCGGCGATCAAGACCCGCATGTTGTCGCTGGATGAAGTGGATGACCTAGTGCAAAACCCCGTCAAGATGCAACTGGACAAATCGAATTGGCACGATCCGGTCACGGAAAAACCGGCGCTCGACTCGACGGAAATTTGGAGCTTCATCAATCCGACGGACGACTCTCATCCGATTCACCTTCACCTAGTGAGACTTCAGATTTTGGACCGCAGAAAGTTCGAAACGTTCGGATACACGAGCCGCGAGGAATTGCGATTCACGGGTCCTCCCGTTCCGCCGGATCCCACTGAGGCTGGATGGAAAGACACGGTTCGCGCGGAGCCAGGCATGGTGACGCGGATCATCGCGCGGTTCGAAGGCTACCCCGGCCGCTACGTCTGGCACTGCCACATTCTGGAGCACGAAGACAATGAAATGATGCGCCCGTACGAAGTGGTTCCGTATACATAGCGCGAAAATGCCGCCTGTGTAATAGACTTTTTGTGCCATGAAACACCGAAAGCAGATCAAGGAGTGCGCAAGACTCTCCGAGCCATACCGCGTTTCGAAAGGCGACGACTTTCGCGCGAAGGATTACGACCCGAACGACACTGGGAAGATAAAAGATAAAGTGCAGGCACAGGAAATTGCCGATAGCCGCGCCGGCCTGCTCAACGATTTGCAGGAGAAACTTTACGCGCAAGATCGCTGGGCGCTGCTTCTTATTTTTCAGGGAATGGATGCGGCCGGCAAAGATGGCGTGATCAAGCACGTCATGTCTGGTGTAAGCCCCCAAGGGTGCGATGTTTATTCGTTCAAGGCTCCGAGCGCGGAAGAGCTCAGCCACGACTATTTGTGGCGGACGCACAATCACGTTCCGGAGCGCGGCAAGATCGGCATCTTCAACCGCTCGTACTATGAAGAGGTCCTGATTGTCCGCGTACACCCCGGCTTGTTGAGCGGAGAGAAGCTGCCGGAAACGGTGACCGGGAAACATATCTGGGAACATCGCTACGAAGACATCAATGCATTCGAACGCTATTTGACACGCAACGGCGTGGCGATCCGGAAGTTTTTTCTGCACCTCTCCAAGAAAGAGCAAGAGAAGCGTTTTCTTGCGCGTCTGGACGATCCCAAAAAGAATTGGAAGTTTTCCATGGCGGACGTGCGGGAGCGCGGCTACTGGAAGGAGTACCAGGAAGCCTACGAGGAGATGATTCAGAATACGGCCACGAAGTATGCGCCGTGGTATGTCGTTCCGGCGGACAATAAATGGTATACGCAGTTGATCGCGGCCTCAGCAATCATCACCGCCCTCGAAGAGATGGACCTTTCCTTCCCCGAAGTAGACAAAGAAAAGAAGAAAGAGTTGAAGAGAGCGCGCGAGTCGCTTCTACAAGAGAAAAAATGAAGAGGTCCGATTGCGGCTCTGATAATGCGCGGTGCTGTAGCAAGCTTTCGCCGGATTGAGGAAGAATATCTCCAGTCAAATGCCGTGGTGGTAAGATGGGGACAACGGTGACGCGGCTTGTGGATTCTGGCTAGCCGGAGAGGCAATGATGGCGAAGCCGATCGAGCTTGAGGTCAACGGCAAACGTCACTCGGTCCAATGTGATCCCGAGACGCCTCTACTCTCAGTACTCCGCGATGAGCTTGGACTAACCGGCACAAAATATGGCTGTGGCGAAGGACAGTGCGGCGCATGCACGGTCTTGATGAACGGCACGCCGCGACGTTCGTGTCAAATTCCAGTGAGCGCGGCCAACGGGCGATCCATTACCACGATTGAAGGACTCGAGAAAGACGGCGTGCTGCACCCCGTGCAGCACGCGTTTCTGGATG
>JBAQJX010000081.1:0-9404 GCA_049641765.1 Candidatus Acidiferrum sp.
GGATCTAGTGATCCGGTGGTTCTGCGTGGAAGGGCCATCGCTCAACGGATAAAAGGTACGCCGGGGATAACAGGCTGATCTAAGCCAAGAGTTCACATCGACGCTTAGGTTTGGCACCTCGATGTCGGCTCATCGCATCCTGGGGCTGTAGAAGGTCCCAAGGGTTAGGCTGTTCGCCTATTAAAGCGGTACGTGAGCTGGGTTCAGAACGTCGCGAGACAGTTCGGTCCCTATCTGGTGTGGGCGCAGGAGATTTGCAGGGAGTTGTCCCTAGTACGAGAGGACCGGGATGAACAGACCTCTTGTGTACGAGCTGTCCCGCCAGGGGCATTGCTCGGTAGCGAAGTCTGGTAGAGATAAATGCTGAATGCATCTAAGCATGAAGCTCGCCCTAAGATAAGATCTCCCAAGGCCAATAAGGCCTAAGAAGGGCAGTTGAAGACTACGACTATAATAGGCTGGAGGTGGAAGCACAGCAATGTGTGGAGCTGACCAGTACTAATCGCCCGTTCGGCTTAATCATAAAACTTTCTCATTCCGTCTTTGAGAAAGCAGCGGCTCGCCAATAACGAGCCGCGCAAAAAGCACGCCTTTTTGCACAGTCTGTTCGATCTCGAATCGAACTTGTAATGCCAGCCTAATGTGTGCCCCGCTTAGCGGCCACACAGTTCTGTTGTCGCACTCGCGATCCTCGCTCGGGATGAGCGCGGATTCCGTTCGCGAGTTTCAAAAAGGAATTTGAGATTCAGGTTGCGGTCCCGGTTCTCTTTGAACCTTCAACCTTGAACCTCTAAACGTTTTCCGGTGATCATACCGCGAGGGTCACACCCGTTCCCATCCCGAACACGGTAGTTAAGCCTCGCTGGGCCGATGATACTGCACGGGCAACTGTGTGGGAACGTAGGTCGTCGCCGGGATTAAATTTAAAAAGGCCGTCTTGAGCGATCAAGACGGCCTTTTTGTTTTCGACTTGGAGAGCCAGGTAGCCTTTGACCTGCCCCCGGATCCACCCTGCGGATCCGGGGGCAGGTCAGCCGCAAAGGCGCTCTGAGCCTACCCACAGTTGAGCCAGATCTCTGAGGTTGTGTTTGTATGTGCGCGTTACCAAGTATTCCTTCCCACCTTTTACACGCAACCTGTACTCTCCTGATGGCAAAGGTTGGATCTCCTCCACGGCCGAAATATTCACAACGACCGAGCGGTGGATGCGAACAAAACCGTAGGGCTTGAGTTTCTCTGCCATGGACGAGAGAGACTCGCGCAGCAAATAGGGATTGGGCCGGTGTCGCAGCGAAACGTAATTACCTTCGGCTTGCACTGCCACGATCCCAGCTAAATCCACGAATAAGATTCTACCCTTTGCCTTGAACGCGATTCGTGGCGCCTGTCGTTTTGCCATAACCTCCAACTGGTGTAATGCTTGGATGAGATTTGCAGCATCAACCCGGGTCGCGGGAAGCAATGATGTATCAGCAGGTTCATAGAACCTATCTTCTGCCTTCGATTCAAGAGTGCAGTCCCGGCTACTCTTGACGGAGCAAATCGTATCCCCTGGCAGTGGGATGGCCGACACGTCCCCATGAGCGTGAGCAGCTTGTTGAACAAACATCTCACGTGCAATGGCATTCTGGTCCTGAATCTTGGGGCCGCTCATGATGGAACCTCGCAACGCCGTTCTGTTCCGACTTCGCGCTACTCGAAGTGACTGAGGAGTGCGCCGCTTCTACCTGAAATGGTCCTACACGACGGGAGCAGCCGATCCATAGGCTACTTCCGCCCAGTGCTTACTGCTGACGGGAAGGTGGACTGTGCGCCGAAATAACACTCAATAGATTCCAACCGTCCGTTCTTGATGCGGAGATACTCCACGTTCCGGAACGTTTTATCGTTCTTGGTGTGACAAAGATATTTCACGAAAGCATCCCCCGTTCCAGTCGTGATTCGCTCCAGGTCAAAGTGTCCAATGAAATCGACCTGTGTGTCCCAGCATTGCGTTTTGAAAGTCCTCTTGCTGATGTGGTCGTCGCCGGCCGCGCTCGTAAAGGTGAAGTCGTCGGCGAGCAGCCTATTGAACGTGTCCAAATCCTTCTTTTCCCACGCTGCGTACCACTTACGGATGATCTCCTCGTTCGTTGAGTCATCCCCTCCCAATGCGCTGGCCCTCGCCAGTCCCGGTAGGGTCACCGCACCGACTACTGCGCAAGCTCCCGTTGTGAGCAAATTTCTGCGCGGCATTGTGATCCTTGTCATTGTTCGTTCTCCTTTTCATGATGTGGTTTGAAACGCTTCGCCCGATCGCGATACGGTCGGCCCCGCTTGTAGTTGCCCGGCGGCCGAAGAGACCTCAGCCATCCCACGATACTTTTGATTCCCGCTTTCCACACCTTCGGATCTTGCGCATTCTTTGCTAGCGTCCCGTAGCCCTCGACCGTCGCGACCAGAAAGCTAGCAGCCTCGGCTGGGTTCAGGTCTCTTCGAACTGTTCCTTGGGACTTCCCTTTCCGCAGAAGCGTTGCTATTCCTTTTTGCCAGTCAAGGAATATCCGCTCCAATCGCTTGCGGAATTGCTCGTCCAGCGGCGACATCTCCTGCGACAAAAGGAGCAGCGGGCAACCGGCTCGAACGTCTTGGGAACTGGCTGGTATGCGCCGGACAACGCCGATCAAAATGTCAATGGGGTCCCCCTCGCTCTGCATAGGACGCAACCACCTGTCGCGTGTGAGTTTTGCGATTTTCTCTTCGACGACGGCATGGCCGAGGGCTTCCTTGCTCTCGAAGTGGTAATAAAGCGCCCCCTTGGTGAGGTTAGTTGCGGCGAGAATCGCATCGATGCTGGCGCTCTGGAAGCCTGATCTGTGGACCTCGCAGAAAGCCGCTTGTACCAACCGTTCCCGTGTACTTACTGAGTGGCGGACCATTCGCTTCCTCTCGCAACTAACATACGAACTGGTATGTATGTTAAACCATTTGAAATTCATTCGAAAGGCTTAATTCGTGGTGACTTGGCTCTCTCGAATTTCGTATCAGCTCGCCGATGTGTGTATGAGAAGTTGGAGAAACGGTCGCTTTGGTCGATTGTGGGTCGCCCCCGGAGATTGTTAATCGGCCACCCGTCTCCGAACTCTCAAATGTTGGGCCTGTTGTGTCACGTAATCGTCGTGAACGTGGAACACCACCTGCTTTCTCAGTTCTCACTCAACCAGATTGTGGGGTTGCGGGCCAATTTTGCTCTCAACTGCTAGAGCGCCGAGTGGTACTGACGTAAATCGCCAGTCATGTCGGTACGGCGACTTTCATCGAAGGAAAAGAGGACACATGAACACGCTAAGACGGTTGCGGAGTTTCTGGATCCTATGGTGCGCGGTGATTGTTCTGGCTTGCTCCAGCGATGCGGTGGGGCAAGTCAGGTACAAAATTACCGATTTGGGTATTAACAACAGCAGTGACAACTTCAGTATGGCCATGGGCCTCAATAGTCAGGGCTGGGCGGAGAACATGGACGGCACCGTGAACCCTCCTTTGAATAGTACATCTACGACAGTTTCCAGGGGCCGCGCGGTGATCAGCATCTACGGATTCAACATCGACCTGGGCACGCTTGGAAAACCCAACGGCAACAGTTGGATCAACTGGGGCGGGATCAACGACAGCGGGCAAGCCGTTGGTATGTCCGAAACAGCTGCTCCAGATCCAAATGGCGAAGACATTTGCGGTTTCGGCACACACCTTACGTGCGTTCCGTTTCTTTGGCGCGACGGCCACATGAGCGGTCTGCCGACACTTGGCGGCAATAACGGGCAGGCCAGCGCCATCAATAACCGCGGAGAAGTCGTCGGATTTGCCGAAAACGGTGCCCTGGACTCCACGTGCCCAGCCGGCATAACTAACAATCGGATTGCGTTGGCAGCCTTGTGGGCAAGAGGCAACGCCGAAGCTCTTCCTCTGGTGGGTAAAGATGTGGACGGTGAGGCATTCGGGATCAACGATCGAGGCCAAGCCGTCGGGTACTCGGGAAACTGCGTCGCAGCGACGCACGCCGTAATGTGGAAAGACCACACTGCCTCCGTGCTTCAGGATCTCGGAGGCACAGGTTCCAATTTCGCTTACGTTATAAACAACAAGGGACAAATCGCCGGGCAAGTCGGCACTGCTGATGGCTCGACCTTCTATGCCGCGGCTTGGCTGGACGGCGCAGACGGTGCAGTCACAAAGATCGACCTTCTGCCGGGAGATTTTGCCGCCTTCGCCACCGGCATCAACAACCGGGGACAAGTGGTGGGAAACGATTTTGACTCGAACTTCGACTGGTTCCACGGCTTCATCTGGCAGGATGGTGTGATAACCGACCTTAACACGCTAATTCCCGAGGATTCCAACCTCCTCATCATCTCGGCTAGCAATATCAATGATCTCGGACAAATCTCGGGTATGGCCACCGTGCAAACCGGGCCCCATGCGGGCGACATTCACGCCTATCTTTTGACCCCCGTAGACGAACGCATAGGCGCCTCGATGGCCGATTTCGCACGTACACACCCAGATTCCATTCTGCACGGGAACGCTTGCACTCACTTTTTCCAGAGATTCGGACCCGGCCGACTGGCTCAATAGGGCATTCACCCTTGGGTATGTGTCTGGCTTGGTCCGATTTTCCAGACCCGATTGCGTAGTCAGTGAGACGAACCGGTGAGGCGTGTTAAATGGCACGCCTCACGGGTTCTTTTTCGATACGAAAAATTAAATGGATACCAAGTTCGACGCAGCGGATAACCCAAATATTGGGCTGTCGAGTTCCCAATCCTTCGCGGGATCGTTGCCCTGCAAGTGAAGCGTTCCGCGCCGCAGAGCGCGTTCATTCATCAGCGCGAAAAACACCGGTACGAGAATGAGCACATGAATCGTGGAGGTGATCATGCCGCCCACGATAGGCGCCGCGGTGGTTTTCATTACGTCGGAGCCGACGCCGGACTCCCAGAGGATGGGAATAAGGCTTGCGAGAACGACGCAACCAGTCATCAGTTTCGGCCGCAAGCTTGGGTTAGCAGTTGCTATCCGTCTCACCAAACTACAAAATTCCCGCCGACCCCTTCCATCTATTCGACTTCCCTGTCTCACGTTCGAATCATTCCCGCGCAGTACTATACCCATCTTGACAATATTTCATTCCTGTGCTACTATTCTCCGTGACTTCGCTACCGCACGCTCCTCTGACTGCACCCAGTACACCGTTCTCGCACGCCGCAATTCCGAGTCCGATAATATCTCCCGCAACCCTTTTGGAATCAACACTTCCAGCACCCCCTGTAAGTGTTCATTCTAAACCGCTTGCAGCCACACGCTTTCCTTTAGAATCAACACTTCCAAAAAAACCTAGGGGGAGGGGCTCAATTATTGTTAACTACCACCATCTCTTGAAACCGCTACTCCGAATGGCGCATCCTTATCTATGTACATGCCAGAAAGGCCCGGCGGCCCGGGACAGAAGGTGTCGACCATGCGCCGCTTCCTGATCTTTGTAGCTTCTTTCGCGTTTCTTCCCGCGATGGCTTACGCACAGGGTCGAGGCGGCGGCCGTGGAATGTCCGGCGGCATGTCCCGCCCTGCGATGGCCTCCTCAGGTTTCGCGCGTTCCGCAATGGCAGCGCCGCACGTGGCGATGCGCGCCTTTCAACCCGCAGGGACTCGCTCGGTCGCTGGATTCCGCGCTTATCCTGGCGTGCGCTACGTTCGCACCCGCTCGGGAGCCATCGTTGCCCGCCCGGTCGTTCGCCAAACCATGGCGGCTGGAACTGCTCGCTCCAGTCGACGAATTCTTTCTGAAGATGTCCCCGGCCTCGGTTTTGACTACGCGCACGCCGCCGCGGTTCACCCCCAGGGAACATTCGGCCGGGCCCGCGGCCATGGCAGAGGACGCTTTAACCAGTTTGCTGGCGCGTATTTTCCGTTCTACGGCGGCGGATACTATCTCCCGCTTTTCCCCGACGACGATATAGATTACGACCAATCTGCCGCGGTGGCGGACGCGCAGCAAGTCGACACCGGAGAACCTGAACCGGTGCAAGAGCAAGATGCGCAGCCATCCACCGACGTCGTGCCGAACTATTCGTCTGCCGCGCCTGCTCGCGCTCAGGATTCCGATCAGTATGTTTTCGTTCGCCGCGATGGAACGCTATTTTTTGCCACAGCCTTCGCCTGGGAAAACGGCGCGCTCCGCTACATCACCCGTGAAGGTCTGCGCCGCACGGTATCTCTCGACCAGCTCGACCTGCATGCCACGCAGCAATTCAACGAACAGCGCGGATTGAATTTCCGCCTGCCTGTCTAGCGGTCCACATGTCCTTGCACAATTCGACCCTTCATCGGCTCACGAAGCCGAGAGGTTGCCACCATCCACATCGAAGGAATTTATTTCTTCACCGGCTCTGGCATGACGTAACCCGAGTGTGCGGGCAGTCCGGCTCGTTCGAGCTGCACGGTTGTGTGGTCGATCTTGAATTCCGCCGCGGCTTTTTCCTGAATCGCGGCGAGCAGGCGCTCGCAACTGTCGAGGTGCATGTCTGGAATGCGCGCGTGCAGGCTGAGCGCGTTGTGCCCGCCGCCGAGCGACCAGATGTGCACGTCGTGCACTTCCTGCACGCCTTCCACGGTGAGGATCGCGCGGGCCACGTCTTCGACGCGCATCTCGCGCGGCCGCCCTTCGAGCAAAATGTGCGTCGACTCGCGCAGGATTCCGATGCTGGACCACAACACGAGCAAACCGATGGCGATGCCAAGCAGAGGATCGATCCACAGCGCGCCGGTCATGCGAATGGCAATCGCTCCGGCAATAATCGCGATATTGGAAAGAGCGTCGCCGAAGTTGTGAATCAAAATGCTGCGCAAGTTCAGATCTCTGCGCCCGCGAACAAGCGCGAGCGTGATTCCGCCGTTGACGCCGAGCGCCGCGATGGAAGTCCAGATCATCCAGCTTTCGACGACGTGAACTGGAGCGCGCAGCCGTTCCACGGCTTCGTAGCCGAGCCAAATCGAAAGCAGCACGAGCAAAATCGCGTTCGTGAACGCTGCGAGAATGCCAGCGCGATGATAGCCATACGTTTTTTCCTCGTCGGCGGGACGCTCGGCCCAGCGCATCGCGAGCCAGGAAATGCCCAGCGCGGGGACATCCGAAAGGTTATGCACTGCGTCATTCAGAAGAGCGACGGAACGGCCGAGGATGCCGCCAAAAATCTCCGCAACCACAAGGCCCAACGTGGCAACCATGGCCCAGCCGAGGACCGAAGGCCGCAGCGGCGGATGCTCGTGCCCATGGTGATGATGTGAATGGGGGTGATGCACGTGGCCATCGCGATGGCCATGCTCGGAGCAGTCCTCGTGGGAGTGCTCGTGGGGGTGCTCGTCCATCGATCCCATGGCGTTCATTTTACGCACCTGTGGGCCGCCGTGCAGCCCCTTCGCGCTTAGTGGGCAGTTTGACACGTCCGCAGCGCGAATTCATTGACGCATTTGCGCTTGGCTGCCAACATCGAACCAGCTTCCCTTTCCGTTTGCAAGCCGGCGAGAAAGGCCTACGCGCAGGGATGTGCGCTGAGAGACATGACGGTTCCCATTGCCAAATTGAGCTTCTGGGGCGTGCGAGGATCGACGCCAACGGTGGATCCCGCGACGTGGCGTTACGGGGGAAACACGCCGTGCCTCGAGCTGATCGCGCCGGACGGCACGCAATTTATTTTGGATTGCGGCACGGGACTGCGCATGCTGGGTAGCCGATGGGGCACGCCAAACGGCGGCGGAAATCCCGAAACGCACATTTTCGTGACGCACTATCACTGGGACCACATTCAGGGAATTCCATTTTTTGCGCCGCTTTACGCGGAAAACAACGAATTTCATTTCTACAGTTTTCGCTCGAAATTTTTGGGCCGCGACAGTTTGAAGCAGGTGTTTGAAACGCAGATGGCGCTGCCGTATTTTCCAGTGGACCTTTCGGCGATGAACGCCAAGCGGAAGTTCAAGGAAGTGGAAGGCGGAGACCAGTTCACGATTCGCGAAAACAAAATCACCGCGCGCTGGTTGAACCATCCGCAAGGCTGCCTCGGGTTTCGCATCGAAACGCCCGCGGGAACGGTGGCTTACGCCACGGACAACGAGCCGGGCGATCCGAAGCTGGATGAGAGCCTGCGGGAACTCGCGGCGGGCGCGGACATATTTATCAATGATGCGCAATTTACGCCGGAGCAGTTGGCGACGACGCGCAAGAGTTGGGGACATTCATCGTGGAAAGAAGGCGTGCGGCTGGCCCGGGAAGCGGGCGCGAAAACTTTGGTGCTCTTCCATCACGATCCGGACTCGACGGACCGCATGGTGGATTCGCTGCTGCGGCAGGCGCGCGAAGAGTTCGATTCCGTATTCGCGGCGAGCGAAGGAATGGTGATCACGCTCGGCTCGACGGGCGACAGCGTGCAGGCGCACCTGCCAGTGGCGCGGACCGCCTTGCGGCGCGAAGCGCAATTTCGCGCCATCGTTTCCGGCGTGACGGAAGGCGGAAAAGAGTTCAAGGAAGAAACCGTGGTGCGCGACATTTCGTTGCAGGGAGCGCTGATTTCCCTGCAAAACATGCCGCAGCTGCAATCCGAGTTGCAGGTGACGATGGAAACACCCGGCGAAGATGGTTTGCAATCCTCGATGCGCTTAAAAGGCTACGTGGTGCGAATAGACGCCGGCGCGCAAAAAGGCCACAGCGCCGTCGGCGTCGTCTTCACGGATTAGGTATGGCCTGAGGAGCAGTGAATCCTTTCACATGAATCCTCAGGCATAGCACCTCGTGGGAATTCTGAAAAACCCTGCATCTTGTATAACCGGCGAGATTTCCGATAATCCGGCTAGACAGCCAAAAGGACCGTAATATTGCGACTTCCCAGACCAAACTTCTGGCGGGGATGGCTTCCGAGTAGCCAGTCATCCGCCAGGAATCCGGTTTTCGAGCGCAGGGTCAATGAGCGACTTGGCGGTTTATCAGCAATTGACACGAAGGAATCGACGTCTCCGAGAGCGAATCAGCTGAACCCGCCGAAGACGCAATCGCCCCTGTGGCAGTTCTCCTTGACGGGAAAGGAGAGAGCGCGTACTCTCCTTTTCCAGATAGGGGAGAACCTTTGACGAAACCGGTTGAACTCCCGCAGGGCACACTCGAGATGCTCATCCTCAAGGCGGTCTCGCTCGGTCCGCTGCATGGCTACGGCATCCTGCTGCGCATCCAGCAGATCTCCGGCGAGCGGCTCGAACTCCTGCAGGGTTCCTTCTACACCGCCATCTATCGTCTTGAGCGCCGGGGCTCGATCAAAGGCGAGTGGGGTGAGTCGGAGAACAATCGCCGCGCCCGCTTTTACTCGCTCACCGCTGCCGGT
>JBAQJX010000089.1:0-67246 GCA_049641765.1 Candidatus Acidiferrum sp.
GGGGAAGTCCTGGCGCAAGATTGCGAGGCAGATGGGCCTGGCAGCCAGGACGGCCCGGAGATCGTGGCTGGTAGCGGGGCAGAATCGCAGCGTTGGCAACTCTACGCTCGCCTCTGGAAGTATTGCAGCGGATTGAGATTTAGCAGGCCGTGTTCCCCTGCGGCACAAAGAAGTGTTTTAGCGGCAAGTCAGAATGAAGTCCATGGCGGCGCGATCAGGATCTGCGAGCGTGGGACTCGGCGGCGCGACCAACCTGTCGAAATGTTGCAACACTTGCCGACGAAAGACTACAGCCGCGCGCACAAGGTTCCGGTCGAAGTCCGACTCCACCAAGCTTAGAAGAATCGCTTCCTGTTCGGGTGTAAAGGAAATCAATTCGCGGGCGTCGTCCGCGTTGAAAACGCCGCGGTCCACCAGGTCGCGCAGGAATTCTGCTTCAGAGAAAGCACTCGGCACGCCCGCAGCCTATCATAAACTTGGCTTATGGGAATCGCGGGAACTATTAGAAAAACTTCTACAGAGTCCACTACACACAGTGGAGGCGCGCTTGCAGGCTTACAGAGGCTTGCAAACTCTGTCGCACAGGGCGCGAGGGAAGGGATTTGCCGCGCGCCCCTTTCTGGCGACAGGCCAGCTCGAAGACTAAAAGGAGAATCGCCGGGGCGGCCGGCAACGCCTCCGAGCCGGCAAACTTGTTACGACAAACCTTGCGCTGCGCCGGTCGTGGTGCTGCTGACGGGCCGCTGGTCGATGCGAACAACGTCTTGCGGTTTGGCCGGATTGATTGCGAACGCGGCGACGCCGGCAACCATGTACCCTGGCCGCCCGCTCGCGCCCTCAAAACCCATGCAGAGTTGCTTGACCTGCGTCCGCAGCCACGTTGCCACATCCTGCGCACCGGCAGCTTCGAGCTGCTCGCAGGAGGATTCGAGGTTTTGCAAATCGGTCTGGAACGTGTTGTAGTCCGCCGCCGCGGTGGAAAGTTGCGACTTCGCTGTCGTCCACAAAGTTTGAATCTGTGTTGGCATTTCGTTTTTCCCTTTCCGTCGAGAGATTTTCCCGGCAAGTTCAGCCGGGCGATGCTACCGAACCGGCGTGCCGTTTTCGCGCGCGGTCTTCATCAGTTCCGTCGCTTCACCTTCGTTGAAATCCTTCCGCATGTTCGCGGGGATGAAACGATCTTTGCCTTGCGGCTGAAGGTTGTGATCGAACGCGCCGGCGGGCTTTCTGTTCGCGCGCGCCGTTTTGAGCAAGTCCATCGCGGATTCTTCGGAACTCTTCCGCACGCCCGCGGGCTCGTTGGGGTTTTGTGGATGGAAGCGAGCGGCTTCGGTCATGCGTTTCTTCACGAGATCGCCGACGATCTTCGTCAGCTCCGCGAATTGTTTGTTGATCGAAGCGCGCAACGCCGCCAGGCTTTCATTGGAGATCGCCGGTGCGGATTTCTGCAGGGCGCCGCCGTCCTCAGAGAAGTCTTCTTCCCAGCTCTTGCGGCAGTGCGAGCAACGAACTTTCTGAAGCCCCGCAAGCACGCCGGTGCTGCCAAGATCGACCGTGCTGTGCTTGTGGCAGAACGGGCATGTTGCGTTTTTCTGAAATGCACTCATGCTGTATCTCTCTTTCTGCCGCGAGGCGCGGCTGTAGTGACTTTTGTAGTGACCCTACCGCCAGCCGGACACACCCAGCCACATCCGGCCACAACTGCCGAATAGCCGAAAATAGCCTGTTTTCTAGCGGGAGGTTGAAACGATGAGGGTTAGGAAAAGCGTTCCTCTTGCCTTGGGCGCAGGAGGCCCCCGGTTCAAATCCGGGCGCCCCGACCACTTAGTCAAACTCGCGACCCGTTCTCAATGTGTCTTGTGTAATGCTGGGTTGCGCATCGACGGAAGGCGCCGTGCAATGTGTCCGCCGTTGAAGTACGTAGATGTAATTCTGGAAAAGCAGAAACCATCTGCTGCGACTTTTTCGATGGTTATTCCGGCTGATTTTTGTCGCTGGGATTCGGCACGAAACGGTAGCCCACGCCGCGTACAGTAACTAAAAACCGAGGTTTGCCGGGCTCCGGCTCGATGTAGCGACGCAGCCGGACAATGAAGTTATCGATGGCCCGCGTGTCGGTGTCTTCGTGTAAATTCCAGACATCGTGCAGTAGCTGCTTGCGAGATACCGCTCGATCGCTGTTTTCAATCAGGCAACGAAGCAAGTCCGATTCCATCATGGTTAGGGGAATGACTTCTTCTCCCACGCGCAATTGCAGGTTCTGGAAGTCCACGACTTTGTCGTCGAATCGAAAACTTTCCAGCGGCGTGGATTGAGCTGCGGACTGAGCCTCTTGCGTTGTCGCGGCCTTTCCGAAGCCCAACCAATTCTTCCGCCGCAACAGACTGCCGATTCGCGCAATCAGGATGGAAAGATTGAAAGGCTTCGGCAGGTAGTCATCTGCGCCTGATTCAAATCCCTTGAGTACATCCTCAGGACGGCCACGCGCCGTGAGCATGAGCAACGGCGTGTAGTTCTGGGCTTTTCGCAGTTCGTGAGCGACGACGAAGCCGTCCTTGCCCGGCAACATCACGTCCAGCACAAGCACATCGAAACTTTCGCGTTTCTCCAAGAGTCGTTTCAGCGCGTCCTCGCCGTTGTCGGCGATCTGCACGCTGTGTCCCTCCGCTTCCAGATTGAATCGCAGGCCCTCCGCGAGGTGCGCTTCGTCCTCGACGATGAGTATTCGGCTCATGCGGGGTACACCCTCGGAAGACGAATCGTGAACGTGCTGCCGCGCCCTTCGCCTTCGCTCTCGGCAAAAGCATCGCCACCGTAACGGCGAGCGATCGTGCGAACGATGAATAAACCGAGGCCGGTGCCCTTCACCATTTCGGTCTTGGAGTTTGTCGCGCGATAGAAACGCTTAAAGATTCGCTTCAGTTCATTGCGCGGGATACCGATGCCGCGGTCGTGCACTTGAAGCAAAACCGTATCGAGACTTGGCGTGAGCAGATCCACGAGAATGTCTTTTTTGTCCCCTGAATATTTGATGGCGTTATCGAGCAAATTGATCACGGCGGTGCGAAGTTCTTCCGGATTTCCCAGCACGATGATTTCGTCCGGCGAGATTGCGCCAAGAGCCAGCGCTTCCGGGGCAAGATTCTGACGCAAACGCGCCAGCGCAAGCACTTCCCGGACGATCGTGGAGAAACGCACTTCCTGCCAATTCTTCCGCGCGGTTCCATGGCGGACTTCGCCGGCTTTCAGTACTTGCTCGACGGTTCCGAGCAGGCGATCGGTGTCTTCGAGCATGATGCGATAGAACTCGCGGCGTTTGGCCTCCTCAAGGTTCCGGCTCGCGAGCGTTTCTAGATAGAGCCGGATGGAAGCGATGGGAGTCTTGAGTTCGTGGGTGACGGCATTGAGGAAGCTGTCCTGCTGTTCGTTTCGCCGAATTTCGCGGACCAGAAAGATCGTGTTCACGACCAGACCCGCGATCAACAGTCCGAAGAAAATAATTCCGAGGACGAGCGGGACAACCTGCCGCCAGTGGAAAATAATCCAGCTAACGTTCAAGGTGATCGCCAGGGCCACAAGGCAGACCCCGAGCACGATAAAGAAGACGATGGCTTTGGTGCGGCGCGTGATGCGCATGACGACTTAGTTTACGACAGGGACGGGCGAGTGCCACAGGTGCTTCGGCAGTTCGGAGCTACGATCAGCTCGCATGCGGTTCGTGCGGAGCCGGTTCGCGGCCAGGTTTAGTCGCCGCTGGAGATTGCCAGCGGAGCAGCCGCGTGAGCAGCTTCCGGTGCAATCGCTTCGGGCCGATTGTCCGTCTGCCCGAGGTACACCAACTTGTGACGCTTGATATCTTTCGCAAGGCCGAGCGCGCGCAAAGCGCAAATGCCATACCAGTTCACGTCAATCTCATACCACGCCAGACCGTGGCGCGCCGACTGCGGAACCGCGTGATGGTTGTTGTGCCAGCCCTCGCCGAACGTTAGCAGGGCGACCCAAAAACTGTTCTTTGAGGTGTCCTCGGTCATGAATCGCCGCGAGCCCCACATGTGAGTGGCGGAATTGACAAGCCAGGTAGCGTGCAGGCCAACGACCGTTCGCAGGAAAACTCCCCACAACAAAAGGGACCAGCCGCCGATAGCGAAAAGGACGATCCCCAGCAAGCCCAGGGGCACCCAATGAAACTTGGTGATCACAACGTGAAACTTGTGTTTCCGCAGGTCGGGAACGTAGGGCAAAAGCTCCTTGGCGTTGCTGTGCATCGCCCGTCCCGTCAGAATCCAACCCATGTGCGCCCATAGGCCGCCATCGCGTGGCGAATGTGGATCGCCTTCCTTGTCGGTGTTCTGATGGTGAACCCGATGCGTGGCCACCCAGGCGATCGGTCCTCCTTCGAGAGCCAATGTGCCGCAAATAGTCAGAAAGTATTCCATCCACCTGGGGGTTTTGTAGCCCCGATGGGTGAGCAAACGGTGGTAGCCCATCCCGATACCGAGGCTTCCGCTGACCCACCAAAGGACAATGGCGACGATGAGACTAGTCCAAGTGAAGAAGAAAAGCGCGGCGATAGCGCCGATATGAAATGCCAGCATGAAGGAAGTCGTCGTCCAATTGACCGGCTCAGAAAAGGTTTTGTCGTGAGCAAGTGGGTTCATGTATGCCAACGTAGCACGCGCAGCAGCGCGCTTCTGTAATAGTTGTGTAATCCCTGGCTCGCGTATTCCGGGAAAACAACTTCAGGAAATACTAATTTTGCGTCGCGTGAAACGCTTGTTTCCCACCTCAGAATAGTGCAGCGGGAGGTGCGCGGCTGGGGCGCGGTGGGCCAGTTGCTTCGAAACAGAAAACTGTCCAAAGGGACAGGAGGCGCGCGATGTCTCGAGCGGCTCTATCCGATTACGTGCAACCGCACGTTGTGTGTTAAGAAGTCTCTAGCTATCGCGTCTTGAGATATAGAAGAGCCGAGGAGGGCAGTTTGGCGGCCGCGATAGAAAGCCTTATGGTGACGCACGCAGCTTCTGAGCTTGAGGAGGTTTTCCGGGCGCATCATTCTTGCGTCCTCAAAGCCGCCTATCGGGTCACTGGCAGCATGGCGGATGCCGAGGACGTAGCGCAGTCCGTTTTCCTCCGCCTGGCGCGAGGAACGATCGAACACAGCCGTATTTCCAATCTCCAGGGCTACCTGCACAGATCGGCCGTCAACGCGGCCCTGGATTTGATCCGGGCCCGAGGTCACCGCGAAACCGTGCCGGTGGAAACGGCGGAAAATCTGCAAACCAGCCCCAGCCTCTCGCCTGAACGCTCGCACTCTTCCTCTGAAATGAAACAATTGCTGCGCCGCGAACTTGCGCAATTGAATCCTCGCGCTGCCGAAATGTTCACGCTGCGGTATCTCGAAGGCCTCGACAATCCGGAAATTGCCGAGTTGATGAAAACATCGCAAGCCGTTGTCGCCGTAACCCTGCATCGCACGCGTGCCCGGCTCAAGAAAAGCCTTCGCGAGTTTAGGAAAGGTGCATCATGAAATTCTTTCGGTCTAAACAAGACGTATTGCTCGAGCGCGCGATCTCCGAACTGCGCGGCGAAGAACCCGACGCAAAGACTCTCAGTGCCTCCGCCGAGCGCGTGTGGCAAAAACTGCAAGAGGCGGGAGGCGAAGAGTTCACGGCCGACGCTCTGCAACCGATTCGTGGATGCGCTGATATCCGGGCGCTTCTGCCCGCCTTTCAGCATCAAGAACTGACTCCTGCGCGAGCCCTCCTTGTCGAAGACCACCTGCGGGAATGCGTCTCCTGCCGTTCCTATGCGCATGGCCGCGGGCTTGAAGTTGTGAAGGGTGTTGATTGGAAAATGGAGCCGGTGTCGCGAGGATTTCAGTGGAGCTTTGCGAAATTGGCTTTCGCGGGAGCGGCGGCCATCTTGCTCGTCGCACTCACGTGGACGGGTGGCGAATGGTATTTTGCGGGACCCTCCGGCAGCCGCGTGCAAATCGCGTCCATCGAAGGGCAGGCTTACCGCATTGGCTCCGCCAGCGACAGCGTCTTGCAGGCCGGCGACCAACTCCGAGAAGGCGAATTTATCCGCACCGCGGCCAATTCGCGCGCCAAGGTGCGCCTGCTCGATGGCTCGGAAGTGGAGATGAATCAGCGCGCGGAGTTGGCGGTCAGCGCGACGCTCCGCAATACGACCATCCATCTCGATCAGGGCAGCATCATTGTGCAGGCTGCGAAGCGCCACACCGGGCATCTCTACGTCAGCGCACCAGACTGCACCGTCGCCGTGACGGGCACGGTCTTCTCCGTAAACTCCGGCACCAAGGGCTCGCGCGTGGCCGTCATCGAGGGCGAAGTCCACGTCAAGCACTCCGGCCAGGAATCCGTTCTGTACTCGGGCGACGAGATGGCCACGACGAAGAGCGTTGGCCTGGTTCCCGTCGGCGAAGAGATTAGCTGGAGCAGCGATCTGGACCATCAACTCGCTTTGCTCGCCGAATTTTCGAAGCTTCGCTCGAAGCTGGATCAGATTCAGACGCCGGCTCCGCGCTATGAAAGCAAGATTCTTCCCTTGCTGCCGGCGGATACGATCCTGTATATCGGCGTCCCCAATCTTGGCGACGCGCTGCAACAGGCAAACCAGATCTTCCAGCAGGAGTTGGCGCAAAGCAAAGTTCTACAGGATTGGTGGAACAAGAGCGGCCACACGAATCAGCATCCGACGCCCGAAGAGCTCATCGGACAAATTCAAGCCATCAGCCAGTTCTTGGGCGATGAGGTCGTGATTACCGTCCAGGGAGATGGCAACTCCGGGTTCGGCGAAGGCGGGCCTTTGCTTTTGGCCCAAGTACGCCAGCCTGGCTTGAAAGACTTCTTGCAAGACCACGTGGCGGCTGCGTTGGGAAGCCAGCAAGACAAATCCGATTTGCACGTCGTCGACTTGCAGTCGCTCTCTTCCCTTCCGGCTGGCCAACGCGGCATGATCGCGCTCGTCCGGCCCGACATGCTGGTCATCGGCGGCAGTTCTGCATCGGTTCGCCAGATGAGCGCGCAGCTCGATTCTGGAGCCACTCCATTCGTTGGAACCGACTTTGGCAAGCGCATCGCCGGTGTTTACAGCCATGGCGCCGAAACTCTGGTTGCTGCGAATCTCGGCGCGATCCTAGGCGCTACGCACTCCCAGCCGCCGGCGTCGAATGCGCTGCAGACTAGCGGATTCAACGACATCAAGTACCTGATCGCATCGCGGGGCGCGTCCGCAAATCAGAGCGCTGAGCGCGATAACCGCGTCACGCTCGAATTCAGCGGTCCGCGTCACGGCGTCGCTTCCTGGCTGGCTGCTCCCGCTCCCATGGGTTCGCTGGACTACGTTTCCGCGAACGCCGGCGCGGCGGTTTCTTTTGTCGTGAAGCAGCCTGCGCTCATGTTGGACGATGTCTTTTCGATGGCCGGCTCCAACGATCTCAATCAGGGTCTGGCCGAAGCGAATTCCGAGCTTGGTCTAGACATCCGCAATGATTTGGTTAGCGCGCTGGGCGGAGAGATGACCGTCGCTCTCGATGGCCCCGTTCTTCCCACGCCATCCTGGAAGGCGATTATCGAGGTCAATGATTCGGGCGCGCTCCAGGTTGCCCTCGGCAAGCTGGTGCAAGCCGCCAATCGGGAAGCGCTAAAAGTGAACCAGCCCGGCTTGACGATGAGCCAAACAGAAGTCGATGGCCGGACGTTTTATTCGATTCAACCGCAAGCTGCGGGTCTCACGACGGAATACGACTACACGTTCGCCGACGGCTACATGATCGTCGCGCCTTCGCGGGCGTTGCTCCAGGCCGCGCTACAGACGCACGCCAGCGGCACGTCGCTCGCGCGCTCTTCGGCGTTCCAAGCGCTTCTGCCGAACGACAATCACGCGAATTTCTCGGCGATGCTCTATCAGAATCTCAGCCCGATTCTGCAGCCGCTCGCTTCGCAGCTCAACTCCGGGCAGTTGGCTCTCCTCCAACAGTTGGCGGCCGATGCCAAACCGAGCGTATTCTGTGCCTACGGAGAGAGCGATCGCATCGAAGTGGCCAGCAACGGGAAGCTCCTGGACTTGAATCCTGGTATCTTGGCCCTGTCTCACCTGTTTCAGCAGGAAGGACATGGAACTTCGCACACTCCTCATCCGTAATGATTTGTAAATGACCAATCCAACCATTGAGCTCGACGGGCTCGAAGTAAAATTGGGCGGCCGCACGATTCTTCATGGCCTTACGGGCGCTTTGAAGAGCCGCGCCATTGGCCTGCTCGGCCCGAACGGCGCCGGCAAATCCACACTCATCAATACCCTTCTCGGTTTTCACTCGCCATCGAAGGGCAGCGCGCGTGTTCTGGGGATCGACTCGGTCACCGGCGGCAAAGCGTTGCGGTCTCTCGTCGGCTACATGCCGGAAAACGACGCCTTCATTTCCAAAATGTCCGGCGTTCGCTTTGTCCGCTACATGGCGGAGATTTCCGGCCTTCCACCCGAACAAGCGATGGAGCGGGCGCATGAAGCCTTCGTCTACGTCGGATTGGGCGAGGCGCGTTATCGCCCGGTGGGAACGTATTCTCTCGGCATGAAGCAATTGGCGAAGCTGGCGCAGGCGATCGCGCACGGACCTAAAGTCCTGATTCTAGACGAGCCGACCAATGGCATGGATCCGCCGGCGCGCAAGCGCTTGATCGAGCTGATCCGAGAGATTCGCGAAGCCAGCGACATCTGTTTGCTGCTCTCATCGCACCTTCTCCGCGATGTGGAAGAGACTTGCGACGAAGTTCTCATTCTGCGCAACGGAAAAATCGCATCGATCTGCAACCTCGTCGAGGAGCGCCGCGCCAATCGCAAGTTCCTTGAACTCGAGACTGTTGGCGCCGAAGCAGCTTTCACCACGACGCTCGAGGGCTTGGGCTGCGAGTGCGCTGTTTTCGGAAACGGCCGGATCAAAGTCGTCATGCCGGATAGCGTCGAGATCCGGGAAGTGTTCAAAGCCGCGGCGGACGGCTGCGTTCAGATTCGCAGGATGAATCACCGGCGCGATTCGCTCGAAGATATTTTCCTCAACGCGATGGAGCAGACGGGAGCAGCCGATGGCCGTCTATAAGCGCAGATACAACTCCTACACCGGTACCCTTACGGCAGAATGGTCTCGGTTTTTCGTTCTCACTCGCTATGCCATCGCGGATCTGTTCAAGTCGCGTTTCTTCGTTCTTCTGCTCATCCTTTGCTTCATTCCAACGCTATTTTTTGCGGGTTACATCTTCATCGCGAACAATAAGACCATTCAATTGCTCCTGCAAATGCGCACCACGGAGTTCCTCACCGTGGGAACGGAATACTTCATCGTCATCATGCTGGCCCAAACGCAGGCAGCGTTTCTCTTGAACTGTTGGGTTGGCCCGGTGCTGGTCGCCGGAGACCTGACCAACGGCGCGCTTCCCCTTTTTCTGAGCCGGCCCTTCAATCGCCCGGACTACGTTCTCGGAAAACTCGCGGTGCTCGGTTTGTTGCTCTCGGCGATCACCTGGGTTCCGTGCCTCCTTTTGTTCAGCCTGCAATCCGGATTGGCAAGAAACGGCTGGATCTGGTCGCACTTATGGATGGTTATACCCATCGTCTTGTGTTCCGTCATTTGGATCTTGATGCTCTCTCTTATTGCCCTGGCGGTTTCGGCGTGGGTCAAATTGCGCATCGTGGCGACGGGCGTAATCTTCATCTCCCTGCTGATTCCCGCCGGCCTCGGAGGAATGTTTGACGCCATCATGCACACGCATTGGGGCAACCTCCTGAATCTCACGTACATGTTCCAGCTGATCGTAGCAAGTGGATTCCACGAACATGAAGGTCCTCTCAGCGCGACCGCGTGGAGCGAGATTCCGGTCCCGGTAGCATGGGGCATGATGATTCTTGTTTGCGTGCTGTCGCTCCTGGTGCTGAACGTGCGGCTGCGCGCGCGGGAAACGGTGCGTGGATGACCGCGAACCCGCGCCAAATCGTGTTCGACAACGTCTCCAAGTTCTACGGAGAAGTTCTTGGCGTGAACAAAGTGAGCTTCTCGCTAGAGCCGGGCATCACCAGCCTTGTCGGCCCCAATGGCTCGGGCAAGACCACTTTGATGAATCTCTTGACGGGCCTCATCAAGCCCTCGCACGGCAGCATTTACGTCCTTGGCCTCACCACCGCTCAACCGGTCGAATTCTTTCGCCAAGTCGGTTACTGCACGCAGTTTGATTCTTTCCCGCCGGGAACGAACGGTTACGATTTCATTTATTGGCCCCTGCGCCTGCACGGCTTCGGGCACGATCAGGCTGCAAAGCTCACGAACGAAGCGCTTGAGCGCGCCGGGATGGCGCAAGTCGCCCGCCGTAAGATTGCCGGCTACAGCAAAGGCATGCGGCAGCGCATGCGTCTCGCGCAAGCGATTGCCCATCATCCGTCCGTGCTCGTTCTTGACGAGCCGCTCAACGGCCTCGATCCCATGGCCCGCTCGGAGTCGATCGCCCTTTTTCAGGCCATCGCCAAGCAGGGGATGCACGTCATCATCTCCAGTCACATTCTCGAGGAGGTCGACCGCATCTCCGACCGCGTTGTGCTCATGAGCAGCGGCTACGTCGTCGCCGAAGGACAGATCCGCGAAGTCCGCCGCGAAGTCCGAGATCATCCCATGCAGATTCTCGTTCGCTGCTCGAATGCCGCGCGATTGGCTTCGGCTGCGTTCGAGCTCGATCACGTCGTCGAAGCGAAAATTCAGACGGATGGCCACGGCGTTCTCGTGCGCACCCGTGATGCCGAACAGTTTTATCTTTTGCTGAATAAAATCGTTTCCAGCGGCCTGGTGGAAGTCGACGCCGTTGCCCCCGCCGACGACGACGTGAATTCCATCTACCAATATCTCATCGGATCGGAAGGTGGACCGGCATGAGCGCTCAAAACATGGTCGCGCAAGCGCAGAAATGGTCGAAAGAGCAGCCGTGGCGGCTCTACGCGAGCCAGGTTTCCGTCCTCGTGCGCAATGAGACGCGCCGCAATCTGTTCAGCCGCCGCCGGATTTGGGTTTACCTGCTGGCTTTCATCCCTGTATTGCTGCTCCTCATTCACAATATCTTCGATAGAAATAACATCGACGCGTCGCAAATCGAAAACGATTCGGAGGTCCTTGCGGGCATCGTTCAACTGTATTACTTCCGCCTTGGAATCTTTTTTGCCTGCATGGGGATTTTCACCTGGCTCTTCCGCGGCGAAATTGTCGAACGTACTCTGCACTACCAATTTCTCGTTCCGGTTCGAAGAGAAGTTCTCGTGGTGGGGAAATATCTCGCCGGCGCGGTCGTTTCGACCATTCTCTTCACCTTGTCCATGCTCGCTTGTTTCTACTTCACGTATAGCCGCTTCGGCGCCGCGGGTCGGTCGTACGTTTTTGACGGGCCGGGCCTTGGCCAGCTTGGCTCTTACCTCCTCGCAACAGCTCTTGCGTGCATCGGTTATGGCGCCGTCTTTCTCGCTCTTAGCCTGCTCTTCAAAAACCCGATCATTCCCGGCGCAGTGCTCTTGGGATGGGAAGCGATCTCTCCAATCTTTCCATCCTGGGCGCAGCGGCTCAGCGTCATTTTCTATTTGAAGCATCTTTGCCCGGTAAACCTGCCGATCACCGGGTTCATGGCCATTTTCACCGTTGTCGCAGAACCCGTTTCCACATTTGTCGCCATTTTCGGCTTGCTATGCCTCACGATCGCAATACTTGTGCTTTCCTGCTTCCTCATTCATCGGATTGAAATCACTTACACCGCCGAGTAGCTTCTTAACATCGGTGCGCGACGGCGCGCAGGGTGTTGCAAGCACTCCTCGGACCGCGTTTTTTCATATCGCCCGAAAGCAAGTTCCTACTCGTCATTACCTTTCCAACGCCACAAAACAGGTCCGTCTTGTCCCTTTTTCGCGCTTAACTCAACATGGATAATAGGCGGGAAGTCCCCCGCCCTCGGTCCATGGCATGACGCCCATTCTGGAAGTCCGCAACCTTCACGTTGGCTATTTTGCCCGCTCCGGCAAGATCTGTCCGGCGCTCGCAGGTGTACAGTTCGATCTCGCGGCGGGTGAAATACTTGGCGTGTTAGGCGAATCCGGCTCGGGGAAAAGCACGCTTGCCGCTTCCCTCTTGCGTCTGCTTCCACCGAACGGACAAATCGAACACGGACAAGTCTTGTTTGAAGGCCAGGATCTTCTAACAACTTCGCCCCAACTTCTTCGAGAAGTTCGCGGTGGCCGCATCGGTTTGATTTTGCAAGAGCCTTCCTCCGCGTTGCATCCCGCTCTGCCGGTGGGCCGGCAGGTGCGCGATGTTCTCGCGGCGCATAAATTCTTGGACCGACGCACGTTCAAAGAAAAAGTCTTGGAGCTCCTCGCCGCCGTATTTCCGAGCGGAGTCGAGCGCATCGCCCGTTCCTACCCGCATGAATTGAGCGGTGGCCAGCGTCAACGAGTTCTCATTGCGCAGGCCATCGCCTGCGGACCTTCTCTCGTGATTGCCGATGAACCTACCGCCTCGCTCGACCCCACAACGCAGCAGGAGATTCTTCAGCTCTTCCGAAGTCTGCAGCAGAAATTCAACCTCGCCATGATCTTGATAACGCACAATCCCGCTCTGCTTGCCGGCTTCGCGAACCGTGTTCTTGTTCTCTATGCCGGACGAGTGGCGGAATTTGGTCCCGCGGCCAGTGTGCTCGCCGCGCCGCAGCACCCCTATACGGCGGCCTTACTGCGATGCCTGCCTTCGCAGCTCGCCGAAAACGGAAACGTGAGCAAATCGAAGTTGCAGGTCATCGCGGGCGATCCACCGGACCTGTCCTTGCATTTGCAGGGCTGCCAATTCGAGCCCAGGTGCAACGACAAAATGGAGATTTGCAAGTCCGACGAACCTCAGGCCACTGTCGTGAGCGAGCGGCACGACGTCGCCTGCTTCAAATTCGGCGGGTGACAGCTTTCAAGAACAATCCCATGCAACCACTCTTGCAGGTTGAAAATCTTGTGAAGCATTACGCGGCGGGACGGTCCGTCCGCCCCAGCGAAAGCTTTGCCGCGCTCGATGGCGTGTCGCTTTCCATTGCGCCTCAGACCACGCTTGCTCTGGTCGGCGAATCCGGCTCCGGTAAAAGCACGCTGGCGCTCTGCGTCGCATGCCTCGAAAGCATTACTTCGGGAAGCATCTGGTTTGAAGGCGTCGATGTCGCCGCGCTTTCCGAGAAAGACCGCCGCAAGATTCGTCCTCATATTCAACTTGTCTTTCAGGATCCCGCCAGCTCATTGAATCCGCGATGGACCGCGATGGAAATCATCAGCGAGCCACTGCTTGTTCAGCAGCGCTCCACCGACGAGCAGCGTCAGAACAAAGTTTTTGAGCTACTGGATTGCGTCGCTCTGTCACGCAAATTGGCCGGCCGGCGTGCCGATGAACTCAGCGGTGGTCAAAAACAGCGCCTGGCCATCGCGCGCTCTCTCACCCTCGAGCCGAAACTAATCGTCCTCGATGAAGCGCTCTCCGCGCTCGATTGTTCCGTACAAGCGCAAATCTCCAATCTCCTTCTCGAGCTGCAATCCTCTCTTGGTTTGACCTACCTCTTCATCACGCATGATCTCGCCATGGCGGCTCACGTGGCCGATCAAATTGCCGTCATGGACCGTGGCCGCATCGTCGAAACGGGGCCTCCTGAAAATATTTTGCGTTCGCCAAACCACGAAGCAACCCGCTCGCTCCTTGCCGCGACGCTCGCCTTCCCAAAGATGCAATCCGCCCTGGTGGATCGCTAATGCGCTATCTGCTTCGCAGGATGCTTCATGCGCTCTTTCTCCTTTTTGGTGTCTCCATTCTCACGTTTCTTTTCTCCGCCCTGACTCCCGGCAACTATTTCGACGAGATGCGCCTGAATCCGCAGATTTCTCCGGAAACAGTCGTCGCGTTGCGCGCCCAGTATCAATTGGATCGCCCGCTTCCGGTTCGCTATGTCCACTGGCTGAATTCCGTCGCCCACGGCAATCTCGGATTTTCCTTTGCCTACAACAGTCCTGTCGGCCCGCTGCTTTGGGTCCGCGCGCGAAACACCCTCCTCCTCACGGTAACTGCGATGCTGCTCGCCTGGCTCTTGGCGCTTCCGCTCGGAGTCTGGTGCGCCGCAAAATATGGCCGCGTCCCCGACCGCGTCCTTTCCTGGGCCACAGCCGCGCTACTCGTCATCCCCGATCTTGTCCTCGCTCTGGGATTGCTGATTCTCGCCGTGCGTACCGGCTGGTTTCCCACGGGCGGACTCGTCTCCATCAATTTCGAAGCTCTGCCGCCTCTGGAAAAAGCTCGCGATCTTGCTCTGCACATGACGTTGCCCGTACTGGCTCTTGTGCTCTCTTCTCTGCCAATGCTGGTTCGCCATGTCCGCGCTTCCGTCGTCGAAGCCCTCGAATCTCCTTTTCTGCGCGCGGCTGTCGGCCACGGAATTTCCCAGCGCACGATTCTCTATCGTTACGCGCTTCGCGCCGCCGCGAACCCTCTCCTTTCTCTCTTCGGATTTAGCGTGGGCACTCTCTTGAGCGGTTCGTTGCTGGTCGAAATCATCATGAGCTGGCCGGGTCTCGGCCCGCTGCTTCTCGAAGCAATCCTGGCTCGCGACCTCTATGTGGTCATCGGCGGCGTTCTTCTTTCCATGGTTTTCCTGGTCGGCGGAAATCTCTTGGCGGACTTTCTGCTTTATTGGGCTGACCCGCGCATTCGCACCGAGGCGCGCGCAAAGTGACGCCACGCCAAAAACTCGCCAGATGGCTCGTCGCTCTCGTCGTGCTGCACGGCATCATCCTGGGAGCCGGCTTTTTTTCACCCTATGATCCCGCTGAGCAAGATCGCGATCGCCCTTACCTTCCCCCGATGCACCTTCACATGGTCGATGCCCAAGGCCATTTCCACCTCCGCCCATTTTTCTACCCGCTGCGTCTGCGAGAAGGCTCCTTCGACCAGTTCGAAGAGTCCACGGCAGCGCCGGTTCCGCTTCATTTCTTTGTCCGAGGCGCAAGCTACCGCTTGCTCGGCCTCCTCTCTTCTCATTTGCATCTCTTCGGCGCCCCTACCTCGGATTCGCGAATCTATCTTTTTGGCACTGACGCCTACGGCCGCGACCAACTCTCGCGCATTCTCTTCGGCGGGCAAGTTTCTCTCCTCGCCGGCCTGCTTGGCGCCGCCGTCACTCTCTTTCTCGGCGCCCTGATCGGCTTGGCCGCCGGCTACTATGGCGGCTGGCGCGATGAACTCCTCATGCGCATCGCCGAGCTCTTCCTGGCTCTTCCGTGGCTTTACCTGCTATTCGCACTCCGCGCGTTCTTGCCTCTTGCCGTCAGCCCCTTCGACGCTTTTCTCTTGGTCGTGGTCGTCATCGGCTTCGTCGGCTGGGCGCGGCCCGCCCGCCTCGTCCGTGGCGTTGTATTAACCGTAAAGGAGCGCGACTTCGTCCGCGCTGCTCGCGGTTTCGGCGCATCCAACTTTTACCTGCTCCGCCGACACATCTTCCCGGAGACCGCCGGCGTCCTGCTTACGCAAGCCGCGATCCTCGTACCTCAATTCGTCCTGGCCGAAATGACGCTCTCGTTTCTCGGCCTCGGCGTGCCCGAACCCGCCGCCAGTTGGGGCAATCTCCTTGCCAGCCTTCAGCAATACAGCGTGCTGGTCTCCTACTGGTGGATGTACTTACCCGCTCTGGTAATAGTGCCGTTCTTTCTCGGATACCTCGGTCTCGCGAGCGCATTGCAGGAGCGCTCCGGGACGTACAAGATAGATGAGAAGAGTAGCTGGAACCCATTGTGAGAAAAGATCGCCCCTCTTCTCAACATTGCCGCGTAGCCGTTGGCCTCTTGCTGGCCAGCACTTTCACCTTTTCTGCCTCATCCGCGGCGTTCCCTCATCCTCAACAATCCGATTCGAACGCCAAGGAAGAGTTCCTCGTTTTACCTGGCGAAATCGGTCATCCCGGCGGACGTCTCGTCGTCTCCCTCCGCGCCGAGCCGAAAACTCTGAACCCTCTCACCGCCGCAGACTCGCCTTCACGCGAAGTGATCGCCGCCATGCAGGCCGACCTCATCCACATCAATCGCGCGACCCAGCTCACTGAACCCGCCCTCGCAAAATCCTGGAAAGTTTCCGCCGACGGCCTACGCTACACGCTCGTCCTCCGCAAAGGCCTTCGTTTCTCCGATGGCCAGCCTCTCGACGCCGATGACGTTCTCTTCAGCTTTCGCGTTTACCTCGACGAAAATGTCCACGCCACGCAGCGCGATCAGCTCATCGTCGGCGGCAAGCCCATCTCCGTAACCAAGCTCGATTCGCACACTGTCGTCTTCCAGTTCGCCAAACCCTACGGTGCCGGCGAACGCCTCTTCGACGGCTTCGCCATTCTCCCGCGCCACCTTCTTGAAAAGCCCTATGCCGAGGGCAAGCTCGGGCAACTTTGGTCGCCTTCGACGCCTCCGAACGAATGGGCCGGTCTCGGTCCCTTTCGCCTCAAGGAATACGTCGCCGGCCAAAAATTGGGTCTCGAGCGCAATCCCTACTATTGGAAATCGGATGCCAAAGGAAATCGCTTGCCGTATCTCGATGAGCTCGATTTTCTTTTCGTGCCCAGCGCCGATGCTCAGGTTCTGCGCTTTCAATCCGGCGAAACGGACGTCATTACGCGCCTCGGCGCAGACAATTTCTCCGTCCTTTCGCGCCGGCAGCGCGGCTACATCATGTCCGACGCCGGCCCCGGCCTCGAATTTAATTTTCTTTTTTTTAATTTGAACGACCTCGGCGAAAAATCTTCCGTCGACCTGGCTCGCAAGCAGAAATGGTTTCGCGACGTGAAATTCCGCCAGGCTGTTTCCGCCGCCATCGATCGCGAAGCCATCGTTCGCCTCGTTTATCAAGGGCGCGGCGCGGCGCTTTGGGGCCCGGTCACTCCAGGCGACCGCCGTTGGATCGACACCGCCATTCCGCATCCGCCTCGCTCCCTCGATCGCGCGCGCGCCCTTCTGAAAGACGCCGGCTTCACGTGGTCCACATCGTCGAATGGCGACTCCACTCTTCTCGACGCCGACCGTAATCCAGTCGAATTCTCCATCCTCACCAGTTCTTCGAACGCCGAGCGCACCAAAATGGCCACGCTCATTCAGGACGACCTCAAGCAACTTGGCATGCGCGTTCAGATCGTCCCGCTCGAGTTTCGCTCGCTCATCGATCGCGTCACGCAAACCAAGGAATACGACGCCAGCGTCCTCGGGCTCACCACCTTTGACGCCGACCCCACCCCCGATATGAACGTCTGGCTCTCGAGCGGCGGCACGCACCTCTGGAATCCTTCGCAATCTCGTCCGGCCACTGCGTGGGAAGCGGAGATCGACCGTTTGATGGAGCAGCAGCTCTCCACGCCCGGCTACGCGCAGCGCAAAAAACTCTACGACCGCGTCCAGGAAATCCTCGCCGAAAATCAGCCCATGATTTTCCTCGCCAGTCCGGACATTCTCGTCGGCGCAAAAAACACAATCGCCAATATTCATCCAGCCGTTCTCGAACCCTATCTGCTTTGGAACGTCGAGCAGCTCTTCTTCCGCAACGGCGCGGAGAGTGCTCCCCGATGAGCCCCGTACTTACCAAGTCCGCCAAAAAGCAACCGGCTGCGTGGAGCGACGAACGCCTCGTGAAGGAATGTCTCTCCGGCAACGAGGAAGCTTGGTCTCTTCTCCTCGAAAAATACAAAGCGCTCATCTATTCCATCCCCGTCAAATACCGCTTGCCTTCCGATGAAGCCGCCGAAGTTTTTCAAGCCACCTGCGTCGAGCTTCTCCATCGGCTTCCCGAGCTTCGCGAACCCCGCGCGCTTCCCAAATGGCTCATGCAAGTGGCTCATCACCAGTGCTACCGCTGGAAGCAACAACAGCAGCGCCTCGTCAGCCGCGACGCCGATCCCGATTTGCCCGATCCGCAGACTCCCGCCATCGCCGAAGCCCTCGTTCAGCAGACGCAGGAAGAGCAGATGCTCCGCGAAGCGATAGCCGCTCTCTCGACGCAATGCCGCCGCCTCGTCGAGCTTCTCTTTTTTGAAACGCCCGCGCGTCCTTATAACGAAGTCGCCGCCGAGCTTGGTCTCGCCGTCGGCTCCATCGGTTTCACGCGCCAAAAATGCATGGATCGCCTCCGCCGCCATCTCGGCGATCTGGGATTTGAGTGATGCCCGCGGCCCTCAAGAAAACTTCTCGCGAAGATCTTCTAGCGCAACTGGGGCGTCTTGAAAACGAGCCGGACCGCCTCAAATTTCTTTCGCGCCACAAAGCGCTCATCCGCGGCGAAGTCCTCAAGCAGCTCGCCGACCTCGTCCTCGAAAAAATCCGCATCGATACTCACGAAGCGCTGCGTCTTGCCGAAGCCGCCGTCCTCATCGGCCGCAAGCTTCGCCGGAAAGACGATCTCGCCTTCGCCATCCGCTCGAAAGCCAATGCGCTCTACGCTTGCGGCGACAACCGCGCCGCCGTTGAGCATCACGAGCAAGCCTTTGCCATTTACGAATCGCTCAAAATCTGGAAAGAAGCCGCGCGCACCCTCAGCAGCTCCATTCAGCCGCTCATTTTGCTCGGCGAATACGATCGCGCCTTCAAATCCTCCGAACGTGCCAGGGAAATCTTCACCGAACTCGGCGAAACTCGCCGTATCGCCAGCCTCGACAACAACGTCGGCAACATCTTCCATCGCCAGGACCGCTTCGAAGAGGCGATGCTCCACTACGAGCGCGCCTACAAAATCCTTTCCGAAAACCAGGATTGGGAGCGCGTCGCCATCACTCTCCACAACATGGCCATGTGCCTCATCAGCCTGAACGATTTCCCCAAGTCCCTCGATTGTTACCAAAAAGCTCGCGAGCTTTGCGTCCGCTACGACATGCCTCTGCTTCGCGATCAGGCCGATTACAACATCGCCTATCTCTACTATTTTCGCGGTGAGTATAGCCGCGCCATCGAAATGCTCTTCGCCACGCGCCGCGCCTGCGAAACCACCGGCGACGCCTACCATTTCGCTCTTTGCCACCTCGATCTTTCCGAAATTTATCTCGAGTTGAATCTCAGTGAAGAAGCCCGCGAAATGGCCCAGGAAGGCTTCCTTCGATTTGAAAAACTCGGCATGGGTTACGAGGCCGCGAAAACGCTCGCCAATGAAGCCATCGCTTACGGCCAGCAGGGAAAAACCGTCCACGCCCTTGAGCGTTTCACCAAAGCTCGCGCCATGTTCGCTGCCGAAAAAAATCTCGTCTGGCCCTGGCTTCTCGATCTCTATCAAGGTCTCCTGCTTTTCCACGAGGGCCGCTATTTTGAGGCGCGCCGCCTCTGTTCCGGAGCCGCCTCGTTTTTCGATCAATCCGCGCTTCCCGGCAAAGCCACTCTCGCGCATCTTCTCCTCGCTCGCATCGCCTTACAGGTAGGCGAGCTCCCCGCCGCGCAATCGGAAACCGACGCCGCCATCGCAAAAATCTCCGGCATTCAGGCGCCCGTCCTCGCCTACCAGACCCACTTTCTCTGCGGCCAAATTGCGCAATCGCGCGGCGATCGCCCCGCTGCTTACGCCGCCTTTCAGGAAGCGCGCAAATCGCTCGAAGCGCTCCGCAGCCGCTTGCACGCCGAGGAACTCAAGATCTCCTTCGTCAAAAATCGCTTGCAGGTCTATGAAGCGCTCGTCGATCTGCACCTCAGCGGCGACGCCGGCCCATCTTCCGCAAGCGAAGCTTTCTCCTGCATCGAGGCTGCGAAATCCCGCAGCATGACCGAAATGATTTTTCAGAGCGGCCAGAGCCTGCCTCTCGGCGATTCCGGCCAAAGCGAACTGGTCCGCAGAATTCGCGACCTCCGCGAAGAACTCAATTGGTATTACCACCGCATCGAACTCGAACAGCTCCGTCCGGAAGAGGCTTCCGTCCAGCGCCTCCAGCAACTCCAGGAAAAAGCTCTCTCGCAGGAAAATGAACTCTTGCGCACTTTGCGCGAACTCCCCGCCCACGAGCGCGAAAACGCCACTCTCGAAGCTCCCGCCGATTTTTCTCTCGAAAAATTACAAGCCGTTCTCCCCGCCGGCTGCGCCCTCATCGAATACTATTCCACCGGCGACCGCCTCGTGGCCGCCGTCGTCACTCGCGACTCCGTCCAAATCGCTCCCATCACCGTCCTGTCCCGCGTCACTCACTTCCTCCATCTCTTGCGCTTTCAACTCTCCAAATTCCGCATGGGCACAACCTACACGCAGCGTTTCGAGCAGCCCTTGTTGCTCGCCGCCCAAAGCCATCTCGAAGCTCTTTACGCCGAACTGATCGCGCCGCTGCGTTCGCATCTCCACGCCAAGCATCTGATCTTCGTCCCCCACGGGCCGCTTCACTTTCTTCCCTTTCATGCCCTCAAAAATGGCGACTCCTATCTCTGCGACACGCACACCATCTCCTATGCACCCAGCGCCACCGTCTTTGCTCTCTGCCAGGAAAAGGCCGCCGCTGGCGGTAACAACGACGCAAAATCCTCGCTGGTCATGGGCATCCCCGACGAGCGTGCGCCTCACATCCTCGCCGAAGTGCAATCCGTCGCCGGTATCCTTCCCCAAACCGATCTCGTCCTCGGCGCTGGCGCTACCATCGACGCTCTCAAAAAAAAGGGGTCCCAGGCCACGCTCCTGCACATCGCCACCCACGGCACCTATCGCCAGGACAACCCCATGTTTTCCGGCATCCGCCTCGGCGACGGCTATCTCAACCTCTACGACCTCTACCAAATGCGCCTCTCCGCACGCCACGTCACCCTCAGCGGCTGCGCCACCGGCATGAACTTTGTCGCCGCCGGCGACGAGCTTCTCGGCCTCCAGCGCGGCCTCTTCTGCGCCGGAGCCTCTTCGCTGCTGCTCTCCCTCTGGGATGTGCACGACCGCAGCACCGCCGACCTCATGCAACTCTTCTACAAGGGCTACATCGAAACCGGCGACATGGCCTCCTCTCTCCAATCCGCCATGAAGCATCTCCGCCAGCAAAATCCCCACCCCTACTTCTGGGCTCCCTTCATCCTAATCGGCCAGCTCTCCCGCATCATCTGACTCCCGTCATCGCAGGTGAAACTAACGGCCAACTAATTGCTATTCTTTAGTATTGACGTCGGCTATAACGAGATTTAATCTTCGGCAATCCGGCAAAGCCGAACACACTCACAGTGAATCGCGAAGCACATCCCTGGCACAAGGCGCCGAGCGGCAACACGGATAAAGCCCGCGATTTCACGATCAGCGTGCTCCAGCAAATTTGGAAAGGAGCCGCAATGACTCGATACGTCACGGGAGTCGTAAGTGTGCTCATGTTCGCGTTTGGAGCATAGGCGCAGACTTCTCCACCTCAACACCAACACAACATCGCCACACCGAAAATAATCGATGGCGCGGTTCACCCGGAACTCATTCCGGACTCAACTGCGTACCGCCTGTATCTCGTGGCGGTTTCTACAGGACAAAATCCAGCGGTCGCAGAACAAACGCACCAGCGTGCTCAACTGATGAAGGCTGGCCTTGTCGATTCGGACCGTCTGATGCTGGCAAGCATCCTTTCAGATTTTCGAGTGAAATACGATTCCCTCGTAAAGGAATACAACGATTCCGCCAAAGCGGATGCCACAAGCGATGTCCACGGGTTGTTGAAGAAAATTGACGACCTTGTGCAATCAACGCGGGACACGATCAGCGTGCGAGTGTCGGCCGAAGGTGCGGCGAAACTGCACGCATTTGTAGTGTCGGAAAAGAAAAATATGCGGATGACGGAGGATGACTAATGAACCGCGCTACTATTTTTCTGTTGGGATCGTTGATGTTGCTGTTGAGCTCTTCGGCGGCCTGCGGACAGGGTTGCGCGACAATATTGCAGCCGCACTTCAGCGTCTACTACAGCAGTTCACGCGATGGCTACAACATCTATACATCGGTTTCGATACAGGGATACGCCAGCGTAGGTTCCAGCGCCGGATGCAATATGAGTTCCGCCACGCATCACGTCGGAGCCGAAAATAAACTCAACAACGTTGACCATTGGACGTACTCCGCCAACGGCTGTCCCACTTGTTATTTTTCTGCATCGAACAACGAACAGCTTGTAGGCGTTCCTGGGGTGGATTATCCCTGGACCTGGGAGAGCGAAGCCATTTGTAGCATTGTCGGCGGATTCTTTGGCGATGGAGGCGGTGGCAGCCTTCCAGGCTGTCTCGTACCCTCAACAGAAGAAACCGACGATATAGGATGGAACGGCGGGATCGACCGCGAGCAGTTCGACATGACCTTGAGTGACACAGCTGCAGACAGTTTCGACAACCACTACGTGCAGGAATACACCGTTACGCCCGGAACGAACGCGTGCTGGTGGTCCACTTCGGGGCTTGTGCAAAATCCGGGTACCCAAAACGCGTCGTGGACAGTGGGAACCGTCGGCGGGAACGCGGAGCACAACCACTGGGGGTATGACGAGATCGGGTGGAACGTAAGTGACCTGGACAACATAATCAAGAACGGACCTGGTCACGGAGTTGTGTTTCCCTGCGCGATAACGATCTATCAAGGAATGCAGATAGAGTGCGACGCCAACACCTGGTGGGACTATCGGACGGACGTTATCACCATTACAGTCAACAACAACCCAGAGAACACTGAAACGAACTGCCGGGATGAAGCGGCGGACCCGGACAACTGCGGCCTGCCCGTTAACTTCACGTATCGAAGGGGAAAGCAGTCCACCTGGTGGGCACGCATTCTGAAGGTCCCGCCGGGGTCACCGCCGCAATCAGCGTTAGCGAAGGGGGCGAGATAACATGAAAAGGATACTTGTTCTTTGCGTTCTGCTCGTCGGCGTTGGTTCGTTCCTTCTGGCGCAATCCCCGGCAAAGCCGTCATTTATGAGCACCGCTCTTATTCAACACAACGGGACTTCTGGGGTCTTGACCGCAAATTTCCCCAGACCTCTGTCGCAAGCAATCGAGGCGATCAGCCAGGAGTATGGCTGGCTCATCGATTACGAGGACCCGCCGTACCATAGTCATTTTGATTTAGTCGATGACACGGACCCCACCTGGCGCGCGAACCATCCGACTGCCAAGGGCGTGGTGCGGGTTTCCGGCAGCTTCTTTCAGAGTACTTTCCCCGAACCCTCGACGATTACTACGGGGGATGCGGACGAGCAGGTCCTGCAAAAGCTGGTTGCCGACTACAATGCGAGCGGTAATCCCGGCAAATTCGTCGTTCGCAAGGAAGCCGACGGGAGATATGCCGTCATCGGCGTATCGAGAAAAGATGAAAATGGGCGAGACGAAACAGTCAACGCCCTGCTCGATACGCCTATCAGCTTTCCGGTGCAGCAACGGGACGCTGAGGCGACCCTTCGGTTGATCGTAGACACACTATCTGCCGACACCGGTGTGAAAGTCTATTTGGGCACAATTGGGCTATCGAGCAATCCGCTGCAAGAGGCGACACTTACTATCGGCGGCTCAAATGTCCCAGCGCGAACGCTACTCTTGCAAGCATTAGACGGCGTAAGCAGCACGAGTCCCCACTTTCGAGGAATCTTCGTCTGGAACTTTCTCTTCGACGCGGATACGAACGCCTACTGGCTACGTATCCGCTCGGCCACAAAAACCGAGACCGATGCCTACGGACGGCAAGTCGTAAGATTTATCCGTTATCCGCGGAACTAACGGCCAAAGTGCAAAGAGGGAGCTTGCGACGGCGGGTGGCCGGCACGTAACATGCCGGGTGCCCCACGTGTCGGTGTTACACGTGGGGTTTTTGCCTTTCCTACCCAATTTCTCTCAGACCCAAAAAGTCACTCAGATTTCGCGCTTCTTGCGCTTCCCCGCTTCTTCGAGCAGCATTTCCAACAGCGAAGCTGGATAACGAAAGTTGTTTTTTTCGCAGTCGTACAAATGCGTCGCGCAAATCAAGCAGTCCCGCCCGGGACGCCAGATCCATCACTCCCAATGTCCCAGTCACAGCCAGTCCGCGTCGCTGGGCCAGCAGAGCGCCTGCGCGGTCGTCGATCAATAGGAGTATCGCAACAATTTCTACCGATACGTCACCAATCCTAACGGGAGTTGCTATTGGCACGGTGAACCTCACAGCTTCGATAGGCGACGTGTCCGCGCAGGCCCAGGTAAACGTCCTAGGCGGTACCTCGCTTCCGGTCGGCTCCATAGTCTGGTCAGCACCTCAAGTACCCGGATTCACCGCCCTGCAGATCGTCCAGGCAGTGCCGACAGCTACAGGACCGGGCCTCTTCGAAATTGACCAGGACTTGAATCTGAACGTACTTGTACGTGGTCTTACAGGCGATGGCCAACAACTATGGCAGAGCTCGATACCGGCCACCCAGGGCCAATTCATCAACCAGTTCACTCCTATGATGGGCGATGGTTTTGGTGGCTTGTTGCTTATCGTTCCTGTCGTCGGCACGATTGACATTGATGGGCAAAGTGGCACTATCGCTTGGCAGAACACCAGCATAGGCCCTACGGCCAGCGTCGGCCAAGATGGTTCAGTCCTTACAACCGACAGCAACGGCAACTTCGCGAAAGTAAATCCTCAGTCCGGGCAGTCCGTTCCCGCGTATCCCCCTCCCGTAAGCAGCTTCAGCTCCACAGCCGCTTCGGCCTGCATCCTCAATACTCCTGTCATCTCTGGAACGACGACGGGGACAGAGCCCGGTAATATATTAGGACCTTCCGTAGTTGATGCCCAGGGCAACGCGTTCTTTACCGTTTCTGCTACGACGTTCACGCAGATTCCCACCCGCATTAATGGTGAGGAGTTCGGTCAAATCACCGATACGACCCAGTATTGGGTTGTCGAAGTCGCCCCCAACGGGACTGCTACTAAGACCCTTCTGGCCATCTCGCTCCCTCTCCCTCCGGGCGACCAACTATCACTACCGAATGTTCTTGCGCCAGATGGCAATGGCGGCGCTTTGGTCCAGTGGGCCACCACCAACTCCGGCGCGGTCATCATGGATACATCGACAGGCACAACCAACCCCTCCCCCCTCGCCAACGGAGTTACACAGGTTGTGCGCAGCCAAAACGGCGGCGCATTTTACACTGACGGCAATTCAGTCGCGCATACCGCGTCCCTTTCCGGACCTTCCGACTGGACCTATCAGCCTTTGCAAGGTAACGTAAATTCGATGATCGCGACGTTAGGCGGCAGCGTTACAATCGTCGACGGCGGGCTCAATCAAATTCCACTTGACCCGAGCGGAGCTGCAGGAACTCTCGTCAGTGGTGTCAATAGCACAAATCCGTTCGCGCTCGGACAATGGGCAAGTACATCCCAAGGACAGGCGTCAATGGTCTCAGGGCCGCAAATCATTTTGGATGGTTCCAGTTGGCCCGTTTCTGGTGGAAATCTTACTGGCTCGCGAGCCTCTCCGAAATTGACCGCTGCAACTTTTATCCCCAGTCCGATCGCGCAATCGCCAAATGACCCGAGGTTTGGTTCAGATGCTAATGTTCTAGCCGACCTGAAGAAAAACATCCCCGCAAGTCTCGCCAACAACACGGTTTACACCAAGACAGTAGGACGCACTGCGACGATTCCCAACTTCGTCAAAGAAAATGCACCTGCGCAACTAGACGTGGTCGCGTTCGATGGACACGGGCTATTGATATTTGGAGGGGCCGGGAACATTTCGGCTGGGATGATATTCGATGACAACACGCTGATTAGAACGCCCGATTGCCCCCCGCCCGGCACCTGTTACCCTGTACCGCCTTCCGACGAAACGTGGCCCGTTATTCTTACAAGCGCGAAAGTAGTCTTCGTTGCTCAATGCGATGTTGGCCCTTGGTTTACGGGCTGGTGGGACATGGATTTTAATACCGACCCGCAGGGACGCGCCCTGGTTGTGCCAAACATCGCGATGATGGCCCAGCTTAATAATGACCCAACCATCAATCCCGGCGATGTTGACTTGGAACAGGGTGCTATCGGATGGGAAGCCCTCGTTCAAAGCCTTGCGGCAGGCAACACAGTTCAGACCGCCGTCAACGCTGCCAACTCGGCAATCGCGACCTACTACGCGACAAGTTCGAAATCGCTGGCCCAAGTGGTACTCATGGTTTATGGCAATCCGAACGTCTGCCCGAGGTGTCAATAAATGAATTGGAGAATGAAGCTACTGAGTATCGTGCTCATCCCGGCCACCTGCTGTCTTGTTGCCGCGCAAAATAATCCTGTTCCAACGACCGATCATCTCCGAATTGCGCAAGATTTTCTGCGCACGTTCTACCCCGATCTGACTTCAAAGGACAACTGGATGACCTTAACCAGCAGCGTCAGAAACGATGGGCAGATCAGCGCACTCTCAGGGTTCGAACTCGACATTGGTGCCGGTCCAAAAGACCTTATTCTCCATTACGTGGGGGGATACGTCGGAACGACACCGCCGAAGGACTACCATGAAGGCCCCGTCTACCCCAAACAGTTTCTAACGAGTGGCTTTCAATTTGATGGGAACCGCATCAAGGTCTTCAACGCTATGGGACCTGCTGTGGGAAACCTTGACGCCGAAAATCAGTTTATAGATTTTGTTCTTTCGCATCCCCAAATGTCAGATGCAGAGATAAATACTGACGTAAGAGAGGCAGGGGCGAAGTATGCCTTATCGGACAAAGGGGAGTTTGTAAAACAGCTGCGATTAAATAGATTTGAGCCATTTCTCGGGAGAATGGAAATGATTGCAGTCAGCTCCCCACCGCTCGAAGAGAATAGGAGTAACTTAGCGTTATGGCTCACTTGGACCGTAAACGTGAGCGCCAAGCAGCCAAACGGCGCGAAATTGAAGTATGAACTCACATTCGAGCAATTTAAGGGGGACCTCATTAGCCTCGCAGAAACTTCAAATCCTTCTGACAAAAACAATTAAGTGGGCCGCGGTGCCCAACCCTTTCGCTTTTGATTCTTGATAAGGCGGGCCCTTCGGCCCAGATAACTGTTTTTTTCGACCAATCAACCCCGGCCCTCTCAACCACTTCCGCCCCGATTCGAATCATAACTAACATTTGACTTGACATCGCGTGTATCTTCGTAGTAAAATCCTCCATGTTCTCGTCGCCGTTTCTTTCCCTACCTGCACCCAGTTCAACCTCCTTCCACCCGACGCTTGCGCGTCCGATAATATCTCCAGCAACCCCTTTAGAATCAACACTTCCATCACTCCCTGCAAGGGCAATAATATAGTTGACGAATCAAGGAGTCGTCGGCCATATTAGGAAAGTGATTGCCCTTTGGGAAAGTGTGTTTTTGAAGAAACAGATATTCTTCCTTTGTTGTGCGACGTGCTTCCGCGCGGAAGAGGATTGCTCGTCATGCTAAAGGTGTACCTGGATAGGGGCGAAAAGCATGACGAAAAACTCCATGACGGCGATAGTGTTGCCAGCATTGCAGCGACAGTATTCAAGCCAAATCCCTATAAACAATTCATCAGACCGTGGAACAGAATGCTTCGAGAGTGGAATGCGACGGCGTTCCATGCTACAGACTTTTATTCCGGTGCTGAAGAATTTGAACGCAGGGAATCAAAAAGAGAAGATATTTTTCAGCGTGATTGCAGAATTATCCCGGCGCTTATAGGTGAGCATATTCATCGCGTTATGATTGTTTCTTTTCGCCCCGGAGAGTTTGCGGAAAAAGCGTCTCCCAAATGGAGGGAAAAATTCGGAACAGAAACACACCCATTGGCAGTACAGCTTTGTATGGTTATGTTGGGTTGGTGGAGGAAACGCAATTGTCCTTCCGAGAATTTTGCTTACTTCCATGAGACTGGCGATCTCAGTCAAGGTAAAGTCGAAGAAGCCGTTAGAATTTTGAGACAAGACAAGGAATATGGACCGCATTTTGCGGCGACATCTTTCACAATGATAAATAAAGGTGAAGCGAGGGGTCTAGAGGCTTCCGACTTTGTGGCATGGCACTGGAACAAACACTACATCGAAAGATTGAAAATAGGAGAAGAAGAACCGAGAAAAGATTTTTCTGTATTCATGAAATTATCAGAGAAAAAGGTTTCCAGTGCCTTTATCACCGGAGAAAAGCTGATAGAGTTTTTTAGAGTGTGCGACAAACTTTATGAAAAATGAAAATGAATATGACAAATTTGACCGTACCATGCGGGAGCTTATCAAGGTTCCGCACAGTGAGATCAAAGAAAAGCTAGATGCGGAGAAGGCAGCAAAAAAGCGGAAGAAATCTAAGGATTCTTCCGCTTCCCGCGAGGAAGATGGCCGGGTTTAATTTGTCGTTTCTTCCACCTTGCCAGTGACCTCGGCATAGGTGAGACGCTTTCCTAGGATGTGTGAGGCAACATGCTCGAATCGAAGACCATCGTGAGCAAGTTTCCGGTAGTTGTAGCGGAAGACTTGCTCGTCCAGATACCGGAACAGATGGAATTCTTCCACGCTAATGTAGGTGCCTTTGAGTTGGCGCTTGAACAGGCTCCAGAAGTTTTCCATTCCATTGGTGTGAATCTGTCCGTCAACATATTTTTCGGCATGGTCAATGACTTGATGCTGGAAACCTTGCTGTCTGAGTCCAATGTAGGACATGAGCGCATCGGTGTAGATCGCGCTGCCTGCCTTGACGTGAGCGCGGATGTTGGTTTGGAGCGCGTGTTTCTTGCGATTGCCGACTACAGCGGCCCGGACTTCGCCGCCACGTTCCAGCATTCCCATCACGGCCACTTTATCTTTGGTGCCAGTCTCAGTAATCCGGCGTTTGCGTTTGTCGGCGTGCATGAAGCGAGCAGCACCACCAACGAAAGTTTCGTCCACTTCGACTTCTTTTCCTTCGCCGCCGAGTTGAACGAAAGAGCGGGATTGCATCGCAAGGCGAATCCGGTGGAGCATGAACCAAGCGGACTTCTGAGTCACGCCGAGCGCGCGGCCAATCTCATAGGAACTGACGCCGTTCTTGCAGTTGGAAATCATCCAGATAGCGATAAGCCACTTGTCGAGCGGGAGCGCCGAATCCTCAAAGATAGTCCCGACTTTGACAGAGAATTGCCGTTTGGCGTGGACGCTCTTGCATTGCCACTTGCGTTGATTCTGGAGGAATACGGCATCCTCGCGGCCACAGGTAGGGCAGGTGACTTTGCTATTAGGCCAGCGCAGCTTGACCATGAAGTTGAGGCAGTTATCGGCGTCCGCGAAGTAGACGATGGCTTGCTGGAGTGTTTTTGGCTTGGAGTTCATGTCTCTCACCTGAACCAATTGTCCCATAGCCGCTCTGATTTGTCAAGTATATTATTGCCCTTGCAAGTGTTCATTCTAAACCGCTTACAGCCACTCGTTTCCCTTTAGAATCAACACTTACGGAAAAACCCAGGGGGAGGGGGTCAATTATTGTTAACCAGATTTCCGACGAGTAAATCTGTCCTGACGAGCGTAGCGAGGAAGGACCTCTCTTAAGATGTATCGCGGATTTGTATCCCGAGCGACCGATCGAAGACTCCGGCCCAGTCGGAAAGGTTCCGACCCGTCGGAAAGCGTCTCTCTCCCGAAAAGCATCCCGCCCGTCCCCTATATTTTTTGCCCACCTCCTCTCCCTTATGCAACGAGGGGAATCGTATCTCTGCCGCCGCTGGGGAGCGGATGGCCAAGGAAGGTAATTATGGGGGGAAGCGAGATGAAGCACTTTTCGACAGAGGAATGGATCGATTTTGTGAATCGCACCATCACAACCGCGCGGCAGGAAAAGATGCAAAACCACTTGTCCACCGGTTGTAAACGCTGCAAGGAGACGGTTTCGTTATGGCAAAGGGTCGGCAAATCGGCGGCAACGGAGGCCAGTTACCAGCCTCCGGCGGATGCGCTGCGCCTCGCCAGGGCCGCCTTTGCAACGTCCCGCTTGGCCCGCAAGCCGGCGGAATCGCAGGGGCTCGTCGAGGTGCTCTTCGACAGCTTCCTGCAGCCCGCCCTGGCCGGTGCGCGATCTCTAGTCATAGGGACCAGACAAATGCTCTATAGAGCCGATCCTTATCAGCTCGATATTCAAATCGAACCCAAACCGGGCGGTAACCGCATCCAAATTACCGGCCAGTTGCTCGATCTCAGCCATCCCGGTGTCATCGGCCAGGACGTTCAGGTGACCATCTCCAATCGCCGCGGAAACAGCGTCGTGGTGGCTACAAACCAGTTTGGTGAGTTCTCGGGTGATGTGGAAAATTCGGGCGATCTCGAGCTTTGCGTCCCCGGCCATGGCGAAAAACCGATCATCATCTCTTTGCGCAACGCCCTTGGCAATTTGCCCGGAGGAAAGATATGAACTCTTCCTCCCACACGCTTTTCGTACGCATGGGTCTCTCTGGTACCGCAGTACCAAAACCCCATGTAGCCCTTGATTGGCACGAACAAACCATCCGTACTATTTCCGTAGCAGGAAGATTCCGCAAGACTTAGCGGGTATCGCCCTGTGAGGATTTGGCGGCTGGTTAAACAGCAGGAGACCCTGAGAAGGAACCTTATGAAACGTAACCTAAGCATCTGCCTGATCCTGATCCTTTTCTTCGCCGTCGCAGCTTCCCCGGCTGCCGCCCAAAACCGCTACATCGTTCGTACTTCCGGCGGACTCACCTCCGTCTTGAAGCTCTGCTTGAGCAAAAATTGCCAGGTTAAGGAAGCCCTGGACGGCAACATCGGTCAAACCTACCTGGTGACATCGTCCGGCAACCTGATCTCGAATCTCCTTGGCTTGGTCGGCAATCTTCTGGAGACGCTCCTCGGCATTGAAAGCGTCGAGGCCGATCAGCTTCTCCCCCTGCCGCAAACGCCGGTAAATACGATCCCCGCCGGGCTTTATGACAACACCCCGGTCAATTACTACGGCACGATTGTTACGCACGGTTACGCCGCTCAGCCCGCTGCTTCCATCATCCGGCTGACCGACGCCCAGAACGGCTTCAACATCAGCGGAACAGGCATCGTCGCCGTCATTGACACCGGTGTCGACATCTACCATCCGGTTCTCTACCCGGTTCTTCTCCCCGGCTACGACTTCACCCGCAATCAGCCGGGCGCTTCCGAGTGGCTCGATGTTCCTCAACTTTCGCCCACAGGCAACGGCTCTCAAACTGAACAGCCTGTTCTCGTCCAGCAGTCCAGCGCCGCGATTCTCGACCAGTCTTCCGCGGCTATTCTGGATGGCGGCGGCAGCTCCACTGCCGATTTCGGGCATGGCACGATGACCACCGGCTTGGTTCACCTGGTCGCGCCCAACGCCAAAATTCTTCCGCTCAAAGCGTTCAGCGCCAACGGCACCGGCTATGTCTCGAACATCGTCGCCGCTATCTACTACGCCGCTCAGCACAACGCCAACGTCATCAACATGAGCTTTGACGTGTCCACGCCGTCGGCCGCCCTGTCCTCCGCCATCTCTTATGCCAACAAGTCCGGCTTGATCCTCGTCGCCGCTGCGGGCAATGGAGATACCAGCGCTGCGGTCTATCCCGCCGCTCTCAACTCCAGCGTGATGGGCATCGCCTCCACGTCGGACACCGACGTGCGCTCTACGTTCTCCAACTACGGCGACACCGACGTGTGGATCGCCGCTCCGGGTGAATATGTCATCAGCACCTACCCGGGTGGCACCTACGCCGCTGCTTCCGGGACGTCCTTCAGCTCTCCGCTCGTTGCGGGTTCCGCCGACCTGCTCTTGAGCGCGAAGCCTTCACTCAGCCAATCGAACGCCGCCAGCGCGTTCTCTCACGCCATCAAGCTCACCCCTGACCTCAACCAGGGCCGGCTCGACGTCTATAACGCCGTCTCTGCATGGGTGAATAGCCCGAGCGGGAACAACTAAGGGCAGTGACGAGCGAGATGATTCCGGTGTTCAGCGTGTCTCCAGATTCTCAGTGGACGCCGGAATCTCTGCGTGTCAAGCAGCTTGAAGAACAAGTCTCCGCGCTTCGCAGCTCCGTGATTTGCGCGTTCAATCAGCTTCTCGACCTCAAGGATCTCAACACCGGCGTGCACAGCACGCGCCTCGCGGAATGGGGCATGCGCGTCGGCCAGGAACTCGGTCTCTCGGAATCGGAACTGCAAAACCTCGAAGTCGCCGCTCTTCTTCACGACATCGGCAAAGTGGGAGTTCCGGATTCCATTCTTCGCAAACCCGGCAAATTGGATGATGAAGAATACGCGCTCATGAAGAAGCACCCCGAATATGGCTGGGCCGTCCTTCGCATGCTCCCCGGTTTTGAGCGCGCCGCTCTCGACATTCTTCACCACCACGAATCCTTCGATGGCAAAGGTTATCCCGCTGGATTAAAGGACACCGAAATTCCCATTGTCTCGCGCATCGTCACCGTCATCGATGCGTTCGACGCGATGGTCTCTTCCCGCCCGTATCGCAAAGGACTTCCGCATGAAGAGGCCGTTCGCCGCCTCATCCTCTGCAGCGGCACGCAGTTTGATCCCGTTGTGGTCCAGTGTTTTCTATCGTTCGCGCAAGCCGAAATGGCCACCGTCTTCGCCGCCGCCGGCACTTCCGTCTCTTCCGCTCTTTAAACACTTCTCGGTTGATCGAATCGATTCGTCAAGTTTTTGTTTTTTGTTTCAGGGTTTTGCGGCTCTTGCGCCGCGGCGGAATTCCGCAAGCGCATCGAGTATGCCCGGCCCATAAAGTTCGGTCTTCTTTTCGCCGAAGCCGGAAACATTCCGAAGTTCCGTGAGCGATCGCGGTTTCATTCGGCACAGCTCATTGAGCGAAGTGTCGTGCATCACGATGAAGGCGGCAGTGCCTCGCTCTTGCGCTGTTGTCCGGCGCCACTCGCGAAGGTATTCGCGAAGTTCAGGATCGATCCCGGCGGACGAACGGCTTACGCTTGCATGCGTCGCCGAAATTCTTGCTGGCTCACGCCTGGTTTCCTTTGCCTGAAATACGGCTCCGCTGCTTGCGCCCGCGGCGGCCGCGAGAGCTTTTCGTTTGCCTATTTTTTTCGGCGGCGCTTCGGCTGCCAGCCATTCCGGCTCTCCGGCGCACACGTCGCAAGCTCCGCAAGCTTTCCATTTTCGATTTTCACCGAAGTGCGAACAAATCTGATGGTGACGGCAAGTTTTCTCTTCCACGAATCTTCGAATCTCGTGATACCGCTGCCAGGCCCGCGTTTTCTCCTCTTCATCGCTTAGCTGCTGCACGAAATACGTCAGCAGACCCACGTCGCGCTTTTGCCATAACAAAATACAATCCGCAGGCTCTCCATCGCGTCCTGCCCTTCCCGCTTCCTGGTAATACTGTTCGATGGATTTCGGCATCGAAAGATGAATCACCGCGCGCACGGAAGCTTTGTTAATTCCCAATCCAAAGGCAACTGTCCCCACCAGCACACGCACTTCATCGGACATCCATTTTTCCTGGTTAGTCCGGCGCGTGTCGCTGTCCATCTTGCCGTGATAACCAATCGCCGAAATTCCGTGTTCCGCAAGAAAATCCACCGTTTCTTCCACTCGCGCGATCGTAGGGGCGTAGACGATCACATTGCTTTCCGCATACTTGCGCATCGTTCGAATCAAGAGCTCGGACTGCGTTTTGCCCACGCATTCCTTCACGAGGTAATTCAGATTCGGCCGGTGAAAACTGGCGATATATTTATCCGGCTCGCGCAGTTTCAATTGCTCGATGATGTCGTGTCGCACCCGCCGCGTGGCGCTGGCCGTAAATGCGGCGATGGGCAGCTTCGGAAAATGTTCGCGCAAGCGGCTCAATTGCCGATATTCCGGACGGAATTCGTGTCCCCATTCAGAAATACAATGGGCTTCATCGATCGCAAAAAAAGAAATCGGCACTTGCTGAAGCCATCCGATGGTGTCCTCTCGCGCCAGCCGCTCTGGCGAAAGATACAAGAGCCGGTACGCTCCTTCGATTGCTTTGCGCTGCACCCAGGACTGCACATCGCCGGTCAGGCTGCTATTCAGCAGTGCGGACGGAATTCCCATCTGGGTAAGCTGTGCGACCTGATCCTGCATGAGCGCAATCAGCGGCGACACGACGAGAACCGTTTTGCTTTCCAGCATGGCCGCCGGCAACTGATAGCAGAGCGATTTTCCGCCTCCCGTCGGCATCACGACACACGTATCCCGCCCGCCGAGCAAACTCTTTACAATGTTTTCCTGCAAAGGACGAAACGCGTCGTATCCCCAGTATTGCCGCAGCGCTCTCAGCAGCTCTTTTTCAGAATCCATGCACTGAGTATAGGTGCCAGCGCAAGTGCGGTCTATCCGTGAGAGAAGACGACTCGCCCGCTTTTTTCTCTCACGGACGATTCACTTGACTTCCGCTCCGCAAGAAGGTAACTCCGCTACCTTGCTGGAGGCCTCTCTTTGACGTGGACTCAAGTCTATGACCCTCTCGGCCATTGGTGGCTCTCGACGCTCGTTGCCTCGCTCCCCGTCGTCGTGCTTCTCGGATTGCTAGCCGGACTCAAAGTGCGCGTGCACTTGTGCGCTATCGCCGGCGCGGCGACTGCAATTCTTTGCGCAATCTGCGTTTTTCAAATGCCTTCGTCGCTCGCACTGATCAGCTTTCTCTACGGCTCCGCTTATGGGCTGCTCAAAATCGTGTGGATCGTCATCGCTGCCGTGTTCCTCTACGACATTTCCGTCGAAACCGCGCAATTCGAAATTATGAAGCAGTCCGTCGCGGCCATTACTCCTGACCGGCGACTGCAACTTCTTCTTGTGGCGTTTTGTTTTGGTGCGTTCATCGAAGGCTGCGCGGGATTCGGCGCTCCCGTGGCGATTGCGGGCGCGTTCATGATCGGGCTCGGCTTCAAACCCTTTCAAGCCGCCGCGCTCAACCTCATCGCCAACACGGCGCCGGTCGCGTGGGGCGCCATCGGGATTCCCGTTCACGCCCTCGTGTACGTTACGGCTCTCCCCGAGAGCGACGTCAGCGCTATGATCGGCCGAATACTTCCCATCACGGCGGTGCTCCTTCCCCTGTGGCTGGTTCGCACGATGGTCAGTTGGACGGAAACGCTCGAAGTGCTTCCCGCCATTCTCGTCGTTGGGCTCTCTTTCGGCGGCACGCAATTCTTCTGGTCCAATCATATGGACAGCAATCTCGTGGACATCGCCGCGGGGATCGTCTCGCTCGTCGTCACGCTTCTTTTCTTGCGCGTCTGGCAGCCGAAGCGCATTTGGCGCTTCCCGGAAGAGCGCGAAGCCGACGCCGCCAAAGCGACCGCATCCGCATCTGGCGAGTCAACCCAAACTGCCGTCACCGACACGATGGGCGACGAATGGCAGATCCGTGAAAGACCTACAGCCGCTGCGCACTACTCAGCTGGGCAAATCGCACGCGCATGGCTGCCCTTCGCCATACTTTCCATTTTTGTCTTGTGTTGGGGCATTCCGACAATCAAAAACGCTATGGGCAAAGCGACCACACCGGCATTCGCGGCTGGAGGCTGGGAAGTTCCCTATCTGCACAAAGCCGTCTACCGCGCGCAGCCCGTCGTCGCCGAGCCTACCGCCGAAGCCGCCAAGTTCGATTTCAATTGGCTCACCGCTACCGGCTCCGCCTGTTTCCTCGCGGCTCTGCTCTCCGGCTTACTTCTTGGCCTTACGCCGGCGAAACTCTTCCGGATTTTCGGCCGCACACTTTTCCGCCTGCGCTTCGCCATCATCGCCATGACGTGCATGCTGGGGCTCGGCTACGTCACGCGCTATTCCGGCATGGACGCCGTCCTCGGCCTCGCCTTCACGCGCACCGGCTGGTTCTTTCCGTTCTTTGGCGCGTTCATCGGCTGGCTCGGCGTCGCGCTTACCGGCAGCGACACTTCCTCGAATGTTCTTTTCGGCGGGCTACAAAAAATCACCGCGCAGCAGCTTCATCTCAGCCCGATTCTCATGGCCGCTACCAACTCCGCAGGCGGCGTAATGGGCAAAATGATCGACGCGCAATCCATCACCATCGCCACCGCGGCGACCAACCAGGTGGGCGAAGAAGGCTCGATTTTCCGCTTCGTCTTCTGGCACTCCGTCTCGCTGGCCGCCATCGTCGGCGTTATCGTCATGCTCTACGCCTATGTCTTCCCCGAATTCATCCCTCACGGCCTCAATTTCATCCATTAAGTCGCGTACTCGCACAGGCGGGGCCAGCTCCGCCGTACCCATACGCCTGTTTGGTTTGGCGGTGGGCCAATTTCCGGCTATCGTGCGAATCACTCCTGGGCAGCGAATCAGGGCGTTCCACTTGGGCGTTTCGGAGCCTCCGGTAAGGACACTAGGGTCTGCCCCTTGTCATCACGCATGAGAAAATGCGGAGCGCCACTCGTATCGAGATAAAGAATCGCCCTGCTTTCTCCGTTTACATCGTTGAAAGCAATGCCATTGCCGAACTTCGGCATGAAAAATAGGCAGTCGCGTTCCGCTTTCGCATCGTCGAAGCAAAGATTCATGCTGCCATCGTCCATCATCCCGATGCCCCCGCGTTCATTGCCAGAAGCATCGTTAAAGATAATTCCCGTGGCGGGGGCGCGTCGCTCTTGGGTTTTTCCATTAACGACAGGGTTTGGCACCGGTGCGCCTAGAACAAACCTCACGACGCCACTAGAATCCACAATGGACAGAGAACGCGTTTTTAGGTTTTCCGCTGGTGCTTGAACGCTTTGCCATCCGGCCAAGAGAAATACTGAGAACAGTACCAGTGCACCAGCGCAAAAGCGGCTCTGTCTCCGCTCTAAGCGCTCCGCCCGTTTCTGCAAATTTTCGACAAGTTCCTCTAGCTCCATCCGTTCCATAAACCCTCCCAGAATCGCGCTTCGGACAAATTACTCTGTTTGCCTAACTACATTTGGTGGAAACCGGTTGCGAGGCGTGACCCTAATGGAGAATACGCATCGGCCGTGGTTTTATATCAGGGGGGAGATTCTAAGCCTGTTTATTAGTAGCTAGTAGTTAGCTTGTCGGACAGTCCAAGGCGCCGAGGCTCAAAGGAGTCTGCCTCCTTCTCTTTCCATTGACCCCGTACTGTCCTGCTCGCATACACAATGGACTCTTCGCTTCGCTCCGAACTCCGCCAAATCGCCGGCCTCCGCAACCTGATCATTTTCCCCAGTTCATCTTCCACAGCCTCGCCTTCGTCCCCTGGCCTTTTTCCCCGCGTCTTACGGCGCGACGGAATAGGTATTAAGGCTTCTTCGCGCAAGGTTTGGGCGATAGTCTCGTTTAGGAAGCGCTGGCTGCAATCTCGATTCTTCGAGGTTGAAACCCGCTGGACTCGCTTTGTCTAGCGTGCAGATGAAGCAGGGGCAAGATAAGCGGGCCGATAATCTGCGTGATATCGGGAACGCCTTACCTTTACTTTCAAGGAGTGAAGCTGGCTGTCGTACGCAGGCGGAACAAACTCGAGTGTGTACTCGCCGCGCACGAGTTGAGCAATCTGGCCATAGGCACGATCAAAATCTTTCACATTCTTGGGGAAGTATGCGTGGCCACCGGTAGACTCTGCAAGTTCGCGCAACAGCGCATCGGACTGGGTTATGCCTTGCTTTACAAAGATTCGATCTGAACGGTCGTCAGCAGACAAATTTTTACGCTTGGCAGGTTTCCGAAAATCGCCAAACATTGAGAGGGCGAGGATGCGAACGTCGGAAGTTTTCATTTTCTCTTGGACAAGCTGGAGGCTCTGCGGAGGAGAGGTATCAATCCCCGTTGAGAGAAGCACAATGATTTTGCTCCCACTGGCAGACGCCAGCCAATCAATGGTCGCGGCAACGCTCGAAGACAGGTTTAGCAAACCTGAAGCACCGTTTGATTGAAGCCCTACAACTTGGGAATTAATTTCCTCCAGCATTCGCCGAGCCTGAATCTTGTCAGTCGTAAAATCCATCGCCAATCTCGGAACATCCGAGAAAGTGACAATCGCGACGCGATCGACAGCAGAAATATTGTTCAAGAGATTGTCCGCGCCAAGGAAAGGGCTCTTTCCCAGCTTGGCGAGAAGAGTATCCGCGGTGCTGCTTTCAATCAGAAAAACGAGTCTTGCAGGTTCTTCACTCGGAACAAAGCCACTTATGGGCTGCTCGACGCCATTGTCGAAGATTCGGAAGTCTTCGCGGCGAAGTCCCGGAACGGAACGGCCGCGTGAGTCCGTCACCGTGACACCTACGTTTATGCGGTCGACGCTAACATGAATGGTAGCGCCAGAATTGGGCAGCTGATCAGCCCGCTGAGCGTTTGCCGATGCAGAATTCATCAGCAAAAGCAGTCCCGCAGCATAGCAGTGCCCTCTCATCACGAGTAGATACTACTGTGATCTCGGAATTCCTTGGGAGTTTCCGGCGCGCTGAGAGGCGTGACATACAATCTACAAAATTAAAATTTGGGCCAGGTAGTGACCATGGCCGCTTAATTCCGGAGTTGGCAAATTCAAAGTAATCGTGTATCCGCCGTAGTATCCTCTTTCTTCGAACACAATGGACTCCTCACTCCTCTCTGAGTTTCGGGCTATCGTCGGACCGCGCAACCTTATTACTTCTTCCGAAGAGCTGCACACCTATGAATGCGACGCGCTCAGCTATTTGCGGGTGATGCCGCGCGCCGTGCTGCTGCCGGATTCGACGGAGCAGGTGCAGGCGATCCTGCGCATCTGCCATCGCGAGCGGCTTCCCTTTGTGGCGCGCGGATCGGGCACGGGCCTCAGCGGCGGCGCGCTTCCCGTCGAAAACGGCATCGTCATCAGTCTTACGCGCATGAACCGCATCCTCGAAGTCGATCTTGCCAACGCCCGCGTGGTAGTCGAGCCCGGCGTCATCAATCTCAACGTCACCGCGCGCGTTGCGCCGCAGGGCTATTTCTACGCGCCCGATCCTTCGTCGCAATCGGCGTGCAGCATCGGCGGCAATGTGGCGGAAAATTCCGGCGGCGCGCATTGCCTGAAATACGGATTCACGACGACGCACGTGCTGGGGCTCGAAGTCGTGCTGCCCGACGGCACGCTGGTGCACTTGGGCGGAAAAACGCTCGACGCTCCGGGGTACGATCTTCTCGGCGTTTTCGTCGGCTCCGAAGGCACGCTCGGAGTCGCTACAAAAATGATTCTCCGGGTCGTCAAGCGCCCCGGGTGCGTGCAGACGCTGCTTGCGGCGTTTCCAAGCACGAATGAAGCGGGCGCCGCCGTCAGCGGCATCATTGCCGCAGGCATGTTGCCGGCCGCGATCGAAATGATGGACGCGCTCGCGATTCAAGCGTCGGAGGCCGCGGTGCACGCCAATTATCCGATGTGCGGCGCGCTGCTGCTGGTCGAGTTGGATGGCCCCGCGGCGGAAGTGGAATCGCTGATGGCGGACGTCAGCAAGATTTGCCGCACGAATGGCGCGTCGGAAATTCGCGTTGCGCAATCGGAGGCCGAGCGGGCGCTGGTGTGGAAAGGCCGCAAAGCCGCGTTCGCGGCAATGGCTCGCATCGCGCCGAACTACATTGTGCAGGACGGCGTGATTCCGCGCACGGCGCTGCCGCGCGTGATGAGCCAAATCGAGGAGTTGAGCAAAGAACGCGGCCTGCGCGTCGCCAATGTTTTTCACGCTGGCGACGGCAATCTACATCCGATGGTGCTCTACGACCGGCGGATTCCCGGCCAGGAACACGCTGCCGAGGCGCTTTCGAATTTGATTCTGGAAATTTGCATTGCGGCGGGAGGTTCCATCACCGGCGAGCATGGCGTCGGCGAAGACAAGAAGCTGATGATGTCGAAAATGTTTGCGGAGCCCGATCTCGCCACCATGCACCGGGTACGGTGCGCGTTCGATCCGCTGCAACTTTCGAATCCCACGAAAGTTTTCCCCAGGCCACGGCTCTGCGGGGAGAAGCCGGGCGAGTATGTACCGCATCCGCTGGAAATAGCGGGGACGGCGGACCGCTTCTGACGCATTTTCCATGCAGGGTCCGCGCTCCGAGGCGGACCACGCCGTCGCGGCTCCGTGATGCAATTCACGGTTCAAAGTATTAGACTTACCTACAGCGAATTCGCGCGATCCTCGCAGCTCTGGCTAGATGCTGCAAGGAGGGTAACTCAATGGCGCTCGTTGTCCTTAGTCTTTCAACCGCGAGGAAAATCTTGGTTCTTGCTGCCTGCGTGCTGGCCTGCGCTTGGCTTCAAACTCCGATTGCTTCGGCGCAGCGCATCAGCCACGTTGGCGGAGGCGAACACTTCAGAACAGGGGCCCGTATAGGCACGCCGCATATCGTTGCTGCGCCAGCGCCGGCTCCACGCGCGATGTTTTTTCGCGGCGGGCATGGCCTCTCGGAGCGCTCTTTTTTAATTTTTAGAGGCCCCTTCATTGATCGCGCGCCGTTTTTCAATTTTGGAGCGGCTTTTGACTCCTATTGGTGGCTTTACTGTGGCCCGATCTGGGGCGGGGAGTTCGGCTGCAACGATTTGTTCCTATCCAGTTTTCCGTTCGAACATTATCTCGCCCCGCCGCTGACGTACGGGACCCCTGTTTATGTCTATAGCCTGGATGGACACCCGCTCGCGCAGCTCTTTCTGAAGGATGGCACGGTGTATAGAGTGAACGACTACTGGTTCCTCGACGGCCAGATCCATTTCACCATGCTCGATGAAAGTGGCACGAAATCTGTCGAACAGGTGATCGGCTTCGACGAATTGGATGTGCAGAAAACCATCGACGTAAATTCCCGCCGTGGATTCCGAGTTGTGATGCGCAACGAGCCCATCGAGCAGTATCTGCGCGATTATCCGGATGTCACGCCGCCCCTGCTACAGCCTGCTCAAAAAAACTAACGCGGCCCCACCCGGCTAGTAAGCCAGCGCAACTCCGTCCGCGCGCATCTCCGCCGCCGCCGAATAAACGCGGTCCGAACCGCTCATACGGTGCTCGATCGAGTGATATCGCCCATAACCGCCGTCGGACGTCCCCATCGGCCAGCCGAGCGCTACGAGCGCTTTGCGCGTGGCTTCCGGCACGCCGGCCTCCAGCCGCAAAATTCCCAGCGGCCCAAGCCCCGGCTGATCTTCGCCCATGCTCTGCGATGAGCCTTCATGATGCCAGCGCGGGCTGTCTCCAGCGGCCTGAACATCGAGCCCGTAATCGACGCGATTGATAATGATCTGCGACTGTCCTTGCGGCTGCATGTCTCCGCCCATCACGCCAAACGACATCCACGGTTCGCCCTTGCGCACGGCAAATCCAGGAATGATCGTCTGGAATGGTCGCTTTCCCGGCGCGTAAATGTTCGGGTGCCCATCCTTCAGCGAAAAAAGCTGGCCGCGATCCTGAAACATGAAGCCGAGTCCATCCGCGACAAGACCCGAGCCCATGCCGCGGAAGTTCGATTGAATCTGCGACACCATCATGCCGTCCGCGTCGGCCACGGTGAAATACGTCGTGTCGCCATGGCTCGGCGCTTCTCCGGGATAGACCGGCGTCAGAATTTTGTCCGGCCGGATGAGCTTCGCGCGTTCCGCAGCGTATTCTTTCGACTTCAGCCATTCGATTGGAATCTTCGCGAAGTGCGGGTCGGCGTAATACCGCGCGCGATCTTCGTATGCAAGCCGCTTCGCCTCGATTTGAATTTGAAGCGACTCCGGCGACTGAAATCCCATCTCGCGCAAATCGAAGTTCTCGATAATGTTCAGCATTTGCAGCGTCGCGAGGCCCTGCGTATTCGCGGCCATGCCGTAAACGTCGACGCCGCGATACGAGGTCACGAGCGGCTCGAGCCACTCGGCGTGCTGTTCGCGCAAATCCTCGGCGGAAAGCCACCCGCCGATGCGTTTGAAGTACGCCTCAATCGTTTTCGCGATCGGCCCGTCGTAGTATGCGTCGCGTCCGCCTTCGGCGATCATGCGGTAGGTGCGCGCGAGATCCGGATTGCGAAACACGTCGCCTTCTTCGGGCGCGCGTCCAGAGGGCGCGTAGGTGTGCATAGCGTTCGCGGTCTCTTCCACGCCGGAGCCAGGGCGCACGAAAATCGCCATGTTGCGCTTGATGTAGAAGCCGATCACCTGAGGCACTGGCGCGCCGTGCTCGCACAAATCGATCGCCGGCGCAAATAACTCGGCCCACTTCAACTTTCCGTAGCGCTGGTGCATCGTCCACCAGGCGTCGAGCGCGCCGGGCGTTGAGACAGCAATAGCGCCCAGCGCAGGAATCGCGCCGTTTTTTGCTCGCGAGCGCACGGTCTCGAGCGTCAACGATTTCGGCGACCTTCCAGAGCCCGCGAGGCTCACGACTTTCGATTGCTTCGGGTCCCAAATCATCGCAAAGCAATCGCCGCCGATGCCCGAGCTCACTGGCTCGAGAAATCCGAGGCACGCGTTCGCCGCAATCGCGCCGTCCACTGCCGAGCCGCCGCGCTTCAATGTTTCAATTGCGGCCAACGTCGCGAGCGGATGCGCCGTTCCCGCGGCGCCCAAACGGCCCATCGCGGCGGAACGGCTTGCAAAGCTTGCGCCCGCGACGCGGTCTCCCGCATGCACATCCGGGCGCGTGAAGCGCTCCTTGCCTTCCTCCTGGAATTTCGGCAGCGGCTTGTCTTTCGACTCAGAAGTGCCCTGCGCAAGCGCGGAGGTGCTTGCCGCGGCAATCGGTATGGCAGCGATGAACGAGCGTCTACGCATCATGACCTCTCAGGAATTTCATAACAATTTTCTTCACAGCCTTTGCAGCTTTTCAGGCGGGTATAGCAAACTCGGGCTCGAGCGCAGCGTTCTTCTTTCGTTGCGCTTTCCTCCTACACGTTATTCGTCTTGAATCGATCCACCAACTGCTCGCAGGCGCGCACTGTGACCGCCATCATCGAAAGCGTCGGATTCTGGCACGCGGAAGAAACGAAGCTTGCTCCGTCCATCACGAAAACATTTTTCACATCGTGCGTCTGATTGAACGGAGTGAGTACGGATTTCTTTGGATCGTTTCCCATGCGCGCCGTGCCCAGCTCGTGGATGGCCATGCCTGGCATTTCGACGTTGGTTTGCACGCGAATATCCTTGGCGCCTGCCGCTTCGAGCATTTCCGCTGCCGCGGCGCCGGCGTCTTCCATGAGCGCGCGTTCGTTGCCGCCGTGCGCCATGACAATGCGCAGCGCGGGAATGCCCCACGCATCCTTCAGGTCACGGTCGATCTCGATGTGATTCTCCCAGCGCGCAAGCGATTCGCCGAACGCTCCCAGAGAAGCGGAATAGATGCCCTCTTTCACCGCATTCTTAAGCATCGTGCCGTATCCTTCGGCGTTGAAATTGAATTCCGCTCCAGCTCCGCCTTGATAGCCGTAACCGCGAATAAAGCCAGAACTCCTTCCTGTCTTCGGCGTGTTGCGGAAACGCGGCACGTAGATGCCATTCGGCCGCGCCGGCTCGTTCGCGTTGGGACGCACATCGAAATTCGGCAAGCGTCCCGATGCGCCGCCGCCGACCACGTGGTCCATCAAGTAATGGCCCAGTGCGCCGCTGGAATTGGCCAAGCCGTTCGGATACTCGCGCGTCGAAGAATTCAGCAGGATGCGCGTGGACTCCATCGCTTGTGCGCAGAGAATCACCGATTTGGCGCGCACTTCCTTCACTTGCCGCGTCAAACGATCCACGTAGGTGACGCCGCGCGCTTTATTCGCGGCATCGTCCATGTCCACGTGGCTCACTACCGCGTTCGTGATGAGGGTACAATTTCCAGACGCCAGCGCGTCCTTCACCGTCGTGAACGGGCTGCTGAAATAGGAGAACGTGCTGCAACCGCGCTCGCACGGGCCGCAGTAGTGGCATGGCAAGCGGCCATTGTGCGCCTGCGTCAAGATGGCCGCACGGCCGATGGTCACCGTGTGGCCGAACTTGGCTTTCACGCGATCGCGCAGCTGGATTTCTCCGCAGCTCATTTTCATCGGCGGCAGGAACTGCCCGTCGGGCAGCATCTCGTTTCCTTCCGCTGCTCCCGTGATGCCTACATATTTTTCGACAATGTCGTAGTACGGTGAGAGATCGGCGTAGCTGATGGGCCAGTCGTCGCCATAACCGTCGCGGCTCGCCGCCTTCAGGTCGTTGTCGCTCATGCGGTAGCTCTGCCGTCCCCACACGAGAGACCGTCCGCCGAGCACGCGCAGCCGCTGCCAAGTAAACGGCTTATCCGCCGGCGTGCTGTACGGATTTTCCAGGTCGTTCACGAACCATTCGTAGTTGTACTCCATACACGCATAGCACTGCTTTTGGATCGGCCGCGTGCGCGCTACCTCGGGCGAATGATCCCGGTACTTCAGCTTGTACGCCGGCATGTGCTCGGTAAATTCATTCGGAGTGACGGCGCGTCCGGCTTCGAGCAGCGCGATCTTGAGTCCGGCTTGGGAAAGTTGCTTCGCGGCCCAGCCGCCTGTCGCTCCCGATCCCACGACGACGGCATCGTAGGTTTGCGCTAGAGGGTCCTGCGCCATGTAGTTTCCGCTCACTTGTGGTCCCCTTCCGGATGCTCGCACCCTTGGTATGTGCCGTGCATCACTGCGCCGTCCCAACCCAAATCCTTCTCGCCAGTCTCGGAGCTGTAGTAGGCCGTCATGATGCGTTCCTTCAGGGCTTCAAAGTGAGCGTGGCCGGGGTCCGCCACTTCGCCGACGTCTCCTGCCCATCCGCCGCCCACGCGCGTATAGGCTAAGCCGTGCAGCAAGAGGTCCTGGTCCTCGCGCGACAAGTAACGAAATGCCGCTTTGTGGCGCCGCATGCTTTCGCCGTCAATATATGCAAGAGAATTGAGGAAGGCGCGCTGCGTCTCCGGCTTTTCGGCTGCAAGCACAAGATCGATATAACGATTTACCAGCGCTTCTTTGGCGCCGGGCGTGTCGGTCGCAGGCATGATCAGATCGCTGAGGATGATGAGCGTTTCGTTCTGATGCTCGTCCAGGAAGAGCGGCTTCCAGTTGGGCGAGGAGAATTCGCCCGAAGCGTCCACGCCTCGCTGTGCCGGCGTCAACTCGTCCGGCGACGGGCTCTGCACCGATTGCGTTGCTGCTACCGAGGGACGGACAGCCGCAACAGCCCCCGCAAGAATCGTGGCGCGTATCATCTCGCGACGTTTCATGATGACTCCTCGGCTCGGATTTCTCTGTCTGTGTAACGCTGCAGTCTACACCAAAGCAAAGTCTAAGCTGAAGAGCGTATTGAACTTAGCTGGGGCGAAATCCGGATGTGAGAGGTAGGAATAGACGCCGCAGGATGCGTTTGCGCTGGACGCAGCGGGGCAAGCAAAACCTCGCGAGCCGCTCCGGCTTGACGCAAGGCCACCGTTGTAATGTACTGAATCTCTCCAATGCCGACGGCTTACCTCGATCTCGGGCACGAATTTCGCGCGGTACTTCCTCCCGATTCCATTCATGCTGCCACTCCCGAGGATGCCGTTTGCGGCATGCAACCCCGCCTCGTTCTCGAACCGGCGAACGAGCAACAACTTGCCGCTACGCTTCGCATCGCCAATAATGCCGGCTTGGCGGTCGTCCCGCGCGGCGGGGGCACGAAGCTCGGCTGGGGAAATCCACCGCAGCGCGCCGACATCGTTCTCTCGACGGCGCGGCTCGACAAAATCATCGAGCACGTATGGGCTGACCTCACCGTCAGCGTCGAAGCCGGCTGCACGATTGAGAAGTTGCAGTCCGCTCTCGCGCAACACGGCCAGCGCCTGGCGATCGATCCTCTCTGGCCCGAACGCGCGACCATCGGCGGCGTTCTCTCGGCGAATGACAGCGGTTCGCTGCGCCTCCGTTTCGGTCCGCTGCGCGACCTCATTATCGGCGTCACCATCGCTTTGCCCGACGGCACTATCGCTTCCAGCGGCGGGAAAGTCGTTAAAAATGTTGCGGGTTACGATCTTCCGAAACTGGTTACCGGCGCTCTCGGCACTCTTGGCGTGATCACGCGCGCGGTTTTTCGCGTTCATCCTCTGCCGCGAAATACGCGAACGCTTTCCGTCTCCGCTGGCACGCTCGAAAAAATGCAGCGAGTGATTCTCGCGGTGCAGGATTCACAACTAGCGCACACCGCGCTTCAGGCGCGCGTCGCGCACGATGCGGAGCCGATCGTTGACATCCTGTTTGAAGGAACAGAGGCGGGCCTAGCCGCGCAGGAAGCGCAATTCCGCGAGCTCGCCAATTTCGCTGATAGATCGGAGACGTCGTCCGCTGTATGGACCTCTTCGCAGGAGCTTTGGAACTCCGCGAATTCCGCCGCTCTTGCGAAAATCACGGCGCTCCCCGCTGCCATCGCTGGCACGGTCGAGATTGTTCAACGCATCGCGGCTGCGCGCAACGCTAACTGGAAACTCACCATGCAGGCCACGGGGATCGGCTGGCTGAAGCTCGAATCTACGCTCGAAAATCTCCACACATGTCTTTCGGAGCTTCGCGACGAACTGGAAGCCAATAGCGGCTCGCTGGCCGCGTTTCATCAACCCACCGGCATGGCCCGTCTCGACACTTGGGGCCAACCTGGCGACGCGCTTCCGCTCATGCGCGCCGTAAAAAATAAGTTCGATCCAGGGAATACGCTCAATCCCGGCCGCTTCGTAGGTGGCATCTGATGCCGGATTCTAATGTGACTGCCGCATCGCCAAGCGCGTTTGACGCGCACCATCCGCCCTCGACGGAAATCATCGATAAGTGTGTGCACTGCGGCTTTTGCTTGCCAGTCTGCCCCACGTACGTTCTCTGGAACGAAGAGATGGATTCGCCGCGGGGCCGCATCTACCTGATGAAAATCGCGACAGAAGGCGCGGCTACAATGAATCCGAAGTGGGTCAGCCATTTCGATACTTGCCTCGGCTGCATGGCGTGCATGACCGCGTGCCCTTCCGGCGTCGACTACGGCAAGCTCATTGAAGCCACGCGCGCGCAAATCGAGCGGCACCATCCGCGCTCGTTCACGGAAAAAGTTCATCGCAAGCTTTTGTTTGCTATTTTCACCCGGCCGGATCGATTGCGGCTGTTTCGCTGGCCGCTGCTCGCTTACCAGAAATCCGGACTGCAATCGCTCGTGCGCAAATCCGGCGTTCTGAAGCTACTTCCGAAAAAACTGAGCGCGATGGAAATGCTCATGCCGCGTCTGGGGGCCGCGGAAACGATTCCGGAACTCACACCGGCCGCCGGCGAAAAACGTCTCCGCGCGGGTCTTCTGCTTGGCTGCGTGCAGCGCGAGTTTTTCCCGCAAGTCAATGCAGCTACCGTGCGCGTCCTGGCGGCGGAAGGCTGCGAAGTGGTCGCGCCGAAGGATCAGCCGTGCTGCGGCGCGCTGATGGTTCATGCGGGAGAAGAAACAGGAGCGCTGGCGCTCGCGCAAAAAACGATCGATATCTTCGAACGCGCCAATGTCGACGTAGTTGTCACAAATGCCGCCGGGTGCGGCTCGAATGTCAAGGAATACGGCCATCTGCTGCGTGACGATCCGAATTATGCGGACCGCGCAAAAGCGTTTGCGGCAAAGTGCAAAGACGTTACCGAAGTTCTGAGCGCATTGCCTGCGCGCGCCGCGAGAAATCCGCTGCGCTTGCGCGTTGCGTTTCATGACTCCTGCCATCTTCAACATGCGCAGGGGGTTCGAACGCAGCCCCGCCAGTTGCTGGAGGGAATTCCAGACCTTGAGCTCACCGAAATCCCGGAGAATGGAATTTGTTGCGGCTCCGCGGGAATTTACAACCTCGTCCAGCCGGATGCCGCCAACGCGCTGGGCGACCGCAAAGCGGAGCTTATCGCGCCGCTCAACGCCGAAATCGTGGCCACCGGAAATCCCGGCTGTCTGCTCCAGCTGCAATCTTCGCTGGCGCGGCACAACACGAAGATTCCCGTCGTTCACACAATCCAGATTCTGGACGCGTCGCTGCGCGGCACCGAGCTGCGCTGAAAAAATCTACGCGGCTTTCTTCGTCCAGGCGCCGATAATTCCCCCCATGATGCAAAATCCTACCAGGGGGAAAAGCTCGTTGATCGCAAAGAGCTGCATCGGCCGCATTTCGTACATGTATGTGGTGAACGTGACCGGGCCCAGGAGACCGATCCACATCCAGATTCCGAGTGTGGCGCCCTTTATGGCCGTGTTCGCGCTGCGCCAAATACAGATTTGCGAGAGCGCATAGGCGATGAGCAGGTTCAGCAGAAACGTGATGATATACGGGAGCACGGGGTTCATGCTCTTGGCGTCATTCATGCTGATGTGCTCGAGCGCCATCCACGGTTTGCTGAACAGCACTCCGTACCACAGGCCCCCGAGAAGCCAATAAACGACAGCCGAGACAAGTATCGCCAGAATGTTGGTTTTCATCGATCTTCTCCTCCTCCTCTTGAGATGTTTCTACCGATAGGCCCGCCAGAAAAAGTAAACCGTCATTCCCGTCCCAATCAAAATCACAAAACTCCGGATCCACGATGGCGGCAATTTCTGCGCCCAGCGCGCGGAGAAATATCCACCGAGTATCGCACCCACGGTCATAACAACGGCCTGCGGCCACAAAATCGCGCGGCTCACAATGAATGTCACTGCCGCGACTCCGTTGATGACGCTGCTCAAGATGACCTTCAGCGCGTTCATCTCGTGAATATCGGTCATGCCCAGCGCGGAAAGCATGGCGAGATTCATGATGCCCATTCCCCCGCCAAAATATCCACCATAGAGCGCGACGAGCAGTTCGAACAGCGTCGCGCCGGAAAGAGCCTTGGGTCCCGTGGCACTCGTGATTCCGGAGGCCATCCTGCGAGTCAGGTGCTTGCCGAAAGCGAATAGCAAGGTTGCTCCCAGCATCAGCCACGGTAAAACTTTTAAGAAGGTCTGCCCCGGAGTCTTGATCAGAAGCAACGCACCGACTACGCCCCCAATGGCGCTGGTGATAATCAGGGGAATCATCACGCGGCGGGGGGTGGTCATGCGGCTTCGGTATGCGCCTCCGCTGGCGGTCACGCCGAGCCACAGCGCCAGGGTATTTGTAGCGTTCGCGGGGACGGGCGCAACGCCAGTGAACAGCAGTGTCGGAAAGGAAATGAAGCTGCCGCCGCCAGCGACCGCGTTGATCGCGCCTGCCAGCGCACCGGCAACAAGAAGAACTGTGACGTGTGCAAGGCTCAAGTTCGCTTTTCTATCATGATTTCCGCCTAGCTCCAACCGCGCGATCGGGATTCGGACTGAGGATCCGCGGACTCGAACCGGAGTGGCAACGCGTGCGGGCCGCGCAGCCTGTTTCGCCTCATCCCTGTTTCGTTGTATCTTGGCTTGCGAGAAATAACCAGATTCGGGAGCTGCCGCCGTGGCCAAAGCCCGCGAACAAAAAATAAAAAAAAACGCGCACAAATCCGCTGCTTCATCCTCTTCCAAAAAACTTTCGGAAGCGCAAATCGCCGTTCACTGGAAAGAAGAGGAGTATTTTTATCCGTCGAAGAAATTCAAAGCGCAGGCAAATCTCGCCGATCCGGCGTTCGTCAAGAAATTCAGCGAAAAGCATTTTCCCGGCTGCTTCGATCGCTATGCGCGACTGCTCGATTGGGACAAGCCGTGGCGAAAGACATTGGACACGTCAAATCCGCCTTTTTGGAAATGGTTTGTCGGCGGAAAACTGAACGCCTGCTACAACTGCGTCGACCGGCATCTCGCGAAATACAAGAACAAAGCCGCGCTGATTTTCGTTCCCGAGCCCGAAAACGAATCCGCGACGGTGCTCACCTATCAGGAACTCTACAAGCGGGTGAACGAAGTCGCGGCCATGCTGCGCGATTTTGCGGGACTCAAAGCCGGCGACCGCGTCACCATCCACATGCCGATGATTCCCGAGCTGCCCATCACGATGCTGGCGTGCGCGCGGCTGGGCGTCGTGCATTCGGTCGTGTTCGGCGGCTTCAGCGGCGAGGCGTGCGGGCTGCGAGCGGCCGACTCCGGCAGCCGCGTGCTGATCTACGTGGACGGCTACCATCGCAGTGGAAAGTGGGTGGACCACAAACCAGCGGCGGATATTGCCGTCGAAACTGCAAAAAAAGAAGGACAGCAGATCGACAAGGTGCTCGTGTGGAAGCGCTATCCGGGGCACTTTCGCTCCGATTCGCCGATGATCGCGGGGCGCGACTTTTTCGTGGAAGACGTGCTCAAGAATTATCGCGACAAAACTGTCGAACCAGTTTCCCGCGACGCGGAGGATCCGCTGTTTTTGATGTACACCAGCGGAACGACCGGCAAACCGAAAGGATGTCAGCATCGCACGGGCGGCTATCTGGCGTACGCGGCGGGGACTTCGAAGTTCTACCAGGACATTCATCCCGAGGATGTTTATTGGTGCATGGCGGATATCGGTTGGATCACCGGCCATTCCTACATAGTCTACGGCCCGCTGGCACTGGCGTCGACGAGCGTGCTTTACGAAGGCGTGCCGCAATTCCCCGATGCGGGCAGGCCGTGGCGCATCGCCGAGCGGCTCGATGTCAACATTTTCCACACTTCTCCGACCGCGATTCGGATGCTTCGCAAGGCAGGCGGCGACGAGCCGAAAAAATACAACTACCACTTCAAACACATGACGACCGTCGGCGAGCCGATCGAGCCGGACGTCTGGCGGTGGTATTACGACGTCGTGGGCAAAAAGGAAGCCGTCATCGTGGATACGTGGTGGCAAACGGAAACGGGCGGATTCCTGTGCAGCACAAAACCCGCGCTCGATCCGATGAAACCTGGAAGTGCGGGGCCCGCGGTGCTCGGAATTTATCCCGTGATCTGGGACGAAAACGGGGAAGAGGTGAAGCCCGGCTCGGGCAAAGCGGGGAACATCTGCATTCGCAATCCGTGGCCAGGGATCATGCAAACCATTTGGGGCAGCTCGGACCGCTTCGTGAATCAGTACTACAAGAAATACTGCAAGAATCCGAAGAGCAAAGATTGGCACGATTGGCCGTACTACGCCGCGGATGGAGCGGCGCTTCCCGCTGATGGTTATTTCCGCATCCTCGGCCGCGTCGATGACGTGATCAACGTTGCGGGACACCGGCTGGGCACAAAGGAAGTCGAATCGGCGTGCCTGAGCATTCCGGAGCTTGCGGAAGCCGCGGTGGTGCCCGTGGTCGATGAAATCAAAGGCCGAGTGCCGGAAGTCTATATTTCTCTGAGGCCGGGAGTCCCATCCAACAAAGCGATTCAGGACAAAGTCGTTTTGACGATCGAAACGATGATCGGGAAAATCGCGCGGCCGAAGCAGGTTCACGTCGTGCCGGACATGCCGAAGACGCGCTCCGGGAAGATCATGCGGCGCGTTCTGGCCGCGATTTCCAATCGCATGGATACCGGGGACATCACGACGCTTGCAAATCCGGATATCGTGGCGCAGATTCGCGAGCTGGTGCAGGGCCGCGAGACTGGCCCTCTGCGCGAAGGGCCCGAAGACATTAAGCTTTTTGGCGAAGAAAAGTAACGGCGGAAGTTTTTCGGACAAGGAGACAACGATGGGGGAGATTTCGAGAAGAGAGTTTTTGAAAAACGCAGCGACCACAGCGGCAGCGGCAAGCATTCTGTCCGCTGGCGCATTCGACCTTGATGCGAATCCTCTGGGATTGCCGATCGGCTGCCAGACATGGCCAGTGCGCGAAGGCATCGCCAAGGATTTTCCCGGGACAATCAAAATGCTCGCTGGCGCGGGATTTCATCACATCGAGCTTTGCTCGCCGGTAGGATATGACGACTCAGGGTTTGGCGGCCTCGCGAAATACAAAGGCGCCGAGCTGCGCAAAATGCTGAACGATTGGGGAGTGCACTGCATCAGCTCGCACTTCAGCATGGAGGAGCTCAGAAAAAATCAGGAGGAGAGAATCGCGTGGGCGAAGGACCTGGGCCTGACGCAAATGCTGGTGGCGAGCCTCGGAGGGCCCGAACACCCCACGATGGACGACGTCAAGCGCGCTGCCGATGAATACAACAAGATCGGCGAGAAGGCCGCGGCAGCGGGAATTCAGCAAGGGCTGCATAATGAGAACTTCGAGACTTCTTCGGTCGATGGCCAACGCGCCTACGATCTGCTTTTCGGATTGCTGGACCCGAAGCTCGTGAAATTCCAGTTCCAGATTTCCACGATCAGCGAAGGTTTCGACGCGGCCGAATACTTCACGAAGTATCCGGGGCGCTTCATCTCGATGCATGTCCAGGGATGGTCGGCCAAAACAAAGAAAATCGTCCCGGTAGGACAGGGCACGCTCGATTGGAGGAAAATCTTCACCGCAGCGGGACCGGCCGGCGTAAAGAACTATTTCGTCGAAATGGACTTCGAGAAGATGAAGGCCAGCGTCCCGTACCTGCGAAGCCTGAAGGTTTAAGGCCTCGGTTCTGCATCGCGGTTCGCGGAGAAGCCGAGCCGCAATTGAAGGTAGTTCTTTGAACGAGAAACGAGAATGAGCTCCTCGCGCGATCTCCTTTCGCAACCGGGGTCTGCGTTCGCCCTTTTTTGCCTCCCAGCCATCGCGATCTTCATAACGGCCAATTCCAGATTTACGCCCGGTTTGCGAACGATTGTTTGGACGGTGTCCCTGATCGTTCTGGGCGCGGCATGCATTGCCAATGCGGCCCGGTGTCATCGAACGCACTGCTACGTAACCGGCCCATTTTTCCTCGTGATGGCGATTGTAGTCGCGGCGTACGGGGGCGGCGTCTTGCCGCTTTGGCATCACGGCTGGAGTTTTCTCAGCTTGACTCTGGTGATCGGGACAATCGTCTTGTGTTGCCTGCCAGAGTGGTTCTTTGGGAGATATCGCGGGCCGCTTCGTCCAAGTTAACGGTAACTCACGCGGCACCGCGCCAGACATCCTTGGAGATTATTGCAAGGCAGGCCGTCTATCCTGAGTCTATCCAGACGGGGGTAAAGACAGATGAACTGTGCTCAAGTGTGCCAGAAGAACCGGCGTTCCTTCCTGAATTGCGCGGCGGGCGTCGCTGCAATCCTTTTCGTGGCTTTTCCATGCCAGGCGCAGACGGCGGCCGCGCACCCACAGGCGCAAGCCAAACAACAGAACCAAGGCGACCTAACACAGGAATTGAACAAATATCCGGGCTTGCTGGACGAGTTTGGAAAGTTATACGTCAAGTTGACGGATAAAGTTCAGTTGCCCGCCCCTCGCACGGAAAGCCGCCTCTTGCCATTGTTGCTCCCTTCCACGTCGTTTTTTGCAGCGTTTGCGAACTACGGGGACGCCTTGCACCAGTCCGTGGCCGTGTTTCATGAGGAGTTGAAAGAGAGCAACGTGCTTCGCGATTGGTGGGAGCACCTCAACAGCACCTCCACAGGAACCAAGCTGGACGATTTTTTGGAGCAGATCGCTCAACTGCATCAATTCCTTGGTGATGAAATCGTGGTGGCCGGTTCTGCGGAAGGGCACGAAAACGACTTGACGATTCTTGCGGAAATAAAGAAGCCAGGCCTGAAGAAATCTCTTGAACAGCTGTTGGCGAAGCAGCCGGGGATGATTGCGCCTGGCGTACGCGTGCTGGACGCGCAGGAACTTGCCACAGCGAAAGAAGGCCCTGCGCACGAGCTTTTGGTGCTAGTGCGGCCGGATTATGTTGTTGCGACCTCAGATTTGGCGATGCTGCGCAGTTTCAATGCGCATCTCGATAGCAAGAACTCGGAATTTGCCTCCACGGCGTTCGGAAAGCGCGTCGCCAAGGAGTATCAAGGCGGCGTAACGATTCTAGCGGCTGCCGATTTGCAGAAGTTGATCAACCAGGCGCCGGTAGCGCTTAGAACAAACGACGCTTTTCAAAACAGCGGATTTTCCGACCTGAAGTACGCGGTTTGGGATCACAAGATGGTGGCCGGGCAATCGCTGAGCCAAGCGGAACTAAGCTTCAGCGCGCCACGGCACGGAGCCGCGGCCTGGCTGGCGAATTCAGGGCCGTTGACCAACTTGGATTTTGTATCGCCCAAGGCTGTCATTGTGTTCACCGTGGTGTTAGCAAACCCGGCGCAAATATTCGACGACATCAAGAAGACCGAAAGTATGTCGAAGAACGATCCCTTTGCGACCCTTTCGGCTTTTGAAAGGATGCTCAATCTCAGCCTGAGAGACGACTTGCTCAAGAATCTTTCCGGAGAGCTGACGATAGAAGTGGACAAGATTGCAGCAGCGGATTCTGTCTGGAGAGTGGTCTTCAAGCTAAATGACGCCGCCCACGTCCAGCAAACGCTGGGCACGCTGCTGACAGCGGCGCACATGGAAGCGCGGCATATCGTACTAGGCGGAGTCTCGTACTACGCCGTCCGAGTTCCTTCGCAGGCCACGCCCATGGAAATCGGGTACGCCTTTGTGGATGGCCATCTGATTTTGGGTTCAAGCCTGGAAGTGGTTGCCGAGTCGATTCAGATGCACCGGTCCGGAGGCTCGCTGGCTAAATCGCAGCAATTTCTTGCCTCGCTTCCGCCCGGCCATGGCTTGGAAGCCTCGGCATTGCTCTACGAGGACCCTGCCGCGATGACCGCACACACCTTCGAGCAGATGTCGCCCGAGTTGGCGGCGGCCATCTCTCAAATTCAAAAGAATGCGACACCGATGGTAGCGGAACTTTATGGCGAGGACTCGGCGATTCGCGGAGCGAGCCGAAGCGGGGCTTTGGACGCGGGGACGGTGATGGTGGTGGCGGCGATCGCGATTCCGAACTTGCTGCGCTCGCGAATGGCCGCCAATGAAGCAAGCGCGGTGGGCAGCCTGCGGTCGGTGAATACCGCACAGGCGGCTTACGCTTCCTCTTATCCGGAGAAGGGTTACGCGTCGGATCTGGCCAAGCTCGGAGTCAATCCGCAAAACTCACAGGCTCACTCTGCGGATCACGCGGGATTTCTCGACGCGACCCTGGCCAACGAAGGCTGCGCCGCGTCCGGCTGGTGTACAAAGTCCGGATATCGCTTTACGGTACGGTCCGCGTGCAAGTTGGAAAAGTGCGGCGACTTCGTGGCGTTTGCCACGCCCGTCGACAGCAACACAGGCGTGCGAAGTTTTTGTGCGACCTCTGATGGTGTGATTCGCCACAAAACCGGCCTTCCAATTGCCATGTCGCTGAGCGTGGAACAATGCAAAGAATGGCAGCTGCTGCAATAGGCCGGGAAGAAGTTTTTATTTTTCGCATGCGATGGTCGCTCGACACATTTTCGCGCGAATCGTGTAAAATCATGTATCCGAGTCGCGTTGATCCCATGGAGCAGTTCGCATCGGACGATTCATCCAGCCCGCGACAATTCCAAATTGCATAAAGTAGGCTAAAGCCATGAACCAGGATCGCCGCGGCTTCAGGTTTAACGTAAACGCAAGCGCAGAGATTGCGCCGGAAGGCTCGCCCAGCGCGAGTGTCTCCGCCCGCGCCACGGAGCTCAGCTTGCACGGTTGCTATCTCGAGACGCCCTCGCCCTACGCGGAAAACGCTCCGGTCTTCGTGAAGATTTTCTATGAGAATGAATACTTCGAGGCCAAAGGAACGGTCATCTACGTCAAACCTGCCGAGGGCATGGGCATCGAGTTTCGCGACTTAAAGCCCCATTGCAAAGTCGTTCTGCAAAGATGGATTCTGGCCGCGCTACGCAACCAGACGAAACCGGAGTGACGCTTCTGCCGGCGACCTCAGCGAAGCTCCCAAGCAATCGCTGAGATTTTCGATTTCCCGCAGCGCAGGTTTCCCTCCGGCGATTCCGTTTGTTCTGTTCGACGATTCCCTTCCGGCGTTTCTTATGGCTTGATGTCCGGAATGGCCGGGTCGGGTTCTGACTTCACGGCGGTCGCCTTCGTGGCATCCGTGGAGTTGGCGTCGGTCTCCCGCGTCAGATAAAGAATAAACGGAGTGACCTCGAACGGCGTCACTTCGCCTTCGGCCATTCCACTTACTGCTTTCGACTTCATCAGATGCAGTTGGTTGTTCCACGGCTCGACTTTCACGCGTCCACCCAGCGGCAAGGCGGCCATCGCAGCTTCGACTGGCTTGTTTTCGGCGGGCTTGTCGGCCGCAGGTTGTGCGTTCGGTGATGCAGGAGCACTGACGCTGGCCAAGTCGGACGCGAGCCTGTTGCCCAGGTGCGGGCTGACAAGATTTGGGATCATCTTCGCGCGTTCGTTCAGTGCCTGGAGAAAGAGTTGCGCGTTAGCGAGATGGTCTCTGTACGGAGAATTCTTCAGTAGCTTGATGCCTTCCCGAGTCGCGGCCTGCTCTTCTTCCGGCGTGTGAACAAAGCCGAAGTGATGAAACGTGTCTTTCTCGTCGAAGCGCAGGCGGTTAAAGAAAGCGTACTGCGTTCCCATGCTGCGATGTCCGAGCACGACGTGGCCGAGTTCATGTGCGAGAATCGCCGCGAGGCTCGCCTCGTCCGGAAGCACGTCCACCAAGCCGCGGCTGAGCACGATCGTGTGGCCGATCGTGAAGGATTCGAGCGTGGAGGTCATCATCACGCGGCAACGGACGTCCGGCGAAATGTCGAGGTTGTTGGTGACTTCTAGGTTGTTGACGACCGTTTCCAGAATTTTGTCAACGTCGCCATACGGCGCCATCAAACCAAGCTGTTCCATCTTGGAAGTGATGTTGTCCTCGGCCTGGCGCCCCCACGCGCGTTTCTCTTCGATTGGGGAATAATCGTTAAAGGATTCGCTCGTATCCTTTACAGGTTTGACGGTTTCTACGGTGACCTTGCTCAGCTCCTGCTCTTCTCCAATGCGATCCGGCGAGTAGCTCCAGAGGCGGGTCTGCGCGCGGAAGGCGGGAATTTGCGCGTTGTCGACTTCCTCGCTGTAAATGTAGGCGGGCAGCCATTCGTTCTTGCCGGCGTTCGTGCGCCAGCTATCGAAGTTGAAGTAGTAGCTGGTCTTTGAGCGGCCGCTGTAACCGCCATTGAAGCGCACGATGTGATAGTCCTGATCCTCCACCCAGATGCGGCCAACGAAACGCCCGCGGTCGTCTTTCGACAAGGGGTCCACGTCGTAGACAAGGCAACGCACTTCGCCGAGAAATTCGCGGCCGGCGTAGCTGAATTTATAGTGCTGGCGGTCGAAGCCAGTCGTGTCCAGATAAATCATCTGTAGAAATCCGCGCGGGAGAAATTCCATCGAGAAGAGGCTTCCTAGGCTGCCGAGTACGCTGCGCTTGATGCGCGTGCTGCGAACCAGCGGTTCGAGCTCCACGCCGTTGACCAGTTCCGCTCGGCCAAGAAAATATTTGTCGCCGTTCGGAACGGTGCCCAAATCCTTGTCGGGACGAAGAGTCTGAATGTAAGTTTCCACGATGGGCGTGTACTGGCGAATCGTTTGCACTTCCGCTTGTTCTTGCGACACGATCTTGTCGACGATTTCATTGGGCGTCGGTTGCTGCTGAGGGATTGCAGCCAGGGGAATCGCACACAACGCCAGAGCCAAAGGCAATATCTTCAAGGCACGCATAATGCCTCCTTCACTGGACATGACAGATGTAGCTGGTCCTCCGCAGGCTAGGCCTTGGGAGGCACTATGCCACCTGTACAGTGGTTTAGATTAAGGACAGCCGTGCTTACCCATAGGCGACCTGCCCCAAGGGGCTGCGGCCCGCGTAAATGAGAAAACAGCGATTTGCCGCGCCTTCACGCCCTATAATGCGGAGCGGCCCGTGCAGCGAATCGGCGAGTCGGACGATTTTGCGAGGAGAGGTCATGAGAAGACTCTTGGTGAGCGCGTTTTTTCTGATCGTATCGTGTGTAGCTGTTTGCGCGGCGCCTTTGCCTCCGAAAGCCAACTCGATTCGCGTCCTTCTCGTGGATGGAGAGAGCGGTGGTCCCTACCACGCCTGGCAACTGACGACCGCAGCGATGAAACAGGAGCTGGAAAGCGCGGGAATTTTCAGCGTTACAGTCGCCACTTCGCCCCGCTTCGGCGAGAACTTCAGCAATTTCAAACCCGATTTCGGCGCGTATCAAGTAATCGTCATGAACTACGACGCCCCCGATTGGCCGGCTAATCTGCGCGAACAGTTCGAGCAGTACGTCAAAAATGGCGGAGGACTCGTTGTCGTTCACGCCGCGGACAATTCGTTTCCCAATTGGCAGGCGTTCAACGACATGATCGGCGTCGGAGGCTGGAGAGGGCGAACGGAAAAGTCCGGGCCGCTCTGGTATTTCAAGGATGGCAAGCTCGTTTCGGACAATACTCCCGGTTCTGCCGGCGCTCACGGCCTTCGCTTGCCATTTCAAGTGGAGACTCGCGCGCCCGAGCATCCCATCATGAAGGGATTACCGCACATTTGGATGCACGCGCCCGATGAGCTGTATGCAACGCTTCGCGGGCCGGGCCAAAATATGACTGTGCTCGCTACCGCGCATTCCGACCCGAAAAATTCCGGCACGGGACACGACGAGCCGATGTTGATGGCGCTGAATTATGGCAAGGGCAGAATATTTCACACCACGATGGGTCACGACGTCGAGGCTCTGAGCTGTGTCGGGTTCACGACCACGTTTCAGCGAGGAACCGAGTGGGCAGCGACGGGCCGTGTGACGCAAAAAGTTCCCGCCAACTTTCCGACCGCGAATTCCGTCAGCTTTCAAGTCAAAATCGCGGAGCTCGATCCAGATTATGGCCATCCTCCAGCCGCTGGTCCTGCCGCCAGTTTCGATCATTTGGCGGATTCCGCCCTGGAGGCGATGCGCAAGCGCGCGGGCGAGCTTGGCATTGGCGGCGTTGCAGTCGTAGCCTATTTCGAAGGAGACAAGATTCAATCATGGCGTTCGAAAATGGCCGTGGTCGGCCGCATGAAAGATGAGCCCACGGCCGATGCGAAAGGCGCAAACCTGCTTGGAATCGCGTATGCCAAAGCGGCGGAAATGGCCGACACGCTCAAAGACAGCGGCAGCAATGTCCGTCCGCCGATGACCGGAGAATTTGGATGGACCGGCGGCGTCATTGTGCGCGGGAAAAACGGCTACATCATCGCCGCATTCAGTGGCGGAAGGTCGGAAGAGGACGTGCAGGTTTCGCGCACCGGAGCGGACCTGCTAAAAACTAGTCTTTAGCGCCTGGCGCGCGAACGATCGTTCGCATTCGCGTCACGGTATTGACTTACGACTTCGCGCGAGGAAATTCTTCGGTGTGTGATTCGCCCTTACGGCCAAAGCAGGGCGCTTGGCTGCGACCCATTTGAAACGCCATGCTATCCTTCTGTCGGTAACTTCGTTTTATTGGAGGCGACCATGGACGCAAAATCCGCAGCACGAGAACGATTCGTTTCCGCCCGTCCAGGCCTCATCGCCCTCAGCCATCGCATCCACGCTCATCCCGAACTGGGCTTTGAAGAAGACCACGCTTCCTCATGGCTTTGCGATTCGCTGGCCGCTGCCGGATTTACAGTAAAAAAAGGAATTTGCGAACTTCCTACCGCGTTCCAGGCGCGCGCTGGGTCCGGACCTCTGCATATCGGCATTTGCGCGGAATACGATTCCCTTCCCGGCATCGGCCACGCTTGCGGCCACAACATCATCGCGGCTTCGGCCGTCGGCGCGGCGCTGGCCGCGGCTAAAGTCGCTGACGAAGTTGGCCTGACCATCAGCGTGATCGGCACGCCCGCCGAAGAAGTGGGCAACGCCAGCGGGAAAATTCTTCTGCTCGAACGCGGCGCGTTCGATGGCATTCATGCGTCGATGATGGTGCATCCCGCGCCTTTTGATATGGTGCGCGCAAAAATCATTGCCGCTTCCATGTTTGAGGTTCATTGCACGGGCAAAGAGTCGCACGCATCGGCGTTTCCAGAACTTGGCGTGAACGCGGCGGACGCTCTCACCATCGCGCAAACCGCAATTGGCCTGCTGCGCCAGCACATTCGTTCGAGCGATCGCATCCATGGCATCGTCACCAACGGCGGCGCCGCTCCCAACGTCGTTCCCGCGCACACCTCAGCCAAGTACATCATTCGCTCCGAAACGCTGGAACAGCTTGCCGAACTGCGGCCCAAGGTTTACCGCTGCTTTGAAGCGGGCGCTCTCGCCACGGGCGCGAAGCTTTCCATCACTGGCGGCGACAAACCGTATGCCGAGATGCGCCACGACGAAACCATGGCCGCGCTCTACCGCAAAAATTCGGAGGCGCTGGGGCGCTCGTTTCCCGATCTCGGCGAATGGGAAACGCGGCCTACGGGTTCCACAGACATGGGCAACATCTCTTTGGCGATGCCCTCCATTCATCCTATGATCGGCATCAATTCCCTTCCGGCCGTCAACCACCAGCCGGAGTTTACCGCCCACTGCGTCACTTCCGACGCAGATAAAGCGCTGGAAGACGGCGCGCTGGCCATGGCATGGACTTGCATCGACTTGGCCACGAATGAAGATGCGCGAAAAACTCTGATGACTCGTTCATAGCGCACGGCCAACTAATTTCTGCCCGGCAATATCCCTTCTCAACTATTAGCGTCTGGCTCTAAGTGAATGAGCATTCTTCTCTCGAAGATCGGAAGGAAAAAAACTGCTCCTCTCGCCGTTCTCACAATCTGTTTCCGTCTATAATTCTCGCGACTCATATACAAAGCGGATCGATCTTCACGCACGGACCTTGGCCTGGGAGGAATCTTCATGAATTCACGGCGAGACGCTGCACAAAACAGGAAGCGAAATCGCAGATTGAGAAGGGTTCTTGCGCCGGCGATTTTCTTCGGCCTCAGTGCCTGTGTTTTTGCCGCACAGCAAGAGGTCCCGAATATGCCGATGCAGCCCAATCTGCAGGACGGAGCGCAGGCCCGCTGGTTAAAAAAGAAAGTCCTCGACTCGCGCGTCCTCGATTCCATGGAAAATCTCTCGACTTGGTCGTTCACTGGGGACGGAGAAATGACCCTCGGCGATTCGCCGGTGAAAGATGGCGCGCACTCACTGAAAATCACGTCGAGAGAAAATCTGGGACTCGTCGGCGGCTCCGGCGAGTGGGAGGACCTCGTCGCAAGCCGCAAATTTCCGTCCGAGGATTGGCGTAACTTCAATCGCATTTCCATTTGGGTCTATCCCGATGTCATCGGCGCGCCCGCGCTTTCCGCCTCTCTCGTTCTGCACAATGAGGGCGCGCATCGCCTCCCCGACCGCTACAACGAAGGCCGGCATGAGTCCATCCCGCTGAATAATCACGAATGGAATCACGTCGTCTGGGAAATTACGCCCCTCGACCGCGACAAAGTCACGCAACTCGATTTCGCCTACAGCATGCCGAAAATGCTTCCCGACCCGGGCGATCAAACCATTCTGTACATCGACCAGTTGGAGCTGCAGAAAGTCGATCCAGATCATGTCGAGGGCTGGGACGTTGCGTCCGGCAAGATTGCCTTCAGCCATGCCGGCTACACCGTGGGAGCGACCAAGACGGCGATCGCCAGCGATCTCGACGCGCGCGAGTTTTCCGTGATCGAACAAAGCACGGGCAAAGTCGTTCTCACAAAATCAGTCAAACAGGAGACGACTCCTCTCGGTAAGTACGCGGTCCTCGATTTTTCGGAGCTTCAAACGGCCGGCGAATACGCCCTGCGCGCAGGCGATGCCTCCACGCGTCCATTTTCGATCGGCCAGGAAGTCTGGCGCGACAGCATTTGGAAAGCCATCAATTTCATGTACAGCGAGCGCTGCGGCACCGTAATTCCCGGCATACACGGAATCTGCCACATGGACGATTACACGATACACGGAAATAAACGCATTATCGTTAACGGCGGCTATCACGACGCCGGCGATCTTTCCGCGACAGGCAACACGCCGGGAATGTCCTACGCACTCTTTTCGCTCTTCGAACGTCTCGAACAACAGCAAGAAGATCCCGCGCTGCGGGGTCGTGCCTTGGAAGAAGCGAAATGGGGTTTGCGTTGGGTTTTGAAGACGACCTTCGGCGATGGTTACCGCTCGACGGGGCAGCTCATCAGTTACTGGACGAATGGCATCATCGGCGACGCTGACGATCGCTACGGCCAGGCGGTGAATAATCCCGAGTGGAATTTTCGTGTTGCAGCCGTCGAAGCGCTCGCCGCCCGTGTCCTTAAAGAGAGCGATCCCGAACTCGCCATCCGCAGCCTTCGCACCGCCGAACAAGATTGGACTTTTGCCGTCGAAGGTCTCAAGACCGCCGCGCCTTTGCCCGAAGTTTACGGCGCGCAGGACGATCTCGAACGCATTTCCTTCGGCGCGATTGCTTCCGTCGATTTGTACCGCGCCACCGGCGAACAGCGCTACGCGGACGAAGCCTTCCAGCTTGGCGATCTCATTCTCGCGTCGCAGGAGCAAACGATCCAGCCGTGGAGCATTCCGCTGACCGGCTACTTTTACACCAGTCCGAAGCGCGAAAATCTATTTCATCGCTTTCACATCGGCCAGGAGGAGGAGCCCATCATCGCGCTCGCTCATCTCTGCCGCACATTTCCCCATCACGAAAACTGGATGAAGTGGTACGCGGCCATCGCTCTGCATTCTAGGTACTATCAGCAAGTCGCAGCTGCCGTCGATCGACCCTACGGAATGTTGCCTGCCGCGATTTACAAGGAAAGCGAAGCCCGCCTGCTTCCCGATTCGAAAAACTGGACACCTCTGCGCGCCGCCGATCGCGATTCTTATCTCGAGCAAGTCCGTCGCGGTGTTCCGCTTGGCGGCGAATATTATTTGCGCCGATTTCCCGTGTGGTTCGATTTCCGGGGAAATTCCAGCGTGCTGCTTTCGGAAACCAAAGCTCTCTCAGCCGCGGGACAACTGCGTGGCGATCTCTCCGCCGAAGATCTCGCCCAACAACAAGCCGAATGGATCCTCGGACGCAATCCATTTTCCGCCAGCATCATGTACGGCGAAGGTTACGACTGGACGCCGCTCTACAGCGTGCGCTCTGGTCAAATGGTCGGCGCAATTCCGGTCGGCATCGAGACGAAGGAATACAACGACGCGCCCTACTGGCCCAATCAGATTTGCTGGACCTACAAGGAAGTTTGGACGCAGCCCGTCGGCGAGTGGATTTGGCTCATGCAGGATCTGCATGGTTCCGCGATCGTCGAAGGTGAATCCGACGCTGCCTCGCACGAGCCCATCGAGTTCCGCGACCAGCGCACTGGCCGCCCGACGCAAATCACCGCCGATCCGGCAACCGGCAAATTCCGCGCCGAGTTGCCGCAAGGCGCGTATCGCGTGAGCCATGGCACAGTTCAGACGACTCTCACCGCGCTCACGGGCGGCATCTATCACGTCGATTTGCGCGCGAGCAACGCTTTGGATTTCAACGCCTCCGCGGAAACCGATGCCGCGCATGCGGACGAGTTAACGCTGCACATCCACGCCGAAGGCGCGGGCACCCACACATTCGAAACTAAAACGTACAATCTCGAATCTCGCGAGTCCACAACGCAAAAAGTTGATCTGAACGCTGTCCACAGCGCCGATCTCGTCACCCGCGCCCGCATTCTTTCATCCAAAACGCCGTGGATTATCGTCGTCATTCCCGACGGTTCGTTTGACCGGCACCTGGAAATTTCCGGTGTCACCGCCGCTGCGATCACCAATCCGCTGGCCGCACAGCGCCGCTAAAAATCCCAAGCGGCTGCCTGTTGCCTCGACGCTCCGTCTATGATGCAATTCTCTTGCATGAATCGTCGTGCATTCCTTCGCGTCTCTGCCGTCGCAACTGCAGCCGCGTATCCGCGCCTCGCTCGGCTCGCTTTTTCCTCCGACGCTGCTCCCGCCTCAATCCGTCTCAACCTTCACCCCGACCGTCTCGGCAATAAAATCGGTCTGGACTTCACCGGCCTCAGCTACGAGTCCGCTCAACTCGGCAACCCGGACTTCTTCTCCGCAGAAAATACGGAGCTCGCCGGATTCATCCGTACGCTTGGCGCGTCCGGCGTATTACGCATCGGCGGTAACACGAGCGAATACTGCTACTGGACACCGAACCCCGAAAAGCAAACAAACCTGCCCAACAACGAGAGCATGCGTACCGGCGACAAGGCGAATCCCATCGCCTTTGGATTGACCGCCGGTCCCGACGCGGGCCACAAGGCTCCTGCGCCGGTAAGAATCACTCCTCTCGCCATTCGCAAGTTGCGTGAATTTCTTGATCTCTGCGGTTGGAAACTGATCTACGGCCTGAACATGGGCACTGGCACTGCCGAAGATGCCGCTGCGGAAGCCGCATACGTAATGGACGTCGCCGGTTCGAAGCTGATTGCATTTCAACTCTGCAACGAACCTGATCTTTTCTTTCGCAATGGGATTCGCAAAGCCGGTTACGATTTCGCTCAGTTTGCCGGCGAGTGGCAACGCTTTTGCGATGTGATTCGCGCGCGCGTGCCGAACGCTTCGTTCGCTGGACCAGACACCGCCTACAACAACGAATGGCTCGTGCCCTTTGCCAGCCGTTTCAAGCAAGAAGCGGTTTTTCTTTCGCAACACTATTACGCCGAAGGGCCGCCAGAAGATCCGTCGATGACCATCGAGCGTCTGCTTCGCCCGAGTCGCAACCTCCAGGCCGAGTTCGATGGAATGAAAAAAGTGACCAGTGAATTCGGCCTGCCCTTCCGGCTCGCGGAAACGAATTCCTGCTACCAGGGCGGCAAACCCGGTGTCAGCGACACGTTTGCCTCGGCGCTTTGGGGCGCCGACCTCATGTATCAACTCGCGTCTGCGGGCGGCATGGGCATCAATTTCCATGGCGGTGGTTACGGTTGGTACACGCCGATCGCCGGAACACGCGAGAATGGTTTTCTTGCGCGCCCGATTTACTACGGAATGTTGCTCTTTGCCCAGGCTGGGTCGGGCCAACTCATCGAATGCCAACTCGAACAATCGGAAGCTGCTCCGCTCCTCACGGCTTACGCCCTGCGCAGCAATGACGGCGCAATCAAAATAGCGGCGTTCAACAAGAATTTGGATCGAAGCGTTCGGCTCACCGCCGATCTCGCGCATCGCACGCAGCACGCCTCTGTCCTTCGTCTTCTTGCGCCGCGTGCAAACGATACAACGGACACAACGTTTGGAGGCGCCCCTGTTGGTGCCGCGGGTGCGTGGTCCGCGTCGCGTCGGGAATCATTGTCCGTGGAAAACGGCTCTACGGTAATCGATTTGCCCGCCGCCAGCGCCGCTCTCATCGCTTTCGACCGCGACTGACGCGCCTCAAGTTCGATTCAATGCGAATCGTTACGTTCCTCTACTCGTTTCGCAGTGCCACGACCGGATCCACATTCATCGCCCGTCGTGCCGGAAGATACGCAGCAATCATCGCGATCACTGCAAGCGCGCCCGCCGCCGAAGCAATAGTCAGCGGATCAGAGGCGCTTAGTCCAAACAATTGGCTGCGCACAAAACGCGTCGAGCCCAGCGCCAGCAGAACGCCGATCGGCAATCCCACAGCAAGCAAGAGCGCCGACTCACGCATTACCAGCCACATCACATTCACCCGCTGCGCTCCAAGCGCCATGCGCACGCCAATCTCGCCCGTGCGCAGCGACACGCGATACGCCATCGTCCCGTAGAGTCCAACGCACGCAAGCAACAAGGCCAAAGCCCCGAACGCGCTGGAAAAATCCACTACGGTGCGCTCTTGCCGCAATTGGTCCTGTACTTGATCGCGCAGCGGAAACACGCGGAGCGGCGGCAGCCGTGGCGCCAACTCAGTCGCGCGTTTTGACGCCTCAGTGATGATCGCCGTCGTATTTCCAGCGCCGCGAAGCACCAGATATCCGCCTCGCCGAAATTCCGCCGTCGCATTGAATACCATCGGTGGAATGTCATCGCGCAGCGAGTAGTAGCGTGCATCCGCTGCCACACCCACAATTTCAACCGCCTTCCGCGGATCGAACGGCGAGCCGTGACAGTAGCGCCGCCCGATCGGACTTTTCCCTCCAAAATACCTCCGCGCCATCGTTTGATTGATCACCGCCACTTGCCGTTTTTCCTGGATGTCTTCCGCAGAAATATCTCGCCCCAGAAGAATCGGCGTTCCAATCGTTTCGAAATAGCGCTCACCCACCTCGACGACGTGCGCGGTTTCTTCTCCCGATGTTTCCGTAGCTCCGCTCGAATCCTTAGTCCCACGCCCCTCGATCGATATGTTGACCGTGCTCTCTCCGCCTCCCATCGGCGTCGTGGAATCAAACGTCACCGACGTCACGCCCGGCAGCGACGACATGCCCTCGCGCAATGATTCGTAGAACAAAGGCAGTTCCTCCGCTGCGTATCCAGCGATTTGCGGGTCGACTCGCGCCACAAGGACTCGTCCCTCGGAGAATCCGAGCTGCTGTGCCATCAACTTTTCCAATGTTCTGACGAACAGACCGGCCCCAATCAGCAGCGGCAACGCCATGGCCACTTGAAAAACCACCAGCGTGTTCGCGCCGCCCAACCATCCGCGCGAGATCGCCTTTGCCGCTCCAATCCCTTTCATCGACGCTGAGAGTTCCGCGCGGCTCGCACCAATCGCCGGTGCAATCCCAAACAAAATTGCGGACAAGGTGGATACCGACAGTAAAAACAAAAGGACGGATCCGCTTCCGAAAACATTCACCGTCGAACCCGCTCCCATCACCGTTGTGAAAAGTGCCTGCGCTCCCCATTTCGCCGCTACTAACCCCGCGAGCCCTCCGAGTCCCGCGAGCAGCAAACCTTCTGTGAACAATTGCCGCACCAATCTTCCTCGGCTCGCTCCTAGTGCCAGCCGAACGGAAATTTCTCGGGTGCGCGCCGATCCTCGCGAAAGCAGCAGGTTCGCCACATTCGCGCATGCAATCAGGAGCACGAGGCCCGCGACCGCCATCAAAATCTCCAGCGCCTGCGAGTATTGCGAACGCAAAAGCGAAATTCCTCTCGCGCCCGGTACAAGTCCGATGTACGAGCCAGCCATTGCGCGCTGATAACGATCCGAGGGTTGCGGGCCCGCTTCCGCTTGCAGCAGTTCGCGCAATTCCAGATTCGCCGCCACATTTGCTTGTCGAATGCTCACGCCTGGCCTGAGCCGTCCCATCAAGTTCAGCCAATAAGTGTTCTTGTCCTGAAAGACGGGCTCATGCAGTGCAACCGTCGCGTAAGACGCGAGCGGAAACCACAAATCCTCTGCGGACGTGCTCTCCCCCGAAAATCCCTTCGCCGCCACGCCAACAATCGTGAACGGTGCTCCATTGACCTCCAGAACGCGCCCAACAACCGATCGATCCTCGTTGTATTGCGAGTGCCAGTAGGCATAGCTCATCACAGCCATACCG
>JBAQJX010000099.1:0-72048 GCA_049641765.1 Candidatus Acidiferrum sp.
GCCCAGCGCATCCGCGCAGGAGCAATTCGCGACGGCCACATCCAACCAGCCGGCGATGGACGCGACTCCTTTCCGGCCAGACCAGCCGAATCCCAGCGCTTCTCGCCCGACTTCCTCCTTCGCCTCCGCTGCTTGGCAACCGGCCCAGCCTTCCTCTTCTCCGGTGCGTGCTTCCGCGGACGCGTCATCGACAAACACCCCGGCAAGCGCCGTCAATGCGCCCAGTTGGGGAAGCGTGAACGATGCGGCGCCTTCCGACCAGGAAGGTCAGCTCGACGCCGCCGAGCGTCATCGCGTGGTTGGCGCGGCGGCCGCCAACTTGAAGCAGCACTACTTCGATTCGCAAGTCGGCCAAAAAATGTCCGACGCGCTGCTCGCTCACGAAACGCGTGGCGACGACAACGCCCCGAGTGCGGGAGTCTTCGCGGATCTACTCACGCGCCAGATGAGAGAGGTCAGCCACGACTTGCACCTTGTCCTTGTCTACAGCCGCGATCCTCTTCCTCAGCACGCTGTCGCACCATCGCCGGAACGTCTCGCGGACTATCGGAACGAATTGCAGTCCACCAACTGCACATTCGAGAAAGTTGAAATCCTGCCGCGCAATGTCGGCTACTTGAAGCTCAATTCGTTTCCGGAGACCGCGGTCTGCCAGTCGACAGCGTCAGCCGCCATGCGCCGCTTAAATCATGCCAGCGCCATCATCTTCGATCTCCGCGACAATCGCGGCGGCATGCCGGACATGGTCGCGTTCATGGCCGCCTATCTCTTCGATCATCCCGAGTACTTGTACAATCCGAGAGAAAACACAACGGAGCAGTCCTGGACCCATTCGCCGGTTCCAGGAAATCTTCTGGCGGACAAGCCCGTCTACATCCTGACCTCCTCCTCCACCTACTCCGGCGCCGAACAATTCTGCTATGACTTGAAAATGCTCAAGCGCGCCACGCTCGTCGGCGAAACCACCGGTGGCGGCGCGCACTCCGGCGTCTTTCATCGCATCGACGACCACTTCGGAATGGGCATCCCCGAGGTGAAACCCATCAATCCCTTCTCCACGCCCGATTGGGCCGAAGCCGGCGTCGAGCCCGACATAAAAGTTTCCGCAGCCGACGCCCTCAAAACCGCCGTCAAGCTCGCCACCAGCAAACTGCCTAAGCCCTAGGCGGATCTCCGTTCTCATCAATAGCTGATCGTGCGAGTTGTCGTGTGCGCGACTGGCGCCGTGCCCGCCGTGCCGTCCTCAGCACGGCCACATGTAGTGGCGGTTCATCAGACCCGCCCTCATGTCGTCGTAGGGGCGGGCTTTCGCGTCTCAGCTCCTTTGGGCAAGCGCCAGCCCGCCGCAAAAAACTCAAAATCCGCACCCCGAAAAAACAGCAGGGTTCGCGACGCGCTCATTAGCGGGTGTGATAATCTACGGGCATGAAATTGACAGCCGTTTTTGAACCCGCCAAAGAGGGCGGCTATACTTGTTTTGTGGAAGAGTTTCCCGCCGCGATTTCGCAAGGCGAAACCATCGAAGAGGCCAAAGCCAATCTTGCGGACGCGTTCAAACTGGCGCTGCAGTGCCAGCGCGAGCTTACTGAAAAAGGCCTTTCCCCACACGCGGTGCGCGAGGTTTTCGAAATAGCGGAAGCATGAAACTCGCGGAATTGGAACGACATCGGTGCCGCCTCCCTCACACCGTCATTTCGAACGTAGCAAGCCGACGTTTTTTCCTTCACGTTCGCTCTTGCGAACGTGTCGGCTTGCGTAGAGAGAAATCTCTCTTCCTCTTTTCTCCTAAGCCGGCGCACCGTCACTCCTATCAACGTAAGGGCTGGCTCTGCGCCATCAAGGTTGCGTTTTGCATCGAGCGTTTTGCATCGCAACGTGGTGCCCATAGCATCTGGTTCAACCCTAACTTGCGCAAGATCGCCAGCGTCCCGCGCCATCGCGAAATCAAAGAGGGGACGGTTCGGGCCATCTGCAAACAACTGGAAATTCCACAGCCATAAGGCCAACACCCAGGCAGAGAAGCGCGACCGGGGGCACCCGGCTAACGCGCCCCACTTAGAATATCGGCCGTAAAACATGCTATCCTTACTGTAAAGGAGGTAGGTAAAGATGGCACACTCCAGCACTATCAGCAGCAAGGGGCAGATCACCGTTCCTCTTGAGGTTCGCAAACGCCTTGGACTTAAGGTGGGGGACCGCGTGGAATTTGTCGCCGAGAAGGATCGAACCACCATCCGCCCCGCCCGCGCGCCCGAGAATCCCTTCCTGAAGTATGTCGGGGCGCTTCCTGCCTTCTCCACCATCCATGAGGCGAACGCGTGGGTACGCTCGTTGCGCGACGAGGAAAGTTGAGCAGCAATGAGAACAGCCATCGATACCAATGTTCTCTCCGCCCTGTGGTCCAAGGAACCCTCTGCTTCGGACATCGCAAGGAATCTTGGCAATGCGAAGGCCGAGGGCGGCCTCGTCGTCAGCGCGCCGGTGTACGCCGAACTGCTGGCCTATCCGAAGGCCACGGAATCCTTCGTGAATGACTTTCTTGCCGACACCGGGATCGCGGTGGACTTTGCGTTGGAACAGCCCGCTTGGCTGGAAGCCGGCCGCCGCTTCGCACGTTATGCAAAACGGCGGCGAAGGTCTGCGGGTCAGGGGGCGAAGCGTTTGCTGGCGGATTTCATTATTGGATCACATGCCCTGGCGCACGCGGATCGTTTTATGACGCTCGATCCCAGGCGCTATGCGAGGGATTTTCCGGAGCTGAAGCTCGTATAAAGACACCAGAGAGAACAAAGAATTGCCCACCCTCTGCAAAAAACAAAATCGCAAAGAGTAGCCCACCCGGAGCCGTCTCAGCCTGTTAAGGATGCGCCATCCGCCAAGCCGACGCCTTTTCCGCGCGCCTCCCCACACCGTCATTTCGAACGAAGCAAGCCGACGGTTTTTCCCCCACGTTTGCTCCTGCAAACGTGTCGGCTTGCGTAGAGAGAAATCTCTCTTCCTCTTTTCTCCTAAGCCCGCGCCCCTTCACCCCTATCAACGTAAGGGCTGGCTCTGCGCCATCAAGGTTGCGTTCTGTATCGCGCGTTTTGCATCGCAACGTGGCGCCCATAGCATTTGGTTCAACCCTAACTTGCGCAAGATCGCCAGCGTCCCGCGCCATCGCGAAATCAAAGAGGGGACGGTTCGGGCCATCTGCAAACAATTGGAAATCTCGCAACCATAAGGCCGACACCCAGGTAGAAAAGCGCTACCGGGGGCGCCCGGCTCTTGCGGCCTTACCGGGCACTTCGTCTCGCCCTTGATAGAAGTAAAAGCAACCAGCAGGTGAAGAAGATATTGATAGCAGCCCCGATGGCCCTTGGCAACAGTGGTTCATCCCTTGTGATCCAGGATGCTAGTATCAAAATTACGGGAAGGATGACAGCGAATGCGCGTAGCGTTCGCAACGAATTAATCGCAGCAGCAGGCGATCTTCCGTCTGAAGGCGCGGGAGGGCTTCCAGCGAGTTGGCCCCGAGTCAGCCTAAGAACAATGAAGCCAAAAAGGCAACCTATCAGCATTAAAAATCCCGTCGCTAATTGCCTTGGCGACAAATTACCTTTGGCGTACTCGTAGACTAGCGGCAATCCCAAAGCTACAAAACAGATGATAATTAACCACAGACTATTCCAGAATGTTTTCCTCAATTGCCCCCTCTCAGCACGTCAACCTGACTAGCCCTGCAATCTAGGGTTGGCACCCGGACTCGCTTCACACAAGGATCGCAAGGGCCGCGTCAACTGTGGATGCTATCTTCTCTCGTAAACACCTTAGCTGTCTTCCTTGTCGGCGCTCGTTGTTCGGACCCCTCTCCGCGCACGGTTTTCCACAGATGCCAACGCCAATCTCCTCAATCACTTCCGCGGCGATTCGAACAGTAACTCTTATTCTACTTGACATCTGGTGTATTTTCATGGTAAAATCTTTCATGTTCGCATCGCCAAATCCCCTCCCAAACTCACCCGCCTCCCTCCCGCTCCCCATACCTTCGCCCGCACCTTGCCCCAACGCACCTCCGCATACTTTCGACTCTAAACTGTCGACTGTGAACGGTCAGCTTTTTCCCTCCCTCTTTAGCTTTGAGCTGTCGGCTGTGAGCTGTCAGCTCTTTCTCTCCCCCTTCTCACATCAATATCATTCCATGGGACTTACGTTTCCTTTGTTTTCATACTCTTACGCACTCTTTTGCACTGCAAAATCTCTCAACCCTCTTGTCTTCAATCGTTTGCGCACTCTTTGCCCAAAACACCCGGGTGGGGGTATCCGCTTCCGAATCGCTGCCTCGTCCCCGCGTTGCTCCGATCCGTTCCTCTTCACTGGTCACCGGCCACTGGCCACGGATTACTGGCCACCGATTGCTCCGCTCTTCTCTTCACTGGCCACCGTCTTTTACGGCATAATCCCCCCGCACAGGGGCACCGTCCGCAGTCCATTCTGCACGCGGGGAGGATTCATTGAGTGATCGTCCATGGAGTTCCACGGCTCCTCCGGGAGAATTTCGCACCTACATCTCCACGGAGGAAACGCAAAAGGAATTTACGATCCGCGCCGTCATTCTGGGCTCGCTCTTCGGCTTGCTCTTTGGTGCCGTCAGCGTCTATGTCGGCTTGCGTGCCGGGCTCACCGTCTCTGCTTCGATTCCCATCGCCGTTCTCTCCATCAGCATTCTGCGCGCGTTTGGCCGCTCGACCATTCTCGAAAACAACATCGTGCAAACCACCGGCTCCGCGGGCGAATCGCTCGCTGCCGGCGTCATGTTCACCATTCCTGCGCTTATTTTTCTCGGCTTCGGTTCGGAGTTCACTTTCTGGCGCATCTTTCCGCTTGCCCTGCTCGGCGGATGGCTCGGCGTGCTGCTCATGGTTCCGCTGCGCCGCCAGCTCATCGTCAAGGAGCACGGCAACTTGGCTTTTCCGGAAGGTACCGCATGCGCCGACGTTCTCGTTGCCGGTGAGCGCGGCGGCTCTTTCGCAGGCCGCGTTTTCTGGGGCATCGGTCTCGGCGGCATTTACACCTTCCTGATGAACACGTTCCAAGCCTGGACGGCGCAGCCGGAAAGCCAGCCTTCCTGGTTTCCCGGCGCTTCCTTCCGCGCCACGATCACTTCGGAATATCTCGGTGTCGGCTACATCATCGGCACGCGCGTTGCCGGACTGCTTTTTGCCGGCGGCATTGTGTCCTGGTGGCTCATCATTCCCGCCATCAAATTTTTCGGCCAGCTCGCGGGCAATAACGCCATCTATCCTTCCACCATTCCCATTCCGCAAATGAGCCCGGACCAGATCTGGAGCACCTATATTCGTCCGATGGGCGCGGGCGCCGTTGCCGCCGCCGGCGTGATCACTCTCGTTCGCACGCTCCCGACCATCCTTTCCGCCTTGCGCGCCGGTCTCAAGGACGTTCGTGCGCAGGAAGCGGGCGGGTCCGCCGGTATGAGCCGCATCGAGCGCGACGTCCCTCTCCGTCACGTGATCATCGGCTCTCTCGTCATCGTCGCCATGCTCTGGATCCTGCTTACGTTCCACCCGATGAAAGGCGCGAGCACGCTCTGGTATCAGAATCTTTTCGCCGCGATTTTCGTCGTCGTCTTCGGATTTCTCTTCGTCACCGTCGCCGCGCGCATCAGCGGCCTTCTCGGCAACTCCTCCAACCCCATCAGCGGCATGAGCATCGCCACGCTCATGGCCACGTGCGCCATCTTTTTCTTCGCCGGGTGGACCGCTCCAAACTATTCCGTTCTCGCCTTGATGATCGGCGGCGTCGTTTGCATCGCCGCGGCCATCGCCGGTGCCACTTCGCAGGATTTGAAAACCGGCTATCTCGTCGGCGCCACCCCGTTTTGGCAGCAGATGGGACTGCTGATTGGCGTCACCGTTTCCACTCTCGCCATCGGCACCACGCTCAATCTGATGAACACCGGCCTCGAGCGCTACATTCCCACGCAGATGGCCGTCAACATTCAGTCGCTTCCATCGGGCGTAAAAATCGAGCGGGAAACGTTTCTACACGAAGGCACGAACTACGTGCTGCTGAATTCGCTCGGCTCGCACCAGATTCCCGATGGCGAATATCTCTACGACAATCACACGCACCAGATCGAGATGCAGTGGGCGCAAGGCATCGGCAGCGACAAAGCGCCCGCCCCGCAGGCGCGCATCATGGCCACGGTCATCAGCGGCATTCTCAACCAGCGTTTGCCCTGGCGTCTCGTCCTCATGGGTGTAGCGCTCGTCGTCGCCGTCGAAATTCTCGGCGTCCGCTCTCTCGCTTTCGCCACCGGTTCGTATCTCCCCATCGGCACCACCGCAACCATGTTTGTCGGAGGCCTCGTGCGTTGGCTCGTGGAGATTTCGTCCAAGGAGAAAAAGGACGAAGGAGAAGCCAGCCCCGGCGCGCTCTATTCCAGCGGGCTCATCGCCGCCGGCGGCGTTTTCGGCTTGCTGGGCATCGTCGTGAACCTGTTTCAGGATCCGGAAATCGCCACGCACGTTCCCGCGTGGTTCGCTCACTCGCTTCGCCTGCCGTGGCGGCCCGATCTTTTCGCCATCGGCCCGAGGTTTTGGCCCAAGTGGGCTCCGAGCGACGTTGCCGTGCCTCTGCACGCCCAGTCGCTCTTCGGCATCTTCATGTTCGCGCTACTCTGCTTTTCCCTCTTCTATTTCGCCCGCAAAAAACTAGGCTGAAAATTGAGCGGCGGCGAGGAAATCAGACTAAGGTCCGGCGAAGAAAGAAATCGATCGAAAGTGCGAAAATCGCTGAGCAAAACGAAGAAAACCGCGGCCAACAGAGCTTTGACGCCACCTGGCCAACACCGTAAACTTGAGAACTATGGCATCCCGGTCGGGCGTCAAGAGCTATCAAGTCAGCTTCGACTTTTACATCACGCCCGGCGTGAAGATGTTGTTGCTCGCGAATTTCGGAATTTTCATCCTCGAAGCTTTCATCTATCACTTCGACGGCATCGGCGGTTACAACTCACTTCTCAAATGGTTCGGCCTCGTGCCGGCTGCTGTAGTGCCCGGCTTGCGCATTTGGCAGCCCTTTACCTATCTCTTCCTACACGACGTCAACTACTTTCTTCACATCGTCATGAACATGTTGATGCTCTGGATGTTCGGCCGCGAGCTCGAGCTGGTGTGGGGCAGGAACCGGTTCCTACGTTATTACTTTCTCACCGGCGTGGGAGCGGGGCTGATCAACGTGATCGTGAAAACCGTTCCCGCTCTTTTTGGCCACGGATTTTCTTATGTACCCACGATTGGCGCTTCCGGCGCAATCTTCGGGATCATGATTGCCTGTGCGATTTTGTTTCCAGAACGGCGTGTCTATCTTTTCCCCATTCCGGTGGCGATGAGCATGCGCACAATCGTGGCGATTATGGCCGCGATCACATTCCTCGGCACATTCGGACTAGGAGACGACAAGGTAAGCCACATATGCCATCTTGGGGGAATGTTGGTGGGCTATGTTTATTTGCGGCGCGGGTCGTTTCTTTACAGCGTGCGCAACAGCGTCTCCGACTGGCAGCACAAGCGCAACCGCAAACGCTTCGACGTCTACATCAACAAGCACAAGAACGAGCCGCCCTCCCGCCCGGATCGCTGGATCAACTAAATTTGATTGTGAAGTCGATCGAGTGGAGGCGCGCTACGCGGGGCCGCCAATGATATGGAACTTCATGAAGTTCGTTGTGCCGCGAATGCCCATCGGCGTGCCGGCGACGATGCCGATGACGTCGCCTTTGCAAACGAGCCGCTCTTCGAGCAGTCGCTTCTCCGTGATGGCGGCGAGACCGTCGATTTTGCGCGTGTCCGGAATGTGCCGCGGATAGACGCCCCAGATCAGCGCCATGCGGCGCCGCGTGTCCGCCTCCGGCGAAAACGCCACGATCGGAACGGAAGGGCGGTAACAAGAGATCAGGCGCGCGGTAAATCCGCTGTGCGTGAAGACAGCGATCAGCTTCATGCGGAGTTCGTGCGATGCGTGACAGACGAGCTCCGCAATTGTCTCCGCCACTTTCAGTTTTTCTTCCGGCACGCGTGGAGGCGATTCCCACTCGCTGGCCTCCGCGTCGCGAATGATTCGCGCCATCATGCTGACGGCTTCGACGGGATATTTTCCCGAAGCGGTTTCCGCGGAGAGCATGACGGCGTCCGAGCCGTCGAAAATCGCATTGGCAACGTCGGAAGCTTCGGCGCGCGTGGGACGCGGATTTTCCGTCATGGATTCGAGCATTTGCGTGGCGGTGATGACGGGCCGGCGGAAATGCCGCGCGCGAGTGATGATCTTTTTTTGGATGACGGGAACGTGCTCGGGGCTCATCTCGACGCCGAGATCGCCGCGAGCGACCATCACGCCGTCGGAGACACGGAGAATTTCATCGAGATTTTCGATGGCTTCGGGCTTTTCGAGCTTGGCAATTACGGGCGTGTTTTTCCCGGCACGGCGCACCAGCGACTTCGCGAGCAGCACATCTTCGGGACGGCGGATGAAACTAACGGCAATGTAGTTCACGCCATGCTTTAACGCAAATGTAAGGTCTTCCCGGTCCTTCGGTGTGAGAGCAGGAACTCGCAACTTGATTCCGGGCAGGTTGATGCCCTTGTGTTCGCCGAGAGCGCCGCCGTTGACGACCACACAAATCACTTCCGGGCCGTGGACGCGGAGAACGCGCAATTCAATCAAGCCATCCGAAAGCAGAATGCGTTCGCCGCGATGAACTTCCCGCGGGAGCGGGCGAAACGTAGTGCTGACGCGAGTGGTATCGCCCAGCACTTTTGACGTGGTGATGGTGAAGCGCTGTCCCGCGCGCAACAGCACGGGCCTGCTTCCCGCGAGAGGACCGGTGCGGATCTTAGGTCCCTGCAAATCGGCGAGGATGGCGATGGGTTTTTCGTGCTCGACGGCGGCAGCGCGCAGAGTGGCGATGGTTTGAGCGTGTTCCGCGTGCGTGCCGTGAGAAAAATTCAGGCGAGCGACGTCCATGCCCGCCTTGATCAGGCGGCTGATCATGCGGGGCGAGCTGCTGGCGGGCCCGATAGTGCAGACGATTTTTGAGTGACGAAACGCCATGCGTTTTCCCGGCAGATGGCCAGCCAACGAATCCGCCGAACACAGGTGGATGGAGGCAGCCTCCCGTTCGGCTCAACTACTTTGAAGCGGCAAATTCCGCAACGACGCGGGCGAGGAAATCGACGCCTTTGTCGAAAGATGCGAGCGGCATGCGCTCGTCATCGCCATGCATACGACGGGAATCTTCATCGGCCATGGGAAAGGGCGAAAGACCGTAGGCCTGCACGCTGTGCAGGCGCAACTGGGCGGAGTCCGTGGCACCGGCGGACATGAACGGCAGAACCGGCGCGCCGGAAAATTCCTGCGAAGCGGCCTTGGCGATCGTGGCATAGAACTCGTTGTCCAACGAGGAAGGCGGAGCGGCCAGGCCCGCATCTGGCTGCACTTCAAAGCGAATCTGCGGATCGTTCACGAGCTTCGTCAGTTCGGCAATCAGGACGTCGATGGTGTCGCCGGGAAGAAGGCGGATATTCAGATTGGCGCGGGCTTCCGAAGGAATCACGTTGGCGCGCACACCGGCGGAGAGCACGGTGGGAGCAATGGTATCGCGCAGCATGGAATTCCACAGCGGATTGGTCTCGGAGACGACGCGCTGAGCATGGTCGCCGCGGTCAGGCGCATCGAGCGAGCGCATCCACTTGCCGAGTTCGTCCGGTTCGAGCGGAGCAAGCTGTTCGAAATAACGGCGGACGATGGTGGTGAAATGCACAGGCGCGGAGTACGCGCCGATCTTGGCAATGGCGTCAGCAAGATGAACGACGGCGTTGTCCTTGGTCGGAACAGAGGCATGGCCAGAAGGCCCCTTGGCGATGACGGCGACGTTTATCGGAACCTTTTCGCTGGCTTGCACGGCAACGTACTGAATCTTTCCGTCTTGCAGGATGACTCTGCCGCCTTCATTGAGAGCAAAGCCGGCGGCAAACTTGTCCCAATACTTGGCGATGAGAACCTTGATGCTGGCGTCGCCGCCTTCTTCTTCATCGGCGGTGGCGACAAAGATCACGTCGCGGTTCAAGTGAATGTTGGAGCGCTTGAGAGCGATGAAAGCCGCGAGGTTGGCGGCGAGCATGCCTTTGTCGTCGATCGAGCCGCGACCGTACATGTAGCCGTCCTTGACGACGGCGCCGAAAGGATCGACGGTCCACTTGGATTTGTCCACGCCGACGACGTCCATGTGAGCGACCAAGAGAAGAGCGCGGGAAGGATCGGGCATGGCGGCGCTGCGCAAGCGCGCCACGAGCGCGCTGCGGCCAGGCTCGAGATCGAGAAATTCCGAGGTAATTCCTTCCTTGGTGAGAATTCCGGCAACGTACTTCGCGGCGGCCTGCTCGTTGCCGGGGGGATTGGTGGTGTTGATTCGGATCAGATCGGCGAGCCACCCCTGCGCTTCCTTGGCCAGGGCGGCGGTGTCCCCCACGGGAGATTGCGTCGACTGGACGGTGGGCATGGCCATCGACGGCGCTTGTGCCTTGAGGGACGGGGCGGCGGCCATAGCGAGAAGTCCAAAGGCAACCACCGGCGCAAGCATGAGCATTCTGCGATTCCGAATCACGAAGTCGTCCTCCATCCTGAAAGCAGCCTGACCTGAGCGAGGCCCAGCAAACGTTTTGCAGTTAACGTGCTTCATACTAACATGCAGGTGTGGGGGCTCGTCCGCCGGCTTGGCGGCAGGTTGCGTAAATTCCAATGTCTTGCAACGCTGCCGACGCGAATGGAAGTATGGACAGGGCAGACGGGGGAGACTTGAAGGGCGAATCGAGGGGTTCCATGAAGAAGATCGTTTCTCTAATTTTGATGACATTTCTTGTAGCCGTAATCCTGCCGGTGGCCGAAGAACAGGCATGGGCCCAGGCACCCACGGGGCCCCAAGGGGCTGCGCCGCCGCCGAAGGATGCGACTCAGCAAACTCAAACGCCTGCCACGCCGCAACAGCAGGCTCCGCAGGCCGGGGTTAGCATCGCGGTAGAAGTGCCGGTGGTGACGCTTGACGTGGTGGCCACGACGCAACGCGGAGACATCCTGACGGGATTGAAGAAAGAAAACTTCCGGCTGACGGATGACGGCGTAGCCCAGACCATCACGAACTTCGGACCGACGGATGCGCCAATTACGACGGTGCTGCTATTGGAATTCAGCAGCCGCGGATGGGGCGGCATGTTCGCCATGTACGCGAAGTACTGGTCCAGTTACCTGTTTCCGCAGCTCAAGCAGCAAGATTGGGTGGCGCTGGAAACGTTCGACATGAAAACGCGGCTGGAAGTGGACTTCACGCAGAACAAAGAGGAAGTAATGGATGGGCTGCGGCGCCTCTATTTTCCGGGATTCAGCGAATCGAACGTGTTCGACGCTCTGCTGGAAACGACGGACAAGCTGAAGGACGTGAAGGGAAAGAAATCCATCATTCTGCTGGCCAGCGGCGTCGATACTTTTTCAAAGCACAATCTGGACCAGACGATGAAAGCGTTGCGGCAAAGCGACGTGACGATTTTCTGCATCGGATTGGGGCAGGTTTTCCAAAACATGGTGGACATAAACCGTGTCGGCGGAATGGGCAGCATGCAGCGCATGAATTACCTGCAAGCCGAAAATCAATTGAAGACGTTTGCCAAGGAAACGGGAGGGCAGTCCTGGTTCCCGCAGTTCGAAGGCGAAATGCCCGGAATCTTTCAAGACGTGACCGGATTTTTGCGGCATCAGTACAGCATCTCGTACACGCCGACGAATGGCGCGAAAGACGGAAGGTTTCACAAGGTGAAGATCGAGCTGGTGCAGCCGGACGGAAGCCCGCTGGTGGTGCTGGACCAGAAGGGCAAGAAGCAGAAGTACATCGTGTATGCGCGCGAAGGGTATGAAGCGCAGCAGGTAGCTTCGGGGAACTAAATTCGCGATTCGCGCTTTTCTATGAAGCGGAATTCATGCGCGTAACGGCTAATAGCCGCGCGCGAAATCGACGCGATTGAACATTTCGCGGCCATCAAACCAACGTTCCAATAAATCGATCAAGAGATCCGTTTCGCGGCTCCAGAGGCGATCGCTGACGGCACTGGTGTGCGGCGTGATGAAGAGATTCGGCGCTTTCCAAAGCGGGCTTTCAGGCGGAAGCGGCTCAACGGGAGTTACATCCAGCGCCGCGCCTGCGAGAGCGCCGCTTTCGAGCGCGCGGATGAGGGCCGATTCATCGAGGAGCGAACCGCGGCCAACATTGATAAGGCAAGAGCCGGGTTTCATTCGGGCGATTTGCGCGGTGCCGAAGAACCGGCGCGTTTCCGAAGTTTCGGGAGCGGCGATGACGACGTAATCCGCCTGCGGAAGAGCTTCTTCCAGCTGCGAAACGGGGAAGATTTTTTCCGCATGCGGAGAGCTGCTCTTGCCGGAACGCGTTACTCCCCAAACGCGCATATCGAACGCGCGGGCGCGCGCGGCAAGCTCGCGGCCGATGGAGCCAAATCCCACGATTAACAACACCTGACCGTTTAGCTCCGAGAGGCGCTGCGGCTTATTCCACATGTCTTGCTGGCCCCAATGCGAGCGGTCTTGATGGCGCACGGAATCCGGAAAATTCCGCACGAGGGCGAGGAGAAGGCCGAGCGTGTGTTCGGCCATGGGGATGGAGAAAACGCCGCTGGGATTCGTGACGAGAATTCCGGAATCGCGCAACTCGGGATACATCAATTGTGCAACGCCGGCAGCGGTGGAATGAATCCACTTCAGTTTTCTTGCGTGGATGAGCTGTTCGGCGCGAAGAGAATAGCCGACAAAAATGTCGGTGTCCGGCAATTCGGGCGGGAGGCGGTCGTAATCGGGAAGATGGACGACGTTCATCTCTGGCCAGCGCGCGCGGATGGATTGCGACATCGCGGGCTGCGGACGCCAGAACGTGAAGGGATGCCACACGCAAATGACGAGCTTCGTTTCGGCTGGACGGGTGCGGTTCATTCGCGAGGGCCGCGATGCTTCCAATAAAGAAGCAAGCCGAGGATGAGGCCCAACCCTCCGGTGCCGAGAATAAAAATGTGCGAAAGAGGCAGAGCGAACCAGCAAATGACCACGAGGCCCACGGAAACAATCGCGCCGACAGGAGTTCCGGGGACGTTGACGGTGCCGAAGGAACTCCCGCGAACCTGGCCGCGCTGCGGCTTTGGTTTTACGGGCTCGTAAGTGAGGGTCATGTCACTTCCTTGCAGGAACGCGCAGATCGTGGCCGGTCATGTCGGCAGGCTGAGGCCGATCCAGAGCGGCGAGCATGGTCGGCGCGAGATCGCGCAGAGAGCCATCGGGCTTCAACTGCACGGAGTCATCGTCACTGACGAGAATAAGCGGCACGGGATTGGTGGTGTGATAGGTGTGGGGGCCACCGTTTGCGGGATCGATCATCGTCTCCGCGTTGCCGTGATCGGCGGTGATGAGCCAAACACCGCCGCGCGGCTTGAGCGCCTGATAAATCGTAGCGAGGCCCGCGTCGACAGCTTCGACGGCTTTGATGGTGGCTTCGAGATTGCCGGAATGGCCAACCATGTCGGCGTTCGCGTAGTTCATGATGATGGCGTCGAAATCGCCTTGTTCGATGGCTTTTACGACGGTATCGGTGATGCCCTGCGCGGACATTTCCGGCTTGAGATCGTAGGTGGCAACTTTGGGCGACGGCACGAGGATGCGCTCTTCGCCGCCGAAAGGCTTTTCAACGCCGCCGTTGAAGAAATAGGTGACGTGCGCGTACTTTTCGGTTTCCGCGCAACGGAGATTCTTGTACTGGAGCTCTTCGAATACTTGGGCAAGGATGTGTTCGAGTTTTTCCGGAGCGATGACGTATTTGAGCCAGGGCCAGTTTTTGTCGTACTGGGTCATGGCGACGTAAAGAAGATTTTTCGGTCGCTTCGGATCGCTGATTTTGTCGAAGCCGGGCTCGACGAGGGCGCGGGTCATTTGGCGCGCGCGGTCCGCGCGGAAGTTGAAGAAGATGACGGCGTCGTCATCGTGAATGGTAGCGACGGGAACCGCTGCGGAGCCTTCGCCCCTGGTGATGACGACGGGCTTGACGAATTCGTCGGTGACACCTTGTTCGTAGCTTTTTTGCAGAGCGGCGAGGGGATCGGCCGAACGCGTCTCGGCTTCGCCATGAACCACGGCCCGATAGGCAAGCTCGACGCGCTCCCAACGGTTGTCGCGGTCCATCGCGTAATAGCGGCCCGAGAGCGTGGCAATCTCACCGACCCCGAGCTCGCGCATTTTCTGCTGCAACCGGCGCACGAAATCGCGGCCGCTGTTGGGAGGGGTGTCGCGACCGTCCATAAAGCAGTAAACGAATACGCGCTCGACCTTCTGCTGCTTGGCCATTTCAAGGAGCGCGAACAAATGATTGATGTGCGAGTGGACGCCACCGTCACTGAGAAGACCGAGCAAGTGCAACTGACGCTGGCGACCGCGCTCCATCGCTTGCTGAAAGAGCGGGACGTCCTGCAGTTGCTTGTTGGCGATGAGAAGATCGATACGCGTGATGTCCATGTGGACGATGCGGCCCGCGCCGATATTCATGTGGCCGACTTCACTGTTGCCCATCTGGCCTTCGGGCAAGCCGACATAGGGACCGGAGGTGTGAACGAGCGTGTTCGGAAATTTTTTCATCAAACTGTCGTAAGCAGGTTTACGAGCTAGCGCGATGGCATTGCCTTTTGTTTCCGCGCGGTAGCCCCAGCCGTCGAGGACGGTCAGTACGATTGGTTTCGGTCGTTTGGTCATGATGTTTGAGACAGGCATCTCTGACTGTCCCTTTGTTCCTCATCCCCTTCGTGGACTTTCCCAAATGCGATTCGAGAAGAACGACAGACAAATGATCTGCGTTACTTGATTTCGTTGAGCGCGGAGAGAAGACGATCGACTTCTTCCACGGTGTTGTAATGCACCAAACCGATGCGCAGGAGGCCGCCGGAGGATTCGACGCCGAGGCGTTCCGTCAAGTTCAGCGCGTAATAATTGCCGTCCCAGGTGAAGATGCCGCGATCGCCGAGGAATGCGGCGACCTCCGCAGGCGTGCGGTTGGCGAGCCGCACGGAAACGGTCGAACAGCGATGATGAAAGTCCTTGAGATCGCTGATGCCGAAAAATTGAAGGCCGGGAATGGCGAGGAGGCCTTCGATCAAGCGAGTGACGAGAGCTATCTCATGCTGGCGCGTGGCGCGATAAGCCGCCAGAAGCGCGCTGCGGCGATCCTTGGCGGACGGATCGCATCGGCGGCCGAGCTCGGCGAGGTAGTCGACAGCGGCGCCGATTCCGGCGATCAACTCCTGCACTTGCGTTCCCGTTTCCCATCGATCGGGGAGCGATTCGGGAGCGGGGCGGACTTTGTAGGGGCGAAAACGCAGGAGATGCTCGCGCTTGCCGAAGAGCGTGCCCATGTGCGGGCCGAAAAATTTGTAAGGCGAACAAACGAGGAAATCGCAATCGAGCGCGCGGACATCGATGGGACCGTGCGGCGCGTAGTGGACGGCGTCGATGAACATCAGAGCGCCGTGGGCGTGGGCGAGCCTGGTGATTTCAGCGACGGGATTGATGGTGCCGACGGCATTCGAAGCGTAACCGACGGCGACGAGCTTGGTGTTCGCGTTGAGCTTTTTCTTGAGGTCGTCGAGATCGAGCGTGCAATCGGATTCGCGAATATCGACTTGGCGAATGACGACGCCTTGCTCTTCCAACGCGTGCCAGGGAGCGACATTCGCGTCGTGGTCGAGAGTGGTGACGACAATTTCATCGCCCGGCTCGAGCGATCTGCCAATGGCGCGAGAAAGAGCGAAGGTGATGGTCGTCATGTTCTGGCCGAAGACGACTTCGTCCTTGTCGCAATTGAAGAAGTCGGCCATGGCGGCGCGAGAGGAAGCGATGATGGCGTCGTTGCCGCGGCTGGTGGGAAACGCGCCGCATGTGTTGGCGTTGGACTTCAGGAAATAATTTTGAACGGCGTCGATCACTGGCCGAGGAACTTGCGTGCCGGCGGGCCCATCGAGAAACGCGGCGGGGTGGCCGTTCACCTGTAACTGCAGCGAGGGAAATTGCGACCTGACCCAGGCGATATCGAGCGGATTGCTTTCCGTTCCGTGCATCACGGATGTGCTCATCGTTTTCTCCGCACGCTAGTTTCTCACAGCGCGGGCCGGGGATGAAGCCGCACGCAGTCGTGTTAGCATTTACGGGATTGCTCCTCACTCATGCCGCTTTGGCGCCGGCTACAAATCAAATGAGCGGCCAGCGACGGGCCGGCTTCGCGCCACGCTTCTACCTGAGGTGAACCGTGCCCGAACCTTTTGTGCCGACCGAGCGCACGCGCGTGGTGCGCGAGCCGCAGCGCGGCGTCTACGACCGCGAAACGATTTACGCGATTCTCGATGAAGGACTGGTGTGCCACGTGGGGTTCAGCGCGGACGGGCAGACGTTCGTCATTCCGACGTTGTACGCGCGCGTCGGCGATTCGATCTATTTTCATGGGTCGGCAGCGAGCCGGATGCTGCGAGGCGCGAGCGAGGGAGCAAATCTTTGCGTGACGGTGACCCTCGTGGACGGCATCGTATTGGCGAGGTCGGTGTTCAATCATTCGATGAACTATCGCTCGGTTGTGGCGCTCGGCAAAGCGGTGCTGGTCGATGCGCCGCAGGAAAAGCTGGATGCGCTGCGCGCGTTCACGGAAAAGATATTGTCCGGGCGCTGGAACGACGCGCGGCAACCAAACGAGAAAGAATTGAAAGCCACGAGCATTTTGCGGATGCCGTTGACGGAAGCTTCGGCGAAAGTGCGCGTTGGGCCGCCGGAAGACGACGCGGATGATTATGCGCTTCGCGTGTGGGCTGGAGTGATTCCGCTGCAAGTTGCGGCGGGGGCGCCGATTCGGGACGAAAAATGTGATCCGGCGATTCCGCTGCCGGTTTACGCAGCGCAGTACAATCGATGAGTTGCGAACTGATCCCTGGCATGCCGCGATTATTGGCGGACGGCGCGCAGAAAATCGGCGAGCAGGCCGTAGCCGGTGGCTTCGACGCCGGGATTGTGCTCGACAAGCGATAATCCAAAAACGTCCAGATCGAAGTGAATCGCCGAGCTGCTGCCTTCGAGATTGGCTAGAGGATCCGAGGCCAAGAGCATTTCCGGCCGAACTGTACACTCGACTCCACCGCCGCGACGTTCCGCGCGGCAGACCAATTTGTAGCGCATGCCGGCGGCGCGAACGGAGCGGATCTTTTCCTCGCTGAGCTCGCGAATACCGGTGCGCTGCACCTGTTCGAGGCGGATTTCAGCGCCCATCAAGACGATCGCGAGGGCGACCACTTTTACCGCGGCGTCCCAGCCGTCCAGGTCCGCGGCCGGATCTGTTTCCGCGATGCCCATGGCCTGCGCGCGCTTCACGGCCTCTTCCATCGAGCGGCCTTTTTCAATTTCGGTGAGGACGACATTCGTCGTCGAATTCAGGACACCGCAAAAGCCGCGAATTTCCGTGTCGGGCAAGCCGTCCGGAAACATCGAGAAAACGGGCACACCGTCCATGACCGTGGACTCAAAGAGGAATTTCCGGTTCTTTTCCTTCGCGAGTGCGGTGAGCTCGCGGAAAGCGTGAACGATGGGTCCTTTGTTGGCGGTGATGGCATGAACGCCGAGCTCGAGAGCAGCTCTCAGGTGGTCGGTAGCCGGCTGACCGGTTTGCACGTTGAGCGAACTCGTCTCAAAGAAGACGTCGGCGCGCGTTTTCTCGAGCCACTCGCGAACATTGCTCGGCGGCGAGATGTTTCCACGCGGAGCGATGGGATGACCATTCAAAACAGCTAGGGGATTCAGTCCATCCGGATCGGCGATCCAGCCGATGCGCCGTGTAGCGACGCCGGTGAGACGCCAGCGAATATCGTAGCGCCGCCGCAGGTCGGTTTCTTTCGAGATGAGCAGACGCAGAAGCGCGCGAGCGACGTTGCCCATGCCGATGATGGCGAGATTATAGGAGGGCATGAGCCGATCCTCCCTGAGCGAGTGAGGGACAGACAGGAACGCCTATCCCTCCGCGCGGGCGCAAAGGGCTGCGCCAAACGATGAAATGAATCAATGCGCCGCGGAAAGTTTTGCGGCAGCGTCCGAGATCAAGGCAGCTTCATCCTGGAGACAGTGGGCAACGACCAAGATGCCTTCGTCCGCTTGTTTCCACTGCTTCTGTTCGATGGCTTCGCGTACCCAGGGCATGGTCTTGGCTGCATACCCGGTGTAGAAGCCGGGCGCGTACAACTGATGCTTGTACCATTTGCGGTTGGGCAAGCCACCCGGCGTGATGAATTTGCGTTCGCTCTCGATGAGCAGGCGGTTCACTTCATCGACCGAAGCAGCCGCGAGGGCGGCCCCACCGTTGGCGTTCGCGTGTTCGAGGGCTTTGTGGTACTCGGCAGCGCTGCGGGTCACCGCATCCACGGCGTTCTCGAGCGGCGCGAAGTCCTGATAAGGCGGAATCTCTTCTTTCTTCGGAGGAACGTAAGTCTTCTTGGGATCGGCCGTGGCGGTGAAGAGGCCCTCGTCGATCTCGCGATTGCGCTCACGGATCTCATCCTGCATTTTTTTCGAGAGGTCTTTCAGTTCTTTGACGTAAGTCTGCATGGTTTCCGCGAAGCCGCCAAAATCAAAAGGAATGAGATCGGCATCTCCGAGGCGCATCATCATCGTGCCGCCTGTTTGGGCGAGCGTGCGCCCATAGGCGAATGTCGTGTCGCCAAAATGCGTGTAGAAGTAGAAGTCGTCGTAAATCGAGTGATAAATTCCGCCGCCATCCTCACCGCCGTAACCGATATCCAAGGATGCGATGCCAACGTGCTGGAGAAACGGCGTGAAGTCCGAGCCGGAACCGAGGGCGCCGAGCGGCAAATCCGCGTGTTGGCGAATTTCCTGTTTCTTGTCCTCAGGTGCATGTTCGATGGCGCGTAGCTCATCGCGTTTCCAGGCGGTCAGCTTCGTTTCCGGGTCCTGGATGTCGCGCGCTACATCATTGACGAATTTTTGAAGCGTGTGGGAGCCTTCGAGAGCGAGATAGCCGCGGCCGTTGCCGTCCGAATTGATGTAGGCGACCGCGTGCTGGCTAAGTTCCTCGGCGTGTGTTTCAACCCATTCCGTCGAGCCAAGCAAGCCCGGTTCTTCGCCATCCCACGAACAAAAGATGAGAGTGCGCTTGGGCTTCCATCCTTGCTTGACGAGCACGCCCAGCGAGCGGGCTTCCTCGAGCATGGCAGCCTGGCCGGAGAGCGGATCTTCGGCGCCGTTGACCCAGCCGTCATGATGGTTTCCGCGAATTACCCATTCGTCGGGATAAACTGAGCCGGGAATTTTCGCAATGATGTCGTAGATGGGCTTGATGTCCCAATTTGATTTTACTTTCAGGTGGACTTTGCCGGGGCCGGGACCGATGTGGTAGCTGATGCCGAGAGCGCCGCGCCAAGCCGCGGGCGACATCGGACCTTTTAGCGAAGCGAGGAGCGGCTCCGCATCGGCATAGGAGATCGGAAGAACTGGGATTTTGGTAATGGTCTCGGCGTCCTTTAGTGCGAGGCGCTTTGCGTCTTTGGTCGCACCCACACCGGGTGTCAACGGATCGCCTGCGTAGAGCGGCATATCCGCGACGCTGCCCCGCTGCACGCCGTCTTTCGGACGATAGGGCCCGTTCGGGAACACATCACCCTGGTAGAAGCCGTCCTCGTGCGGGTCGGAAAAAATGAGGCAACCGACGGCGCCGTGTTCGGCAGCGACCTTCGGCTTGATGCCGCGCCACGAACCGTAGTAGCGCGCAATGACGATGGCGCCCTTCACCGAGACACCCATCCGCTCGAGCTCCTCGTAGTCGGCCGGCACGCCGAAATTCACATAGACGAGAGGCGCGGTCACATCGCCGTCAATCGAGTAGGCGTTGTACGTGGGGAGCTGCTCGGCCGTTTGATTCGAAGTGGGATCTTCGGGGAAGGCAGGTTCCTGCAATTTTGCGGTGAACTTCGGGCCGCCCTCCACGAGCTCGACAGCGCGCTCCTTGGGTGTTGGAAATAAAACGTCAAACGACTCAATGTGCGCATCGAGACCAAATTCCTTGTACTTCGCCAAAATCCATTCGGCGTTGTCCTTGTCATAGGGCGAGCCAACGTGGTGAGGCCGCGCGGACATTCTCTTTACATAGTCGCGAACATTATCCGGCTCGGGAATGGCGCGCATCTTCTCTTCCCACTGTTTTTCCGTCTGTGAGGACTCGACGGAGTAGCCAGCGAGCGGCTGCTCGTCGGCAAAAATGTGCGTCCCAATCGGCGCCAAGGAAATACCTGCGAACACAATGCATGCGGCCAGGCCCTTGCGTTTCATATAGCCCCCTTGTTTAGCGGACGTATTTTGCCTGAACTGCGGGTCGATTGGAAACGTTTGTTACAAAAATTATCCGCGGCCTGCCGTATTCAGGAGGATGTCCAGATCATCGGGATGAATGGCGCAAAGAAGCGCTTCCTCGCGGTCGATGCGGCCTTTGCTAATCAATTGCACGAGCGATTCTTCGAGGGCGAACGAGCCTTTCTTCTTAGTCATGGTGATTTCCTGATGGAGATGCTGCAGAGCGTTGCGGCGGATGTGCTGGCGCGCGCCATAGCCGATCATCAGAAGTTCCGCGGCTGGAAATCGCTCCCCGTTCTTGCCCGTCAAAAGGATCTGCGTGAGGACGGCGGCGAGAGCCATGGCTAGTTCCTGCCGGATTGTGTTCTGGCGCTCATCGGAAAACGAATCAGAGATGCGCGAGATGGTCGTGGCGACGTCGATGGTATGCAGCGTCGAAAGCACTAAGTGGCCGGTTTCGGCGGCAGAAACGGCGATCCGCATCGTTTCCGGGTCGCGCATTTCGCCGACGACAAGAACGTCCGGTGCTTGGCGCAACGCCGCACGCAGCGCCGTGGGAAAATCGGGCGCGTCCGTGCCAATCTCGACTTGCTCGATGACGCTGCGGATGTGGGTGTGCTCGTACTCGATGGGATCTTCGATGGTGACGATATGCCGCGATTCCCGGCGATTGATGTCATCGATCAGAGCGGCCAGAGTAGTGGATTTCCCCGAACCGGCGGGCCCGCCAATGAGCACAAGGCCGCGGGGCAGGCGCGCGAGCATTTCGACCGAAGGCGGAAGATTCAGTTCGCGTAACGTAGGCACCTTTTGCGGCAGCGCACGGATGGCCGCGGCGGCATGCCCGCGTTCGCGATGGAGATTGATGCGGAAACGGCCCAGACCTGCGACGCGATAAGAAGAGTCCGCAATCTGAGACTTGCGATAAAGCTCCAGCGCGTGTGCCGTGAGGGCTGGAAGCACTGCTCCTTCGATTTCGGCGCCATTGAGCGGGACGTCGCCGATTTTTTGCACGGCGCCTTGCGCGCGAATGCAGGCTGGCATTCCAGCAACGAGCAGCAAATCGCTTCCGCCGCGAGCAAGCAGCGTCTGAAGCCAATTGTGCAATTGCGCGGTAGCGGCCTGTCCCGACGCCTCGGGTCCGCGATGCTGATTCAATTCGTCGACGATGCGGTCGATTTTGGGCGCTTCATCCATGCGGGTTTTCCCCTTGGGTGCGATTAGGCCCGGCGAAGGGTGAGCAGTGTAATTTCTGGCGGCACGCCGAGGCGCACGGGCGCTCCGACGGTACCCAGCCCGCGATTGACGTAAATCGATGCTAGCGCCGAACCACAGTCCGGGAAAAGCGAGGTGTGGACCGTCTTGAAAGAGGATGGAGGCAATGCGCGGTCATTGGGCGCAGGTGCAAACATCGGCCGGTGATACAGTCCGGCGACGTAGTCCGTGATGAAGCGCGCTGGGCTGAGGCGGTGATCCAGAATCTCGACTTGAATTTGTCCGCCGTGCGTGTGCCCGGCGAGCGTCAATTCGATGCCTATCTCCGCGGCGCGATTGAAAGAATTGGGATTGTGCGAAAGGAGAATGTTGGGCATGTCGCGCCGCACAAGAGGCTCCACGTGCTGAAGCATTTGCACTCTGCGGCCGCCCGGGGTGCGTTCGCGCTGGTAGTCGACACCGATGAGATTGAAGGAAGCGCCGCGAAATTCGATTTGCACATTCTGACGCCGCAGGAGTTTCATTCCGGCTTGAGCAAATAAAATCTGAGCTTTGTCTTCCGCGCGCGCATAGATTTCGTGGTTGCCGTTGCAGCCCCATACGCCTAGCGGCGCTCGAAGCCGGCGCACTTCGTCAATGCAGTCGGCAATGGGGTCGGCCGCGCCGGTGATGAAGTCGCCGGTGGCAAAAGCGATGTCCGCGCCCAGGTCGTTGGCCATATCGACCGCGCGGCGAACTTGCAAGCGCGGCATGTAGCTGCTCAGGTGTATATCGCTGATCTGGACGATCTTCAAACCCTCGAGGCCAGCCGGCAGATTGGGCAAGGGGATTTCGACTTTGCGGACTTGATAGTCCAGGCGTTCGGCCGCGAAGCCGTAAACCGCGGTGAGAAACGGGCCTGCTCCAGCAAGCGCAGTGGCCGTCTTAAAGAAGTAGCGGCGAGAAGGGTTGCGAATGAGTTCCGCAGCGGCGGGTGCTGCAGCATGCGGTGTGGCCTTGGTCGGCGATGAACCCGGCACAGCGGAAGCGTGCGCGGGGGACCGATTGGTCTTGAGCAAGTAGGCAGCGCACAGCCAGCCCCAAATTCGGTCGAGGGCTCGCACGACCTTTACGGCCAGATACGCGAACAGCGCGCTGAAGAACCAAAGTCCAGCGAAAACAGCAATCATCGTACCGCGTGGGATGATGTGGCCACGCCCCATGCGAAAACTGTCCGCCGTGGCAATGATGATCAGGAGCAGCATCGTGACGTAGACCAAGCGGGCGGCAACACGCAGCCCCTGGCTGCCCCAGTTCGAGGTCATGCGCCAAATGGCGCGATACCAGAAGCGTTGAGAAAGATACAGCAGCGCCAAGGTAGCGAGGCCGATTGCGCTGTGTAAAATAATCCAGGTCCAATTCAAGAAGAGCATCCCCCGATGCGAATCACCAGTCTAACATGGCTGCCCCGAACGAATTTTCATGACGCCGGCAAGCCTCCCGCGTAAGATGAACCCGGCCAAAAGGACAGGCTGGCGGCCACCCAGCCGAGAAACACTTGGGCGCGCGGCCCGTCAGAGAGTGTGTGCCTGCCCGGTCTAGCTCAAAACCAATTCAAGAGGCGACTCAAACGCAGGCAAAGATGAGGAGAGAAACGATGAAGAGTGTTAGCAGATGGGGCGCCCTCCTGGTTGCCATGGTGCTCGCGGCGATGCCTGCCCTGGCACAGGAGGCCAAGAAACCGCCGAAGCCAGTGCCCAGCCCGTCACAGGCCGTGCTGGAAGCATGGAATGACATTGGCCGGAAACTGGTCGCCATGGCGGAGGATATCCCCGCAGACAAGTATGACTACAAACCGAACCCAGATTCCCGGACGTTCATCGCGCAATTGCTTCACGCTTCGGCTTCCATGTACTTCTTCACCGACCCCGCGCAGGGCAAAAAGGCGCGCTATAGCGATGATCCCAAGCGGGATGAGTTGCAGACCAGGGATCAAATCGTAGCCTTCGTCAAGAAAGCCGTGGAAGATGGGGCCGAGGTCATCAAAGCCAAAGGCGACGCGGGAATGGCCAAAACTATAGTTCTTGGAAATACTACGTACCGGCTGACGGATCTCGCTTACGGCTTGATCGAACATTCGGGAGAGCATTACGGACAGCTCGTGGTGTATTACAGGATCAACGGAATGGTGCCGCCGGAATCGAGGCCGAAGAAATAGGGAGTCACTGAATAATTAGAGAATTGTGCGGAGAGAGTTGGAAGAACGGGCGTGAAGATCATCCTTCACGCCCGTTCTTTTACTGCGCTATGGCAAATTGGCTAGAAGCCGGCCGCCCCGGCTGCACCGTTTTCAAGCATCGCTGCCAGTTGCAGGGGATCACCGGTCGGCGGAAGGCAGGATTGTCCTGCGCAAACGACAGCCGTGGCTTTGCCAGCAGGAAGATGCGGGAGAGTTTCTTTGAGTGCGCCCGCAAGGTGAGACAGCGTGGTGCTCGGCGTGACGCGGAGCACCGACATGCCGAAACGATAGACGCCGTGTGCGGCAGCTTCGAGCGCTTGGGCAGCAGGATCATCGGCGTGGCCGGTGATCACGACCTGGATCGGATGGCGTGACAGAAGCGTCGCTGCAAGACCGTATGTAGCCGCGAACATTCCGTATTGCGCGGCGATGCCAGCAAAGGCTTCGAGCGTCTTCTGCGCAAGATCGTGGTAGCGTGCGTCACCGGTGAACGCGTGCATGCGAAGCAGCGCAATGGCTGCCACGGAATTGGCGCCTGGCGTGGGCGAATCCTGAAACGGCTTGCGGCGAACGCCGAGTCCGCCCATCGGCGCGGCATCGGATGGTCGGTCGAAAAAGCCGCCGCCTTCCGCGTCGCCATAGCGGGCGACGGCGTGATCCATCGTTTTTTGCGCAGCGATGAAATAGTGTGAGTCCAGCGTCGCCTCGTAGGCATCCAGCAAAGCCAGAACGCTGAACACTTGATCGTCGAGAGAACCGATCAGCCCCGGACCTCCGATGCGATGACCGAAGCCGCGCGATTCGCTCCAGGATTCCTTGAGCATGCGGTCCAGCGTTTTCAAGGCAAAGCCGCGGCAATTTTCACCGGTCGATCCACCAAGGCCGTTCGCCGCGTCCAGATAAGCCGATACAAACATCGCGTTCCAGGAAACATACATCGTCCGATCGACAAACGGCGTTGAACGAAGCTTGCGGGCGGCAAGCAACTTCCCTTTGGACCTCGCGATGATGAGGCGGACCGAGGATTCGTCGAGCCCAAGCTGCTGTGCGATGTCGGCGGCGCTGCGCGCGATCCACAGGACATTTTTCGCGGGATTGTGGTGCATTTCGCCATGGGGCTCGACGTCATAGTAGAGCTCCATTGCGCGTGCTTCTTCCGGGAGCAGGGCAGAACGCAACTCTTCGAGAGTCCACGTAAAATAATCGCCGTCGTCATCGAGCGAGTAGTCCGCGTCCTGGCTGGCATAGAATCCGCCCCCAGCCTGATCGGAGAGAACTTCGTTGACCCAGCCGATGATGCTTTCGGCCGTTTCCCGGAGCAGAGGATTCTGCGTAATCCGCCAGGCGTGCAAGTAGTTCCGAAGCAGCTCCGAATTGTCGTAGCTCATTTTCTCGAAGTGCGGCACAAGCCAGCGTTCATCCACTGAATAACGATGGAAACCGCCTGCAAGCTGGTCATAGACACCTCCTCGCGCCATTTTCTCGAGCGTCGTCTCGATCATCGCCAGTAAATGCTTTTCTCTTGTTTGCTGATAGCGCTCCAGCACGAGATCGACAGCCGAAGCATGCGGAAACTTCGGCGCGCGGCCAAATCCGCCGTTCTTGATATCAAATTGCTGTGTGACGGAAGAGATTTGCGCGTCAACGACACCGGGGTCGAACGCCGCCCGCGCGCCGGTGAACGCCTCCGCTTGTGCAACCGCGTCGGATAACTGATCCGCGGCGCGGACCAACTCCGCACGTTTGTTTTTGTAAGAATCGGCGACCGCCAGCAAGATTCGACGAAAACCTGGTCGTCCCAGGTGATCTTCCGGCGGGAAATATGTGCCTCCGAAAAACGGTTTGCCGTTCGGCAGCAAAAATCCCGTCAGTGGCCATCCGCCTTGCCCGGAGATGGCGCTGACGGCCGATTGATAGCGAGCATCGACATCTGGGCGCTCGTCGCGATCTACTTTCACAGCGACGAAATTCTCGTTGATGATCCTGGCGATTTCGGCGTTTTCATAGCTCTCGCGGTCGATCACGTGGCACCAGTGGCACCACACTGCCCCGATATCCAAGAGGATCGGCTTGTCCTCCGATTCCGCGCGAGCGAAAGCCGCGTCATTCCATTCGTGCCAGTCAATGGGTTGACGAGCCGCGGAACGTAGATAGGGACTGGCGGAATCTTTCAAGCGATTTTCAGCGTGAGACGGCACAAGGCGTCCTTTCGGTTTTCGAGAAGCGAGAAATTCGCACCACTCTTGCAGGAACGCTTGGGGATGCGAACAGGAAAGGCAAACCGGAGCTCGGACTACTGCACGATGTCGCCGGGGCCGGTATCACGCGGGTCGAGCGGCTTGCGCCCCGCAAACCCTTCGTCCTGCCGGTGATAATACCGGATGCGATCCTCGCCAAGCTTCCAGCAAAGATAAACATCTTCATTGTCGATCACGGCGGGAAAATCCAGCAGCCCGACGTCGAGATCCTTGATCAGACAGCCCGTTCCGAGAATGCGGTTTAGAGCGGTTTTCAAGTTTGCGGCAAGTTGCTGATGTTCCGCCCGCAGAACGGCGAGCTTTTCGTAAGGCACGATTACGCCGCCCATCATCATGATGCGCGCAGCGACCGCGGACAAATCATTATCAAGACCAGACAATCTCTTGCGGCAGTCCATGGCTTCGACCAGAAATGGCTCAAGCTCGCGGCGCGCGCGTTCCGCTTCGGTGAGCGTAAAGAGTCGTGGTTCCGGCTCGGGCTCGGGATCGTCTTCCTGCCCGTCCTGGTTGTCGTTGGGTTCGTCCGGCTGGTCGTCGTCTTCTTCGTCGTCCGCCATGTTTGCCCGCACTTTCTCCGCTCGTGTGTGACCCGCTTAATTCGATGCTAACTCAAACCAATTTCAGGGTCGAGCGTCATGCGCTGGGGAGATATGCAGTACAAAAAGCATTTCACTATCCACCGATAAATACCATAGTACGCGAAGGCGGAACGAAATCCGGCGCGTTGATGCGGTGTCCTTCTTCCTTTTCATTGACGACGGAGCGGATGTAATTCGTTAGATCCTCGTCGGTGGCGCCTTCGCGCAGCAATTCGCGCAGGTCGTGATCTTCTCTGCTGAAGAGGCAAGTGCGCAGCTTTCCATCGGCCGTCAACCGGATACGCGAACAATGTCCGCAGAAAGGCTGCGTCACAGGCGCAATCAGGCCGATTTCACCGGGAGCACCGTCGGCGAAACGATATTTGCGAGCCGTTTCGCTTCGTTCGTGCGGAATCTGGACGAGCGGCCATCGCGCGTGAATGCGCTCGTGAACTTCAGCGGCAGGTACGACAAGATTGCGCGCCCACGTGCGGTCGGCATCCAACGGCATGAACTCGATGAAACGCATGATCACGCGGCGCTCGCGCGCAAACTCGGCGAACGATTCCACTTCATCGTCATTCAACCCGCGCACCAAGACCGCGTTGATCTTTGCCGGCGCCAGCCGCGTTTTTTGCGCAGCGTCAATGCCATCCATCACGTTGTCGAAAGACTTGGTTCGAGTGATGCGCTCGAATTTGCCGCGATCGAGCGAATCGAGGCTGATGTTGATGCGGCGCAATCCAGCGGCCAGAAGGCGCTCGCACCGCTCCGCCAGCAAGTGGCCATTGGTTGTCATGGAAAGATCTTCCACGCCAAGCGCATGCAGCCGCGCGATGTAGTCCTCCGCTCCGTTGCGCACCAGCGGTTCCCCGCCTGTAATTCTTATCTTACGAATGCCGAGGCTCAGAAAGATGCTCGCAAGCCTGTCCAGCTCCGGCCAGGAAAGTATTTCGTTGTGGCCACGATAATTCTCCGGATCGGCGGAGCGACAGTAAACGCAACGGAAGTTGCAGCGATCCGTAATTGAGACACGAAGATCGGTAATCTGGCGGCCGAATTTGTCGTGAAGCGTCATGGCAAATGAATCGAATACTGCTCAACGCCCCAAATTCCCTGGGGCGCAAAATAAAATCGCCCGATCCGAATGCTTGGATGCGGGCGCATGACGGAAATATACGCTTTTCCGTCGGTCTGGCTCCTTTCCAAATTCGGGAGGCCCGGGCGTTTCCACCTGAACCCTCAGCGCATACCGACAAACACGCCGCGTGCGCATCGTCCCGCGTGCCTTAGGTTTGCTCTCCCTTAGACAGACAGGATCGGAGTAACGCTATTTAGTCTAAGCCTCTACGAAAAAGAGTGCAATTCTGTAGAATCGAACAATGCCAACTGCGCTCAGAGTCGGGCCTTATCGGTTCTACTTTTACAGCCATGAGCCAAATGAACCGCCTCACGTCCACGTTGACAGGGACAAACTCTCGGCAAAGTTTTGGCTAATTCCGGTAGCTCTTGCGCAAAATTTTGGATTTAGCGCGAACGAACTAGGTAGAGTAGAATCGATAGTGACAGCACACCGAGACGAGATTCTAGAGGCGTGGAATGGGCACTTCGGCATTGAAAGCCGATGAACGGGTCGTCGCTGTAGGTTTTTCAGCCGACACTCTGAGCGTAACTTTGATGGACGGCAGAACTATTAGTGTGCCTATCGCCTGGTTCCCAAAGCTCCTGCGCGCTACCCCAGAGCAACTTAACCACTGGAAAATCGCCGGCGGTGGCTATGGCATTCACTGGCCGGATCTCGATGAAGACCTCAGTACCGACGGTCTTTTGCGAGGAGCCCCAGCGCCACAGCATCGAATCACGCCCTGAGACATCCCCCATTCCTCGCCCGCCGTGTGTGATACAGTTTTTGCCACGCCATGCGGATCTTCGTGCTCGGTGCCGGAGCGACCGGCTCCCTTTTGGCAGAGCTTCTCCAACGTCAAGGACATACTGTCTGGTGCGGCGACCGCGACCCCGTTCGCGCTCGGCGTTTTTTGGGCAGGCGGAGCACCATCGCCGTCACCGTGGTGAACGCCAGGAATCTGCACGGCATCGTGCGTGCGGCGCGCGGTTGCCAGATGATCGTCAACGCATCGGCGAGCGTCTTCAATCAAATCGTATTGCGCGCGGCGTTGCGTTTGCGCGCGCATTACGTGGACCTGAGTTCTCACCTCACGCGAAATCCCTTCAAATCGGAGCAGCTCTCCTACGCGAAGCGCTTCGAAGAAAAAAACAGAACCGCTCTGATCAATGCAGGCGCGGCTCCGGGACTTACAAACCTGCTCGTCAAGCGCGCGGCGGAGATGCTCGACGAAGTTCATTCCGTGCAAGTCCGGCTCTACGAAAGTACCGAAAGCGATGACCCGATTTCGCAATGGTCGCCGGAAGTCTCGTTCGACGAGGCCATTTCCCAACCCCGCGTCTATCGCGATGGAAGGTTCCGCATGGAAAAGCGCTTCGCGGAGCTCGAGAAATTCCGCTTTCCCGATCCCATTGGTTACGCCAATGTCGTTCTCGCCGCGCAGGACGAAGTCGCGACGCTCCCCTACTTTGTCCCCATGCGCAACATGGACGTGAAAATCGGCGGGAATGAATTCGACCGGTTGCGCCGCTGGTACAAGCAGGGAAGACTATCGAAGTCGCGTGGCATCGTACGCCAGCGCTTTCCACAAACCTCTTCGCCTCGCGCGATCGCCCGGCTGATCCGCCAAGGCGTTCTGCAAAACGCGCGCTTTTCAGCTTCGGTGCTTGTGCGCGGGGTCAAGCACGGAACAAGAGAGGACCAGCATCTGTTGGTTCGCAGCGACGCGATGTTTCCGACGCTCTACCAAATTCGGCTGCAGGGCCGCTACACCACGCCCGTCGCCTATGCCACGGCTTACGCTGCCGCGCTCTTCATCAAGTACTTTGGGCGTGAAGAGTCTGGTGTCTTTGTTCCGGAAACGCTGCCGGCGGACGCACGCCGAGCCATCATTGCGGGCCTTCGCGCTCATAGCGTCAAAATCACACACAAGATCACGATTCTCAAACGGAGTCCCGAGGACGACGAAGAATTCTGACTTTGCTCTTGTGCCGTTCGGCCGACGATTGGCCGTCTATGGCCGCGCTTCAAAGATTAAGTTAAACGGCGTCTGCGTCGCGCGGCGAAATCGCGTAAAGCCTCCGCTCGTCACGACTTCCTTCAAGCGCTTCTCCCCGGCTTGCGCGCCGAGGGCCAATCCAACTTCCTGCGAAAGCGACGCCGGTGTGCACAGGAGAGTGGAAGCTCCATAAAACGCGCGTCCAATCGGATTCAGGTTGTCCTCGAGTTTGTCGCCTGCGAACGGCTCGACGATCATCCACGTCCCGTCTTTCTTGAGCCGGCCGTGCACGTGCGCGGATGCGCCTGCGGGATCGCCCATGTCATGCAGGCAGTCGAAAAACGTCACGAAGTCATAGTCCTTCCCCGGAAACGACTTCGCGCTAGCCACTTCAAAATGAATTCGGTCGCTCACTCCCGCGTCTCTAGCGCGCTGTTTCGCGGTCTCGATGGATTTGTCGTGATAATCGAAGCCTGAAAATTCGGATTTCGGATAGGACTTGGCCATCAGAATCGTCGATGCGCCCAAACCGCAACCCACGTCGGCGACCCGCGCGCCATTTTTCAGTTTTTCGTCGACGCCCTCGAGCGCCGGAATCCAGGTGGCCACTAGATTGGAAGCATAGCCGGGTCGAAAGAATCGCTCGGTGCCGACAAAAAGCTCGGCATGGTGCTCGTGCCAGCCCAATCCTTCGCCGGTTTTGAATCTCTCCGTGAGCGCTTCTTCCGCGCGCGTCGCCGCGAGGGCTACTTGAAACGCGCCCGGCATGAACGCTGGGCTTGTGTCATCCGCCATGGCAAACGCTTGTTCTTCCGTCAGGTGGAATTTCCCGGTCGTAGCGTCATACGTAACGTAGCCGCCGGCCGCTTGCGCGCTCAGCCACTCGCGTATGTACCGCTCCACTGTGCCTGTCCGTTTCGCAAGTTCCGCCGGGGTTTGCGGCCCTCCGGCGGCGAGGCCTTTGTACAAACCGAGTTTGTCGCCGATGCGAACGAGGGGCGCATGGAACGTCGCACCAAAATCAACGATCGCTTTCCCTAAGAATTCATGAAGCTTATCCATATCGATTGCCATGTCGTCCTCCGTATACAGCAGATAGGCGAGCTGAGAAGAAGTTACAAGATGCTAGTCCATTGGCGTGGCGAGCGGCAAGGAGCTTTAGTCACGGGCAGGAGTGGCGCGGCGGTAGGTTCGCTCAACAGCAGCGATTGGGCCGGGAATAGCGGCGGTTCAACTGCTCGAGATAAAACTCTTCGGCCGTTAGGGGCCCGCGTGCTGCGTCTTTCCGGCCCCCCGCGGCCAGATATCGTTCGTAGGACGCGTCGCCGCACCATTCTCGCAACCCGTACCATAACTCGCGAAGAGTTCGCCTGACGAATTTTTTGACTCGCCACATCAATCGTCTCCGTGCGCTGCGCCGGCAAAGTCTGAGGCCCAGCGCGTTGCGACGTACGGCGCTTCGTGCAGCGCGGCCTCGCGGCGGCCGGATACCAACCCGACCCACTGCACGACGGCCTCCAGGAGAAGGATGAGAATCATCAATGCCAGAGAGGCTGTTACAACAGCATCCAGGCGCTGATTAACAATCAGCCGCTGTGTTTCGGCAATTCTCGCGAGGGGAACTTGCCCCGCGGCGATTTGCGCCGCAAGCGAATTGGCTTTCGAAAGAAATCCGAGATTCGGACTGGGATCGAAAATCTTCTGATAACTCGCGGTCATCGTAACTGCAACCAGGCAAGCTGTGGGCACAAGCGTCACCCAGATCCATCTCAGCCGTTTCATTTTCAGCAGAATCGTAGTAGCCACAACCAGCGCCACCGTCGCGAGCAACTGGTTGGCAATTCCAAAAAGCGGCCAAAGAGAATTGATTCCGCCCAGCGGGTCGACAACGCCTTGATACAAGAAATATCCCCACGTCCCCACGATGATCGCGCTCGAAAGCACAATTCCCGGCATCCATCCTGTTCGCGCGAACGGCTTCCAGATTCGGCCTCCAAGCTCCTGAACCATGAATCGACCCACGCGCGTTCCAGCATCCAGAACCGTCAGGATGAACAGCGCCTCAAACATAATCGCGAAGTGATACCAGATGCTCAGCAGCCGCTCGCCTCCGATGGTGTTTGAAAATATCTGCGCCATCCCCACAGCCAGCGACGGCGCGCCTCCCGCGCGATTGAGCAGCGTTTGCTCGCCCACGGCGTGCGCGAGTGTGGTCATGGTTTGCGGGTTGAGAGGGAAGCCCCAGCCGCTGATGGTGGCTGCCGCTTTTTCCACCGTGCCTCCCACGATTCCCGCGGGACTGTTGATTGCGAAGTAGACTCCCGGCGGCATCGCGCAAGCCGCGATCATGGCCATCACGCCGACAAACGATTCAAGCAGCATCGCGCCGTAACCGATCAGACGCGCTTGGCTCTCGCGCAAAATCATTTTCGGCGTGGTGCCGGAAGAAATCAGCGAGTGAAAACCGCTGATCGCGCCGCACGCGATGGTGATGAAGCAGAATGGAAACACGTTGCCAGCAAACACCGGCCCGGTTCCATCGATGAATCGCGTCAGAGGCGGCATCATCATGTGCGGACGTACAAGCAGAATCCCGGCCGCGAGCGAAAAGATCGCACCCGTCTTGATGAACGCGCTCAGATAATCGCGCGGCGCCAACAACAGCCAGACTGGCAAGACCGCGGCGGCAAATCCGTAAGCGATGATGATGAAGGCCAGCGAAACACCGCCAAACGTAAACGCCCGCGACCACGATGCCGACGCGGCCACCCATTGTCCCGCCACCACTGCAAAGACCACCAATGCGACGCCAAAGAAGGACGCTTCCAGCACGCGTCCGGGCCGCAAGAAACGCAAATAAACGCCAAGCAGCAGCGCGATAGGAATGGTCATCGCCAGCGTAAACGTCGCCCACGGCGAAGACTTCAGCGCGTTCACCACGACGAGCGCGACGACCGCAAGCAGAATCACCATGATCGCCAGCACAGCAAGCTGGGCAATCAGTCCACCCCGCGCGCTCACTTCTTCTCGCGCCATCTGGCCGAGCGTTTTTCCGTCGCGGCGAATCGAGCAAAATAAAATGATGAAATCCTGCACGCACCCCGCGAGCGCCGCTCCCGCAATGAGCCACAGCGTGCCCGGCAAATAGCCGAACTGCGCAGCCAGCGTCGGCCCGATCAGCGGGCCTGGCCCGGCAATTGCCGCGAAGTGGTGCCCGAAGAGAACCCATTTATTCGTGGGCACGAAGTCGCGGCCGTCATCGTGAACTTCGGCAGGTGTCGCGCGCGTATCGTCCAGCGCCAACAAACGCGCGGCGATAAATGATGAGTACAAACGGTACGCCACCAAATAGCAGCAAACCGCCGCGACGATGAACCACGTGGCATTCAACGGCTCGCCGCGATGCAATGCGATCGCTCCCAGCGCGGCGGCGCCCGCGATCGACACAGCAAGCCAAAGAATAAATTTAAGAGTGCGCATCATTGTCTCAAGCAAGCGCACGGCATGTGCGGCACAGCATCCCGCAGAGATTCGCTCTCAAGCTGCGGTTTTCCACCGACGATGCGCTCCAAGTACCGAAGGGACAAAAGGGCCTTTCAGTCCGCGGCATCGTATGCGAGCGCCGTGGCTTCGTCAATCTGCGCGCATCCAGCCCACCTTCCTCTCGTCGCGCAATTTCTCTTGTGCCCTGCCGCGTCCGCTATAGAATGCAGGCTCGTTCAGGATATTTCTGTATCGAGGAGTTTCTTATGCGCCCAGCTCGTCTACGGCTCACCGTGTGCCTGAGCCTCGCTGCGTTTTTCTTGTCGCCCCTCATTGCCGCCGCTCAACAGAAGGATGATTTGCCACATCCCAAAACGCTTGAGGATCTGCAAAAGGCTATGAAGGACGTCGTCGACAAGGCTCACCTGCCCGGCGCGGGCATCGCTCTTGTCTCGAACGGCAACCTGTTGTGGTGCGGCGGAATCGGAAAAGCCGACCTCGCTTCTGGCCGCGACATCACGTGCGACACCGAATTTCGCGTCGGCTCGATCAGCAAGACGTTCGTTGCCTTGGCTCTTCTGAAACTTCAGGAGGAAGGGAAAATCAATCTCGAGGCGCGCCTGCAGGATGTCGCTCCGGAAATTCCCGTTAAGAACCGCTGGCAATCCACCAATCCGGTGCGCATCGTCAACTTGCTCGAACACACCGCCGGGTTTGACGACATGGAAGCCGCCGAGGTCTACAACTTCAAGGATCCTTACTATTTCCCGCTCCTCGATGTCTTCAAGCGATTTCAGGAGCCGGAAGACGTTCGCTGGCCTCCTAGCACGCGCATGTCATATTCCAATCCTGGCTATGGCATTGCCGGCTACCTCATCGAAAAAATCACGGGCGAGCCCTTTGACCAATACATTCGCGAAACCGTTCTTCGCCCGCTCGGCATGATGAACGCCGACTTCCCCTTTACAGATGCCAACAAAGCCCTCCTCGCCACGGGCTACGGCGGCAATCCGCCGCACGCTTTGGGCTATCCGTATATTTACTTGCGGCCCGCAGGCGATTTGAAAGCGTCTCCTGGCGAGCTGGCTAAGCTCGTCCAATTCTATCTGCGCCGCGGAAAAGTTGGTGATGCGCAGATCATTCAACCTGCCTCGATCATGCGCATGGAATCCGTCGAGACCACCTCTGCGGCGAGAAACGGCTTGCGCCTCGGCTACGGCCTTGCGAACTATTCCGAAGTTACCGGCGGCGTCGTAACTCACGGCCACGACGGAGGCATCGATGGGTTCATCTCTTCCTATCGCTACATGCCCGAACAAAATTGGGGCTACGTCGTGCTCCTGAACAGCACGCAGTCCGGCAAAGCATTGAACGACCTGAACGAGCTGGCCATCGATTTTCTCTCCAAGGATTTTCCTAAGCCGCAGCAACCTTCCTTTTTAATCTCTGCCGCCGACTTGGAGAAATTCGCGGGCTATTACGCGCCGCGAGCTCCGCGATCGCAGTGGTTGTCTTTCCCTGAGGAATTGTCCGGCGGCCTTCGCGTTCGCCTCATCAACGGTCAGCTCACGCATTCCGGCCTTTTCGGCAACCCGGTTGTTCTCGTTCCTGTCGGCAAGAATCTCTTCCGCGGCGAAAAGGATCCCGAAGCAACCTGCGCGTTCTTCCCGGACAGCGATGGCGAAATGGTTTTTTCCGGCCAAGGATTGGAGGGTTTCTCGTACGGCGTCCGCAGCGGCATTCTGTGGCCTTATGCCCGCATCGCTTTGCTGCTTCTCTGCGTCGTGCTCATGGCCACTTCCCTGCTCTTTGCCGTCGTTTGGATTCTGCGCAAACTCTTTGGCGCCATGAAGAGCGTTCAGCACCTTTCAGTGCGCGTCCTCCCGCTGCTCGCCACGCTTAGCCTAATGGGACTGGCTTTCTGCTTCACGAAGCTGGGTGGCGCCGATACGGGCAAGTTCACCATTTGGACGGCCGGACTCTTCAGCCTGAGTATTCTGTTTCCGCTTCTTTCTCTCTACGGCCTCTGGCTCGCCGTTCGCGTTCCCAAAAACGAAATCAACGCCGGCACGCGCATTCATTCTCTGCTCGTCTCGCTCGCGTGCTGCACCGTCGCGCTCTTCGTCGCCTCTTGGCACCTCATCGGTCTCTGCCTTTGGGCGCCGTGATGTTCTCTCGCTCGGCCTAGCTCGGCGGCCCGTTATTCCGTGCAGCCGTAAAATCGGTTCGATGCATCCAGTACCCGCGCGAGTGAATCGTGCGGACGTTCTTCCTTTGGCGGCAAAATGTCCCAGCCCGTGAACACGTCCACCATGTCGTAAGCCGGGACGACAAACAGCAGTTGACCGCCAAATCCTCGCGCCACCCACGCCACATCATCCGGCGCGCTTCCATACGTTTGCAGCCACCAAAGGTAGCCGTACTTCCAATTTCCTCCGGGAACCGTCACGTGCGGCGCAACGGAATCTTTGATCCACGACGGCGACACAATCTCTTTTCCGTCCCACATCCCGCCCTTCAAATATAACTGTCCGATTTTTGCCAGGTCGTGCGTCGAGAGGTACAGCCCGCCCTCCGTGTCCGGCAATCCCGTCGGTGAGTGCTTCCAGTAAGAGTGGATTCCCAGCGGCTTGAAGAGATGCTCCTCCGCATACTCGTCGATGTTTTTTCCCGTTACTTTCTTGAAGACCTGCGCCAGAAGCACCGTCGCGCCGCTGTTGTAGTTGAACGTCTTGCCCGGATCGTCCACCATCGGCTGGTCGATCACGTATTGTGCCCAGTCGTGGCTCGCTTCCATGATGTCCGCGGAATTTTTAGGATCGTCGTACGGCAAATCTTCATGCCATTCGAGGCCGGCTGTCATCGTCAGCAGATCTCGGACGGTAATCTTCTTTTTCCGGCTGTCCACATTCGCAGCCTTATGCCCCGTGAAGTATTGCAAGATGGGCGTGTCTAGCCCCGCCGTAAAGTCATCGCGTGTTCTCGCCACTCCAATCGTCACGGATGTAATCGTCTTCGACACCGACTGCATCGTGTGCATGTCGCTGCCGTGGTAGTAAGGATGGAAGTCCGTACTGAAATAATTGTAAGGTCCCTGCAAATCGTGATTCAGCGGGCCTTCGATTTTCGCGCGGTCGCCGTAAATCTTTCCGTAGTCGTGCTGGTACGATTTGTCGTAGACGTTCGTGCCGCAGCGCAGCACCAGCATGCTGTCCACCAGCCCGTACTTCCCGCTCGCCAGGTCCGCGTCCAGCGCGGCTAGCTTGTCCGCGTTGATCCCAAATTCCTTCGGCGTCGCCGTCGGCCAGTCTTTCCCCGCGGCCCGGTCTTGCGTCAATGCACGCAAACCAGTGCAGCATGGCAGAAGCAAAGCGAGCGCCACTGCCACGGCGCTTTTTCTCACAAGTCTGGTCTCGTTTGAAAAATGCGCGGCTCTCTTTTTCATCGTTTCCTCATTTCGTTTCGAGTATCAATCGTCCAGGGAAGTAAATCGCAGTAGCGGGAAGAGCTCGCGAAATATCTTCGCGAGCTCGCGCGGAAATGTCGCCCGCGTAGCATCCGCCAGTTTAAGTTTGCGCCGCACGATCCATCCTTGCATCTTCTTCCAGTCTTCCACGGCCACGGGCCAGCCGCCGTGCTTCGTCCACTCGCCCTTTTCCGACGTGTACCAATAACTTTCATAGCGTCGCCCAAGCCGCTTCCTTTGTTGCGCGGCCCATTTTGGTTGCGCGATTGCGTGCGGCTCCGCGATCTGGCCCAGCGTCGATTCCTTGCGCTTCGATCCCGTATAAATGCGAAACCCGGCCGTCACCGCATCCGCGGAAATTCCCGTGTAGAGTTGTCCGATTTCGCCGTCTCCCGCAAACAGCGGCGAAAATCTCAGGTACATTTGCGCGCGATACGGCGTCTTGTCTTTCGCAAATCGAATATCTCGGTTGATCCGGGAACAATTTGCCCCCGTGCGCCCGCTCGTGTCGAAGCGTGGATCGAGTTCCAAAACTGCCGAGCTCAGTTCTTCCAGCAGGCGGCGAAATGGCTGAACGACGAATTGCTGGTAGCGCTCTCGGTTGGCGTCCATCCACACTTTTCGGTTGTTCCGCGCGAGATCGCGGAAAAATTGGAACGTGGCGCGCGTAAAGATAGGTTCACTTTTCGCCAAGCGGGGCCCTCGATGCGGTTCGGTGGGGACAAGACTACACGATTCACATTCCGCGTCAATCGAACAGTTTGATTTTTTTGTAACTCACGCCTCCGCTTTCGTAAAATCTCTGGCCTCCACAACAAGGCAGGCACTCCTGATTTGCGCTTTCATTTGCGCTTTCACTTTCTCTTCCACTTTGGCACTTGTGCCCTCACGCCGCTCGGGCTAGCCTCGTTTCATGAGCGACTTTGCCCCTACAGAACGAACCAAAGTGAAGCGCAAGCCCGACCGCGCCCACTACGAACGCCAAACCGTTTACGACATTCTCGACCAGGCTTTCGTATGCCACGTCGGATTCATCGCCGATGGCATGCCGTTCGTCGTCCCCACCAATTACGTCCGCGTCGGCGACAAGCTTTTCCTCCACGGCTCGACGGCCAGCCGCCTGATGAAAACCCTCGGCAGCGGCGCGCCGTTCTGTCTCAGTGTCACGCTCCTTGACGGCATCGTTTTTTCTCCGACGGCCACCGGCCACTCCGTCAACTACCGTTCCGTCGTCGTCATGGGCAAAGCCGAGCCCATCGAGAACCCCGCCGCCAAGTTGGCCGCCATGCGCGACTTCGTCGAGTACGTCCTCCGCGGGCGTTGGGCCACCGTGCGCCCGCCAAGCGAGCAGGAGCTCAAGGGAACAATGGTTTTGGCGGTCCCGCTCGTGGAGGCTTCCGCGAAAATTCGCACTGGCTTCGCCGTCGACAATTCCGAGGAATACGCCAGCGGCGCCTGGACCGGAGTGTTGCCCTTCAAGTGGACGCCCGGTGAGCCTCTCCGCGATCCCCGAGGTAATGCGTCCGCGCCCGTGCCGGAAAACATCCGGCACTATTCGCGCCCGCAGTAACGCATGCAGTAAATCGATTATCCCCTTCGCTTCCGCCGTTCACGGCAGCCTGCGCGCGAGGCTTCCTCCAGAACGGCACGATTGTGGCTCAACCTCTCGCGGGATATACTTGTCCAACACCAACCGCCGGGACAAACAGGCCATGGCGACCACAACATCCAGAGAAGTGCGCAAGGAAGCGTGCAGCGTGAAAACTCTCGAACAGGCGCAGGAAAAAGCTGCGGAATACATCCAGTCAAAAGACAAGGTCGCGCAGCTTCTTTCCCGCGCCATCGGCAAGAGCAAACAAAATTACGAATTTCTGCTCGGTCCGTGGGAAAGCCTGCAGATCCTGTTTCGTATGGTGCGGAGCTGGCTCGGTGGGAGGTATGCTCCGCCGATTCTCACCGTCGTCGCGGCCGTCGCTGCGCTGATTTATTTTGTGGAGCCGTTCGACCTCATCCCCGACGCCATTCCCGTACTCGGCTACGTCGATGACGCGCTCGTGATTATGGCTGTCGTTCGCCTAAACCTCACTGAAATCAGCCGCTTCCGCACTTGGGAAGTCTCCCTGGCACATCGCAAAAGTTAGAACCCGCGCGCAACCCTTCGCTTTTCTTCAACCTCAATGTGCGTTGCCGGGCGCTAGCTGATAGTCGCCTTGCCCCGTGTGGTCGATGAACGTAATCGTATCGTTGTTCCCGACTCCCTCGATATGCCTGTACGTCCACACTTCGATCCCCGGCTTCTGCCCCTCTTTCGGATGTGAATCGATCTCATCCGGCGGACCGTACAAAATATAAATGTGGCCGCGATCGGTGCGCCAACCTGCGCCACCGGAGACTGTCCGGAGATGTTCGTTCGCGAAGGCGATACGACGGTAGTGTTCGTCCTTGAAAGCATTCTTCGAGGATCCCGGCGTGGGATTGCGCCGCTCCCAGAATTGCTTGATGAATTCGTCCCGCTCCGCTTCCGTGGTCAGCTTCGCAAACGCCGCCCGTTCGGCATCCTCAATGATGTATGCAACGTCTTCGTTGAGCCACCTGCTGTAAGAATCAGGTTTTGTCGCGGTAGCGGAAGATGCCACTGATATAGGCTGTTGCGAAGCATTCGTCTGCCATGCAACCACGGTCAGCGCCCCTGCCACCACCAGAACCGCGGCGGCGAGCAGCGGTGTCCACGCCGCATTTCCCTTTTTCGGAGAGAGAATACGTTGGATGCGTTTCATCAGGCTGCCTCCTGTAAGTGCAATGGCCGGTTCAGCTCCGGTCAAACGAAATTGTTCGAGAGCGGCGAGCGTGCGCGCGTATTCGTTCCGATTGCCGGTGATGGAAACGACCAGATCATCGCAGCAGCATTCGCGTTCCGCGCGCATCACGTGCGATATCCACCAAACCGTGGGGTGATAAAACAAAAGTCCCTCGCACAAACGCTGTAGCGCATTCACAAGATAATCATGCCGGCGGATGTGCGCCAGCTCATGAAGCAGGATGGCTTCGACCTGAGCAGCAGGCAGCCCGGCAAGCAGCCCGACTGGCATGAGAATGAGAGGCTTGAAATGCCCGAGCACCATGGGCACTTCGGCCAGCGAGGATTCCAGCAGCACTACCAGCCGCGAAACACGCAGTCGGGCGCTTAATCGCTGAAGCTCGTCTTGCCAATGTCCCCGCGCGCTGCAAACTCCTCGGCGGCGAAGACGCTGAATGGATAAGCAACTAGCCAGGCTGCCCAAATAAAGGAGCAGAACGCCCGTAATCCAAAGCGGCGCCAGCCACGGCGCAATGGCCGTCAGGTTCGGACTCCAGGAATGTGCGCCGCCTTTTGCGGACAAAGGATTCCATGCGGGTAGCGCCAGAGGCCTCAACGCCTCCACGCCACGGCCGCTCTGTGGCAGCAAGAGAACCAGCGTCACGCCAAACGCCGCGATCAGCAATAGTATTGCGCCGCAAGCCGCTGCGTAGCGTCCTCGCGCTGAGCGCGTCGCGATAAGCGCGGCGGCGAGCAAGGCCGCGATGAGCGCTCCCTCCCACAATGAATGAAGCAGCGTCCACCCGATGGCCCCGGCGAACGGTGAGCGCACGAAATGATCGAGTCCCATCATTTGCGTTCTCCCGCGTATCGATCGATCAATTCTCGCAATTCGGCGAGCTCTTTCTTGGAAGCCTTCCGCGCGGAGAGTGCGCCGACGAGAAGCGCTTTGGCCGAGCCGCTGAAAGCGCGTTCGAGAAGGTCCCCCGCAAGCTGACGTTGCGTCCACTCGCGCGATTTGGCAGCCGAATAAATGTGGGCGCGCTGTTTCTCGTCGCGGTGGACGAGCCCCTTTTCCGCCATGATCTGCATGAACTTGAGAATCGTGCTGTACTGCGCCGAGCGACGCCGGCTGATGACCTCGTAGACTTCGCGGACCGTCGCCGGTCCAATGCTCCAAAGAACCGTCAGAATTTCCAGCTCCGCGTTCGTGGGTCGTGGCGTTGCATCGCTCATAGTACGAATCTTTTACTAGTAAGCGTTTCGTATGTCAAGAATATTTTTTGAGATTGATCTAGGCTGCGTTTTGAAGTGGTCTTCGGGGGAGATGAGTTACTTTCTAACCGACGAGCCTGCGAAGGCGGTGGCAAGACCAAGCGAAATGAGAATGCCGCCGCTCACAAATCGTTCGTTGTGCATCCAGCGCGGATTGCTGCGCAGCCATCCGGCGACGCGGCTCGAGAAAAAAGCCCAGATGCTATCGCTGGTGGTGCCCATGCATGCAAACAAAACGCCGAGCGAAAGAATCTGTAGGGCAACATGGCCGCGCAATGGATCGATGAATTGTGGGACAAACGCGAAGAAGAAGAGCGCTGTCTTGGGATTCAGCAAGTTGACGACGATTCCCTGCCCGAAAACGCGGGCGAGCGTTGCCTGTGGCGCGCCGGAGTCCGAAGCCGACGCGAGAGATTCCTCGTTGCGCAAGCGCTGAATGCCGAGAAAAACGAGATACGAGGCGCCGAGATATTTGACGATGCCGTAGGCCGCCGCTGACGAAACGAGAAGAGCGGAAAGTCCGACGGCGGCCGCGGCCGTGTGAATCAACGTGCCAACGCCGATTCCGAGCGCGGAGACGAAGCCTGCATTGCGCCCCTGGCCGATGCTGCGCCCAACGATATAAAGAACGGCTGGACCAGGAATGGCCAACAAAATAAGGGCCGCGCTGAGGAAGAAAAGAAGTTGGGAATGGCTCGGAAACATGAAGGTTTGATGCCGGCAAATGCCCGCGGTCAAGCGGCCGTGAGCAGAATCGGTTCGCCTTTGGTAATGACGATGGTGTGTTCGTAATGAGCAGACAGGCTGCGGTCGGCGGTGCGCACGGTCCAGCCGTCGCGGTCGAGAGAAACATTGCCGGTTCCCGCCGCGATGATCGGCTCGATGGTGATGACCAAGCCTTCCGTAAGGAGATGCCGGGCGCTGGGATCCGCGTAATTGGGAACACTGGGCGATTCGTGAATCGTCCGGCCGACTCCATGCCCGCCGAGTTCTCGCACCACATGGAAACCCCGGCGGCGCACTTCGCGCTCGACGGCGCGGCCGATGTCTTTCGTGCGATTGCCGATGCGGGCCGCGGCGAGGGCTTGACGGAATGCGCGCTCGGCGCAGTGGGCAAGCTCGCGCGATTTTTCTTGCGCGGGAGGAACCTGAATCGTGACTGCCGAGTCCGTGTGATAGCCATCCTTCACTGCGGTGAGATCGAGCTTGACCAAATCGCCGGCTTGAATCACGCGAGGCCCGGGAATACCGTGCACTACTTCGTCGTTTACGCTGATGCAGACGTCGCCTGGAAAATTGTAGACAAGCGGAGGAGACGATTGCGCTCCGTTCTCCGAGAGCACACACGAACCAATCTCGGAAAGCTCGCCCGTTGTGACGCCGACGCGAACGGCAGCGGCCATCGCGCGCAAAGCCTTGGCAACAATCAATCCGCAAGCGCGTAGTTTCTCAAATTGTTCGGAACTATTGATGGACATTAGTCTTAAGCGCTCCTCTGGAGTCGCACGGGTCGCGAGCGCAGCTAGACTTTCAATGATGGCTTTGTGTTTGACAAGCGGAATTCACGATTTTGTCGAGCAGCGGCGCGTCATCGGCGGACGCGCGATATTCAGCGCCGTCTGCGATGGTGACGTAAAAATGCCGCCACTTGTCTCCGTTGGGGAGCTGCCCGAAGATATCTTTTCCGACTCGCTCTCCGTCAGGAGTTTCGATATTCCTTTGAGCAATCGAGACGGAATCATGCAGAAGATCCTCGCTGGGTTCGGGATTAAAGGCGTACGGACCGAACCAAAGGCTGACAAACGACTTGCTCGATTTGAGCTTAATAGACCAGCGGACGTAGTCGGTGTCAGGTTTGCCGCCGAGGATTTCAAAATTCTTTTTGGGAATATCGAATGTCAAGCCCTGGAAACCGCCCTCAATCCTGCGTATGCCCGACGCAGATGGCCTGCACGCCGGGAGGAGGAAAGGACTGGAATCGGATTGGCCGGAGCTTGCCGAATGGCCAAACGATACGATTGATAAGCAAAAACATATGGCAAGAAAAAGAGGTTTGGGAGCTTCGGGGCTTAGCCTCATGGTTCGCGTAGCTAGAAACGCTCACTCGAATGTCTGCGGTATTCAATGGCAGCTACAACCACCGCCGCAACAGCCGCCGCCGCTTGACGAGCCGCCGGAAGACTTGGCGGAAGAGCCGTTGGCGTTTGCGGTGGCGAAAACGGAAAGCTGGATCGTGGCTTTCTTGCTGGCGCATTTGGGGCAGGAGATTTCCTGCTGCTTGTTGATGACTATTTTCTCAAACTGCGCTTGGCAATCGTCGCAAACGTATTCGTAGATAGGCATGGACCTTAAATCTCTCCCAGGTAAGTATAGCGGTAAGTTCCATTGATTGCATCGTTCCCATTTATCGCGCAGCGTTCCCGCGCTAGATAAACACATCGCCGATACTGACGCCGAAGAAGCACAAAATGCCTATCGAACCCAGCAACAAATAAAGCCTCAGTCTTTTCTCTGCGAGCGAAGAAACGCCAATGAGACCCGTCGCGCCCCATCTGCCTGCGCTCGCACTTATTAGAATGTATGAGTAGGTGCCGTGGATTTGCCGCACTAGGGCGTAGGTCCACAGAGCAAAGCCTAGCGCGAACAGGACAAACGCGATGTTAGAAGCTATGCGTCGCCAAGACATTTTGGCAGGCGTCTTACTCAGCTTTATCCGCTCCCACGAAGCCAAAATAATAAACGGGACAGGAAGAATAAATCCTGCAAGGGCTAGAAATGCGTTCAAAAGGAATAGGATTTCCACCGTGTTTTCTCGTTGCTGCTTTCTAGGTCGGGTACATGCCGCCGTTGGGGTTGATGGTTTGGCCGGTGATGAACGAGCTTTCGGCGAGGAGAACGGCGATGCGGCCGATTTCGTCGGCGGAGCCGAATTTGCCGGTGGGAATGCGATTCGCCAGGTCCTTGGGGAGATTGGCGGTCATATCCGTTTCGACGAGCGCGGGAGCGATGGCGTTGGCGGTGATTCCTTCTTTTGCGAATTGCGAAGCGTAGGAACGCGTGAGTCCGAGGATGCCAGCTTTCGTAGCGGAGTAATGCGGGCCGATGATGCCGCCGTACTGCGCGGCGATGGAGGAGAGATTGATGATGCGGCCCCAGTGCGCGGCGCGCATGCCGGGCAGGACGCGCTGCGTGACGAGAAAAACGGAAGTGAGATTGACGCGAAGAAATTCGTTCCAGATTTCTTCGGTGACCTGATCGGCGGGAAGCATTTTGGCGATGCCAGCGTTGTTGACGAGAATGCCGACGGAGCCGAGCTGCTTTTCCGTGGCGGAGACGACGCGCTCGACGTCAGCCGAGATGGAGACATCGCCCTGAATCGCGATGGATTTGCAGCCAAGCGCGCGAACGGCCTGGCAGACGGATTCGGCGGCGGCGGCCTGGGCGCGATAGTTGACTGCGACATCGGCGCCGGCTTCCGCGAGGGCCAAGGCCATGGCTTTGCCGAGGCCGCGGCTGGCACCGGTCACCAGAGCGACGCGACCTTGGAGCTTGGCGGAGGGATGAGGCATCTTGTTACTCCCACGAGATGGAGGTGAAAAGCGAGAAGGCAAATGAGGATACCCCCACCCCCACTTTTTTGTAAGTATTCTTTCTAAAGGACTTAGATATCGCGTAAGTCATTTAGAATCAACACTTGTGGACTTTCTTGTAAGTATTGATTCTAAAGGTAGTTAAGTTCACTGGGGGGGCCACACTGCGGCGGAAGGCGCAGCGCGGGAGTTGCGAGCAGCAGTGCACGACAGCGACCAGGCATGGCAAGCGAGCGGCAATGCCGCACTTCCGTACTCGATAAGTTTTAGCGAAGCCTCGCTCAAAGTGATCAGCCCAAATAGAACAGGCTCCCCGAGGGTTTCGAGGAGCCTGTCTCAAAACACGGGACCGGTTGGATGATTAGTCGCCGGCAACGGCTTCGGTGGCCTTTTCGGCTGGAGCGGAAGCGGCGTTGCCGTTCGAGTGGCCATTGCCATTGGAAGGCGCGCCATTGCCAGAAGCTGGAGCGATGTTGACCGGCTTACCCGCGTTGGCGAAGTCGGCCGGAACAGCCTTAGCGATGTCCGCAACGGTGCCGATCTGAACGACCTTTGGTTGAGGCTTCTTGAGAACGAGTTCTTCGTAGATGGCGCGAACTTTGGCCTGTTCTTCGAACGCCTTCTTGCGGCGCGCGCGATCTTCCTCGGCGGCCGTCAGAGGAATGTCATGTTCGAGATGGCGAACACGGGCGGCGTCTTCGGCGTCGATCTTGAGCGAGTGTTCGAAGCTCTGGAGATTGACGCTCTTGCCCTTGGCGTAGATTTCGTGTTTGCCGTGGTTCTTGTACCATTCGGCGACGGTCGCGTTCTTGTGCATGTTCTCGATAATCTGACGCCAGCCCACGCCGGTGTTGTAGGCGCAGAAGGAGATTTCACCCTGCTGCGTGGCGTAGGGAATGATGCACATTTCGGTGCGGCGGAAGTCGTAGTTGAAAAGATCCTGGAACCACATGCCGGCGATGAAGAGGAAGTTCCAGGGATCCTGGCGGCGCTTCATGGCGTCGTCAATTTTGCGATCCGGAGAGGTGCGGCCGTACTTAACGGAAGCCTTCTTCGTGAGCGCCCAGGTTTTATCAAACTTCTTGAAGAGAGCGCTGAGCGTAAGGCCCTTGGGACCACGGAACGGGTGATAGTTCTTCAGGAGAGCCATGGCCATCATGAAGTTGGAGAAATTCTTGCCACGAGCCGCGTCGGTGATGGCGGTGACGTCCTTGGTGAGCTGAGTTGCGTCGAGGAAACGAGGAACGGGAGCCCATTCCTTGGTCTCCTTGTTGATCATGAGAGCGGTGCCAACGCCGCAGTTCGGATGGCAGCCGCAGGAGAGCGAACCCCACTGAGATTCATTGCCCTTCACCATGTCCGCGAATCCGGCGAACGTGCTGATGAAGGAGATGGGGAACCAGTCGCGAGTAGGCTCTACTTTGCCGACCTGAGCGCTGACGTCCTTCGCGAGATGCGAAAGCGTGTAACGCTGGCGGAGACGGCGTTCAGGAGTGATGTCTTCGTCGCGGCCGGTGAAAGAAACCGGCTGGAAGCTGACGAAAGCAATCTTCTTGGGATTTTCCATCGCGAACTTGACGACGGCGCCTACCTGATCGTTGTTGACGTTGTTTACGATGGTGACGACGAGGACGATTTCGATGCCGGCTTCGTGCATGTTCTCAATGGCGCGCAGCTTGACGTCAAAGAGGTTGCCGATCTGACGATGGCTGTTGGCATCATTGCCGATGCCGTCGAACTGGAGGTAGGCGTAGCGCATACCCGCGTCGAAGGCTTTTTTGCTGAATTCCTTGCTCTTGGCAAATTCAATGCCGTTGGTGGCAGCCTGGACGCTGTTGTATCCGATTTTGCGGGCGTAGGCGACGGCGTCAAGGAAGAGCGGGCTCATGGTGGGCTCACCGCCGGAGAACTGCACGGACATCTGGCGGCGGGGCTTGATCTTGAGCGCGTTGTCGAGAATTTCCTTAACCTCATCCCAACCGAGTTCGTGGACATAGCCGACTTGATTGGCGTCCATGAAGCAGGGGTCGCACATCATGTTGCAGCGATTGGTAAGGTCTACGGTGAGCACGGAGCCGCGGCCATAACGGACGGTGGAAGAACCGTGCTTGTGAAGGTCTTCGTCGTTGTGGGCCGGGATATCGCGGCCCGGGAATTGCGATTCGATCCAGCTCAGGAAGCGGGAATCGATGGCCATCATATCTTCGTAGTGGCCATGGATGGGGCAATCTTTGACCATCCAAATCTGGTTGTCGCGTTCGATGATCTGCGCTTTGATCTCGCCGACTTTTTCGTGCATGAGATCGCGCCAATCTTTTTTGCCGTCAATGATGGCATTGCGCGCTTCCTTGACGCAGGCGGGACACAAGGAATCCGTTTGCCGAGGAAAGCCAAGCGTGGGCTTGGTCTTCTCCCAGGACTTGAGCAGCGGCTTATCCGACCATTGCGGAGTAACGGAAGGGTTCGGATTGCGCTTATTAAAATATTGAATGGTGTTGAAGGTGACTGCGGCCCCTTTGCAAAGTGCCCAGTCGAAGGTCCTCAGGATCTGCGTCCCAACACGATTTGGCATGAAACTCTACCCTCGCTTTCAAGAAGTGACGCCCTACTACCACTTAGATTGGATGAAAATCACGTCCCAAACGGCCCCCCGGGACTGCGATTACCGTACCACTTTCCACCGGTACGTCCAATAAGTCTTTGTACACCTATAGTTTGACCGTAAAGGGGGGTAGATACCAGCGGGATACGGCGAATGGTCAAAAAGGGGGGTTGAACGGCATTTTGGGGCAGTGAGCGGCTGTTTGGGAGGGGTTTAGTTCTAGGGCGAATGGGCTATAAGTTTGCACACTTTGGGAACTATGGTTGTTTCGATTCGGAAAAATCTGACTGTCCTTATGTACAGGGGAATGACCATCTACTCGTTCAAAGTTGGGCGAATGACGGCGGTTACGAAGTGCGCGAAGTGCGACGCGCCTTCATCAAGCTGAAGCCAGCGAACCACACAATGATCGGCAAGATATTTTGTGACGCGAGACTCCGGGATGCCGAGATGCTCGGCAAGCTGAGGCTTGAGGGAATCGGCGCCACGACGGCTGGCACCGCCGCGCAAGAGATTGCCGATCGCAATGCGCAACGTCTGGCAGGCTTCGACGTAGTAATAGCTGGTGAGATCGGAATCCGTGAGGACGAAAACGCCGGGTCCGACGGGCGCGTAATCGGCTTCGTTCAATTTTACGGCGGGACAGGTCAACAAGCGACGAAGCTGCATTTCGAGAAGAGAGAGCCTTGATGACAGACCTGGATCGCCGGAGCGGCCGCGAACACTGACAGCAGCGGAATCACCGATCGGCTCGACGGGCAGCGAAGGGATGGAGCGAGCATCGGTTACGCGAGGAGGGATTGGTTCCGCATGATGATCGAGCGAGCGGGCCGAGAGACTCTTCGGAGCAGCAGCAGTTTCGGAGCTCGAGGCAATCGACGCGGACGAAGAAGGCTGAGACGTTGCGCCTTTTCGGCGGTTGCGGCCACCTCGACGGCCCCTGCGGCGCGTTTTCTTGCCCGGAGTTTCAGCGGATTCGGCATCAGGCTTCGCGGAATCTTGCGTGGGCGCGGAAGCGACGGAATCATTTTCAGAGTCAACCGCGGAGAGAGGCTCCTCACCGGAAGGCGCGGATGCGGGAACCGAAGGCGGCGCAGAGAGAGAATCACCAAGAGGCGAAGCAGAATCACCTGGAACTATTTCTGCACCGAGCCTGACGGCGGCTTCCTGGGCTTTGGTTTTCCAGTCCGCCCTTCGAAATCGTTGCGCGGCGGCGACGTACCATTTTGCAGCTTCAGGATTTTGGCCGGACGTTTCGAAGTAGCGAGCCAACTCGAACGCGACCATGGCGTCGCGGGTTTTTTCGAACAAATTGGAAAGCTGCCCAACGGGATCTTTACCGGTGCGAGCCCGACGAATGCGGGCCGTGATCTGTTTCCAGTCAGCCATGTGTTGGCTTGCATTGTAGCAGTGGAAGCTTAGTTGGGCCAGCAAAGGTGGCGGCCGGGCAAGAACGGTTTGTCCCCCGGGAAGATGGATTCCGTATTGACGCGAGTAAACCGGGTGAGTATTCTTTGTGCAGCCCTCTTGGAGGCCGCAATGGCGCGTTCGCGCGAAATTGTCGCTGCATTGATCGCGACCTGTTTTGCAACCTGTCTAATGATCACACCTGCGCGCGGAGCAACCGCGGAAGCCCTCGGGACAGTGGTGGCTTCGGAAAACGCGAACGTAAGTGGAGTCGGCGCATCCGTCGGAACTACGGTTTTCCCTGGCGACAACCTTTCGACGGCCGACACCGGAAGCGTACAATTGCGCGCCGGGGCAGCGCGATTCGAACTGGCAGCCTCTTCATCGGCAACCATCAGCGCAGAAGGCGGAATGCCGCGAGCCACGCTGCTGCATGGATCGGCAATGTTCTCGACAGCGAATGCGCAAGCATTTGCGCTGTATTTTTCGAAAGCGGTGATCCGGCCGCAATCGAATGAGCCGACAATCGGACAAGTGACGGTTCTGGGCGAGCGGGAACTGCAGGTCAAATCCGTGCGCGGAGCGCTAACGATCACGGTGGAAGACGACTCGCGTGTGATACCGGAAGGCAGCTCCTACCGGATCTTGCTAGACCCGACTGCGGAAGAGGCAGCCCAAAGCCAGCCTCCCACCATGGGATCAGGCGGTAAGGGCATGGGCAAGCCGCCTATCAGCGCGGGTTCGAGCAAGTTTGTATGGTGGGCGACGGGAGCCGTGGTGCTGCTCACCGTGTTTGCAGTTCACAAGGCCCTGGAAAGTCCCGACCGGCCATAATTCGATTCGCTCCGCAAATTAAATCGTAGCAATCACTTCCATCTCGACGAGTGCGTCCTTGGGAAGGCGCGCGACCTCGACAGTCGAGCGCGCGGGCGGCGCGGAAGAAAAAAAGCGCCCGTAGACTTCGTTCATCGCGGCAAAATCGCCAATATTTTTCAGGAAGACGGTCGTTTTCACGACATGGCTCAGTTTGCTTCCCGCCGCTTCGACAATTCCCTTCACATTTTCGAGCATGCGCTCCGTTTGCTGGCGAATATCGCCGGCCACAAACTCGTTCGTTTTCGGATCGATGGAAATCTGTCCGGAAACGAAAAGCAGTCCGTTGACCTTGATGGCCTGGGAATAAGGGCCGATAGGTTTTGGACCGCGATCAGAAAGAACGATTTCTCTCATGGCATGGTCTCCTTGGAAGTGGTGATGCTCGAAACGGAAGAATCCTGATATCGCGAGCGAAATTCCTGGGGAACACCGGGACGCTTCATCCACAAACGCTCGAACTCGGCGACATTCTGATGGTTTTCCTCTTCGAACGATGCGATGAGATCGTTGAGGTTGAAGCCGCGGCCTTGGCGAGCGGAGAGCATGTGGTTGATGGCGTGGCGAAAGACGTCTCGCCCGTAGCGATCCTGAAGCGCGAAAAAGAAAAGAAAGCTTTTTGCGCGCAGGACAGTTTCATCTTCCTGTCCACGCGCAGATGCGCTCACAGGAATCATACGCAAGGCGCGACGGATTGTCTCGGAGCGCGAAGAGGGGCCCTCGATGGCTTCTTCTCCGAGAGCGGAAGCAAAAGCGGGGAGCGCGGCGAGCGGAGGCTGCTGCTTATAGAAGCCGGGGTTCTGGCCGTAACCGAGCCAACTTGCGGCGAGCGCAGGCGCGGCGGCGGCCAGCTTTGGCGATTCACCGCTGAAGTTCATCATCAGAGTGTCGAAAGAAGCGAGTTCGGAGGAGACGGCGCCCGGCTCCGCGCTCAGGAGATTCGCGTAAGAAGACGCAGTGACACTGAAACAGCCGGAGACAACGGGACACTCGGCGATCCAAAGAGACTGCGCGTTGTGGCGGCGGGCTCCGAAAGCGGCGTCGTAAGCGCGAATAGCAGAGGCGAGAGCATCGGCGGATTGCTGCAGTTGCAAGGTTTCTCCTGTTGCGCGCGTCCAGAGAAGAACTTTGCCGGCGGCCGTGTCGAGCTGCGTTTGCTTGTACGAACCGGCGACGACGAAAGGATACCGATCGACCGGACGCTGCGTGGATCGGAAAATGATCTCGTTGCCCCGGCGCGAGGATTTTGCGGAACGGCCGCTGGTGTGGACGAGAAAGCCGGCGGGCACGCGGACTTCCAAGAGCCAGCGGTCAGGAGGAACTCCGCCCGTGGCGAACATTCCTTGCGAAGGAAGCAGCTCGGGTGCCCAGCCTTGGGACGGAAGGAAAAAAGCGTCGGGGGCGAAGCTGAAGCCGACCTGGCCAGGCATGGGATTTTGAAATTCGGCGGAGAGGTGAAGAGTGTGGCGCTCGCCGACGTTCCAGGGTTGGGAGAGCGAAAAAAGACCGTTGCGGGGAATCGCGGGAACGTTTTGTTCGGCGATGGAGGCGCCGTCCCAGGTGGCTTGCGAATCGGCGATGCGGAAACGGCGGCGCGCAGATAGGCGCACTTCCAATGAGCTGAGCGGCTGGTCGCCGGTGTTGCGAAGCTGATATTCGGCGTCGACGCGGATTCGCGGATCGGATGATGGATCAAATTGAACGTGGATTTCCTGCTTCTCAATGGAGTAGCCGGGACCGAGAGACGCCGCACAGGAAGAAAGACAAAAAGTCACCGCGCTGAAGACGAGCGAGAAAGAAAGGCGGAGATTGGGCCGCGAAACCAAAGCGAGTCGATTGTAACGGGGGAAATTGGAAGAAGCAAAAGCGAGGAGCGGCGACGGGAGGCCGAGGAAGAGCGGGCCTAGCGCGGCTTGCGGCCGCGGACGCGAACGAAAGAAGTGTTGGAATGATCGCGAGTCCGCTCGCGGGCTTCAATTTCCCGCTTGGCCTGCTCGTCCGTCATGCCGGCGTTGATGCGCTCGAGAATCTGGCGCTCGGTCAAGCCGGTGTTTTTTAGCTCGGAAATTTCGGCGCTGGCCATGACCGGCTGGCCGGTCAGATGGCGATGAAGAATTAGCTGGACGGTCGACTCGGAGAGGCCGATGAGCTTGAGAGTGACGGCGTCGAAGCTGATGGCGTCCAATTGGCCGGCGTGAGCAATATCGGTGATTTGCGCTTCGGTGAAACCGGCACTGGCCAAGCTGGCGGCGGAGTCGGCGCTGTTGAAGAGGATCTTGTGCGCATGCGCCGTGCTGACAAGTTCGACGCAGGTGTCATCACTAATTCCAGCGTTCTTGAGCTTAATGACTTGCGCGACTTCCTGGTCGTTGGCGTTGAGCCCCTTGAGTTGCTCGATATTGGAGGACGACATGCCGACCTGGTCGAGGGGGCGGTAGTCCGTGAGCGGATGCTGATGGCAGCCGACCAAGAGGAAGACACACGCACCGAGAAGCAAACGTTGATGCCACATACGATTATTTTAGTAAAGCAGGAGAGCGAAACGCGGGAGTGTGCCTGGGTGATACCCGGCTGAAAGGACAGGTGGAAGAATTTGGTCACGTGCACCGCGCTGTAGAGGCGTGGGGCTAGACCTGATACACGCGATCGACGCCGAAGACTCCAGAAATTTTGCGGATGTTGGAGAGAATGGTTTCGAGCTGGCGGCGGTCCACGATTTCCAGGCTGGCTTCGATGCGCGCGTTCTGGCGGTCTGGACGGCTCTCGAGGCTTTGGATGTTGGAACCGGCGCCGCTGATGACGGCGGTGATTTCGGCCAGGAGGCCGGCGCGATCTTTGCCGCGGATGGAGAGGCGAACGGGGAACGTGGCCGCGGTTCCACTGCCCCACTCGACGGCGATGCGGCGCTCCGTTTGGTACATGAGATTCTGCACATTGGGGCATGCGCGAGTGTGGACGGCGACGCCGCGGCCGCGCGTGATGTAGCCGACGATGTCGTCGCCAGGAATCGGATTACAGCATTTGGCGCGGTAGACGAGGAGGTCGTCGTGGCCCTTGACGATTAAAGGCGCCTCGCCAAAACCGAACATGCGCTTGACGGTTTTGACGAGCGTCGGCTTGGTATCTTCATTTTCGAGGTCGCCGGTTTTTTCAGGCTCGCCCAACAAACGAGAGAGCACCTGGCGGGCGGAGTACTTGCCGAAACCGATCGCGGCGTAGATGTCTTCCTGTTTCGAAAGGCCGTAGTCGGAGGCGAGCTTGTCCCAATCCACCTGGGGAATTTTCTTCAAGCCGCGGGGAAAGTGGCGGGACTCCTTTTCGAGGAGCTTCTTGCCCATATCCGTGGCTTCCTGGCGTTCGTGGAAGTTGAGCCATTGGCGGATCTTGCTGCGCGCGTGGGAGGACTTGACGAAACTGAGCCAGTCGCGGCTGGGAGTGTGGTTTTTCTGCGTGAGGATTTCGACGACGTCGCCGCTGACGATTTCGTGGCGCAAGGAAACCATTTGGCCGTTTACTTTGGCGCCGACGCATTGATGGCCGACTTCGGTGTGAACCGAGTAGGCAAAATCAACGGGAGTCGCGCCACGAGGCATTTCGAGGACGCGGCCCTTCGGCGTGAAGGCGTACACCTCGACAGGGGCCAGGTCCACTTTCAAAGTAGAAAGAAATTCGGCGGGCTCCTGAATTTCCTGCGACCACTCGATGAGTTGACGCATCCAGGCGATGCGCTGATCGTCGCCGCCAGAAGCGGGCTGGCCGCCTTTGTATTTCCAATGGGCAGCGACGCCTTCTTCAGCGATGCGGTGCATGTCCTGCGTGCGAATCTGAACTTCAAAGGGCTGGCCGCCGTGCAGAACGGTGGTGTGGAGGGACTGATAGAGATTTGGGCGCGGCATGGCAATGTAGTCTTTGAAACGGCCTGGAACGGGCCGCCAAATGTGATGCATCACGCCGAGAGCGGCGTAGCAATTGCGCTCGGTGTCGGTGACGACGCGGACGGCGAGCAGGTCGTACACTTGTTCGAGGCTGCTCTGCTGGCGCTGAATTTTGCGATGGAGCGAAAAGAGCCCCTTGACGCGGGCTTCCAACTCGGCAGGAATTCCACCTTCGACGAGCTTGGTGCGGATGGTGCCTTGGACGTCTTCCAAGAACCGCTGGTGGACGGGGCTCTTGTCGGTGACTTCCTTTTGGAGAGCGAGGAAAGCGTCCGAATCGAGAAAGCGGAAGGCGAGATCCTCCAGCTCGCCACGCATCAAGCCCATCCCGAGACGGTGAGCGATGGGGGCGTAGATATCCAGCGTTTCACGTGAAATGCGGTGCTGTTTTTCCTCCGGAAGAAACTCGAGCGTGCGCATATTGTGAAGACGGTCGGCCAATTTGACGAGGACAACGCGTACATCATTGACCATGGCCAAAAGCATCTTGCGGACGTTTTCGGCCTGGCGCGTTTCGGGAGCCGTCATATTCAGACGGCCGATTTTGGTGACGCCTTCCACGAGGCGGGCAACGTCTGGGCCGAAACGCTCCTCAATCCTGGCGACAGGATATTCCGTGTCCTCAATGGCATCGTGAAGAAGTGCGGCGGTAAGAGTCGTGGCATCCATGCGCATGTCCGCCAGGATGTGAGCGACCTCCAGGAGGTGGGAAACGTAGGGGTCCCCGGAGCTGCGGAACTGGTCGCGATGGCGCTCCGAAGCGATTTCGTAGGCGCGGCGGACTACCCAGGGATCTTCCGAAGGACGATTCTTGCGGAGTTTTTCGAGGAGCTCTCCAAAACGCGCTTCGAGCTGGCGAACAGCACGGTCACGCTGGAAGCTCAACGGAACATTGCCAGGCAACGCCATATCCTAGTGTAGCCGGAAAGGAAGTGAAGCGCGAGCGCGGAACATGAAGAGGTGCGAAACGCCAGCCAAGCCCGAGCGTTCCAGCACGGCCCACAACACGGTTGACCCGCGTTTGTAGGTTTTGTTTGCCGCGCTCTTGCTGCTCCGTGAGGCCGCTCTTGCAGTCGATTCCGTTCAAACGGCTGAGCGAGCTCGCAAACCTGCAAAGCTCGGCGGCGTCTTGAGCAGCGTCGCGCGGCGCGCGCTTTCCGATGGGGGCAGAGAAAACTGCCCCCATGCGTGTTCAATCGCATCGGGGTTGCTCCAGAGTTGTGGGTTAAGGCTGAGATCGTGAGCGGAGAGAGTGTGAGAGTGTGTCTGCTACCGCAACCGGCTAATGACCGTTCCAGTTGTCAGCGATTGTGTGTCGAAAGGATTGTCTGTTAGTGAGTGGGGAATGTCAGCGGGCTCCCGCCTTCACTCGTATCTCAAAGCGACCATTGGATCGACGCACATGGCGCGGCGCGCGGGAAAATACAGCGCCGCCAGCGTGGCGAGCAGTAAGACGAGTCCCACGGCTGCATACGTTGAGAGATCGGACGGCGAAACCCCGAACAGCATGTGCGCCATTATGCGGGTGATCGCGAGCGCTCCGGTGACGCCAACCGCGAGGCCCGCGACAAGGATTCGCATTCCGGAGAGCAAGATCAGCGTGAGAATATCGCGCCGGTGCGCACCAAGCGTCATGCGGATCCCGATCTCATTCGTGCGCCGGGCGACCTGGAACGACAGCACGCCATAAATTCCGACGCAGGTGAGCGCAAGCGCCAACGCGGCGAATACGCCGCAAAGCGCACCGATCAGACGATCTTCGTGGAGAGATTCGTTCACCCGATGCCGCATGGTCTCGATGGACTCGATCTTGATGGAACGATCCAGCGAGCGGATCAGAGCATTCGCCGCGCCTACCAGCGGCGCGAGATTCCCGATTGCGCCCAGGACCAGGCTGGCGCGAACAGTGGCTCTCCCATAAGGCAGGTAAAGGACGTCTTCCGGCTTCTCGCGGAGTCCGAAGTAAACCGAGTCCGCGACCACGCCAATGATCCGCAGCGGCGGCCGCGAGACTCCTTCCGCGAATGTGAGTGCGTGACCGACCGGATCCTTTCCCGCGAAATAGTGCTGCGCTATGGTGCGGCTAATAATCGCGACGCGCGGCGGCTCGACGGCCGCGTCCTGCGGCGTAAAATCGCGCCCTGCCAGCAGGGGAATCCGCATGGCCTGGAAGTATCCGGGAGAAACTTCGTTGAAAAAAGTATGGGTTTCCGCAGCAGAGCGCGGCGTATAACCCGGAACCGAGATATTAATTCCCAATACCTCGCCGCGCAGCGGGACCAGCGCGGAATACGCGGCGGCTTTAACACCCTGAAGATGCTTCGCGCGATCCAACAATTGCTCGTAAAGCGTCGGGCTTGCCGCTCTGCCGCTGAGCCTGGCGGCCACGATATGATCGGCGTCGAAGCCGAGATTGTAGGTTTCGAGATTGAACAGGCTGTGCAGGAGCAGACCCGCGGCAACGAGAACGATCGCGGAAACCGCGATTTGCACACCGAGCAGCGCATCGCCGAGGCGCGAGCGCGACGCAGTATGCGCGCCATTCGCACTGGAAACTTTCAAATCGGAGGTGAGATCGCCGCGCGTGGCAGAAATCGCGGGAATCAGGCCACAAAGCAGAACCGTAATTGCGAGGACCGCTGCGGCGAACGCGAACGCGCGCGCGTCGAGAGTCGCGTCCAATTGCACGGGAAGCTGTTGCGTGGAGAGTGCGGCGGCAAGCGATTTTCTAGTCCAATTAGCGGCGAGGAGACCGATTATGGCTCCCGCCGAGCCAAGCAGCGCGGCTTCGGCGAGCATTTGGCGGATCAATCGCCAGCGGCCAGCGCCGAGCGCCATGCGGACAGTCAATTCGCGCCTGCGGCTGATGCCGCGAGCGAGCAGAATGTTCGCGACGTTGACGCAAGCAATCAATAGGACCAACCCGACTACGGCCATCGCGATTTGCGCTGCCAGCCCAAACCTATCGCGCACGCGCGAAAGACCGTGTGCAATCGACTCGACCGCCAGCCCGGCCATATCCTGCTGCCTTTCAACCGGGGGCAATGTGGAGTCACGAACGGTCTCCTGATAAATGGGCGCGAGGCCTACGCGTGCCTGTGCGAGCGAAATTCTCGGCTTGAGGCGCGCCACAATCGTGACGAAACCGGGGGAATCACCGCTATTCCTCGCCGGAAGATACAAATCCGGGTTGCGGCCGACTTCGACACCAGAGAAGCCGAACGGCGCGACGCCGATGACTCGGTAGATGTGATTTTGGAGCGGATCAAAAGACCAGTCCGAGTTTTCGAGCGAAATCGCTTGCCCGATTACCGCCGGATTCGCTGCAAACTCCCGCTGCCAGCATGCGTAACTGAGAACTGCCACGGGACTGGCCGCCGCGCTATCGCCGTCCTGCCGAGCGATCAAGCGGCCGAGATAAGGGCGGACGCCGAGCACCGAGAAATAGTTCGCGGAAACCGTCTCGCCCGAGGCGGAGGAAGCTTCGTCGCCGCGTGTGAGCTCGTATTCCTCCGTGCCGGTGAAAAACAGCACACCGGAAAACACGCGATTCTCGTCTTGGTAATGGCGATAGGCGCTGAGCTCGGAAATGATTGCCGTGTCGTAATCCACGTGACGAGCCGCGTGCCAAAGCCCGGCGTTGCCCAAAAATACGAGCGAATCCGGATCTTGGACGGGCAGTTTGCGAAGCAGCAGAGGATCGAGAATCGAGAAGATGGCGATGTTGGCGCCGATACCAAGGGCCAGCGTGAGAATGGCTACGGTGGTGAACGCGGAGGACTTGCGCAACGTGCGCAAGCCGAATCGAACGTCCAGTGTGAGATCCTGAATCCAATTTACGCGACGCGTGTCGCGGCATTTCTCTCTGGTCTGTTCGATTCCGTCCAGGTCGAGCCGTGCCCGCCACCGTGCCTCTTCTTGCGTCATCCCTTGCGCCACGTATTCCTCGGTTTTTCGCTCGAGATGGTCGCGCAACTCATCGTCCAATTCCTGGTCCGTCTGCGCCCGGTGAAACAACGACCGCAGCCGCAGTGGAATCGTGAACAGCCAATGCTCCGGTCGCATTCTCCGACCTCCTTTACTCGTATCTCAAAGCGACCATCGGATCGACTTTCGCCGCGCGTCGACCGGGGAGGTAACCTGCGACTAACGCAACGATGGACAGTGCCGCCACTGCCACGACGAGAGTCACGGTATCCCGAGGACCGATCCTGAACAATAGTTGCTGGAGCAGTCTTGTGGCTGCCAGTGACATGGCTATACCCGCGAGGAGACCGATAGCGACAACGGAAAAGACATCGCGCATGACCAGCCGGAGGATTGAACCCGGTTCTGCCCCCAGTGCCATGCGGATTCCGAACTCTCTTTTCCTTTGTGCCAAAAGATAGCTGACCGTACCGTAAAGACCGATCAAGGCCAGCATCAATGCCAAGAAACCAAAGAAGCCGGAAAGCCAGGCGAGCAGGCGCTCCTGGACCATCGAGTCGCTTACCTGCTGCGCCAGCGTGTGAAACTCGAGGGTAATCGCGGGACTCACAGAGGCTACCGCCGCCTGGACCGCCGAGAAGAGCGCTGTAGGTCGTAGTGCAGTGCGCAACTCGAGCGCACCCGCCAAACCGAGGTCGGGAGCCTGAGTGGCGGGGAAAAAGACCGTGGGATGAATCTCCTCGCGCAGTGACACGTACTTGGCATTCCGGACGACACCCACAACCTCGATAGGCGGTCCGGGTTGCCCCGCAATGCCGTCAATCCAGAACGTCCTGCCAACGGGATCCAGGCCTGGAAAGAAGCGGCGCGCCGCCGTCTGGTCGATGATCGCCACCATAGGAGAGGTGGCTATGTCGCTGCCATTGAAGTCGCGGCCCGCCACGAATTGCATTCGCAACGTTCCAAAATATTCAGGCGAGACGTTGACGGACATAGACAGAGACTCCGCATCTGTGAAGCTTTTGGACCACTCGGTGTGAACGTTATGTGCCCAGTAGCTTACTTCGGCAGGTGTCACGGATGAGCGGCTCGCAGAAAGGACGCCAGGAAGTGCCCGCAGCTGGTTCTCGATTTGGTCGAGTACGGCGGGACGCTGATCTCGAGGTATTTTCGCCGGCCACAAGTCCGTATACACGATTAGGACATTGTTGCGATCAAAGCCGGGATCGAGCGTCGCCAGCTTCGCGAAACTACGCAACAACAATCCAGCGGCCACCGATAGCACCAGCGATAACGCTACCTGCGACGCCACGATCAACTTGCGGCTCCGAAACCGAGCCGGACGGTCAAATTCGACTGTTCGGCTGCCGTGCATGGCCGAGGTCAACGATACACGTGTGGACCGGAGGGCGGGCAAAATGCCAAACAGCGCCGCAGTGAGAATGGCAACCGCAGCGGTGAATCCAAGAACACGGCCATCGAGCGAGAGATCGAGAAACACAGGGATGTTCCCGAGCGCGTAGAAACTGTGAAATGAGATATTGCGAATCAGAAGAACGGTGCCCCAGCGCGCAAAAAGAAATCCGACGATCGCGCCCATCAGAGAGATCAGCATGCATTCCGTAAGGAGTTGCTTAATCAACCGCCACCGGCTTGCGCCCAACGCCTGCCTTACCGCGATTTCCTTTTCACGGACAACGCCGCGGGTCAGCATCAGGCTGGCAATGTTTGCGCAGGCAATTAGCAGCACGAGGCCCACAATGGCCATCAGAACCTGCAAGGGCTGGTCGAATTGCTGCCGCAAAGTAACCGAAGTGCCCGTCGCAGCCGAAGTCACTACCAGCTTCTCCTTCACAAAACTCCGCTGCTCGTTGGCAGGCCAGTATTGGGGCAAAGCGGCGGTGAATATACGAGGGGAAAGTACGTGGAGTCGGTCGATCAATTGGGCTCGGGTGATGCCGGGCTTGATCCGGCCGGCCACGTTGAGCCACCAGAGGGTAGCTCCGTCCAGTGATCCTGCACCAAGAATTTCGCCAGTGCAGATCGGCACAAAGACTTGCGACTCTCGACCCACGTCCATTCCATAAAAGCCAGGCGGAGCGACGCCGATGATTTCAAAGGGATGGTCATTGAGCGACAGGGTATTGCGAACGGCGCCACTTGCGCCGCCGTAATGCCCTCGCCAAAACCCATAGCTTAGAACAGCCACGGCTGGGCAGCCGCGGTAGTCGTCAGAGCCTGCAATTAGGCGTCCGGCAGCCGGACGGAGCTCTAAGGTCGTGAAGAAGTCACCACTCACAAACGACCCCTCCGCGGGCTGTACTGTTCCACCTCGAGCGAGATCGAAGCGGTTATTACTCCAAGCGAACACGCCCGAAAAAACATTCTGTTGATCTCGTACTTGTTCCCACAGAGGGTTACTGAAGGAGGGCGAGGCTCCGCCGTCCCACAGAAAAGAAAGGAGATTGCTGAAGCTGGCCGGACCTCCGCCGGCGTAGCGGGGATCTTGCCTCTTTAATTGCAGCAGCTCGTCAGGCCTGTTGACCGGCAGCATGCGCAACATGACCGCATCCATGAGGCTGAAGACGGCCGTGTTGGCGCCGATGCCGAGGGCGAGGGTGAGCACGGCAACGGCGGTGAAGCCGGGTGATTTGCGCAACATGCGCAGACCGAAGTGCAAATCTTGAATTAAGTCTTGAATCCAGTTTACGCGGCGCGCATCGCGGCATTTCTCTTTGGCCTGCTCGATACCACCGAGGTCTAGCCGCGCGCGGCGCCGCGATTCCTCTTGAGTCATCCCCTGCGCGAAGTATTCCTCGGTTTTTTGTTCGAGGTGGTCGCGCAGCTCGTCGTCCAATTCCTCGTCCGCCTGCGCCCGACGAAATAACGACCGCAACCACAGCGGAATTGTGTACAGCCAATGCTCCAGTCGCATTCTCCGGCCCTCCGTTCCGCGCCGCGCGACGCTCAGACCTCTTTCAGTTTGATAACCCGCGAAATAGCACTCGAAAGCCTGCCCCAATTGTCCGCTTCTTTTTCGAGCTGTCGCCGCCCGAGCCTTGTCAGCGAATAGTATTTCGCTCGCCGTCCATGCTGGGATGTTTTCCACTCGGCTGTAATCCAGCCCTCTTGTTCCAGCTTGTGCAGGGCCGGGTACAACGATCCATCGCTCACCTGCAAAATATCGCCGGATACTTGTTTCAACCGCTGGCTAATGGCAAAGCCATTCATCGGCTCAAGCGCAAGGATTTTTAGCAGCAACATGTCCAACGTGCCCTGCACTAGGTCGGAAGGCTTGCTCATGTTTATGTCCTCGGTAACCGAGACTAGCACCCCTGCCCTCGGTAAGCAAGGGGAGACTCCACGACCACAGATGAGCGCCGCTCGACTTAGCCCCGCTCGAGCTTGACCATGGCGCGCTGAGGTCGCGAGAGCGAAGAAAGGGCACGCCTGACTCAGGCCGCAAAAATGAAAAGGACGCCGCAAGAGGCGTCCTTTTTCAGATTTCGTTCAACAGAAACTTGCGTCGTTCAGGAATTTTGTTGGGTCTGCTCCAGGCGCTTCTGCTTGATCTCTTTGATCTTGTCCAGGAGGTCGTCGGCTTGCTTTTCGAGAGAGGTACGTTCATCTTCGCTCTCCACCATGTCGGCCTTGCGACGATAGAGAAGGCTGAGGTAAGCCATGGCGTCATCGTAGTCCGGCCGGATTGAGATTGCTTTTTGAAGGTCGGTAATTCCCTCATCCACGAGGGAGCCGTACTTCGTCGCATATTCGCCGCGGACGGAAGCGGGCAGCGGATCCGTGTCCTTTACCTGCTTCTTGATATTGTTCCTGTTGAAGTCCAGACGAAGTTCGCCATTGCCGCGCCACGCCAAGGTCCAATCGATCACGCCCATCCAATAGTACGGTTCCGGATCGTCCGGCTTAATCTGAATGTGCTTCTCGTGGTAGGTCTTGGAATCCTCGAAGCCTTGTTCACTGATCGGGGGGGTTCCAGCCATCTGAAAGAGGAGGGAGCCGATACCATCGATGGCGTTCAAGTTGTTCGGATCAGTCGAGAGGATGTCCTTGAACTCAGCGATGGCCTGGTCGCCATGGGCCTTATTTTCGGCCGAGGGTGCGCCCGGAATATACAAACTCGCATAGGCGGTGGCGAGATAGAGCCGCGCCGTCATCAAGTTTGGATCCAGCTCGGAAGCCTCCTTAAAGTCCTCGATGGCGGCATCGGACTGGCCCGCCTTGAAGGCCACAACGCCCTTGTTGAGTTTATCGCGGGCCTTGAGCTTGTCGCAGCCCGAGACTGCGAAGACAAGAGTTAACAGCGCTGCGAGGGAAACGGTCCGGCGAGCAATACGAACTGAAGAATCAGTCATCGAAGGCATCCATCCCTGCTAGGATTCAGATCCGCCCTGCGAGGGGCAAATCTACACTATTTACTTCGCGTTTGCGAGTTGCGGGGTCATCAAGCCAACCGAAGTAATTCCCGATCCTCGCATTACGTCGATTGCCCGGGCGATCACGCCAAACTCGACGGCGCTGTCACCGCGGACGAAAGCGACGCGGCTGGCTCGCATCCTGAAAATGTCCGCGAGCCGTCCGTGGAGATCCTGCCACTGCACCGGAACCTGATTGATGCGCAGAGAGCTATCGGCGAAAACCTGCACAACAATTACGTCCACGGGAGCCGGAGCACCGGTCATCGTTTGCTGCGGCAAGTCCACCGGTAGGCCAACCTGCACCTGAGGGCGGATCACCATAAAGATGACCAGAAGCACCAGCAGAATATCGATCAGCGGAACCATGTTGACTTCCGAGATCGTTTCGAGCCTTGCACCACCAAGAGAAATTCCCATGAGCCGCCTCGCACAAGACATTCTTCCCAGCGAGGAGGACTCTCACATCCTGCGTGACGAAAACCAGTAACAGCCGGAAATCCGCTAAGGCCTACTGGCCGGCCTCGAGCTTGGCCGTGATCAAACCGACTCTCGTGATTCCGGCGCCGGTCATGATGTCAATGGCGCGCGCGACGTTTTCAAACAGCACATCGTTGTCGCCTTTGACGAAGGCAATCTTCTCGGCGCGCTCTTTGAAGATCGTTTCGAGACGAGGACCAAGACCATCCCAAGTCGTGTCTTCGTTATTGATCTTCAGCTTATCGTGATCGAGGACCTGGACGACGACGGTCTTATTCTCCAAATCCTGGTTCTCCTGCTTGTTCGGATTGGGCTGAGGAACAAGAGCGTCCAAACCGTGAGGAGTGAGCGGCGTGATGACCATGAAGATGATCAGCAGCACGAGCAGAATATCGATCAGCGGAACGACGTTCATTTCCGCCATCGCACCGCCCTTATTTTCACCAACAGTCATTGCCATGGCAAATCTCCTATATCAGCCTGCGTATCTAGAACCTTGCAGGCCATCAAGCCGCGCCAGGTGGGATCCAGCGCGGCCGTTCTGACTCAGCAAACGAATGGTGCAAACGCCCGCAACCACAGCCGAACACCTCTCCATCAGCATCAATCTGCCGAAGGAGCGGTGGTGTTTGGCGGCGGAGGCGGAGTCCTGCGTTGTTGTTCATTCTGCTCGGTCAAGAGGCCGAGCTGATCGACGCCGGCGGAGCGGATTTCATCCACAACCGCGACGACGTCGCCATACTTCGCCCTGGCATCGCTCTTTACGTAGACGGTCTTATCGAGGCGGTTGGAAATCATGTCCTTAATCTGCCCGGTGATATCGTCCTTGGTGATTCGGGCGTTCTTAAGGTAGATCGAACCGTCTCGAGTAACGGCCACGATGATGGCGTCATCCTTGTCCGCATCCTGCATCTCGCGGGAGTTGTTGACCCTGGCCATATCGACCGGCAAGGTCTTCTGCAACATGGGCGTGACCACCATGAAGATGATCAGCAGGACGAGCATGATGTCCGCCATCGGAATGACATTGGGCGTCGACATCTGACTTCCGACTTTTGGTTTGTACCCCATGGTTTACCTGCCTTACTTTTTCACGCCGCGACGCAGAATGAAATAGTTAATCAGCTCCATCGAAGAGTTGTCCATTTCCACGTCGAAAGCCTCAACCTTATTGCTGAAATAGTTGTAGGCCCACACGGCAGGGACAGCCACGAGAAGACCGAGCGCGGTGGTGACGAGAGCTTCAGCGATACCGCCCGCAACCGCCGACAACCCGGTGGCGTGACTGGTTTCAATGCCCTTAAATGCGTTCAAGATGCCGATAACCGTACCGAAGAGGCCAACGAAAGGAGCCGTCGAGCCAATGGTGGCGAGCGCCGACAGACCGCGTTTCATTTCCGCGTGAACGATGGCGACGGAGCGCTCCAGACCGCGCTTGGCCGCTTCAATCACGTCGGCGTCACTGACCTGCTGGGAAGCGGATTGGAATTCGGAGAGGCCAGTCGCCACAACCTTGGCGATATGGCTCTTCTTGTTCCGCTCGGCGATGGCGATCGCTTCATCCAGCTTGCCTTCCTTAAGAGCGCCGGCGACCTGCTGTACGAAAACGCGCGACTGCTTGCGAGCGGCGCTGTACATCAGGGCACGATCAATCATCACGCCGAAGGAATAAATGGAAAGAATGAAGAGGATCGCGACGACAATCCTGGGGAGGGTGCTCATAGAGGCCCACATGCTCCGGATATCCCAGGAAGTAGCCTGAGATTGCAGGAACAGGGCCGCGTTCACAAACAGAGTCGCTACCATTCGTTTTGCTCCTTAGTTCTGATGGCGCCGGGTTCCCCGGGGCCAACGCGAGAGTTTGCCAAACTTTGCAACCCGGACCAGCGCACCTGTCCCACGACGGGTGCGCCAGACCGCTTACTGGTTCAGAGAGAAAATCACGTCGATCGTGGTATCGACTTCGACCGCCTCGCCGTTAAGCAAAGTCGGGCGATAACGCCACTGCTTCACTGCATCCAAAGCGGCTTGCACCAGCAGTGGATGCCCGGAAATGACTTCGAGTTGCTGCACGGCGCCATTCTTGCCAATGATGGCGTGCAGGCGCACGGTTCCCGAGATGCGAGTCTGACGAGCCAGCGGCGGGTACATCGGCTGGACTTTGTTGATCAACATGGCCGCCGTGACGTTGCCGCCCTGACGGATGCGGGAGACGGCCGGCTTCGGTGGTGGTGGAGCTCCACCCATGCCGCCAATCACGCCGCCGATTACGCCGCCCATAGAGCCACCGGGCACGCCGCCAGGAACGCCGCCAACGGCGCCGGACATGTCGGGAGCGTCTTCCTTAATAATCTTGATGTCTTTTGGAATCGACTTTGGCTGCAAGAGTTTGCCAGCATCCATCAAGTGAACTTGCGGCTTGATGTGAACTATCGCCGCAGGAGGCGGAGGGGGAGGAGGGGGAGGCGGAGGCGGCGGAGCGGTAAGCATGGTCGCCATCATCGTCTTAGGAAGCGCTTCTGTATAGATCAGCGGAATGAGAATCAGGATGCCGACGAGCAGGGCTTGCAAACCCAAGGACAGCAGCACCGTCCACGGCTTGTTCGTCCGTTTCGTCTTCCCTGATAGCACCATATCTTCAAACATGGATCCTACCTCCTGCCGACAGGAGCGAGACGCCCTGAGACGCCTTCACTTCCGCGGGGTTTGTTTCCGGCTGCGGGTCCGGTGCCTGCCACAACACCCTGGCCACCACGCCACTGATTCCAGGCGACGACCAACGGTGCAGCAATACCAAAACTGGAGTACGTTCCTACCACAATCCCCACCACCAGGGCAAAGGAGAAAGCACGAAGCACCTGGCCGCCCATCAAGAACAAGACAAGCACGGTAAGAAAAGTCAATCCGCTGGTAAGAATCGTTCGGGAGAGAGTCTGGTTAATGGACGTATTCACGATATCAATGAACGGCTGTCGGCGCAGCAAGCGATTGTTCTCGCGGATGCGGTCGAAAATAACGATGGTATCGTTCATCGAATAGCCAACCAGAGTGAGAAGAGCCGCGATCACGGTGAGCGAAATCTCGAAGTGCAGCAACGAGAAGAAGCCCAGCGTGATCAAAACGTCGTGAAACACGGCGAGAACCGCAGCTGCCCCGTAAACCAGCTCGAATCGGAAGGCAATATATACCAGCATGCCGCCCAAAGCATAGAGGGTAACGTAGATTGCCTGACGGCGAAGCTCGCCACCAACCTTGGGGCCGACAATTTCAAGGCCACGAATGGCGAACGAGCCCAAAGCATAATTGCTTTTCAAAGTGGACATTACGGCCGGCGTGACACCTTCGACGCCCGAGAGAGAATCGAAATTCGTGAGGACGCCCTGGCCAGTGGTATCGCGGTAATCCAGAATTCTTTTTGCAAGCACCTGATAGCGATCTCCAGCATTGGCGGAGAGAAGAAGAGGATCTTTTTGGGTGAGCAGAGCAGCTAGCGTAGAAGGCGTGGTCGTGGCAGCATTAAAGTCGGGATTCGAAGAGTTGCCCACTCCATACATGGCATTCAGCGCGGCAAGGACGCGAGCCTTGCTGGTCTCGCCAGCTTCTTCAGCTTGGCCTTTCTGCTCGACGAAGATGAGGACTTCATTTGAGTTAGGACTTGCGATATCGCTGATCGACTGGATTTCGCTGTTGCCGAGCCCCTGCTCGCTGAGGCCTTTGCGAATCTTCTCGATGTCGGGACGCTGGGCGAAACGAACGTCCACATTGGTGCCGCCCTTAAAATCGATGCTGTAGGGCAAGCCGCCACCCGCGGGGCCGCCCTTGAGGAAAACGGAGGTCCAGCCGGCAATCAGCAAAATGCTGCTCAGAACATAGAAATACTTGGCTTTACCCATCCAGTCGATATTGGGCGTTTTGAAGAGCTCGATCATTGGGCCTATGCGTCCCTTTCTTAGACTCCAGCGCCGACGGGTTTGTTCCCACCGCCTCCCCGAACAGACTAGGAGGCTGGGGCGGAAATGAACATCACCCGAGCGTTTTGCTCAGAAAAATCGCCTGCTCTATACGTTCTAGTACGGCCTAGATGCTCAACTCGCTCTGGCGGTCCATCTTCGCCAGATGATACTGGAAAATAGCCCTGGAAATGTAGATGGCAGTAAACACGTTGGCGATCAAACCTATGGTCAAGGTGATGGCGAATCCCTTGATCGGCCCCGAACCAAAGATGAAAAGGAAGAAGGCGGAGACGACCGTCGTGACGTGGGTGTCGATGATGGTCAGGAAGGCTTTTTCGAAGCCAGCATCCACGGCGGAAGCTGCCGATTTGCCATAGCGCAATTCTTCTCGAATGCGCTCGAAGACGAGAACGTTAGAGTCCACGCCCATGCCGATGGTCAAGATCACACCTGCAATGCCAGGCAAAGTAAGCACCGCCCCCAGGTACGCCATCGCGGCGAGAAGAATAATCAAGTTCAAGATCAAAGCGAGGACGGCATTCGCGCCCGAAACCCGGTAGTAGAAGAGCATGAAAATCATTACGACCAGGAGGCTCAAAACGGAAGCCTGGACACCGTGGCGGATGGAGTCGGCCCCCAATGAGGGACCGACCGTGCGCTCTTCAAGATATTTGATGGAGGCAGGAAGCGCGCCGGCGCGGAGGACAAGCGCCAAGTCATGCGCGGATTCTTGAGTGAAGTTGCCTTCGATCATGCCGGAATCGTCAATGCGGCCGTTGATGACGGGAGCGGTGTAAACGTGATGATCGAGGACGACGGCCATCTGGTGGCCGATGTTCTGCTGAGTGAAAGGGCCGAAACGGCTGGCCGCTTCGGCAGAAAGAGAGAAGTCCACGATCCACTGGCCGGGATTATTGGCGTTGCGATTTTCCTGGGCACTGCGGAGGTCGCGGCCCGTGACAACGGCTGCCCGGCTCAGGATGTACCAGCCTTCACTTTGCGGAACCGTGGTAGAGGAGTTAGATTCGACGCGGCCAGGAACGAGCTCCGAACCAGCGGGCAATACGCCGCCGTGTTTGCTGAGAGCATCGGCCTGCGAAGTATAAACAACCGGATCCTCAACAAGGCGAAGCTCAAGTTGGCCACCTTGCTGGATGATGGCCTTCACGCGCGACGGATCACCTTCTCCGGGCAACTGCACAAGAATCTCGTTGCTGTTGGCGCCGCCTCGAAGCTGGATCGTGGGTTCGGTCAAGCCGAGAAGGTTGACGCGACGGTCGATGGTTTCGAGCGACTGCGTCATCGTCGTTTCTTGAAGCTGGCCGACGGCCCCAGCGCGCATCGTCAACGTGTAGCCGGTCGGATCACCAGCCGTGGGGGCCATATCCCATACGTTGCCGTATTGCTGCTCGATGTAATCGCGGAAGTCGGCGATGTGAGTGGGGTCCACATTGCGGACCAGAATGTGTGTGTCATCGACCCGGCGGACTTCGTCGTAACTGATGTTCTTGCCGCGCAACCAGGTGGTGACGCGCTCGACCATCTGGTCGGTCTCTTGCGCAATCGCTTCCTGGACCTGCACCTGGATGACGAGGTGCGTGCCGCCCTGTAAGTCCAAGCCGAGCTTGATCTGGTGAGCGAAGTTGTCCTTGAGGTCCTTGCCGGACGTCGGGAATGTGGGAATTCCGATGATGCCGTAGATACAGCCAACAATGACAAGGGCGATGAAAACTGCTTTCCACTTCAGATTAGGGTTCATGGTCAGGAAGTTTGGCGCGGGATGCGAACGCCTGGGGAGTTATTTGGCATCTTCCGATGCCTCCACCTGGGCAATCGCGGAACGCGCGATGCGAATTTTTACCTGGTCGGCAATCTTGAGGATGAGAGTGTCGCCGTCAATACCGTTGATGGTCCCATAGATGCCGCTGTTGGTGACCACCTTATCTCCAGACTTGAGAGCGGCAATCATCGATTGCATCTTCTTGCGTTGGCGCTGCTGGGGCAGGATGAGCATCACGTAAAAGATGGCCATCACCACGATCATCATGACGAGCGGATTGCCCAAGATGCTCGCCGGCCCGGAAGCCTGGAATAAAATTGCTACCAACATCGCTAAGTAGAGCTCCAATCCTTTCGCATAATCCGCGCCGCCCCACCCTCAAGAAAGACGGAACCAGCCCGGCGGGTTTAACTGCCCCGCTCTCACCGCCCGCCAGATTCTCTGCTCGTGTCGCCGCGCAGGCCAGCTCCAGCTAAGCCGAAGCCGCACATGAAGAATCTCGGACGCTATTCCAGCCAAAATTCAGGCCGGACCTACAGCATAGCGCGCATGCATCGCAGAAGAGAAATTCGTCAGGTTCCCAAACTCGATAGCCTCGCGGATTTGCCTCATTAAGTCAAGGTAAAAGTGGACATTGTGGTGGGTGGCCAGGATGGCAGCGGTCAGCTCTCCGGCAGCGAAAAGATGACGAAGATACGCGCGCGTGTAACGGCGGCAAACGGAGCAGGAGCAGCCCGGATCGGGCGGACGCTGATCTTGCGCGTAGCGCGCGTTCTTGATGAGGACGCGACCTTCGCTTGTGTACAAGCAGGCGTGACGGGCGGCGCGCGTCGGCAGCACACAATCCATCATGTCGATGCCAAGCGCTACGTAGTCGGCAATTTGCTCGGGCTTGCCGACTCCCATTAAATAACGGGGGCGATGCTGAGGCATGAGCGCAGTGACTTCCGCAGTCATTTCACAGGTGAGAGCGTGCGGCTCACCGACTGCAAGACCGCCGACTGCATATCCGGGGAAATCTAATTCGAGCAATTGGCGCGCGCTTGCGCGGCGAAGATCGGCAAACGTAGCTCCCTGCACAATGCCGAATTGCCATTGCGTTAATTCGCCATTGCGGCTTGCTTGATCTAGAAAATACTTTCGCGCGCGAGCAGCCCAAGCCGTAGTTCGCGACACGGCGGATTCGGCTTTATCTCGCGGCGCAGGGGTCTCAATGCATTCATCGAGAACCATGGCAATGTCCGAGCCGAGCGCGAGCTGGATTTCAGCGGCTTTTTCCGGTGTCAGAAGGTGTTCGGAACCGTCCAGATGCGAACGGAAACGAACGCCTTCGTCTGTGACCTTTCGCAATTCCGAAAGGCTGAAGACCTGGAAGCCACCGGAGTCCGTGAGAATCGCGTGTGGCCAGGACATGAATTTGTGGAGGCCGCCTAGCTTCTGGACGGCTGCATGGCCAGGACGAAGATATAAATGATAGGTGTTGGCAAGGATGATTTCGGCGCCGAGTTCTTCCAGCGCCTCGTTGCGCAAGCCTTTGACCGTAGCTTGCGTGCCGACAGGCATGAAGAACGGTGTATGCACCGAGCCATGCGGAGTGTTTAAGACACCTGAGCGCGCGCCAGTCGGATCGGTCTTCCCTACATCAAAGGAAAAACTCACCCTCCGAGTGTATCAGGAGAAGATGAACGCCCATCCCACGCGGCATACCACGTAAGCCGCCCACACGCTGAACGCAATAGTATAGGGCTTACTTCCTTTGAGTTTTTTGGGGTTAACGGCAGCGAAGCCGATCGCGAGGAGGATCAAGGTCCAAAACGTAAAGATATCGAACGATTTGCAAAGCGCGACCAGCCACGCCGCGGAATCGTCCGGCAGAAACGCGGCCACATTCGTGGCTATCGGATTTTGCAGGTCAACCGTCCCCGGCTCCTTCAGAAAGAGCACCAGAATAAAAATAGGGCTGCTTATCAGTCCGGTGAGAAACGCATGCGCGCTGATACCGATGGCCGTGCCGAAATTCGTGCTGATTCCCCCGAGCAACGAGTATGCTCCCCACATGATCAGACCAATGATAAGGACACCAAGAATTGGTCCAACTACACCGACTGAGTAGGTGAAAATCGGCGTGATTTTTGCGCCGGCGCTAATCTGTTGCTCTTTTTGCTCGGGCGACAGTTGCGATGCTCGTGCACTCTTCTCGATCTGCTGTGCCATAAAATCTCGCCAGTTGATGCGCTGGTTGATGGAAACACTGACGAGAATGCTAAGCACGGTCAGCAGGACCACGGGCACAAGCCATCCGGGTTTTCGGACGACGTCCTCATATGTCTTTTTCGGCGAGAAGAATACGCCAGCCACCCTGCCCAGCGCGCTCATTGCCGGCTGCGGTTCAGGGGAAACCGGAGGAACAGCGATTGTCGTTGCCATAGGAAAAATCCTCCACCACGAGGTTGCAGATTACTTCCTGTAAGTACAGTACGCAGGGACCGGGTCAAACATTTCAGCCAGCGAATTCTAGCTCAATCCGGTTGAAATTGAGAGGATGACTCGAGAAGCTCAGCCGAGGTCGATTCAGCTAATCCTTTTAGCTGATCCCTCGCGCTGTCAATTCCAGGACGAGCCCCCAAGGATTCGCCTGTGCCAATCCGCAGCGACACCTCATTCACTGGCCGTATCCACCCGGCAGGAGTCGGCAATGCCATCGTAAGCCCGCTCACGACGAGAAGATCGCTCACAGTAAAATCTTAAGCGCCGGCGTACGATTTCAAATAAATATTTTTCGCGTGTGCTGTACACTCGCCGCTATGCTCACGTTATTCGCCGCAGATTCTGTGCTGCGCGAAGAAGAGCGGCTTCGCCAGAAAGCTCAGAGTATTGGTTTCCCGCGAGTCGTCGCGATTCCGATCTGGAATCTGTTTGTTGGTGCGTTCGGTTTTCTATTTCTTGTTGTCTGGACGGCGCTGGTATGGCCGCACCTCCCTGAAATGTGGCGGAGTGACCACAAGTTTATCGTTCTTTCGTTTGTTGCCGTCCTGCTCTTCATCCTCTACGCTTGGCTGCAGGATTTGCGTCACGAAGTTCGCAACCGCTCGCTGGTGGAATTAGGGAAGTTGACAGTGGGCCACGTTACGTCACAAGCGACGGTCGGCGGAAAATCGAGAAAAAGCTGGATCACTTACACGTTTAAGGACGACTCCGGATTCGAGCGTCCAGGAAAGGGGACGGATCTCTCGAGAAAGTATCAGGAAGGAATGCCTTTGCTCGTCTTCTTTGACCGGAGCGATCCCGCAAAGAGTGTTGCCGCATGCTGTACGACCTGGAGGCTGAAAGGCCCCGATGGCGAATTCCTGAATCTGGATTGAGTTCGCGTTCGGCCTATCGCTTGGTCAGCGGGAGCACGAATTTCAGTGCGGTGTGTGTCGAAGAAAAAGCGACGACCTTCACATCTTTCAATCCTGTTTTTCGTCCGGCGGCGATTACATCGCTCTCGGTGATGGTCTTTTGTCCTTTTGGGTAGACAATCCACAATGCTGCGGCGCCTTTCAGGGACTTCGCAATTTTTGCGGCTGACGCGAGTTCTTTCATCGAACCGGCGGCGAAGAATATCGAGTCAGAGCCGGCGGCAAGCTTGCCTCTGGTAACAGAAGCAACGAGCGGCTTTAGCTCGTTGAGAAAATCCGCATTGAAGCCCCCGAGCAAGGAAATCTTCGCTCCAGGCTTCAATCCAATTTTTTCGACGCGCGTTTTTGGGTGAAGGATTTTCTGACACCACTTTTGGGCGGCAGGTCCTAGCTCGAAAACGGCCAAACCGTTCGCAGTCTGCAATCGAAGTTCGCCATCGACCGCCTTAGCCGATTTGATCGAGACGAAGGGAATCTTCAGCCGGAAGTCACCGCGAAACAGTATCTCGCTCGTTTCGAGCAGCGCCTTGCCATGCGAGACTTCCTTGCCAAAACGAACCGTGCACATGAATTCGTTGCCCATGGAGGCACCTCGTCGCACTTCCGGCGTGTAAGGAGATGTAAACCGACCCAAGCGCCAGCCGCAAAGCGGCGTGCCTCCGATAGTAAGCTAAAAGGCTCCATGGCGACCGCGACGACACCCCGTGTGGACTGGAAGCTGATCTGGGCGCAGCGAGGCTTCCGCTATTTCTTTGTGGCCATGTTCGTGTCGCT
>JBAQJX010000135.1:0-36122 GCA_049641765.1 Candidatus Acidiferrum sp.
GGCGAGAACCAAGACGGGCACGGAAAGCGCGGCGCTCACCCAGAAACGGCGCAACATCGAGTCGTACTCCGGATCGGCTTCGACTTCGGCGAAAGGGTCCATCGGCTCGAGCGCCATGCCGCATTTCGGGCAGCTTCCCGGTCCAATCTGTATCACCTCTGGATGCATCGGGCAGGTGTAGCGGGTGTCTTTGCTTGGAGCAGCGATAGACGAAGCGGCGGCTGTAGCCTGGGCTGAATGCTGGTCATGGGCTTGCTGGGCGAGAGATTCCTTAACGGCTGCATCACGCGCCGCCAAATACTTTTGCGGCTCTTTTGCGAACTTTTCGGCGCAGCCCTTGGAGCAGAAAGAATAGCTATGGCCGCCGTATTCGAGCTTTGCGGCGGTCTTCTCCGGATCAACCGACATGCCGCACACGAGATCCTTCACACGGACCGAGGAATTGAGAATTGTCGGCAGAGTTTTCTGCGAACCCGGCGCGGGAGGCTGTTCAGACATAGCAACATATTAGATGATTCGAGGTTGCATGCAGCCACGGACTAAAATCTTGCGTGGGCTGGTATAATCCCGGCCATGACCCTCGTCGAAATTACGTACGAACTGCAATCCCCGCTCACCCAGGAACAGATGCGGCTTCTTGGCGAATTTTCCAACACTTATGGCCTGCGCCGCTTCCGCTTCGATGAAAGCAAGAAGCATCTTTCGTTTGAGTACGATGCTTCGCGGCTCCGCGAGACGCAGATCACGCACGTCCTGGGCCAGGCGACGATCGCGGTCGCGCGGAGAGTTACCGAGACAGGTGTCCGGCCAGAATTCAGCAATTAAGAATGAGAACGGAGCGGCAGCGGCATTCTCTGTGGTTGGCAGGTGTTGCGAGCTACGAGATTGAGCGCGGGGGCTGCGAGTGGGCGAACAGAATTAACCGGCCAGTTTGATACGGTTGAAGGCAAAAAAAAAAATGAGGCCCCCGCTTGGGATCGGGGGCCTCGGAGAGTGCGTTTCGTTGTCAGTGTCGTTTTCACACCGACGCGTGGGGTCATCCATCCTAGCTTCCCTCTCAGAGGCAGGTGGGAACGAACTGCGAAAAGATGCGAGCAAGCCCCTTCCCCCTCGCTCGCCGCTCTCCACAACTCGTCATGTGAAACGCACTCATGCGCCCATGTAATGCACGGGTCTCGCCAATGTCGGGGCATCCCTCGATTTCTGCCAAGTCATTTATTAACAAATACTTGGCGAGAGGGGGACCTCCAATGGGTGCTCCCAATCCGTCCCAGGATTTCAATTTGGAACCCTGCAAAACTGAATCGGGAATGTGAAGCTTTTCGGCCTGATCCCGTCGGGGATGTCCCCTTGGAGTGACCGGGTTCCAGGACTCCAGTAACAGGCTTTTGGACTCGCCCGCGCTATCGGTTTTTTGCCCGGACCTCCCGCAGAATCGTTTCATGGTTATCATCCCAGGCCGTCGATCCTTTCACATTACCCTGCTGATCGGGGTCGCCTTTTTACTCATGTGCATTCTCGGCTCTGCGCTTATTCTATCGGCGGACACGCCGGAAGAGCTGCGGGCGGCTACGGTGGGCACCTGCTACTGCCACTGCCCGGACTCGCGTGCGCACCGGAGCTGCGTGAAAATGTGCGAGTTGCTGAAGTACGCGGCACGGCGATGGGCCATTACCTGCGCCAAGCCGCGCATGAAATTACCGGTCGAGGAACGCGACGCAGGTCCGCGCTTCGAGCATCCGGGCCACAAAGAACGTGCTGGGTTGGCCCAACCGGCAGGCCAAGGCTAGACCGAAAGTGGAGCGGGAATCGTCTCCGGCGCGGCAGTCGTCCTTCCTTCTTTTTCAGGTTCTTTCAAGAGGCCGGCCAGCATCTCGGGTATTTCGAAAATCGCCCGATTGTTGAGAGCGGCGACGTTCTTCCTAAATTCAGCAAGCGTTGCCGGCTCCAGAATTTGGCGGACTCCATCGGCAACGTCGTCGAAACTCTTTAGAACGATGCCGACCCGTTTTTCCGCAACCCACTCGGCATTGAATCGCTCCTGAGGCAATGTCCATGCATTACATTCGATGAGCACAGGAAGTTTGCGGACCATGGCTTCCGCGATGCTGCCCGGGCCAGGCTTGCCAATCAGAAAATCAGCGGCACGCATCAGTCTGTGAACTTCCTTCGTAAAACCAACAATGTGGACCGGCATTTTCCAAGTTTGCGCGCGCAGCTTTGCCGCGAGCGCTTCGTTGCGCCCGCAGATTAGAATGAGCTGCAGTGGCAGGTTTGCGGCATCGAGGCGCCGCGTGATGTCGTACATCACCTTCGAGCCGTGGCCGCCGAAGAGAACGATCGCGGCGGGCAAGTCTTCGCGCAATCCCATTTCTTTGCGGAGCGCGGCCGGATATGTGTTGTCTTCTGCATAAAAATCTGGACGGAGAATCATTCCGGAAACGCGAAAAATGTGCGCCTCATCGTGGCCGAATGCGCGAGCCTGTTCGACGGCGCGTTCCGTACCGGCAATGACGTATTGCTCCTTCAACGGCTCAATCCAGAAGCGGGGCGGAAAATCGGCAAGGTCCGTGATGAGCGTCACGAAGGGGCGCCCCGGAAAAACAGCATTCCAGCTCTCGCAAATCTGCCGATTGAAGTGCGGAATGGCAGAGACGAGAAGATCGGCGGGATGTTGGCGCCAGAAATCTTCGAGCAGGCGCACCAGGGGACGATGGAACAGCCGAATCGTAAGTTGCAGCACGCGAAGGAGCTGCTTGCTACAAAGAGTCCAGCCATTTTGCAGCATGATGTTGTACTGCTGCTGAATGCGTATGCCGGTAAGCTTACGAAGAACGTCCAGCCGGTCGGTCAGATCTTGGAACTGAACCAACTCGATCTCCCACGGCCGACCCTGTTGAGAGGCAATGGACTGAAGGGCGACAGCGGCATTGCGGTGTCCCCCGCCGCCATCGTGGAAAACAACGTGAATTTTCTTCATGGCTGGGATTGTGCCATGAGACGTTTCGGCCCCAACGGGAGCACGCACCATGCCATGTGGATAACTTCGGAAGTCCAATGTGTTCAAGGAGTTCCATGGGCACATTCACGCACATTTCGCAACCTCTTCATGGGCTGTTCATATCTTGGATTAACAATTGTTTCATGCACTGCGACCTCCATGTTCACTCCATCGCATCAGGCATGTGCAACGCTCCCCTGCTAAGCCGAATCTGCCGCGAGTCCTATAACCAGCCCGCAGAGGTGTATGACCGGCTGAAGCAGCTTGGGATGTCCATCGTTACGCTAACGGACCATGACTCCATTGACGCCGGCGAGGCTCTCCGGAAACACCCTGATTTTTTCCTCAGCGAGGAAGTGACTGTGCAGATGCCCGAAGGGACGGAGATGCACTTGGGCGTCTACGGAATCAGCGAACGCGACCATGTTGAGATCCAGCGTCGCCGTAAGGACTTCATTTCACTGATGATGTTCCTTACCGAGCGGAAGCTGTTCTTCAGCGTCAACCATGTGTTTTCGGGACTGACGGGCCGGCGCAGCGAAGACGATTTCTGCTGGTTCGCCTCTTACGTTCCCGCATTCGAGTCGCGAAATGGACAGATGTGGCCAACTGCCAACGAAAAGGCAGCTGCGTTGGCTTCCCGGCTGGGCAAGATCGCGGTCGGGGGAAGCGATTCGCACACGATCGCTGGCGTTGGGAGGACGTACACCGAAGTTCCTGGAGCGCGCAACATCGATGAATTCTTTGCGGGACTGCGTACGGGACACGGGCAAGTCCGCGGAGCGCATGGCAGTTATGCGAAATTGACGGCCGACGTGTATCGCATCGTGTGGGCCCTGTGGATGGAGAAACCGTGGACGATCGCACTCATGCCGCTGTCTCTACTGGTTCCGGCCTGCACGGCGGGCCACTGGCTGAACGAGATTCGCTTTTGCAAGAAGTGGGCGGCTGCTCTCGAAAGTGGAGGGAAGCGCCAGCGAATGTTCTGGGATATCGATTCTAGTCTCGAGGCGAACTGGGGCTAGATGGGCTAAAAGCTATGGCTATCGCACGCACGCTCTGGGGACACATCGAACGGCGCGATTACCGAGTTATGCGCCGGATGAACCGCTGGCGAGCACCGCGGTGGTTTCGGATTTGGATGATCCTTTCCACCCGGATGGGCGACGGCTGGCTTTGGTATGGGCTGGGGATCATGCTGCTGCTTGGCGGAGGCCCGCAACGATTCTCTGCGGTTGGTGCAGCCGGGAGTGCGGCGGTTCTCGGAATCTTTGTTTTCAAAGCGTTGAAAAGACTCAGCCAGCGCCCGAGGCCTTGCCAACTGGAGCCGCATTGCTGGTCGAAGGTGCTGCCTCCGGACCGGTTTTCGTTTCCGTCCGGGCACACGATGACGGCGTTTTCTGTGGCGCTGGTCGTAAGTTATTTCTATCCCGTGCTGGAATGGCCGCTCTTTTTTCTGGCGATCAGCATTGCGGTTTCCCGCGTCGTGCTGGGAATGCATTTCCTGAGCGACGTGCTCGCGGGAGTGGTTCTGGGCGTAGCGCTAGGCTGCGCGTCGATCACGACGTTCGCGTCGCTGGGCTGGGTGTAGAACCACACGTTGGACTCCGAAGCGGATCTAATACGAACTCTTCCGGTCGCGCATCTGACTCTCCCAGCTGAATCGCTTGCGCCTCCCGGAGAGTTGGAGCAATCACTCGTACCGCAGGGCCACAAGAGGATCGACGCGCATTGCGCGGCGAGCGGGGAGATACGCTGCCGTTCCAGCGATGGCAAGCATCAAGCAAATCGCAAACCCGATGCTCAGCGGATCCGTCGGCTTCACTCCCCAAATCGTTGTGCGAATGATCTGAACTGCCGGAATAATCGCGCCCACGCCGAGCGCGATTCCCAGGGCCACCGTGCGCATCATTTCGCCGAACAACATGCGTAGCACGTCGCCTGGTTTCGCACCTAGCGCCATGCGAACTCCGATTTCCCGCGTCCTTTCAACCGTGGCGTGCGAGGTGACGCCGTAGACGCCAATCATCGCCAGCAGAGCGACGAACAAACCGAACGTTGTTGCAATCAACGCCATGGCGCGATTGCGATGCAGGACACTGTCCATCGCATTGCTTAGCAGGTCGAATTTCAAAGATACGCGAGAATCGATTGCCATGGCCGCAGTCTCCAGCCGCTTGGAGGTCTCGGAGAATCCGCCGGCAGCTCGAATCTCGAAGTGCCCCAACTCCAGGCATGAACTACCGCATTGCGAAACCGGCCTATATAGGATGGGGAGCGGCCCATAGTCGGGCCGGCGATACTGTATGTCTCTGGCGACTCCGACAACCTCAACGTAGTAGTCTCGCCCGTTGCCGCTCTGATCGTCTTCACGAAATCTCAGCCCGACGGGGTTCACTGCTCCAAAAAGTGCTTTCGCCAGGGTCTCGCTAAGAATGGCCACAGGTGGTGACGTGTCTGTGTCCCCGTCAGAAAAATCCCGTCCTGCCAGCATAGGCGTGCGCCTGGTGCTGAAAAAGTCCGACGAATCAAAGACGAGATAAACACCCACCCATCGCTCTGTGCTACCCGGCCCGGGAACGGACAGATGAGAAAGCGTCGTTTGGGAAGACGCGCGACTCCATGATGCAGAGGTCACGCCAGGCTGTGATCGAAACGCCATGAGTATGTCTTTACCGACCATGGCTTGGCGCTGCGGGCTTTCAACCGCGCCTTGCCATGTCGCTCCAGCTGTCATGACGCCTTTCGGATCGTAGCCCAGATCCTGTGTCAGGAACGCCTGCAGCGTCCGCGCCAGCAAGCCGGCGCTGACCAGTACTGCCAAGGACAGAGCCACCTGCACTACAATCAGCACGGAATTCATGAACCTGCTTCCCGACTTTACGGTGCCCACGCCGTTATTCATCGCCGAAGAAAGTGAGATCTGCGTTGCCCCGAACGCGGGAGCCAACCCGAAGAGAAGAGCGGACGCCAAAGTGATGCCCATAGCAAAGGCCGCGAGCTTCGCATCCCACGACAAATCCAGCAGAATCGGATCGCCGGGATAGGAAAGCGCCCATAGCAGAACTTGGCTTCCCCAGCGCGCGAGGAAAAGTCCCATCGCTCCGCCTGCCAGCGATAGCGCGGCACTCTCCGTAAGGAGTTGCCGGACCAGGCGCCATCGGGTCGCGCCCATGGCGAGCCGAGTCGCTATCTCGCTCCGGCGCTTGGCAGCTCCCGCGAGCAGCAGGTTTCCTAAGTTCGCGCAGGCGATGATCAAGGCGACTGCGGCCATCGCCATCAAAAGCAGTACAAAGTCCATGTCTTGCAGCCACTCGCCGGAGGTGCCGTTCTGCATGGAACGCCCCACGAGAGACTTGGGCGCGGCCCGTTGCCACTTGTTTCCGTCGGATCTTGAAGTCAGTTCGCTGGATACTTCTTCAGCCAGAATCTGCAATCCGGCATTCGCTTGCTTCAAGCTGACTTCCGGCTTTAGGCGGGCAGCGATGCTGATTATGGTCGCGGGGTCGTCGAGCGACGGCGTTTGATGTCCGTAGCGGACGGGGTAATCCCGATACGTCCTCTGCGCCTCGAGGGGCATAAAGATTTCTGGTACACCGCCGATATCTACGCCGAAAAAAGACTTGGCGGCCACTCCAACGATCTGAAATTCGTTTCCGTTTACTCGGATTGTCTGGCCCAGAACATCCTCTGATTGGCCGTAAAGCTGCCGCCACAATCCATACCCAATGACGCACACGGGCGGCGCACCGGGCTGGTCATCCGAAGGTTGCAGAATCCTGCCCAAATCGGCTGACACGCCAAGAGTTGAAAAGTAATCGCCGGAAACATACACGCCCTCTACTTCCTGTTGATGCTTCGCGTCCGTGAGGTGGAAATTGACATCGGAGTAGTTATAAGCGAAGACGCCCGAGAAAATGTCCTGCCGTTCTCGAAAGATTTTCCACTCGGCGTACGAGTGCAGGTTGCCTAAGCCGGTCCGCTCCACCTCGACCAACTGATCGGGCCGTTGAACAGGCAAGGGCCTGAGCGCCAGCGCATAAATCAGGGAAAAAATGGCGATTGTCGCGCCGATTCCCACGGCAAGGGACAAGATGGCAACAACGGTAAGCCCACGATTGCCTCGCATCCTGCGAAAGGCACAGCGGAGATCCTGAGACAAGGAATCAAAGTAGCGCATCGCGCATCTGGCTCCTGCCTTTAACTCTATATAGATAGAATAAACTGTTAACGCTTCCTTGTCGCGCGGTTTCACAGCACAAGTAGCGGTGCCCCTCGAGGCTCAAGGCAAGCCTGTGCCACTTAGAGCGGTTTGGGATGAGAGGCAAGCGCCTCGCGGAAAACGGCGAGGTTAGACTTGTCGATGATCGCCGTGCCGGTGTCTACCCAAGAAGGAAGAGGATCGGCGGGTGCTGTGCGCCAGTCTTTGAACTCGTGAACGGCGTTGTGATGAAGGTCATCGGCGAAGCGCAAGCCGTAGTAGGCCATGATGTAGGGCTTTTGTACGACCGTGGCGTTGATCCACCCTTTTTCAACTCCATCGAGCGTTTCCGGATCCTTGTCGAAGGAAACGACAGCAATTTTTCCCGCAAGGTCGAGGCGATGAAGTGCTTCCGCGACGCCCGAACCACCGGAGGCTTCGAGACAAATGACGCCGTCCACTTTTCCTTTCTTCGCAAGGACAGCAGAAATTCCATCGTTGGCGGCGCGCGGGTCTCCTTTGTCATCGACGGTTTCAATCACTTTAATGCCGGGAGATTTCTTGAGAGCTTCGGTAACGCCGCGCACGCGCTCGTCTAAGTTGGGCTGTCCGGGAACGGTGACGATAACAATTTGGCCCTGGCCCTTGAGAATGTCGGCCATGCGCTTCCCGCTCTCCTCGCCAGCGCGAAAATTGTCCGTGCCGACGAAAAGAATGCGACGCGAATCGGGCGAGTCGGCGTCGATGCAAATGACGGGGATGCCCTGCAAGACAGCCGCGTCGATGGCGGGCTTGAGAAGCTCCTGGCTCATCACCGAGACGAGGATCCCAGAGGGATGCAGCGCAACAGCCTTCTGAAAGGAGTCCAGCTCGTCCTTTGGCGAAAGAGTGGCGGGGCCATCCATTTCCGCTTTGACGCCCATGACTTGAGCGGCGTCTCTGAGTCCCGCTTCAGCTTCCTGCCAGTAAGGCAAGTTGATGTTCGCGGTGATCAAATAATATTGCTCGTCCTTCTGATGGTAAGGCTCCTGGCAGGCGGCGAGCGCAACGGCGAGAATGACGGCCGAGAGAGCACATATTCTGTAACGGATTTTCATGCAAGGTCTCCTTTAAAACGAAATACCGGCTCGGGATCGAAGATAAAGAAGAGACCCGAAATTCCTGCGGGCAAAAGGTTACCACAAGCACGAACGAGCACAACTGCCCGCGAGGAAAATTCTGGGACGAAACAAAAAGCGGAGGGGCAATGGGCCGGCGATTTGATCCGGAGCGGCTCGCTCGAATGCGGGGGAAAACGATTGAGATCTTTTTCTGGGTAGTACGTCTGCTAAGCTACTGCGCCGATGAAAAACCTGCGATTGCTTGAGATCAGTGTGGAGAGCGTAGAGGCCGCCATGGCCGCGGAGCGCGGAGACGCGCAGCGCATAGAGTTTTGCAGCAACACACGAGAGGGCGGCACGACGCCGGCACCGGAATTGCTGAAGCGCGCGCGTAAGAACTTGAGCTTGCCCATTTTTTCAATGGTGCGTCCGAGAAGCGGAGATTTCTTTTATTCGGCTGCGGAGTTTTCACAGATGTTGAACGCCATCGAGACGGCAAGAGAATTCCGGATGGATGGAGTAGTGTTGGGCTTGCTTGGCGCGGACGGAAAAGTCGACGTTACCCGCACAAAACTGCTAGTGGAGCGCGCGCGACCATTGCCAGTGACGTTTCACCGCGCGTTCGACGAGTGCGCGGATTTGCCGAGAGCTGTGGAGGATGTCATCCAGACGGGGGCCACTAGGCTGCTGACTTCCGGCGGGAAACGAACAGCTCCCGAGGCACTGGAAACGTTGCGCGAGCTGGTTCGAATGGCGGGCGAGCGATTGATCGTGATGCCGGGCAGCGGATTACACGCATGGAATATTCAAGAGACGGTCCGGAAGACGGGCGCGCGAGAATTTCATGCGGGGTTGAGCTCGGTGGTTCCAGCGCCAGCGGAAAATCTCTTCGCTTTCGAGCAGGCTGTCAGAGATCTTGCTGTCTCGCTGCGTGATTGTGCTTGAGCGCAGAGCGAAAGAGTTCGAGAGAGCACGTGGCAGCAATAAATAAGTAGGGGCAGAACCTTTCAAATCGAATGGACCTGCCCCTTGGAAGAATCAGTAGAGATTAGGCTTTTTGAGCCTGACGGCGAAGGAACGTCGGAACGTCGAGATCATCCGCGGGAACTTCGTGGCTGACTTCCCGGACGTTCTGTTGAACCTGGTGCACGACGTTCGGCAATTGTTGCTGTTGCGGAACGGGATCCTGCATTTCACGCCCGGCTTTCCAGGTCTTCGGCAGGAATGAAGGCTTCTGCTGCACGTTTTTCTTATTGGCTTCCTTAAATCCAGCGGCAATCACCGTGATCTTCACGGCGTCCTTCATGGAGTCGTCCATCACGGCGCCAAAAATGATATTGGCGTTTTCATGCGCGGCCTTTTGAATGACGGAAGAAGCTTCGTGAACTTCATGCAAGGTGAGGCTGGAGCTGCCAGAAATGTTGATGAGAATTCCCTGAGCGCCCTGGATGGAATTGTCCTCCAGGAGCGGGCTAGAGATAGCGCGGTTGGCAGCGTCGATGGCGCGATTCGTTCCGGTAGCGATGGCGGTGCCCATCACGGCATAGCCCTGGCCGTGCATGATGGCTTTCACGTCGGCAAAGTCGCGATTGATAATGCCTGGCACGGTGATGATGTCCGAAATGCCCTGCACGGCTTGACGAAGAATGTCGTCGGCGATGCGGAACGCGTCGAAGAAACTCGTCCCGCGCTCGACGGTATCCATCAAACGCTCGTTGGGAATGACGATGACCGTGTCGACAGCCCCGATCAGTTCCTGCAAGGCCTGTTCGGCCTGGAGCATGCGGCGCTTGCCTTCAAAGGCAAACGGCTTGGTAACGACGGCGACGCTCAGGGCCCCGAGTTCGCTCGCGAGCGAAGCTACAACCGGCGCGGCACCGCTGCCGGTTCCCCCGCCCAGGCCGGAGGTGATGAAAATCATGTCCGAGCCTTCGAGGGCTTCGATGATCTTGTCGGTGTCTTCGAGAGCGGCCTTTCGGCCGATCTCGGGGTTGGCTCCCGCGCCAAGCCCTTTGGTGAGCTTCGCGCCGAGCTGTAACTTCACCGGAGCTTGCGAGAGCTTCAGCGCCTGCAGGTCCGTGTTCGCGGTAATGAACTCCACGCCTTCGACTTTGGCGCGAATCATTCGATTGATCGCGTTGCACCCGCCCCCGCCTACCCCGATGACTTTAATCTTCGCCGGCTGCAGCTCTTCGCTGAAGCTCATGCGGATTGCTGCGTCTTTTCCTGTCATACGATCCTCAGCCTTCTCCAGGTTCGCGGCGCTGCGCTCGGGCAGGCTCACGAGGCACCAGCGAACATGGACTTCAATTTGGAAACGAGATTCCCGGCGCGCTGCGGAGCATTGCGCCGCATTTTCGCCCCGTACATCACCAAACCCACGACCGTTGCATATTCCGGCTGCGCTACCTGTTCGGGCAGATCAGCCAATCCTTTTGGCTCCGCGATGCGTACGGGCAAGCGGAAGGATTGCTCGGCGAGCTCGAGCAACCCAGTGAGGCGGGCTCCGCCGCCAGCGAGGACGAAGCCTGCCGGAATTTGCGAATCCAGACCGGCGCGCTGCAAGTCGTCGCGGATGAGGGCGAGCAGCTCCATGGAGCGCGGCTCGATGATGTCGGTCAACATGCGCGCAAAAATGGTGCGCGGCGGGCGGTCACCGACGCTGGCGATTTCGATGGAAGCGTCTTCGCCAAGCTGTGACGACGCAGCACAACCATGGCGGCGCTTGATTCTTTCCGCTTCCGGGATGGGAGTGCGAAGGCCTACGGCAAGATCGTTAGTGAAGTGGTCGCCACCTACGGGGACGGCACTCGTGTGGCGCACGACTCCGCCGCCGAAGACGATGAGTTCGGTCGTCCCGCCACCAATATCGAGCAGGCAGCAACCGAGTTCGCGCTCGTCCTGGGTGAGACAAGAGTCGGCGGAAGCGAGTGGTTCGAGAACGGTGTCGTTGACGAGAATTCCCGCGCGATTCGCGGCGGTGACAAGATTTTGAGTGGCGGCGATGGAGGAGGTGACGAGGAGAACGTTGGCTTCAAGACGCTGGCCAACCATGCCCACGGCGTCGCGGATTCCTTGCTGCGCGTCGACCATAAATTCGTGAGGAAGTACGTGAAGAACTTCGCGGTCTTCGGGGAGCGTGATGTTGCGCGCGGCGTCGATGGCGCGGCGAATGTCGTCGCGCTCAATGTCGCGGGCGCGGTTGCCGAGCGTCACGCCGCCGCGGCTGTTGACGCCGCGGACGTGGCCGCCGGCAACGCCGATCACGGCGGATTCCACCGGGACGTTTGCGACGCCTTCGGCTTCTTCGACGGCGCGGCGAATGGAGCTCACGGTGGAATCGAGATTGACGATGAGGCCCTTGCGCAGACCCTTGGATTCAGCGGCACCAAGCGCCAGGAATTTCACGACTTCGTCGTCCACTTCCGCAATCAACGCGCACGTCTTCGTGCTGCCGACGTCCAGCCCAATGATGTACCGGTCCTTTTTTGACAAGCCGCCGCCCCCACGCAAAACCGTTTTCAACCGACTGCTAATTCTTCAGCTTCGCGGAACTCGTGCTGCTGTCCGCATTCACCACCACTTGCCGTGAATACTGCAAGTCGATGGATTGCACGCGGCCGGCATTCGCCTGCCACTGCGAGAAATTGTCCACGAGCATGCGGTACTTTCCGGTGAAATCGCTGTTGCCAAAATGAATGGTCACAGCTTGGCCATCGTTGGGATAAGCCAGGCCGGACATGACGACGCGTAGATCTTTCGCATTGGAAAGATCGACTTCACTGACGTGATCAGAAGAACCTAGGCGGACCATGTCGGCGTCGCGCAAAAACTCCTGGTAAGTTTGCATGCGTTTCTCACGCTCTTCGCGGGGAACGCTGTCGGGGAGGCCGGTCACGATGGGGAAATGGAAGTCCGGGCCCTCGGGTCGGTCAAGAATCATGCCGTGCGCATCGATCAAGGCGAGTTCTGTGCCATTGCGCAAGAAGGCGATGGGAGTGCGCTCGGTGAGATCGACGCGGATGCGATTCGGCAAAATCCGCTGAACGCTGGCGGACTCGACCCACGGAAGTTCCTCGAGCTGGCTGCGGCGCACATCCAGAGGAATGCGAAGAATGCTGCGATTGCGGTCGCGCGCGAACGGCTGGAGGACGGCTTCGCGAGCCACGATGTGATTGCCCTTGAGCTCGATCTGTTCGGGCTTCAGTAGCAAAACTTTCGGCGAGTAGAGAAGGAAGCGGCCAGCGACGATGGCGGCAGTGGCTCCGGTAGAGAAAATAATCGTCCAGACCAAAACGCGGCGATAGAACGGCCAGCTTCGCCCACCGAATTTCTTGCGGCGAATTTCCAGCGGCTTCTGGCGGCGCAAATAGCGCGGCTCTTCATCGGCGAGCAACTCCGGCCGGTACGACTCGGCAGCCGCCGCGGCAGCACTACGCTGCATGGCTTTCACCCGTTCCAAACGACCACCTCGAATTCGAGAATCACGCCGAAGGATTTTTTCACGCGCTCTCGGACGTCCTCGATCAGCGCAAGCATCTCCTTCGCCGAAGCCTTGCCCGCATTTACGAAGAAATTCGCGTGGCGCTCGCTGACGCGCGCGTCGCCGACGCTCAATCCTTTGAGTCTGAGCTCATCAATCATGCGTCCAGCGGAAGCACCAGGAGGGTTCTTGAAGATGCAACCGGCGCTTTTTTGGCCGAGCGGCTGGCTGGCGCGCCGTTTTTCGTTGCAGATACGAATCCCTTTTAGAATTTCGCGATACGGTTTGGAGGGTAGTTCCAGCTTCACTGCCAGAATCATATCATCAGGCGCGAAAGATGTGTGCCGGTATTCAAAAGAAATTTGATCGCCTTCGAGGGTTTCGAGTCTGCGTGCGGAAGCGCGATAAAGCTTCACTTCGCGGACGTAAGAGCCGATTTGCATGCCGTAAGCGCCGGCATTCATACGCAGGGCGCCGCCAACGGTTCCGGGCACGCCGATAAGACCCTCCATCCCGCCAAGATCGTTTTTCGCGCAGAAGGTTACGGTGCGGCCAAGGTCGGCAGCCGCGTCTACGCGGGCGAAGTTGCCTTCGAGGACGATATCCGGCTTGGGAGAGACGAGTTGCAGCACGACCCAGGGGAGTTCGCCATCTCCGACGAGAAGGTTCGAACCACCTCCCAGAAATTTGTGAGGGATGCCGTGCGCGTCGAGGAGGCGCAAGAGATCGGGAATCGAGTCGTGCTTGTGGAAACGGAGCAGGTCGGTCGTGCCGCCGATGCCGAGAGAAGTAAGCTCCGCCAGAGAAGCCGACGGAGCCAGCTTCACGTCCAGTTCCGGCAAGGCCGCGGCGACTTTGGGATCGTCAATGTGCATAGTGCGCCGGATTCTCCGCGCCGAGGAGAACCATAAATTCGTTGCTGGCACGGCTGACGTTGCCCGCGCCAATAGTCATGATGGCGTCGCCGGCCCGAGCTTCGCGCAGGAGAAATTCAATGCCCGCCTGCATCGAACGGAAATAGTGGACGTTCTTGTGGCCGGCTTCGCGAATGGCATTGGCCAAGCCTTCGCTCGTGACGCCCGGGATCACGGGTTCGCTCGCGGCGTAAATGTCGAGAAGGACCAGGATATCGGCCTGGTTGAAGGCGCGGCAAAATTCGTCCCAAAGATGTTGCGTGCGGGTGAAACGATGCGGTTGGAACAGGACGAGGAGGCGGTTGAACTTGCAGCCTCGCGCAGCCTCGAGCGTCGCGCGAATTTCCGCCGGATGATGGCCGTAATCGTCAATCACCGCAATGTCGTTGACGACGCCCTTGATATCGAATCGCCGGCCAACGCCCGCGAATTTGGCAAGGCCTTCGCGGATTAAATCCGCGGGAACGCTGAGGTAGAGAGCAACAGCGGCAGCTGCAGCGGCGTTCCGGACATTGTGGATTCCGGGAGGATGCATCAAGTGGAAGAGGCCGAGGTCTTCTCCTTTGAAGGTGAGGCGAAACTCGCTGCCCAACCCCTCGAGCTTCACGTCGCTGATGACAAGGTCGGCCTGGCTTGACGTGCCATACGTAATGATGGGGCGCTTGACGTTGGGGAGAATGGACTGAACGTTAGGCTCGTCGAGGCAGAGGATCGCGGCGCCATAAAAAGGTACGCGGTTGACGAATTGCACGAAGGCGTCTTGAATGTCGGCGAGCGAGCTGTACTGATCGAGATGCTCGCGGTCGATGGTGGTGACCACGGCCACGACGGGAGCGAGCATGAGGAAGCTGCGGTCGCTTTCATCGGCTTCCACGACGAAGTATTCGCCCTTGCCGAGACGAGCGGTCGTGCCGGCCTGGTTGACTCGGCCACCCACCACGAAGGTAGGGTCCAGATGCGCTGCGGCAAGGACGGAAGCGACCATGGAAGTGGTGGTGGTCTTGCCATGCGCGCCGGCGACGGCGATGCCGTACTTCAGGCGCATCAACTCCGCAAGCATCTCCGCGCGAGGAATGACCGGGATTTTCCGCTTATGGGCTTCGACGACCTCGGGATTCTCCTGCTTGATCGCGGACGAAATAACAACGACGTGAGCGCCTTCGACGTTGACCGCTTTGTGGCCCTCGTGGATCGTGGCGCCGAGATTTTGCAGACGCTCAGTAATGTTCGAAGGCTTGGTATCCGATCCGGAAACGGAATAGCCAAGCGTCAGCAGGACTTCTGCGATGCCGCTCATGCCGATGCCGCCGATGCCCACCAGGTGAATGCGCTGAAAGTTGCGGAACGAGACCATCATGGATTTGCCCTCTCGCGAATTCCTTGCACGTTAGCGGCCTCTTCAATCAGGTCGACGATGTCGCGCGTGGCGCATGGCCGAGCGAGCGACCGCGCGGCGCCGGCTTGCATTTCAATTTGCTCTGGGTGGTCGACGAAAGAGAATATCTCGCTCGTCAGACGTTCTGCGGTGAGTTCATTTTCTACGATCAGACGCCCCGCGCCGGCACGCTGCATTTCCTGGGCATTGCGCAGCTGATGGCTGTCCGCGGCGGCTCCGAAGGGGATGAAGATGGCGGCACGGCCCGCAGCTGAGATTTCCGCTGCGGTGATAGCTCCTGCTCGGCACACGATCACATCTGCCCAGGCAAAGCGCTCCGCCATGTTCGTGAGAAAGGGTACGACCTCCGCGTTGATTTCGCGCCGCGCATAGGCGGTGCGCACCGCATTATAATCGCGTTCGCCCGTCTGATGCACGATGGACAAGTCATTTATTCGCGCGGCCAGGCGATCCATGGCGTCGACAAACGCGCGGTTGATTGGCAACGCTCCGAGGCTTCCGCCAGTCACCAGCAAGCGAAACGGCCTTTCCGGCTTGCGCGGCGCAATGGAAAAAAACTCCGCACGCACGGGGCAACCAGTGACGATGGCCTTTTTTCCCCACGCCCGCGCAGAAATTTCATAGCCGGTGGCGATTCGCTTCGAAAGTCTTGCGAGAAGGCGATTCGTCAGGCCCGGTTCGGCGTTGGGCTCGAAAATCACATTCGGGATCCCGCGCAGCCAAGTCGCGAGCATCATCGGACCGGCAGCGTAGCCGCCCACACCAAACGCCGCCACAGGCTTGTGTTTGCGCAAAACGCGTCCAGCGTCCAGGATGGCGGGCGCGAGCATGGCAAGGTTTTTCACGAGCGTCGCACCGCCTTTTCCTTTTAGACCGGCGACGCGAAGCGTTTCGAGCGGCAGTCCGGCTTGAGGCACCAGCTTCATTTCAATTCCGCGTTCCGAGCCCACCAACACAACTTCTCTCTCTTTGCCGCGCGAAAGCCATTCCTTAGCGATCGCCAGAGCGGGAAAAACGTGTCCGCCAGTGCCACCACCCGCGATGAGCAGCTTCATGGCTGAAGCCTGATGCTTTGCTCGAATGTGGGGGCACGATATATCGCGCCCCTACATTTGAAACCCCACCGTGAATGAATAGATTGGCTCATGCTTCCGCTACCTGCTGACTGATATTCAAAAGCACGCCCGTCGCCAGAAGCATCACGAGCAAACTCGAGCCGCCGTAGCTGACAAACGGCAGCGGGATGCCCTTGGTCGGCACCATTCCGAGCACGACGGCAAAATTAATCAGAGCCTGACTAAGCACGAGCGCGGTGATCCCCACAGCTAGCAGACGCCCGAATCCATCGGTAGCGGCAAACGCAGCGCGCAAACCGCGCCAGCCGTAAACGACAAACAGCGCAAGCAGGAGAATCGCGCCGATGTAGCCAAGTTCCTCGCAGATGACGGCGTAGATGAAATCGGTGTGCGCTTCCGGCAAGTAGAACAGCTTCTGCTTGCTCTCCATCAACCCAACGCCGGTGAATCCTCCCGAACCCACGGCGATCAGCGATTGAGTCAACTGGAAGCCCGCGCCCTGCGGGTCCGAACCTGGATCCAGGAACGCGGCCAAACGAGCGGCCCGGTAAGAAACATGGGTAATCAGCAAAATAAGCATGGGACAAGCCAAGCCGGCCCCTGCCAGAAGCCATTTCCAAGACAAGCCCGCGGCGAATAAGATCGCGGTGGCTACGAGCACAATGTCCACAGCCGTGCCCAAGTCGGGCTGCATCAAGATCAAGAGTACGTAGACCAGCACGGGAGCTGCCGCAGGAAGAATGGTCTGTAGAAAATCCTGCTTAGTGAATTCCAAAGCGGCTTTGGTGCGCCGCCTTTGGTCGAGAAACCACGCGAGATAGAGAATCACTGCCAGCTTCGCCAATTCAGACGGCTGAATTCCCACCGGACCATAACGAATCCAACGGTGCGTGGCGTGGGCCTTGTCAAGGAAGAACGTGCCAACGAGCAGAAGTAGCACGACGCAAACGGTAGAGTAGACCACGGCTGGTTCGCGCAGCCGCCTGTAGTCCGTGCGCATCAGGGCGAACATGCCGAGCAGACCCAGGAGCAGCCAGGCGACTTGGCGCACGAGAAAGTAGTAGCCATGTCCATATTCTTTTTCGGCGGTGACCGCCGACGCGCTGAAGATCATCACCGCCCCAAACAGGCACAGTGCAATCGTCACAAAAAATAACCAGCGGTCCGTTTCAAGACGTCTTGGCACGTTCGATCACCTTTTTCCTGAACCCGCGCCGGCAGCCTGCTTCTCGAGATGCGTCACCAACTCCTTGAAGACGCGGCCGCGATGCTCGTAATTCTGAAATTGGTCGAAGCTGGCGCAAGCCGGTGCGAGGAGTACAACGTCGCCGGGCCGCGCCACCTGGGAAGCGACCTCGACAGCGCGCTCAAGCGTTTCCGCGCGCTCCAGCGCCACGCTGCCCGCGATCTGTTTTTCAATCTTTTCGGCCGCCGCGCCGATCAAGAGAGCGAGAATCGCTTTTTCGCGCAGCGGCTCTCGCAGAATGGTGTAGTCGCTCCCTTTGTCTTTTCCACCGAGAATAATAAGGATGCGTCCTGGAAACGCGTCCAGCGCCTTGAGCGCGGCATCCACGTTCGTGGCTTTTGAATCGTTGTAGTAGCGGACTCCCGCGATTTCGGCAACGAATTCCAGCCGGTGCTCCACTCCCGCAAAGGACCGTACGCCTTTCGCGATGGCCGTTGCGGACGCGCCTGCGAGACGCGCGGCTGCAGCGGCGGCCAGGACGTTTTCCACGTTGTGCGCGCCAGCGAGCGAAATGTCCCCGAGCTTAAGCAGAATTTCTTCCACGCCATTTTGGCGAAACACGATTTCTTGCCCGCGAAGACACACACCCTGGGCGACTTTTTGCTTTCTGCTGAACCAATAGACGCGAGGCAGCGAAGGAGCGTAAGGGCTCGTCGCGGAATCGTCCGCGTTCAATATGGCAGCGTCCTCACCGGTCTGATTTTCGAAAATACGAGCCTTTGCGGCGCCGTACGCCTCGAAAGTGTGATGGCGGTCGAGATGATCCGGCGTCAGATTCAGAAACACGCTGATATTCGGGCGGAAGGTTTCAATCAACTCGAGTTGGAAGCTGCTCAGTTCGTCCACCGTCCAGGTATCGTCTCGCATTTCGTCCGCGCATCCGATCAGCGCCGTTCCAATATTTCCAGCAAGAATGGTGCGCATCCCGGCCGTCTTCAAAATGTGTTCGACGAGCGATGTCGTCGTGGTCTTGCCGTTCGAACCGGTGATTCCAATCAAGCGGCCTTTGAGGAAGCGGTAGGCCAGCTCAATTTCGCTCCAAATCGTGACGCCTTTGGCACACGCCGCCAGCAAATGCGGTTCGTCGGCGGGCACGCCCGGGCTGGGAATGATCAAATCCTGCTCCAGAAATGTTTTCTCCTGATGGCAACCGAGCTCAAGCGCGACGCCCGCGTTCCTTAATTTGACGAGCACTTCGTCCATCTCGCTTTCCTCGCGCGAATCCGTTGCCGTCACGCGCGCGCCGCGAGCAGCGCAGAAAAGCGCAGTGGCCACGCCTGTGCGCGCAAGCCCCACGGCCAGCACGCGCTTACCCTTCAACTCGATTCCGCCTCGCATCGGTCTTTTCCAAACTTGCCCAGCCTAACTCTCGTTCGGCCTCGGGCTCTTTACCTCAACTTCAGCGTGGTGAGCGCAAACAGCGCGAAGACTAGCGCCACGATCCAAAATCGCACAATGACTTTCGATTCGCTCCAGCCAAGCAATTCAAAATGATGGTGAATCGGCGCCATGCGGAAGATGCGCTTGCCGCGCAGCTTGAACGAGCCAACCTGCAAAATCACGGACAGGGCTTCAATGACGAAAATTCCGCCGACAAAAAAGAGCAGAATTTCCTGCTTGATAACGACAGCTACCGTCCCTAGCGTTCCCCCAAGAGAGAGAGACCCTACGTCGCCCATAAAGATTTCCGCGGGGTGCGCGTTGTACCACAGGAAACCGAGCGCTGCTCCGACAAGCGCGCCGCAAAAGACAGTCAACTCTCCGACGCGCGGGATGTACTGAATCTCGAGATAATTGGCCCAGCGCGAATTGCTGCTGACATACGTGAGGACCGTAAGCGCGCCCGCGGCAATGACCGTGCACCCGATAGCCAAGCCGTCGAGGCCGTCCGTCAAGTTCACGGCATTCGAAGAACCGACGATCACCAGGCAAACAAAGATCAAGAACGGAAGAAACGCCAGCGGCCAGAAGTGCTTGGAATACATCAGCGAATGAAGGACAAGGTCAGGGTGCAAACGCTTGAGGAACGGAATCATCAGCTGCGTCGAGTAAGCATAGTGTGTAACCAAAACGAGCAGCGAGACGCCAACAACCATGCTTACCAAAACTTGAAAATAGATTTTCTTCTTGGCGGTTAAGCCAAGATTTCGCTGCTTGGACACTTTTGCGTAGTCGTCGATGAAACCGATGGCCGCAAATCCCACGAGAGCGAAGAGCGAGAGCAAAACAAAAGGATTCGTAAGGTCAGCCCAGAGCAGCGTGGGCACTGCCGTCGACAAAACGATCAACACGCCGCCCATTGTGGGGGTGCCGGCTTTTTTCTGATGCTCTTGCGGACCCTCTTCGCGGATGTACTGCCCGATTTGCAGCTCGCGCAATCGCCGAATCAGCCACGGGCCAAACACCAGCCCAAGAAACATCGCCGTCAGGCTCGCATAGACCGTTCGAACCGTGATGTAGCGGAAAACGTTTAGCGGGCTGAAGTAGGGCTGCAAAACGTGATAGAGGAGGTAGTAAAGCATCTCAGTGCCGAACCTCCTGCCGCGGAAGGTCGCCGGGAGCGGCGTAACGGGTCAACAGCGTTTCGACGATTCGTTCCATCTTTACGCCGCGCGAACCCTTCACGAGCAACACGTCCCCTGGCGAGAGAAACTCTTCGAGGAATTTGGATGCCTCTTCCGCGGAGGCGAAAAACCGCGTGTGGTCGCGAGGAACGCCCGCGGAAATCGCGCCCTCGACGATTTGCTCAGCGTCGCCTTCCACGCCGATGACCCAATCGACCTTGCCGGTTTTCGCGGCAAAGACTCCTGCCTCGTGGTGCAGTTGCGGCGAGGAAGGCCCCAACTCGCGCATCTCGCCGGCGGCGACAATTCTTCGCTGAAAGTTCGGCGTCGCTGCCAGAACCGCCACCATGGCGTGCAGGGCAGCTGGACTGGAGTTGTAGCTATCGTTGATGAGCGCCGCTCCATTTGAAAATCGCAGCAATTCGCCGCGCATCGCCGGCACGCGCAACGTCCTAAAAACGCTTTGCGCCTCCGCCGCGCCGATGTTCCACACACTGGCCGCGGCGAGCGCCGCGAGTGCGTTGCAAATGGCGTGCCGCCCGGGAACAGGAAGCTCCAGCCGCACGCGGCCTTCGGGGCTGACGTAATCGAACGCCGAGCCCAACGCGCCGCGATCTTCGATGCTCTCTGCCGAAAAAAATGCCGGCGATTCGATGCCGTACGTCACGACGCGGCCCGGAGCAAACGCTCCGAAGGCCGCGACGCGAGGATCGTCGGCATTCAGCACGGCGGTAGACTCTTTGCCATTCAGCCCCTCGATCAATTCGCGTTTTGCCAGTGCAATTTCATCGACCGACGAAAAAAATTCCAAGTGCGCCGGTGCAACGCGCGTCACGACTCCCACGTCCGGCCGCGCGATGGCTGCGAGCCTGGTCAGTTCTCCCCGGCGCGACATGCCCATTTCGAGCACCGCCGCTTCGTGCGTTTCGTCGAGGCGAAACAGCGTCAGCGGCAAGCCGTACTCGTTATTAAAATTTCCTTCCGACTTCAGGACCCGCAACTTCGCGCCCAACAAGGCCGCCAGGATCTCTTTCGTCGTGGTTTTTCCCACGGAGCCTGTGACGCCGGCGATTTTCCCGCCCCATGCTTCGCGCACCGCGCGGGCAAGCTGCTTGAGCGCTTCGAACGTATCGCCCACGACGATGCAGCGGTTGCGGATTCCCTCTCCATAGCGCCCCGCTTGCTGCTCCGCCACCAGCGCCGCGAGCGCTCCACTCCCCAGCGCACTCGCCACATAATCGTGTCCGTCATGACGCGGTCCGTGGACAGCAATGAACAGTTGTCCTGGACGTACCGTGCGAGAATCAATCGAGACGCCGGCCACCCGGGCCATGGCGTCAAGTCCCGCCCCTGCCCGAGCACCCAGCGCGTCAGCCACCTGTGCAATCGTCCACCGCATAAATGCCTCAAGGGGTTTGCTTTACGCAGATACCCCGCGCATCGGTCTGTTCTCACCTTGTTTTGAGGGCTCCTCCTTTCGCGAGTTAACCTCTGGCTCGCGCGCCCTCGCCACGCCTTTAGACAAGCGCGCTACGTGCCAAACTCTGAGCCGCTTCTCGGCTCGCCGATTCCAATTCCCGCGTGTGCTTTGCTATACCCTCTTTCCCGCAATGCCCGCCGCGCCATGTCGCGATCGTCGAAGTCGAGTGTTCGGTCCTCGAGAATCTGATAATTTTCATGACCTTTGCCCGCGAGCAAAACAATGTCTCCTGCGCGCGCTTCGTCCATCGCCACGCCGATGGCTTTCTCCCGGTCGGGTTCGATCAAATACTTGCCGGCTGTTTTTTGCAGCCCGACGATGATGTCGCTGACTATTTTCAGCGGATCCTCGTGTCTTGGATTGTCGCTTGAGAGAATCGTGAGATCGCTCAGCCGTCCGGTTACTTCTCCCATCACCGGCCGCTTTGTTCTGTCTTTTCCGCCGCCGCACCCAAAAAGCGTGATGATGCGGCCCTTGGGATTCAGTTCACGCGCGGTTCGAATCAAGTTTTCAAGAGCGTCGTCCGTGTGCGCGTAGTCGACCACCACAAAGAATGGTTGCCCCAAATCGATGCGCTGGAATCTCCCGGAAACGCTCTCAAGATTGCGGATCCCCGCTTCGATGACCGCGTTCGAAAGCCCGAGGGCCTGCGCGGCGCCGATGGCCGCGAGAAGGTTGTAAACATTGATGCGGCCGACCAAAGGTGACACGACCTGCACTTTTCCGTTCGGCGTCTGTGCCGCGAAAGTCAAACCATTGAATGTCAGTTGGAATTTCTTCGTCGTGATATCCGCATTGGATTCGAGGCCGTAGGTCACGGTTTTCGCGGCCAGTCCAGTCAACCGCTTGCCGTATTCGTCGTCGGTATTGATCACCGCCACATCCGGTGCGCCCGCTCCTGTTCCTTCGAAGAGCCTCCGCTTCATCCCGAAGTAATCTTCAAACGTCTTGTGATAATCCATGTGCTCGCGCGTGAGATTGGTGAAGACAGCCGCCGCAAAATGGCAGCCCCACAAGCGGTCCATCGCCAGCGAATGCGAGCTTGCCTCCAGCACGCCATAACGCCCGCCGGCATCGCGGATTTCCGCGAGAAACCTCTGCAAGTCCACGGATTCCGGCGTCGTGTTGGGCGCAGGGTATTCGCCGAGCGGTGTGTGATACGCGATCGTTCCGAACAAACCGGTCTTTGCGCCGGAAGCCTTCACGATGGCGTCGATGAGCGAAGTTGTCGTCGTTTTTCCGTTTGTGCCCGTCACCGCGGCAAGCCGCAGCGCCGTCGCGGGATGTCCAAAAAAATTTGCGGCGGCAATCGCGAGCGCCTTGCGGGCCTCGCTCACTTGAATCCATGCCACATTTGCTGGAATAGACGGGGGAGCAGACTCTTCGCTGGCGACGGCGACAGCACCGCGCGAAATGGCATCCTGCAGAAACGTATTCCCATCGGCCTTCGCGCCGTGAAGCGCTAAGAACAGCGCCTGCGGCTGAACCTTGCGCGAATCACACGTTACCTGGCGGATCTCAAGTTCTTCGGCCGACGCGGGAACTCTCGCGTTTGTCCCGTGCAATACGTCGCGTAATTTCATGCGGGGAGCCGAAACGCGTGGCGCGGGCGAATTCTGCAAGCCCTCATCGGCCCGGTCTGCTTTCGAATTACGTGCTTCTTCTTCGATAGGTCTCAATCCAGTTCTCATCCTAATTCCTGGTTCCAGACCGCGGCTTCGATTTCTTGTCTGCCGGTGTCCCGAAGCGCACAGTGATTTTTGCGCCGCGCCTTACCTTCGCTCCCGCCGCCGGTGATTGATCCGTTGCAAGATTGCTGCCAACCAAAACGGGGTCGAGCCCGAGCTTCAACGACATGTCCGCAACTTCGCGCATCGTCTTCCCAGAAAAATCCGGCACCTCAATGTCGCCGCCTTGGTCCACCGCTACAATCACTGGCGACTTCGCGCTAACCGCCGGCGCCTGCTTGTCGCCACCTGTTGTCTGCGATGCGGCGGGTGTCGCATCGGGCTGTCCCGAAAAATCCACCGACGAGAGATCCTGAAGCGCACCGCCGTCTTCTCTTGATTGCTTTTGATAGGCAGCCTGAACCAACTTTGGACTGAGCGGGACGTCGCGCGGTACGTCGAGATACGTCAATACTTGCTCGGCGATCCGCTTGAACACCGGAGCGGCTACTTCCCCGCCTTCGTGCTGCCCTACGGGCGAATCCAGCGAAACAAGAATCACCACTTCCGGATCGTTGATCGGCGCAAACCCTGTGAACGAAGCAATGTACTGAGTGCGTGAGTAGCGTCCCGTTGCGGGATCGATCTTCTGCGCGGTGCCCGTCTTGCCGGCGGAAGTCCATCCGTCCAGATGCGCTCTCGGGCCGGTCCCATTCAGAATAACGCCTTCCATCAGCTTGCGCAGTGTCGCCGCCGTGTCGGGACGAATCACGCGCTTCGGCTCCGTTGGCCCCAAAATTCCTTCCGCGGGCAGCGCATGTCCGTCGCGCTCCAACTCCTCCACGACATGCGGCCTGTAAAGCAAGCCGCCATTCGCGATTGCCGAAACGGCTGTGATGAGCTGTATCGGAGTAACTCCCACCTCTTGCCCCATCGAGATCGACCCAATCGAAAATGAACCCCAATTCTCAACTGGCCGCAACAAGCCTCTGCTCTCTCCGGGCAAATCCACGCCTGTCGGTGCGCCAAATCCAAATGCCCGGATGTAGTCGTAAAATCGCGGCGCCTGCAGCCGCAGAGCAATCTTGATCGCGCCAACGTCGCTCGATTCCGCCAGGATTTGCGCAACATTGAGCATCCCAAACGGCAGATGGTCGTGAATCCGGTGTCCGGCGACGAGCACGCTTCCGTTTTCGCAGTCGAAAACTTCGTCGGGTCGCGTGATGCCTTCGTTGAAAGCCGCCGCGAGCGTGATTAACTTGAAGGTCGAGCCCGGCTCATAAAGCGCGCTCACCGCGCGGTCCATGCGCGATTCGGCGGGAGCCTCGCTGGCCTTGTTGGGGTTGAACGTTGGCCAATTCGCCAGCGCCAGGATTTCTCCGTTGCTCGGATTCATGACGATGGCAGTTCCAGCAATCGCATGTGTCTGCGCGATCGCCGCATCGAGTTCGCGCTCGGCGATGTATTGAATTTTTTCGTCGAGCGTCAGCACCACATCGGCGCCGTTGTTCAGCTTGGCTTGCGTGCTGTCGAACCAGCGCCGCCGCGCATCTTCCATCACGACGATTTTTTCGCTCTCGCCTCGAATCTCCTTGTCCAGTTCATACTCGATGCCGCCCAGACCCTTTTCGTCCATGTCCACGAAGCCGAGAACGTGCGCCGCGAGGTCCCGCTTCGGATAGAACCGCTTGTTCTCTTTTTGGAGGTAAATGCCTTTCAGGTTGAGCGCCGTGATCGCTTCCGCCTTTTCGGGCGGCAGTTTGCGGGAAATCCAGGCAAAGGATTTCGAGGCTGCGAAGCGTTCTTCGAGGACTTCCTGCGGAACACCCACTACTCCAGAGAGCAACCGCGCCGCCAGTTGTTCGTCGGCAATCTCCGAGGGCACTCCAAACGCCGAATCTACAGGGATACTCATCGCTAGCGCCTGTTTGTTCCGGTCGAAGATCGCCCCGCGTTCGGGAGTTATTTCGATGGTTCGTTGCTGTTGGCGGAGAGCGCGAGAGAGGTATTCGCCATGCTCAAAGAGTTGAAGGTAGCTGAGCCTGCCAAATACCGCGCCCATCCACAAGAAAGCCACGCCGGCGATGATGAGCAAACGGACTTGGGCGCGGTCTTGTTGCATGGCGAATTCAGGTCGGCAAACGCTCCGGTTTGAAGCTCAATAAATCCAAAAAGTTTTTGTTTGGAAACGCGACGCCGGCCGACGGCTTCACGGCGTGCGGTTCGGGCGAACGAATCGCACCGCAGCCTCTTCCGCGCCATCCGGTCGATCGTATTCCTGAACCTGCGATGGCAACGGCTCGGTCAGCCCCAGCCGGCGGCGCGCGATGACGTCGATGCGCATCGGATCGCGAAGCCCGGCAATTTCCAGCTTCAGCTCCGAGTTCAGTGCCGTGGCTTTCGTCTGCTGGGCTTTTAAGTCTTCGAGTTGAAAACTCAAGTCAATGCAGCGGAAGTGCTGAAAAATATAAAGCATGAAGAACGCCGCAACGAAACTCCCCAACGCCACCGTCCGCCAGAGGTTCCGCGTCTTTGCCGGCGCCACGTTGCGCACCAGCCGTGAATTGTCGATTCGCTTGACGGTCTGAAACTCCGCCACCACCGCTTTTTTGCTTCTGCCCTTCATGACTACACTCTTTCTGCACACCGCAATTTCGCGCTTCGCGAACGCGGGTTGGCCGCCTTCTCTTCTTCGGTCGGCTGGATCACGTGACGGGTGAGCACCTTGAGCGTTCCCAAACGCTCTGCCTCTTGCAGCGCGTGCTTCACTATGCGGTCTTCGCGCGAGTGGTAACTCAGCATCACCATACGCCCGCCGGAATTTAATGTGTCAGGGGTCCGCGTTAGAAACTGCCCGAGTTCCTCCATCTCTCGATTCACCGCTATCCGCAGCGCCAGAAACGTTTTTGTTGCGGGATGCAGTCTCTGCCTTCCCCAGTGCTTGCGGGCCCCTGCCACAATCGTTGCCAGGTGCGCGGTATCCCTGATCGGCCGCGCTCTCATGATCGCCCTGGCGATTCTTCTGGAATCGTGCTCGTCCGCCTCGCGGTAGAGCAAATCGGCCAGTTCTTTCTCTGGCCACCGATTCACAATCTCTTCTGCCGTCAATTCATCGGCAATGTTCATTCTCATATCCAACTCGGCCGCTTCCCGGAACGAAAATCCCCGCTCCGCCTGATCCAGCTGCATGCTAGAGACTCCCAAGTCGGCCAAGACCCCGTCCACCTTCAGAATCCCCAACTCGTGTGCGGCCTCCGCAATCCTCGAGAACGGCGACTGCACCACTGTCACCCTCTCCGCGAAGCCCTTCAACCTCTCCTGCGCCAGTCCTAATGCCTGTGCGTCCCGGTCCAGACCGATCAGCCGTCCCGACGTCAGCCTCTCGGCGATCGCTGCCGAATGTCCGCCGGCTCCCAGAGTGGCGTCTATGTACGTTCCTTCCGGCTTGATGCCCAGCCATTCCAGCACCTCTTCCAACATCACCGGCGTATGCGCCGCACTCAATCTCTTTTGCCCTTCGTCCGCTAACCCTCGGGTCCCGCTACTTGCTCAATTCCCTTGCCGCGCTAAATTCCCAACGCTGTGTCGTCCGCCGGCGTGTACGGTTCATTCTTCAACTTGTCCAGCACCCGCGTGTGGTTCATCACTTCCAAATAGTTCAGCGTCCCAAAGACGTCGACTTCGCCCACCGTTTGCGCGGACTCTCGCAGCACCGGCGGCAAAAGCACTCTCCCCTGCCCATCCAATTCCGCTTGCTGCCCAAAATAGCTGGTCCGTAGCAAAAACTTTTGCTTCGCCACATGCGTGCTCGGCAGTTGCGCCAGCTTGTCTTCGATTTCCGACCAAACCTTCATCGGATAAATTCTTGCCGTCTCGCCCGTCGTACTTGTGATATAAAATTGGTTGCCGTACTCCCTGAGCTCGTCCAGAAATTGCGAGGGTATTTTGAGACGTCCCTTCTCGTCGACTTTCGCCCGACAGTTTCCCCTGAGCTTCATAATCTTTGCTCAAATGCCTCGTTTGTATGCCTTGATTGCCCACGTTCGCGATTGCCCTCGAGAACGCCCTTGCTTCGCCGGGAGACTTCTACTTTTTTCTACTGCGGACCACTTCACTCCACTTATCGCCACATAATAGGTCGCTTTCAGCCTTTGTCAAGAGAAAAACGAGCGCTTGTTGAAAAAATTCTGCTTTTTCACATCTAAGCAAACTCCCGATTTTTGCCACCACAGGTTGTGGTTTCTCGCGAGGAGCGACTCCATCCTTCGTAGGCTGTCTTTCGCCTGGCCTATGACCCTGATTTCACGCCGGGGGCTTCCCTCGAAACCGCGCCTGTGGTATATTTTCGCTGCTTGAAGTTTTGATTTTTGCGGTTTCCTAGGAGCCCTTCGCCATGGAATGGACCACCCCTCAGCACGAAGAGATCGACCTGAATTGCGAAATTAGCTCGTACGCCAACGCCGAGATCTAGCTCCGTGACCGCGCCCAGCGGTCCTCGGTCGTCGTGCTGTAATGCGCGTTAAAGTCCTCGGCTCCGCCGCCGGGGGCGGCTTCCCACAATGGAATTGCGCGTGTCTTCAATGCATGGGTGTGCGCACCGGGACTCTGAAAGCCACTCCGCGAACGCAAGCTCAGGCTGCCGTGTCCGTTGACGGTTCCCGCTGGTTTCTCTTGAACGCTTCCCCCGATCTTCGCCAACAGATCCTTTCCTTTGCCGACTTCGCCCCTCCCGCAAACTCGCGCAACACTCCGGTAAGCACAGTTGTATTGACCAGCGCCGACACGGACGCGGTCATGGGCCTTCTTCACCTTCGCGAGTTTCAGCCTTTGCAAATTTTTTCGACCGTCGCCGTCAAGCGCATTCTGACGGAAGAAAACAGCCTCTTTCGCGTTCTGGCACGCTCAAATCCGCCCGTGAAATGGGAAACTTTGCCGCTCGATCGGCTTACGCCGCTGGTCCTGGCATCGCCCGCGGATAAAAAAGTCGGCCTGTTCTGCAAAGCGGTCTCGCTCAACGGCAGTTTTCCCGATTACGTCAGCGATTCGCTGCGGAACAGTCTGTCTGCCGAAGAAGCCGTCATCGGCCTCACGCTTGTCTCGAAGGAAAAGCGGTTTTTCTTCGCCCCCAATCTTCCGGGCATGGGCGATCAATGGCTTCGCTGTATCGAGGAAAGCGACCTGGCGCTTCTCGACGGCACATTCTGGAAAGACGACGAACTGCATTCCATCCAGAAAGGCAGCAAGTCCGCCCGGCAAATGGGCCATCTGCCTCTCTGGGGCGACCGCGGCCTGCTCAGACAACCGTTTCGCGCTAGCAAAACGCGCCGCGTCCTGATTCACATCAATAACACCAATCCCATCTTGAATGACGATAGCCCAGAATCCCGCATCGTTCGTGAGGCCGGCTGGGAAATCGCCTATGATGGAATGGAACTCGCCGTATGAGCCGCAAGAAAGCGATCAATGCTCCTCTGCTCTCTGAATCCGACTTCATTGCCGGCTTTCTTACCATTGGCGAAGAGCGCTATCACCACAAGCACCCGTTCCACGCGCTCATGCACGAAGGCAAACTCACGCGCGGCCAGCTCCAAGCCTGGGCCTTGAACCGCTACTACTACCAAAGCCGCATTCCCATCAAAGACGCCGCCATTCTCGCGCGCAGCGAAGATCCCGCCTTTCGCCTCGCTTGGCGCAAACGAATCCTCGACCACGATGGAGACGGAAGCAAGCCCGGCGGCATTGAAAAGTGGCTTCATCTGGTCGAAGCCACCGGCCTCCCGCGCGAACAAGCTCTCGAAGGCGACGGCATTCTTCCCGCCACGCGCTATGCGGTTCAGGCCTACGTGGACTTCGTCTCCACGCGCTCACATCTCGAGGCCGTGGCCTCCTCGCTCACCGAACTTTTTTCCAAGAAACTCATTACGCTCCGCGTCGATCGTCTGCGTCATCACTATCCTTGGCTTTCCAGCGGCCTCGACTATTTCACCGGACGCCTCACGCAAGCTCCCGAGGACGCCAGTTTTGCCCTCGCCTGGGTCGCGAAACACGCCCAAACGCGCGAACAACAAGACAAAGCGCACGCCGCCCTTCGCGCCAAGTGCGACATCCTCTGGGCTCAACTCGACGCCCTCTATTTCTCTTATGTTCAACCCGGCTGGCCGCCTCCCGGCGCTTTTTGCCCGAAAACAGAAGCAGGCTCGCGATGAGTATCGAACCGAGTAGCCGTCCGCGCCTCGCTCCCGGCTGCCGCATGAATGAAAAGAGCCAGCAGCCCCGCACGCTGCTCATGCCTGAACGCGCTCTGCGCCTCAACGGCCCCAGCCTCGAAATCGTCGAGCGCTGCGACGGCAAACACACCGTCGAGCAAATTATTTCCGAACTCCAGCAAACCTACTCGAAAGCCGACCCCGCCAAAGTCGAACAGGACATCCTCGGCTACCTCGCTCTGCTGCAGAAAGAGCGTGCTCTGGATTTCGAGCCCTGACAGCTCCTCTTCCCTTCAATTTTCCCCTTGACAATTGAATTATATGTGCTAGTATTTCTCTTGGGTAAAAGTGTTGGTTCTCTCTGGCGGCTCTTGGCCGCCGTTTTCTTTTCTACCCGCAACTTTCCCCCGCCCATCTTCGGCACGTGCAGGGTCCACTGTTCGTGCTCGAGTGCGCGCCAAATACTTAGATCAATAAGTTACGTAGAATCAACACTTATGGATGTCTAGGAAAACACGCAGCTTTAAGCAGCTTTAGAATCAACACTTACAAAAAACTGGGGGAGGGGGTGCGCCGCTGCCTCGACTCGCTGTACTAACCCTGTGCACACGCACAAAATCCTGCAACCTTAATGTTTTCATGGGCTTACTCACGATTCTCCGGACACCCCGGGGGTGGGGGTCCACGGCCTAGAATTCGCCCCCAAAACATATTCGAGGGCAGACCCACCAAAGTCGAGTAGGACATCTTCGGCTTTCTCGCTCTGCTCCAAAAAGAACGCATTCTGGATTTCGAGATGTAGCTCGCTTGTAACGCCGCTGCCCGGTCGTTAGAATTTCAGGAGGAGCCAATGTTCAACCGACACAGCGCCGTTGCGTGTTTTTCCGCGTTGCCACTCCTGGTCGTGTCCGTTCTCGCGCAAAATCAATCTCAAATTTCGAACCCCAACCGGAAGGGAGCATCGGTGTCCAATCACGCGACCGGCATTTTCGAAGTCAAAATCACGCCCCAAACTTCTGACAACACTCCCGACCATGCCAGCTTGGGCAGGATGACGATCGACAAGCAGTTTCACGGCGGATTGGATGGTGTGAGTAAAGGCCAAATGCTCACCGCCGGCACTCCCATCAAAGGCTCGGCCGGTTACGTGGCCATCGAAAAGGTCACTGGAACTTTGGATGGGCGCGGCGGGACATTCATTCTCCAGCATCACGCAACCATGACGCGCGGCGTTCCGCGGTTGGACATCGAAGTTGTGCCCGATTCCGGCACCGGGCAGCTCACGGGGCTCACCGGCCAAATGACCATCAACATTGTCGACGGTAAGCATTCCTACGATTTTGAATACAAGCTTCCGCAACCGGAGTAGGTTTATCTTTTAACTTTAGATGGCTTCGACCAATCTCAGCCCGCTGGCTCTCATCGCCGAACTAACGCACCGCTGCCCTCTTCACTGTGTTTATTGTTCCAATCCTCTCGAGCTCCAGTCTCGTTCCACCGAGCTTTCGACCGCCGACTGGTCTCGCATCTTTCGCGAAGCCGCTTCGCTCGGCGTCCTCCAAGCCGATTTCACCGGCGGCGAGCCGCTCGCTCGTCCCGACTTGCTCGATCTCGTCAAAGCCGCTCGCGGCGCCGGTCTCTACGTCAATCTCATCTCCTCCGGCATGCCTCTCGATGAATCCCGCCTCGAATCTCTCGTCGAGGCTGGCCTCGACCATTTTCAGCTCAGCTTTCAAGGCGCGCGCGAAGAAATTGCGAGCGAAATTTCCGGCACAAAATCTCATCCGCAAAAGCTCCGCGTTCTCGAATGGCTCAAGCGTCATCGCGTTGGCGTCACATTGAATTTCGTGATTCATCGCCGCAATCTCGATCAACTCGAGGAAATGCTCGCGCTCGCGGAATCCTCGGGCGTTGGCCGCGTCGAATTTGCGCACGTTCAATACTACGGATGGGCCTTCGCGAATCGCGATTCGCTTCTCCCAACTCGCGGCCAGCTCATGCACTCCATCGACTTTTTGAAGAAGGCCCAGGAACGTCTGGCGGGAAAAACCAAAATCGAATATGTCGTGCCGGATTACTACGCGAAATATCCCAAGCCTTGCATGGGCGGCTGGGGACGCAAACTCATGCTCATCACGCCCAGTGGCGACGCGCTTCCCTGCCATGCTGCCCGCGTGATTCCCGGCCTCTCATTTGAAAACGTAAAGAATCGCGGCCTGGAAGAGATCTGGAATGACTCCGAAGCCTTCCAAAAATTTCGCGGCGAATCCTGGATGCAGGAACCTTGCAAAACCTGCGACCGCCGCTCGCAGGATTTTGGCGGCTGCCGATGCCAGGCCTTTCTTCTTGCTGCCGACTCGGCAGCCACCGACCCCGTCTGCTCGCTCGCGCCTCAGCGGCCGAAAGTCGACGCCATCCTCGCCGCGGTGGCACAGGCTTCAGCCTGTGCTCCGACAATCTCGATCGCTAATAAGGAAGCTGTAGGGGCGGGGCTTGCCCCGCCCTCTTCACCCGCGCCCGTCGCCGGACATCTCACCAAGCCGGACTGGCTGTATCGCCCGAACCCGGTTTAAGCCGCGGCCGTTGCTTCCGGCTGCCGCTGCAACCGCATCACAACCCGAAAAATGAAGTACACGCTCCCCAAAAAGCAAAGCGTTCCGAAAACTCCCAGGGTCAACGGCGCGCCGATTTTCTTCGCCACGCCTCCCGCAACCAGAGATCCGATCGGCTGAATGCCCATGAACATCGTCGCGTACACCGCCATGATCCGCCCGCGCAAATGATCCGGCACACGATTTTGCAGCGTCGTATTCGTCGCCGCCATTTGCACCGTCGCACAGAATCCGATCACCACCAGTACGGTCATCGACAACCAGAAAATTTTCGATTGCGAAAACGCCACGAGCCCGACTGCGCAAATCGTTGACGTGGCCGCGATCCATCGCGCCAATCCCTTGTAGCTCGTCCTTGCCGCAAAGTGCAGCGCCCCGACGACCGCTCCCACGCCCGCCGCGCTCATCAGCAATCCGAATCCTTGAGCGCCGCGATGCAGAACGTCGCTCGCAAAAATCGGCAGGAAAACCGAATACTGCAATCCCAGGAAGCTCAACATGCTCAAGAGCAGCAGCGACGAGCGAATCGGCAAATCGCTCATCGCAAATCGGAATCCTTGAATCAAACTCTGGAAGGGCGAGCCTTTTTCCGCCTTCATAACTCGCTTTGCGATCCGCATCGCCAGCAGCGCGCCAATCACCGCCAGGAAACTCAGGCCATTCAGAAAAAAACACCATGCCGGCCCCTTCCACGCCAGCGCGAAACCCGCAATGGCCGGGCCTACCACGCGCGCCCCGTTGAAAATCGAAGAGTTCAGCGCAATCGCGTTCGGCAAGTCCTCTTTGCTCACCATCTCGACCAAAAACGCCTGGCGAATCGGCACGTCGAACGAGTTCACTACGCCGACGAGGAACGCGACAAAAATCAGCTCCCAAACTTGAATGACATTCGTAAACGTCAGCGCCGCCAGCGCGAAAGCCAGCACCATGGAAACGGCCTGAGTCCAAATCACACCGTGATGGCGGTTATAGCGGTCGCCGATATAGCCGCCCAGCGCCGCCAAAAAAAGGATGGGCACCTGGCTTGCGAACCCGAAAACGCCGAGCAACGCCGCCGAGCCGGTCATCTTGTAGACCAGCCAAAGCTGCGCGGCCGTCTGCATCCACGTCCCAATTAACGAGGTAAGTTGCCCTGCGATGAATAGCTGAAAATTGCGGTGCTGTAATGCGCGGAAGCGATTGGAAACCGGAATAGCTCCCTCCCAGCCATTGGATGCCGCTGGCGTGAACTAGTCACGATGCCGCGAGAGCAGCCGCATTGTCAACGAGTGGCAAGAACTGCTTTTGACGCGCTTGCGCCAGATTGGCATCCCGCGCGCGACTTTCCTCCGCGCAGGCGAGTGCGCTCGTCCCTACTGCCGGTGAAGTTTGAACAAATGCGGTTCGCGCCGTACTGGAAAGAGATCTGTTCCCTTTGCTGGTTTGTACTCTCGGCTGTCAGCTGTGATCTGTCGGCTGCCTACTCACCCGGAGGGTCGGGTGCTCCGACATGCATGTGGCTCAAATCCCGCAGCGTCGCCTTATCCTCGTCGCTCATCCCTTCGGTGAACTTCGGATCATTCAGCCGCTGGTTCCGCGCGAACTCCGGCATATTCTGGAGCACGCGCAGTCTCTGCCGGATCGCCTGTCGCCGATCCGCGGGCATCTGCCTCCACTTCGGCACGACGTCGTTTCGGATGTGATCCTTTTGCGCTGGCGTCAGCTGTTTCCAAGTCGCAATTCGTTCGCGCATTTCTTCTCGCTGCGCGGGGGGCAGCTTGTTGAACCGGTTGTAATTCTCGAGGACTCTCTGTTTTTCCTGCGGGGTCAGGTCGCTGAATTTTCTCTGCGGCGCCGGCGGAGTGTACGCGGACGGCGGACGGTTCGGATTCGCACTGCGCTGAGGATTGCCCTGTGGATTGCGCTCCGCTGCGTTCGGCCGCTTTTCCTGTTGCGCTGCTTTTGCGGCTTTCCGCTCTTGCTGCCGCTGTTGGCGCGCTTGCGCTCTCGGCCCAGGTGCCGGCGGCCGGTGCGCCTGCGCGGAAAGATTCGCGCGGCCGCGCTGTGCCGAGCAAGGCGCGGCCAGCGCCGTGCTCAGTCCTATCGCGATCAGGCACCCAGCGAGTTGGAGTCGAAGTCCCATGAATTACATCGGCTGATTCTGATTTTGGTCCGGGTTCTGATTTTGCTGCTCGTCCTGTTGATTCTGCTGGTTCTGGTTTTGATCCTGATTGGTGCTGCCCGCATCCTCGGCTTGCACCGGCTGCGGCAAATCCGTCAGCGCTCCGAAATCGGAAATCACGTCAAAGTTTTCCAGCTCCGGCAAATCCTGATTGATCTGCGCCTCTTCGGCTGCCGTCAGGTTCGTCCCGGAATGTTCCGGCGGCCGCGAAGCAACCCACACCGTGGCCAGCACCAGCATCGACGCCGCAAGCACCACGCGCGGCGATGGCGCAAGCCAGGCCCACCAGCCTCGTTTCACCGGCTCCGCCGCCACACGCGCGCGCACTCTCACGTCGAACGCCGTCGACGGCTCGATCTGCGGCAACTCTTCCAACAATCCCGCCACCGCGCGAAATTCGTTCACGCGCAGTTGGCACGTCGCGCACGTCGTGAGGTGCTTTTTCACCTCCAGCCGTTCGCTCTCTTTCAAGCGCCCGTCCACGTACGCCACAATCCTATTTTCCATTCTCGTGCAGCTCATGACTGCCTTCCTTCTCTACCCATTTCTACTTCCCTTGCCTCGCCACGAGCGGGGCTAGTTCCACTCGCAACGATTCGTATGCCCGAAACAGCAGCGACTTCAGCGCGCTCTCCGAGCATTCGAGAATCCTTGCAATATCTCCATAATCCAGCTCCTGGTACTTATGCAGGAGCACCGCCGCGCGCTGCTTTTCCGGCAGTTTGTCGATCGCGTGGCGGATCATTTTCTTCCGTGCTTCCTCGATCAGGTGCTGCTCGATGTTCGGATTCTTTTCCGCAATATCCAGCGCCTTCTCGTCTCCGTCTTCCGCATCCACCGTTACCGGAGCGTCCAGCGAAACTTCCATGCGCTGGTGGCGATTGTCCCGCACGGAGTTCAGCGCCAAATTTGTCGCGATCCGGAAAAGCCACGTCGTGAATTTGGCGCTCGGGACGTAATCCTTCCGTGCCCGATACACTCTCAAAAAAACTTCCTGCGCCAAGTCTTCCGCCTCTTCCCGCGCCCGAACCATGCGGTAGAGGAAGTTGACTAGGGGTCTCCTGTAGCGCTGAAGGAGAAGTTCGAACGACTGCTCGTCGCCCGCCTTCACGTCCAGCATTAATTGGACGTCCGACCTGGCCATAGCCGCCACATTCTATCGAACCCGTGTGGGCTCATAAAGTTGCAATTGTGAGGGGTACTCTAAAGCGAACGGAAGGCGAAATCAAACGTGAAATAAATGCTGCATTATCAACACCGTGGCCACTCCCACGAATACCAGCAGCGCCATTCTCCAATTCGGCTCCCGGTTCACTTCCGGCAGCAAATCCGTTGCGGCAACGTAAACGGTCACGCCGCCAGAAATCGGCAGCGCGTACTTCAATTCACTTTGCAGAACGCTCGTCAGCAAGACTCCGAAGATCGTCGCCGCTCCTAACAACCCCGCCGCCAGGATTGCGTTGCGCTTTCCCTGCCCGCTTGCCAGCACGACCGAGGCGACCGTGAATCCTTCCGGCAGCTTGTGCAAGAAAACTGCAACGAAAATCATCGCGCCGAGCCATACGGAAACGAGAAAGCCGGCCGCGATCGCCACTCCGTCAAAAAAAGTGTGAATCGTCAATCCCAGAAGCACGGTCGTCCGCGCGTGATGATGGCTCACCTCTTCGTGGTGTGTTTCTTCTCCAAAATGAAAATGCGGCGCAATGGTGTGCTCGAAGAGATGGACCAGGAAATAACCGAGAAGTACGGAAACCAGCGCCTGCTCGCCTGCCAAATGGATTGACTCGGGAATCACATCGACAAATGCCACGGCGAGCATGTAGCCCGCGCCGAGCGCCAGAAAATATTGCAGAAACCTTCGCGGCCACTCCCGCCGCACGACAAAATAACCGCCAATTAAATTTCCAGCCGCGGCGACCAATCCCAGTCCCGCCGCGAGCGCCGTCCGAAATGCCAGATCGTGTGCCATGCTTACGAAGCAGAAGCCTCCACCCGCGTCGTGACCTCGCTAGTTC